>JAEUKI010000040.1 GCA_016793325.1 Myxococcales bacterium | reverse complement strand
TGCAAATTCACGAACAGAGCACCGCCGAACGAGTCGAGGATCGGGTCGGTCGACGAGGACCGCGTGCGAGTCGATCGAGCGTTCAACGGGACGCCCTCGTAGCTGCGGGCGAGAGCCCGCTGCGCTCCGCACCGCAGGTGCGCTGTTGCCGGGCCCCTTGGCTCCCGGTTCACAGCCATGCGAGTTCTGTCAGCGATTTTTCAGGACAGAATCGCGAGGCTCCCAACCTCGAGCCGAACCTCCCCTGCGCACGAACGGCAATCACACCCCGTCGCTCAACGGCGACCGCGCGCCGGCGCGGGACGCGAGAGCCGATAGGTCCAGCGCACGCTCGCGGTCGTCGCTTGTTCGGGCTGCGCCCACGTGAGCCCTCGCAGCGCGTTGCTGATGCACGCGTCGAGCGCCCCGATCCGCGGCGCAGAGCGAACGCTGGTCGTCGGCGCGGACGATGACGACAGCCGCACTTCGACGAGGACCGCCACGGAGACCGGCGGTCGATTGGCGCGCGCCGCGGGAAGCGCTCGATCAGCGCACGTTTGCACGGCGCGGACCGAGCGCATGATGTTGAGCCGCGATCTCCGGCTGTCGGTGTCGCGCACGGTGATCGCCGTGACGGACGCGGTGACGTTCGCAGGCGGCGGTTGATCGTCGACGGGCGGAGGCGCGAGCCCGTATGCCGGCGCAGGCGCGCCGTACGCTTGGACTTGCATGATCGACTGAGCGCCTCGCTGCACGCCTCCCGCGCGCCGCTCGGCGAGCGTATCGGTCGGGACGAGCGCGACGAGCGCTGCGATGACCGCGGCCGCGGGGGCGATGGGCTTCTCGCCCACCTTGGCGTCGCGCGCGCAAAACGGGCACCCGCTCTCGTGGGCGCGGACGTGCCGCGCGCAGGTCGAACACTGGATCCACTGGGCTTCTACGGGGGTCGTCTCGTCGCTCATGGGCAGCTTCCTGTCTCGTGCGCGGTCGCGGGGCGGGCGCGCTGTGTCTGTGAGGGTCGCGGCGATTGTGACGAGCCCGCGCGTCAGAAAGTTCTTCGATCGAGATCGAAAGAGTTCGAGGTGCGCGGTCGCGCGCTACACGGTGATGAATTCGTGGGCTCCGGTGATCCCGCGCGCGGCGAAGAACCTCCGAACGGCCTCGATGTGCAGGGGAAACGCGAACACCGCCTCGAGCCCTTCGGGGCCGAACACGAGCCCTCGCTCGCTCGTCTCGTTGGTGGCTGTGAATACCGGCAGCGCGCTCGCGTCCATCTCGGTTGCTGTCGAGAAGAGCAGCACGCGATTGGGCCTCGGCTCGGTGCTCGTAAACCAAAACGGGACCAGCGATGTGTGGTCGATCACGACGTCGGTCTCTTCGCGAACCTCGCGCGCGCCGCCCTGCTGCCACGTCTCGTGCTCTTCGAGAAATCCTCCGACGAGCGCGAGCAGCCCCTTCTTCGGCTCGATCGATCGCCGCACGACGAGCAGCCCCACGCGCCCTTGGTGCCTCACGGGAACGAGCACGACCGACACAGGAATCGGGTTGGCCCACACCTGCGCTTTGCATTGGGCGCACACGCGCGGGTACGTCGACGTGTCTGAAAAAGCTGCACCGCACGAGTGGCAGTGCGCGTCGCGAACGAGAGCCATCGGAGCGAAGAGGGTACACGAAGGCGCGCGCTGCCAACGGACGGCGCTTCGGCGTCGGGCGAACTGTCACACTGGAGCGCCGCTCTGTGCTATCTCTCTGCGGCCGAGTCATCGAATCAATGGGATCCTCGATCGTCGCAACGCTCTCTAGCGCGGGTAAGGTCGCGATCAGCGGCACGCTGGGGCTCTTGGTGTTCGGCCTGTTCGTCGGGCTCATGGCGCGCAGCGCGCCGACGCCGCTCACGCAACAAATCTCGCGCGAGCGCAACGATGCGACGGCGGTGATCTTCGCGGGCTTCGCGCTCGGGATCGCCACGGTGATCGCTGCCACGCTGCGGGGAGGTTGATCGATGGCCGTAGCGCAGGGACAGTGCCCCAATTGCGGAGCGCCGATGTCGTTCGGCGCGGGCGCGAGCGCCTCGCAGGTCTGCAAGTTCTGCCGCACCGTCGTGGTGCGCACCGATCGCGACTGGAAGAACCTCGGCAAGGCCGCGGACCTCGCGAACACCGCGAGCACGCTCGCCGTGGGCGACCGCGGGACGTTTCGCGGCAAGTCGTTCGAGGTGCTCGGGCGCGTGCAGCTCGATTACGGCCGCGGGCCGTGGGACGAGTTCTACGTCCAGTTCAACGACGGGCAGATCGGCTGGCTCGCCGAGGCGCAGGGCAACCTGTACGCGACACAAAAAATCAACGACGCGATCCCGCTGCCGCCGCCGCAGACGCTCGTCGTCGAGTCGCCCGTCAACCTCGGGCGCTACGGGACGTTCAAGGTCGTCGAGCGACGCAACGCGCGCATGCTCACGGCGGAGGGCGAGCTGCCGTACACCCCGAGCGCGCAGCGGTTCTACGCGGACTGCCACGGCGCCGGCGGAGCCTTCGCGACGCTCGACTACAACGACGGAACGAAGCCGCCCGAGATCTTCGTCGGCATGATCGTTCCGCTCGGCGAAGTGCAGCTCAACCCGCGCGGCGGCGAGCGCCCCGGCGCGCAAAAAGCAGCGCTCACCGAGCTCACCTGCCAAAACTGCGGCGGAAAGCTCCCAGCCCCCAAGCCCGGCGTCGAGCGCGTCGCGTGCAAGCACTGCAACACGATCAGCGACTCGAACACGATGCAGGTGCTCGCTCGGCAAAACGCCGCGCGCCAGCGCCCCGTGATCCCCCTCGGCGTCGAAGGAAACCTCGGCGGAACGCAGTACATCGTCATCGGCTACGTCGAGCGCAGCGCCTTCGTCGACGGCGAGCAGTTCTTCTGGCAGGAGTACTTGCTCTACAGCAAGACCGTCGGCTTTCGATGGCTCATGCTCGACGAGGGCAACTGGCTCTTCGTCAACCCGATCTCCGCGGCGGACGTGCAGTGCAACGAGTACCAGGCCCTGTGGCACGGTCGCACGTTTCAGCTCCGCAACCGCAACGACGCGCGCGTCGAGTACGTGCTCGGCGAGTTCTATTGGAAGGTCGAGGTCGGCGAGACCGTCGCCGCCACGGACTTCATCGCGGGCAACGACGTGCTCTCGCGCGAGAAGACCGCGGACGAGATCTCTTGGAGCTACTGCACGCCCGTCGCCTTCGCGCAGATCGCGCAAGCGTTCGGCGTCAATCCCAGCGCGATGGCCACGGGCTTCGCGTACAACCCGACGCCCAGCTATTCGAGCGACGGCTCGAGCGAAGGCGGCGGCGTGATGGGCGGGATGGTCAGCATCGGCGTCTTCGTCGTCATCGTGCTCGTGATCATCTGCATCGCCGCCAACAGCGACGGAACGGGCGGCAGCTACTCGAGCGGCGGCTACAGCTACAGCGGCGGCGGCAGCTCGTTCGGCGGCTTCGGCGGTAAGTGAATCGCGCGCTGATCTTCGTGACGGTGTTTCTGCTGTCGACCTGCGGGCTGGCGTACCAGCTCCTGGCCGGCGCCGTCGCGAGCTACGTGCTCGGCGACTCGGTCACGCAGTTCTCCCTCGTCGTGGGCGCGTTTCTGTCGGCCATGGGCGTCGGGGCGTACCTCTCGAAGAGCGTCGAGCCGCCAGGGAGGCTCTTCGTCGAAGCCTCGCTCGCCGCGGCCACCGTCGGGGGAACGTCCTGCGAGCTCTTGCTCATCACCTTTCCACGCAGCGGCTTCTTTCGCCCGGTGCTCTACGGCGTCGTGCTCGCCACAGGAGCGCTCATCGGCGTCGCGCTCCCTCTCTTGCTCCGCGTGCTCCGTCGGCAGATGGTCCTCAAGGACCTCGTGGCCCGCGCGCTCGCGGTTGATTACGTGGGCGCCGTGATCGGCTCGCTCGCGCTCTCGATGCTCGCGCTCCCCAAGCTCGGCCTCGCGCGAACAGCCCTGCTCTTCGGCGTCGCCCAGTCGCTCGCCGCGCTGCTCGCGACGTACGCGCTCGGCCCGAGCGTCGGCCCGCCCCGGTGGCTGCGGGTGAAGTGCGCGCTGTGCGCCGCGCTGCTGTTCACGCTGTTTCTCGTGTCGCCGAGGCTCGCGCCGATCGCCGAAGACGCGATGTTTCCCGACCCCGTCGTGTACGCGAAGAAGAGCGCGTACCAGCGCATCGTCGTGACCTCGGGCCGCGGCTCGATGCAGCTCTTCCTCGACGGAAACCTCCAGTTCGCCAGCGTCGACGAGCACCGCTACCACGAGGCGCTCGTGCACCCAGCGCTCTCGTCGGCGCCGTCTCGAAATCGTGTGCTCGTCTTGGGCGGCGGCGACGGCCTCGCGGTCCGCGAGATCCTGCGCTACCCGGACGTGCGCTCGGTCACGCTCGTCGACCTCGACCCCGCGATGACCGAGATGGCCCTCGGGTTCGACCCGGTCGTGCGGCTCAACCGCAACTCGCTGCGCGATCGCCGCGTCACCGTCGTCAACGACGACGCCATGGTGTGGCTCACGCGCGCGAACGATCGGTTCGACGCGGTCATCGTGGACTTTCCCGACCCCAACCACTTCTCGCTCGGCAAGCTGTACACGACGCGCTTCTACGCGCTCTTGAAGACACGGTTGAATACCGGTGCGGTGGTCGTGGTGCAGAGCACTTCTCCGTTGGCCGCGCGGCAATCGTTTTGGTGCGTCGCGACGACCATGGAAGCCGCCGGGTTTCGCACGCGCCCGTATCACGCGTCGGTTCCCTCGTTCGGCGAGTGGGGCTACGTGCTCGCGACGCTCGATGCACCCCGCGCGTTCGAGCGACTGCCCACGGGGCTGCGGTATCTGTCGGACGAAATGCTGCCAACGCTGTTCGTGTTTCCGCCGGACATGGCGCGGGTCGAGACTGCCGTCAATCGACTCAACAACCAGGTGCTCGTGCAGTACTACGACCGCGAGTGGCGTCGGTACTACTGAGCCACGGCGGGTGAGCGGCGAGGAGTGGGCGGCAAGTTTGCCGGAGGGGGGGCAGAGGGCGCGCTCATCGCCAACGTCACAGCCTGAACCACGCCTCCATTGAACGTCGTCGAAATGAGGCGCGCGTCGGCCATGGACGAGACCGTTGAAGGCGAGTCGAACCGCCACGAATGCATCGAGAAATGCACGTCGATCGAATGAGTGGCGGTGCAGGGTCAGTCGACGACGTCGCATCGATCGTTCGGAACCACGTTCCAACGACGCGCCCTCCGTTCGATCGCAAACTCGCAAAGAGATCCAGAGAGCAACAGCCGCCGTTCGCTCGGGCGTGCTGTCCACGAAGGACGAGGTCCAATCTCGCGCTCGAATCGTTGCCCCTCGAATTCGATCGCGCGCGGAGTGGTCCGGATGGTTCCTTCGATCCGCAGCGTGCAGTAGGCGCTCTCGACCACCAGTCGGCGCAAGATTGCGGTGAGTTCTTGCGGTTGTGTCGCAAGGAAGTACGGTCGTTCGCTTCCGCCAAGCGATCCACCGGCCTGCGAAACCGCAGTCAACTGGCGAAGGATTCGCTCCGGGAAGAGGCCGACGCCGAGCCCAATGACTGCCGTCGGCACTCCCCGTGAAACCAGCATCGATGCCGCCTCGGGAGGCCTCGGGTCCAGGCAGTATCGTGAGCCTTCGGTCCATCGGCACGAGGTTTGTGAGTTCTCGGAGCAATCGCACTGAAACGGGTCGAGCGATGGGTTGCACTGCGCGCCGCCGTCAGTCGCGAGCACGACAAGCTGGCGTCGAGCCCCACTTGCGCCAGACTCGCGAAGTACGCGATCGGCGGCGTTCAGCGCGTCGAACGTAGGCGTCATCCCTCCAGGTTGCGCCGAACGTACCAGTGTGCGGACCTGCTCGAGGCTCGTCTCCGACGGGGCCACGACGTCCTGCCCCGTGAAGTCACAATAGTCGGTGTTGCGATCGGGATAGAGCACAACGCCGACTCGCGCTGCAGAGCCCACTGCGTTCAAGGTGGCTTCGACCGAGTCCTTCATGTCGTCGATGAGCCCACGCGCACCGAGCGGTCCGCCGGTGCTTCCCGATCGATCGAGCACGAAGACGATGTCGGGCGTCTCGGTGACTGCCTCTGCGATGCAGGGCGCGACGAGGCCGGTTTTCGCTCCGCAGCCCGCCGCGATGAGCGCGCCGAGCGCCACCGCGACGAGCGATCTTCGGTGTCTCGAATGTCTGACTCGCGCGCCGAGCGAACGCATTGCCTCACCCCCATCGTGTTCTTGGTGTCGTGTCTTCAATCGTTGGTATAGCCGCAGGCGTCGCTGCGCACCATGGGGCGACAGCTCGATGCGATCGCTGGAACATCGTCATCGCGCCGCGGAGCTCACCCGAGGATCTCGTCATCGCGGTGTCCCGCGCGCCCGTTCGGCGTCGCCACGAGTTCGGCAGGTTTGCCGAAGGGGCGGCAAATTTGCCGTTGCCTCGGCCCGTGTCGGAGTCACTCGTTGTGCGCGTCGCTCGGGCCCCTCGCGCGAGCCTCGAATTTCCCCGTGATACCCTGCGTCGCATGTTGTTGCGTCGCGTCGCTTGTCTCGCTGCGCTCTCGGTCGTCGCTTCGTCGCAGACCGCGCGCGCGGATTGGCCGATGATCGGACAGAACCCGCAGCGCACCGCGCGCGCGTCCGGGACCGCGCGGTTGTCGCGTCCGGCCATCGCGTGGCGGCACTATCTGGGAGGCAGCGTCGCGCCGAACCAGCTGCTCGTCGAGAACGTCGAAGGCGACGCGCGCAACGAGCTGGTGTTCATCGCGAGCGGAAAGCTCGTGGCCAAGCGCCCCGACGACACGCTCTTGTGGGAGACCGCGCCGCTCGGGCTCTTTCGGATCGATGGGATCGCGGACTTCGACGGCGACGGCGAGCGAGAGATTGTAGCTACGGGATCGCCGGGGCTGGTGGTTCTCGTGTCGGCGCGCTCGGGGCGATTGCTCTGGCGAACGCGGCCGACGGACTTCAGCCCGCGCATCGGAGAAGTGCGCATCGCGCGGATCGACGCGGACGCGACGCCAGACCTGTACGTCGCGGACATGGCCTCGAGCCAACTGCAGCCGCGCCCAGAGTCGATGTTCGGATTTTCCTTCGCGCGCGGGTTCGGCTCGGGCGTCGACGACGGAAGCGCGCGGCTCTGGACGTTGCCCACGGGGCGCGACTACGCGGCGAGCTTCAACGACGTCGTGGCAGACCTCGACAACGACGGCGTCCCCGAGGTCGTCGCGTTCGGAACTCGCTACGCGTACCTCTACAACGGGCGCACGGGGCAGAAGATCAACGCGACGGGCGCGGACACCAACGGAGGTTTCTCCCTGGGATTCGCGCTGCCGTTCGGGCTCGTGACGACGCAGGTCCTCGACGTCGACGGCGACGGGCGGCTCGACATCGTGGGGCTATCGAACAACACGTACCCGCTTCCGGACAACTCGCGGCACGCGTTCGTGTTGAGCTACGACCCGTCGCGACCGGCGGCGCAGCGGCTCTATGTGCGCTGGTCGCGCGCCGCGATGAACCTCGTCAGCGACGCGCACGAGTTCGTCGAGCACAGCGCTGTGGACCTCGACGGCGACGGCTCGATCGAGCTCGTGACGACCTTTCGCGAAGCCGGCTCGCGCGTGACGTACGTGCTCTCGGCCTCCACAGGAACCGTGCGCGGCTCGATCGCGGGGACGTCGCTGCTCGGGGTCGTTTCGCTCGGAGCCACAGAGCGCCCTGTCGTGCTCGTTCGCCGCGGGGCGATGATCGAAGGCTACCGCGGCGCGGCGCTCACGAGCGGGGCCGTGTCGACGCCGGCCTTCACGATCGCCGACGGGACGCTCCCTCGCTATGTCGATACGAGCGCGGGGCTCGGCGGGAGCGCTCGCAACCTCGCCGTCACCGCGCCGCTGCCGTCCAACCCGGCGCAGCGGGCGCTCGTGCTCGTGCGTGGAGGCGCGATCGAAGTGTTCGACCCGCGCGGCTCGGGCGCGTTGACGGCGGTCGCGCGCTACGCGCTTCCGGCGGACACGAGCGCGGTCGCGGTGGTTCCGCAGCAAAACGTCGTGACCATGGGACAGGGGCTGCTCGTCGCGCAGAGCGACGGGTACATCGTCGTGCTCGACCCGATGCTCCGCGCGCTCAATCAGGGTGGGACGCCGGAGTTTCCCGAGCGCGGCGTTCGCTCGGGGGGATTCTATTCGGGCCCGTGGGGGCTCGGGCCGATCCCGACCGCGGGGCGCTTCGACAGCGAGCCGGTCAACGACATCGTGACCAACGACGGTCGCGGGGTGCTCCTGCGCATTCGCGCCGCGGGCGCGTCGCTGTCTGTCGCGCCGCGCGTGACGTGGGAGTGGCGCGGCGCGCGCTTTCCTCTGCTCGATGACGAAAACCGAGACGGCACGATCGATCGCGTCGTCGCGCAAGAGTCGGGCGCGATCGTCGCGCGGATGATGGACGGTCGAAGCGAGGTGTTTCGAACGACCGCCGTGACGAGCACCCAGGCGTTTACGGGCGACACGGTTCCTCTGCGCGGCGCGAGCCCCGCGTACGCCGCGCCCGTCAACGGCAACGACGGAATCGGCCAGATCGTCGCGGTTCGCGCGGGTTCGGTCGCGTGGCGCACGACGGGGATCGCGACCGGCAGCAGCATCCCCGGCTACATCGCCGTCGATCGACTCGACGCAGACACCAACGACGATCTGCTCGTCACGTTCGGACCGATGAAGCTCTACAGCGGCGCGTCTGGTTCGCTGCTCGCGTCGTCGAGGATCAACACGTACTCGGCGATGCCCATCACCGTGCGCGGTCTCTCGTCGGCGGGATCGATCACGAACCTCTTCGCGGCCTCCGGCGCAGAGCCGGGCGCGGTCTCGCTGGCCTCGCCCGTGAGCGCCGACTTCGACGAGACGTGGCGCTTTCGCGCGCCGTTCGGCGCGCTTCGCGTGTTCGGCGCCGTCGTCCAGTGCGGAACGACGCTCAAGTACCTGCAGCCCCCCGAGGCGAGCGCGCGTCTCGCGATCGTCGACGTCGCGACGCACCGAACGGACAGCGCCATCCCGAGCGTCGTCCTCGCGGGAGGAAGGCTGTTCGCGACGGAGGCCGAAGCGCGCGCCGCGACGCCGATCGTCGGCTCGCTCGGCAACGTGTCGACGACGCAGGACCTCGGCGACGGGCGCGTCGCTGCGCTCGTGGGCAGCACGGACGGCTTTCTCTACGCGGTCGATCCGTGCGCCTCGAGCCTGATCTGGAGCGTGAACTTCAGGGCCGGCGTCGGTCAGCCGATCCTCGCGGACACCGACGGCGACGGGCTCGACGAAGTGGTCGTCACCGCCGCCGATGGGTTCTTGTACGGCGTGGATTCGCAGGCGTTCGAGCCGCCGACTGCGGTGCGCGACATCAACGTCGGCGACCCCGCGGGAGCCGCGGACATCGACGAGACGCGCGGGCAAGCGCTGGCCGCCGAGTGGACCGCGGTGGCGGGCGCGACGGGCTACGAGTACGCGGTCTTCACGAGCGGCGGGACCGCGATCACGCGCAACGCGATGACGCCGTCGAACCCATTTATTCAAGTCCGCCCCGACGTGCTGCGCGCCTCGCACAGCGAAGGGCTCCGCGACGGCGGCCGATACTTCTTCGCCGTGCGAGCCCTCGGCCCGACCGGCGCGTCCCCCGAGGTCGTCAGCGACGGAACCGTCTTCTACCGCGTCACCCCGAGCCTGGATGGAGGCGGCGTCGACGCGGCCATGCCCGACGCGCAGCAGGCAGACAGCAGCGCTACGAGTGACGGCGGTGTGCCGACGATCGACGGCGCACCATCAACCGACGCAGGCCGCGATGGTGGAACGTCCCCGGCCGCTCCGAGCGGCTGCGGCTGCCGAGCTCCCGCGCAGCCACGACGCCCCACGGGCGCGATCGTTGGGGTGGTCGCCCTGTGCGCGAGCTTCGCGCGACGCCACGCGCGACGCCGCACGCGGTGATCGTCGCGAGCGAGCGCTACCGCTGCGGCCACTCGAGCCACGGAACCGCGTCGCGAAACACGCGCTCGGCGTCGAGCAGCCCCGTGTCCTCTGCGTCGATGCGCGCGTGCACGGGCGGTCCCCACGCGCGAAGGTCGCGTCCGAGCTCGAAGCGCTGCGCTCGGACGAGCGCGAGGTGCTGACGGTTGGCCTCGAGCCACACCGCGCGTGGCGCTGCGAACAACCCCGCGTAGTCGCGGATCGCGGCGAGCGCTGTCCGGTCGAGCGATCCGTCGCGCGCAAACCAGCGCCCGAGCACCGGGTGCGCGCGAAACGCGCCAGCTCCACCACGCGCGAGCCACTCGACGGGCTCGGGCTCTCGATGTCCGCGAATCGTGGGCAGAGGCACTCCCTCGAGTTGTTGCTGCGCCCACCCGGCGTCACCGCGGAGCTTTCGTGCGAACGAGAAGGTGCTGTCGACCGTGACGCCGACGCCGCCGTGACAGCCCATGCAGGCGCGCGTCTCTTGATCGGTCTGCGCGCGGAGCCGACCGCTGGCGTCTTCGATGAAGCCCTGGATCTGCCAGCCGTATGCGTTGCGGAGTCCGACGCGACTGTCTCCGCTGTACCTCGGAGGGCGACCTTCGTCGCGCTCTTCGTGCTCTGCGGACTCGGCGCGAAGCGTCGCCCAGTTGTCGAGAAACTCGACTTTGCGCAGGTACCTCAGCTCGCGAAAGCGCCGAGCGAACCCGCGAGGCGCGTCGGGATCGACGTAGCGAACCGAGTGGAAGAACTCCGTTCCTTCGGGGAAGCGATAGCGCGTGACCGTGATGTTCGACGCGAGCCCCACGTAGCGCGCGGACGGCGCGGGCTCGTCGGGGCCATGGACGATCGCCTGCTCGAGGAGCGCGAAGTTTCGGCGATACACGGCGGGGTCGTCGTGCCCTTGTTCGTCACGGCGAAACGCGACAGGCAGCCGAACGAACACGTCTCCCGCGGCGCCTGCAGCGGGACCGAACCCAGGAAACGGCGCGTACCGAAGCGCGCGCCACCCGCTGTTGTCGCGGGCGAATCCGTGCTCATCGAAGCCGCGCTCGAGGTCGAGGTCTGGAACCCACCCCACGATGCGCCCAGCGTTCGCCTGCGCCCGCAGCGAGTCCCTGAGCGATGAATAGTTGTCTGTTCGGATGTACGCGAGCAGCGCGGCGTCGCTCGTCGTCGCGTCCGTCGGGGGCGGCGCGAGCACGTTGCGCCAACGGTTTTCGAGCGCCGCACGAGAGAACGAGTACCGCGCCTGAAGCTCCCAATCGATGCGCGGGTTCGCGACGCTGCCCGCGCTGTGGCAGGACCAACAGACGTTGGAGCCCCCTTCGGTGCGCGCGTAGCAGACCGCGGGCACAGAGGCCTCGAGGTTGGACACGGTGTTGTGCCGCGCGGCGTACTCGAACGGATCGTATGGAGCGTACGGAGCGTACGGAGCGTACGGAGCGTATGGAGCAGACGACTGCGTTGGTGGCGAACGACGCGATAGGCGCGCGATCACGAGGGCGGTCAGCGCGACGAGCGCGACGAGGTGAGCGACGCTCCGAGCGCGTCGAAGGGGCGGTCGAGTCATCGTGGCTCCGGCGCGTGGCTGTTCGTGAGCCGCGTTATTGCGCAGCAAAGGCGCTGAACGTGTCCTCGCCAGGGTGCTGCACGCTGACGAAGAGCGTGCGACCGTCGGCGGACAACGCGGGGCCGGTCGCCTCGGCGTCGCTCGGGACGCTCAGCACGCGAAACGCGAGACCAAACGATGGACGCGTGATGCCCGTCGCGCCCATTCGGTGCGTCGGATCGAGGTCGAGCAGGTAGATCGCGTCCGACTGACCCCCGACGCCGAAGTTGCCGTCGGTGCCGAACCACACGCTGCCGTTGCGGTCGATCATGATGTTGTCTGGGTTGGCTGCCTCGAACGTCGTCGTCCCCGAAGAGCCGTGCCAGACCTCGAAGTAGCGAAACGTCCGAGACTCCGCAGGATTGGTCGCCATGCCCTCTTCCATCGCGAAGATTTCTCCGACCACGTCTGCGCGGGGCGTCGTGGCGCCGTGCATCGCTGCCGGGATCAGTCGCCCTTGCGCGTCGAGCGCCGTGCGCCGCGTGTTGTTCGTGAACGCGACGTAGAGCCGCGGGGTTCCGCTCGGATCGCGCGGGTTGTACTCGATGTCTTCAGGGCGGTTCAGCTCCATGATCCCGAGCTTGTTCGACGCTGTGAAGAGCGCGGCGTAGAGCGCGTCGTTCGTCGCAAATCCGCCGATGCCGTTGTAGTTCACGTCGCGCAACGCCGCGCCGACGGTGGTCCCAGCGGCCCCGAGCGCCATCGCGTTCGGCGCGACGTCCGTGCTCGTCACAGACAGCTCGATCCATCGTCCGTTGCCTGGCGCTGCGTCGGTCGGCGCCGTGTTGCCCGCGGCGAGCGTGTTGCCCGTCGCGTTGTTGAGCCCGTCGAAGTGCGCGACGAAGAGCGTTCCGTCGTCGAGCAGCGCGCGCGCTTGCGTGCGGGTCATCGCCGCGGTGTACGGCAGGCGCGAGACCCACTTGTAGATGCGCCCGCTCTGGCGATCGTCCGCGAAGTACACGCTCACGCGCTGACCGTCGACGAGACGCCAGTTGTTGTCCGTCGCGAAGGCAGCGTTCTCCCAGCGCGCACGACCGAAGTTGCCGAGCTTGCGGTGCCCGCGAGTCGCCTCGGTGCGCCCGTAGTACTCGTTGGTCGGACGCGTCGGATCGATCTCTGCGAGGTAGCCGTAGTTCTCGCGCGAGTGCCGCTCGTTGACGACCGATGTGCGACCGAAGTCCGACGAGGTGCTCGCAGCGAGCGGCGGCGCGATGTTCGCGCCCGGGTCGAAGCCCTGCATCGCGACGAACTGATTGTTGCTCGTCCAGCACGCCTCGAGATCGCCGTAGCCGAACTGAACGTTCTCTTCGGCCGAGATGATGGTGCCCCACGGCGTCGTCGCGCCCGAGCAGTCCGAGTTGATGCCGGTGACGACACCCGCAGGCAACATCCCTCCCATCTCGTCGCCGTCCGCTGCAGCGAGCGCGCGCCCGGTGACGCGCACGAGCGTCGAGGGCGTCGAGTCGAAGCGACGGTTGGCGGCGCTTCGGTTGACGCTCCAGACTCCCTGCGCGTTCTGCTCGATCTTGAACCACGAGCCGCCCACTTGCCGACGCCACCAACGAATGTGTGTGTCCACCGCGGCCTGGGGCCACATCGGTGAGGTCACGTCGTTCGTCAGCACGCCGGCCGCACGCAAATAGAGCGCGAGCTGCATGTGTTGTCCGGTCGGCGCGCTCGTGGTCGTCGGGGCGGCGTTGGAGACGTACTCGTGGTTGACCCAGAGCCAACCGGACGTTCCGCTGCCGTTCCACTGTGGTGGATTGTTGGGCATCGCGTCCCAAGCGTCGCCGAAGTACGAGACGTAGTCGGCGTTTGCCCCGAAGCGAGGAGCGCTCGCAGAGACGTCGTTGGTGAGCGGGTCGAACCACCGAACGAGGACCTGCGACCGCGCGCCCTGAACGACGCGAACGTTGTCGACGAGCGACGGCGTAGCGACCGCGGGCGCGATGGGAAACTCGACGCCGCGCGGGAGCGTTCCGCGCGCGTACTGGTCGACGCGCGCCCGAATGAAGTCCATCAGATTGCTTCGTCCCATGCCCGACACGGGATCGAGCGTGATCGCGACGACGCTCGATCGCGCGCCAGGAACCGCGCTCGCAGGATCGCTCGCGACGGACGCCTCCACCATCACGTCCATCACCGCGACGTCCGGTGGAACTTCGACGACATCCGCGCCAGGACCCTGCGGCCCCGCGGGACCTGCGTCACCAGCAGAGCCCATCGGTCCCGGAGGACCCGCGTCACCAGCAGGGCCAGCAGGGCCAGCGGGTCCTGGGTTGCCCATCGGTCCTTGCGGGCCCGCAGGTCCAGGGGTGGAGCACGCAGCGAGCAACAAGCTCGACACCGTCCAAACGAGAGTGCGACGAAGCTTCACGGGAACATCCTTCCGAGCGCGCATTGGCTCGATCGAGCGCGCGACACGGGCGGACTCAGACCACGGCGCTCGGACGCGATCAACGCGCCCGCGGCGCTTGTCACCAAGAGATTGCAGCGGTTGCCGAGACGTCATCGACGCGTCGAATTCCAGCGCCTCTCGTCGCTGCTCCGTTGTTGCAGAGTGACCAGTCCGTGAACGAGCGGCGTCGTTGGTCCTCGCGTCTGTCGCACGTTCGCGGCTCGCATGATCTCGCTCGCGTTGTCCCCGCTGGTTCACAGGGGACGAAGCGCGTCACGACGCTGACACCACGCAGTGCCGCGAGCGACGCCGCGTGGCGATGTACTGCGTGGCGTGCATCGGCAACTCTCACGACGGCACGCGCTCGCGACCGTGATCTGCGCTGCGTGCGCGCGTTGCGCGCCGTTCGCGCGTGTTTCTCACGACGGCAGTGCGCCTCGAGACGCGACGCGCGACGACGAGCGCTCGTCGCTCGATGACGGGACGACGGACAGCTCCAGCGTAGACGCGCGCGACGCGTTCGACCTCGACGCGCGCGACGCGAGCGCGGACCGTTCGAGCGACGACAGCAACACGCCCTTGCTCGACGCGACCGATCGCGAGGCCTCGCTCGAGTGTCCTCGCGGTATTGCCGTCGGGGCCGCGAGCGCTGTTGCCGTCGGCGCTCGTCGGATCCTCGCGGTCGAGCGGCTGATCGTCGCGCGCGACGCGCGAGGGCTCTTCTCGATGAGCGCGACCTGCACGCACAGCGGTTGCTTGGTGGAGCTCGACGACGCGGGCTACCTCTGCCCCTGTCACTCGTCGCGATTCGGCGACGACGGCGCGGTCGCAAACGGACCCGCAACCCAGCCGCTCGCGCACTACGCGCTCTGCGTTCGAAGCGATGGAACGCTCGTGGTCGACGTGTTTACCCAAGTCCCTCCCGCGACGCGCGTGCCGTGACACCCAAGGATCGATCGTCGCCGTTTCGTAAACTCGCACTTGCGCGTCGCGCGATCGGTTTCGCTGCTGCTACAGCGCTCGCTCACGACTTCAACCACGCGCCGACAGGCAGCAACGCAACGAGGTTTCTCATGGGACTCGACTTCTATTTCGCGCCTCACTCGACGGCCACGATCACGCAGCTCGTCCTCGCCGAGCTCGGCGTCGAGCACCGAGCACACTCAATCGACCTGCGCGCGGGCGGCGCGAAGACGCCAGAGTTTCTGAAGATCAATCCCAACGCGAAGGTCCCCGTGATCGTTCACGACGGCGTCGCGATCTTCGAGAGCGCGGCGATCACGATGTACCTCGGCGAGCAGTTCGGCGTCGCCAAGGGCCTGTACCCAGCCGCGGGCCCCAAGCGCGGCGAGGCCATGAAGTGGATCGTGTGGACCAACGTCACGCTGGGCGAAGCCGTGTATCGCTGGGCGTACAACACGCAGGGCTGGACCCCGAAGGAGCAATGCAACGCCGCAGCGGGTGAAGCAGCGCTCGCGCAGATCCAAGAGCTCTTGGCGATCGCCGACGGAGCCCTCGCGGATCGCCCGTACCTCTGTGGTGAGTACACGCTCGCAGACACGCACATGCACTCGTTTATGGACTGGCTGCGCGCGATGAAGATCGACTTCAGCGCACACAAACGGCTCGAAGCGTGGAGCGCCCGCTGCTCCGATCGTCCCGCGTGGAAGCAAGTCGAAGGGTGAGCGCCGCTCACTTCGCGCGCTGACGCTGGCACTCGTACAGCGCGATCGCCGTGGCCGTGGCCACGTTGAGCGAGTCGAGCGGCGGCGCCATCGGGATCTTCGCGAGGTGCGTGCAGCGCTCGCGCACGAGCCGGCGCAAGCCCTCTCCCTCCGAGCCCATCACGATCGCGACGTTGCCCGTCAGGTCCACTTGATCCAGCGATTGCTCGGCGCTCGCGTCGAGCCCTACGACCGTGAACTCGCCGTCTCTTCCCAAGGCGTCGAGCGTGCGCGCGAGGTTCGTCACCCTCGCCACGCGAACGAGCTCCGTCGCCGCCATGCTCACGCGAACCACCACGCCGTTGATCGGCGCCGAGCGATCCTTGGTCACGACAACGCCATCCACGCCGAACGCCGCCGCCGTGCGCAGGATCGAGCCTACGTTTCCGAGGTCGGTCACCTCGTCGAGGCACACGAGCGTCGTCGGGCTCTTCGCCTTCGGCAGCACTTCGAGGTCGAGGTCGCTGTACGTGAAGTTGCCCGAGATCATCAGGACGCCTTCGTGCGTCCCTCCCTTGGACACCGCGTCGAGCTCGGCCCGCGGCCGCTCGTACACAGGGAGCCTGCCGAACTTCGTCGGCGCGAGCATCGCGCGCAGCTCTTTGTCCGGCGAGGACGCGTCGAGGATCACGACGTCCGGCGTGACGCCGCTCTCGAGCGCCTTGCGAACTTGATTCTTGCCCCACAAAATTCGTTTCACTGCGCGCCGCCCTTCGGCTCTTCGCTCGGATCCGGTGGAATGGTCGGGCTCGGGTCCGCGGGCGCGAGGATCGTCCCGACGCGAATCGGATGGCCCGCGAGGAAGTCCTTCACGCGAAGGCGCTTCTTTCCCTCGAGCTGAAGCTCGGTGAGCCCGAACGCTCCGTCGCTCGTCGCGACCCACACGACGTCCTTGTCGACCCGGACGACCTCGCCCGGCGCGCCCGCGAGCAGCGTTGGCGCGTCTCGAAGCGTGCTCTCGTGCACGATGAGCCTGCGCGTCCCGAGCTGCGTCGACGTCCCGGGCCAAGGCTTGAGCCCGCGCACCTTCGCGTGGAGCTTCTTCGCGCTCTCGCGAAAATCGAGGGTCTCCATCTCTTTGGTGAGCATGGGCGCCATCGTCGCGAGCGCGTTGTCTTGCTCGACCGGCGCGAGCTCGCCGCGGAGGTACTTGGGCAGGTCCTCGCGCACGATCGCCGCGCCCATGGCGCTCAATCGAATCGCGAGCGCCTCGGAGGTCTCGTCTTCGCCGATGTCCGTGACGCGCACCGAGAGCATCGCGCCCGTGTCCATCCCCTCGTCCATTTGCATCAGCGTGACGCCGGTCTGCGCCTCCATCGCGAGGATCGACCACTGAATCGGCGCCGCGCCGCGAAACTTCGGGAGGATGGACCCGTGCACGTTGACGCACCCGTGTTTGGGCGTCTGCAGCACGGCGAGCGGCAAGATTCGTCCGTAGGCCACGACGAGCGCGACGTCGACCTCGCGCTCGCGAAGCCACTGCTCGAGCGCTCCGTCCCTCACCTTCACCGGCTGAAACACAGGAACGCCGAGCTCCATCGCCCGCACCTTCACCGCCGGCGGCGTCATCACGTTGCCGCGCCCTGCTGGCTTGTCCGGTTGTGCGACGACGCCGACGACGTCGGCGATCTCCGTGAGCGCGTCGAGCGAGGGGACGGCGAAGCGTGGAGTTCCGAAGAAGACTGCCCTTGGGCGCATGCGAGCGAAGCGGAGTGTGCCAGCGCGGGCCTGTCTTTGTCTGGCCAAATGCGCCGCGCGCCACGATCGTGATCCTTCGCTATGTTCGTCCCCGCCGTGCTCACGACCTCCCTGCGCAAAGCGAGGACTCCCTCGGATCGCGAGGTTCGCTGCCACCGCTGCGGCGAGCCGATCGAGCGCGACTCGCCCGCGATCGCAGCGTCGTTTGCGACGTTGGGCAGCGACGCCGCGCGGAGATCACGCGCCGAGCCCGACGCCTGGTTTCATGCGACGTGCGCGGTCGACGTGCACTTGGGTAAGGCGTTTGCGGTGCTGTTCGATCCAAGCGACTCTGCTCCCTACCAAGACGCGCGACGAATCGCCTTCGAACGGTTTAGCGATCTGGCCGTCATCGACCCCGCTCGAGATCACAAGGGCCGCCCCCGCGTCACGGTGCGTATCCTCGGGGACGTCGCTGTCGAGCGCTCCGACCCATGGAGGCGAATCGCCGCGCTCTGCCGCGACTTCGCGTTGGTCTCCACGCGCTTCGAGTACGTCCTCGATCCGCTGCGAAACGAACACGAGACGCGGCTCCTCTCGGACCCGTCACGCCCCATCGTCGGCGCCGTGCTGGCGATGACGATCGGGAGCGTCACGACGGCTCATCGAGCAAAACTCCAAGCGATGTTCGTGCATGGATTCTCGACGCCGACGCTCTGGGTGATCGGGGCCGCAGACGACGCGCGGCGAGACGCCAAGGTCGTCGAGCTGCGCGCGGCGCTCGACGCGATCGGCTTCGATGGAGATGACGCGATCGCCCTCTGTAGTGACGCTGTCGATGAGGCGTCGCTCGCGTCCCTCTCGCGATGCCTCGACGAGCAGACGCTGCGCGCGTTGGAGACGTCACCCGCGCAGCGCTTCGAGGCGCTCGTCGACGCGCTCGAACGCGCGCTGAGCGACCGCGACGAACCCGCGATCGCGACGCGCGCGGGATCGCTCTCGAAGTCGTTGAAGCGAAACCCGATCGTCGCTCGCTCCGGGGAGAAGACGATCGAGGTCGACGCGTCCGTCCAGTCGCGCGCTCGCGTCGCCGCCGTGGGCGCTCTCTTGTACGCCTCCGCGCGCGACCCGGCCTTGGACGTGCTCTGGCACTTTCGCGATCCGAAGGACGCAGGCGCGCTCGAAGCGCTGCTCGACGCGATGTGGGCCGAGTCGAGTCGCTCGCTCTCGACCGCGTTCAACAAGGCCCACGGGCTGCTCCGAGAGCTTTCGACCGAGCGCGCCGCAAACGCGTTGATACGCGGGTTCTTTCACGATCACGTCGGCAAATCGCGACGCAGAGACCTCGGCGCGTTGCTGCTCGGCGCCAAGCTCCCGACGCTCGCCGACGCGCTTCGCGAGCGTGCCGCCGCGAGACCCAAGCGCGACGCCGTGGCGCGCGAGGCAGAGGCCCTCGCGACGGAGCTCGAGCGAACGCTCGCTACTGACACCGCCCGCCGACGATGAACCGCTCGCACAATAGCTCGAATACGTGTGTCGCGAGCCAGCGCCCGCCCTCGGGCGTGTAGTGAATCCCGTCCTCCATGCGCACGAGCTTGAGCTGCCCGCTCGCGTCCGCGAGATACGCGCTGTAGCTCCCGTCCGGCGCCGCGAAGCGCGCGGTCGTGTCGACGAAGCGCACCCCCGTCACGCGCGCCGCTTCGTCTCGAAACACCTCGTTCATCACCGAGATCTTCTGCGCGTAGGTGGGGCTGCGCATCACGGGCATGCCCAGCCAATACACAGGGCGCTGCGCGCCGACGAGCTCCATGACGGCTCGCGCTCGCTCGCGGTAGCCCTCGCGCCACTCGGGACGGCCGGGGCCGTACACGACGCCGCGATGACGAAGGACGTCCGCGTCGTTGGCCCCGAACGAGAGCACGAACACGTGAGGCCTCCGCTGCTCGAGGCTCGTTCGCAAGCGATCGAGCCAACGGACGTCGCCGCGATCGATCAGCCCCGTCGACGGCTGCGCGTCGAGCGCCACGCGCATCACGCCCGACCGCCGCGCCAGACGCTCGAGCTGGAGCCCTAAGTTGTACGCCATCGAGTCGCCTGCGACCCACACGCGAAGCGGCCGTCGCGCGTCGTGCCGGCGCTCGTCGCTCGTCGCCGTCGTCCCACCGTCGGCGCTCGTCTCGCGTGGCCGTGATGGACGCTCAGGCGTCGCGCGCTCGGGCGCCGCTGAAATCGCAGGGGGATCTCCCTCGTGAAAGTCCGGAAGGGCTTCGTCGAACACGAGCCTCCCGATCCGCTCGCGCAGCGCGAAGAGCCCCGAGCGGCGCGCGGACACGACGGCGGGGGCGACCACCGACGAGGCGATCGCCCGCGGTGTTCCATCGGATTTTCGCTGCGCCCATCGATCGAGCGAAGGGCCGCTCGCGATCGCGCCGAGCCACAGGGCGACGACGCTGAAGCCGAGCATCGAGAGCACGTGCGTACGAACGGCGCTCGTGGGTTGTGGACGGTCGGTCGAAGTGGTCATCGAAGTAGAGCGCCCTGTGATCAGAACTGAAAGTAGATAAACGGCGCGATGCCCGGAGGGCTCACGAGGTCCATCGCCGCGAGCAACGCGCCTCCCGCGAGCCCGAGCGCGACGGGGTGCCAACGCGCGAGCCGTCGCGCCGCTGCGTCGCGCAGGGACGGCGGGAGAAAGTGCATCGCGATCCCCACGGTGATCCCCGCGACGAGCGCGGGCGTCACGGCGGGGACGTTCGAGACCGAGCCGCGGGCGCCGACGAAGAGCCGCTCGAGCAAGACGCGCGCGTCGCGGAGCGAGCTCGCGCGAAAGAGCACCCACCCGAGGCACACGAAATGAAACGTGAACACGGTCCTCGCGGCGCGGACCCATGTTGATTGTGTGTGCGATTCGCGGTCGCCGTCGATCCAGCGCTCGAGCGCGAGCCCCACGCCGTGCAGCGCCCCCCACAGGACAAACGTCCACGCCGCGCCGTGCCAGAGTCCTCCGAGGAGCATCGTGAGAAAGAGGTTTCGAAGCGTTTGGGCGCGGCTCCCGCGGCTGCCTCCGAGCGACACGAACAAGTAGTCCCGGAGCCAGCGCGAGAGCGTCATGTGCCAGCGCCGCCAGAAGTCCCTCAGCGACGCCGCGCGGTACGGCTGCGCGAAGTTCTGCGGAAACGTCACCCCGAGCAGCGCTGCGAGGCCGATGGCCATGTCCGTGTAGCCGCTGAAATCCGCGTAGATTTGCACGGCGTAGCCGTAGATGGCCGCGAGGATCTCGGTCCACGAGCTCGACTCGGGCTGCGCGAACACGGGGTCGACGATGGCCCGCGCGAGCCACGAAGCGAGGACGACTTTCTTCGCGAGCCCTCCGGCGATGAGCAAGAGCGCGGACGTTCGCTCTTCGCGCGAGGGCACCTTCAATGCGCGGAGCTGCGAGAAGAACTCGCTCGCTCGAACGATCGGCCCCGCGACGAGGTGCGGAAAGAACGACACGTACAAGAGCACGTCGCTCGCGGGCCGCGCTCGCTCGTCGGGCGGCTCGGCGCCCCGCGCGCGGTACGCGTCGATCGCGTAGCTCATCGCTTGAAACGTCACGAACGACACGCCGAGCGGCAGCGCGAGCTGCACGGGCGCGACCCGAGGCCTCGCGCCGAACCACGTACAGACCGTGACGAACGACGCGATCACCCACCCGAGGTACTTGAAGACGAAGAGCACGCCGAGGTCGAGCGCGACCGCGAGCGTGATCCACGTCCGCGCGTCGTTGTCGGTGCGCGCGGCGCGAATACGGTTTGCGAGCGCGTGGTTGCCGACCGCGAGCGCGACGAGAAGGGGGAGGTAGCGGTAGTTCCACGAGGCGTAGAACACGCCGCTGGCGACGAGGAGAAATGACTTCCACCGCGAAGGGCGCGCCGCGAGCGACCAGGCGCAACAAAATACAACGACGAAGAACAGCGCGAACTCGACGCTCGGAAACAACATCGACACCCCAGACGACCGAAGGCGCTACGTGATGACGCGCGAACGTCACGGTCGCGAGGCGCTATTCCGACAAACCTACGGCCGCGCGCGAATTCGAATGCGCGTCACGTTGAGCAGCTCGTCGAGGCGCCGGTCGTCGTTGATGTCGGGTCCTTCGCGCTCGATCGTCGCGAAGCGCAGTCGAACCGCGTCCGCCGCGCGCGACGGGAGCGCCGCGTCCACCACGCGCCACCCGCGGTCGTACTGCTCGGTCCACATGTGCCCCACCGCCGCGACCACGTTGCCCTCGCGAACGATCGCGTAGCCCGACGCGAGCCTCGCCGGGATCCCGTTGCAACGCAAGAACGCCGCGGCCAGCACCGCGTGCTCGGTGCAGTCTCCCTCGCGCCGCTCGAACACCACGCTCGCGGTCACGAAGCCCACCGCCATGTTCTTGCGCGTGATCCACTGCTCGGTCCTGCGCGAGAGCGCCTCGACGGTCCGCTGGTTCGCAGGAGATTCGCAGCGCGATCGCAGCGGCTCTTGGTCGTAGTCGACCACGAAGCTCGTCGCGCGGTGCTGAGCGCTCGGCGCGGTCTGGTCCTCGCCGTCGCGGACCGGCTCGATGGGCGAGCTCGTCCCATCCGTGCGCACGATCTCGAAGCGCGCGTTCGAGAGCGATGTGGGCGCAGGGGACACGATCTCGATCGCGACTTCGGACAACGACACCACGCCGATCGTGCCCTGCAGTTCGACGGCGGACGCTGCCACGAGCGCGCTGCGCTCCGGGCGCTGCTCGGGACGGCCTTGCGTCGCGTGAGTGTCCGCCGAGCGCTGCGTCGCCGCGCAGCCCGCGATCACGACGAACGTCAGCGCGTACGCCCGCGGCACGCTCACTGCGAAGCGCTCCTTCGCATGCGAAGCATCACCCGCCCCACCTGCATCTGAATCTCGTCCGGCAGTCCGTCGGCGTTCATCAACACCCGCAAGGTGCGCTGCGCGCTGACGAGGTTGAGCCACACGCGCGTGCCGTCCTCTCGGCGATCGAGCTCGATGCGATCGCGCCTCACGGTCAACGGATTGGAGTGATTGAACCGCTCGTACTCCAGCGGCGCGACCGACCCGCTTGCGCTCGAGAGCGCTCGTCGAGCAAACGCCGCGACCGTCGGCGTGCCGGCCCTGAGCTCTTCGTGCGCCGTGACGACGCCGCGCAGCGGGCGGCCGAGGTGCGTCCCGGCAAACGAGTATCGCAGCGTCGACGCCTCGCGCTCCCATTGGTTGTCCGACACCGTCGAGTTTTCGTTCTCGACTTCGCGCTGCGACGCGAGCGCACCGGCGCGCGAGTACTGCTCGATCGTCGCCTTGTCGATGCTCGTGAGGTCCGCCTCGCCCCGCGTGAGCAGCATCGAGTCGAGGGTCACCTCCGTCGTCACTTCGCCCTCTTCGCGAAAGCGAAGCATCATCACGCCGACGTTGTGATCGTTGAGAGACGCGACGTAGTTTGCGTCCCGCGCAGATCGCGTCCCGTTGCGAAACAACGGCGTCAACGCGCGATGAAACGTCGCTCGATACCCAGGCTCGTCGTGGACGCACACGACGCTGCGCTCGCCCGAGGTCAGGCTGCGGATCTTCACAGACCCAGGCGCGATGCGACCGCCAGCGTTGACCGTGTAGAGCACGCTCGCTTCGACGAAGGGGTTGTTCGAGACGAACCCCGCGTCCGTCGAGAGGATCGCGCTTCGTACAAAGTCGCGACGAAGGCGCTCGTACATCGTGCGGATCGCGTTCGCCAAGTCCGCGGGGCGATCGAACACGAAGCAGTCCACCGGCTGCGTCGTCCCGATCGAGAAGCGCACGGTGTACGCCCCTTCGATGCGCGACACCGTGACGTCTCCAGCGCTCGCGACGCTCCCGCGAAAGTCCTCGCCCGCTTCGAACGAACGCTCGCTCAGCGTCGCGCTCGACTCGCGCGCCAACAGCGCCCGCAGGGCCGCGACCCCACGCTCTTGCTGCTCGCGCGTCGCTCGGCTGCCCTCGGCTCTCGCCGCCGCTTCGCTCTCGCGGCTGAGCTCATCCGAAGAGCGATTTTGCTGCGCGTTCGTCGTCGCGCACGAGGCGCAGAAGACGACAACGAGCGAGCTCCCCAGCGCGCTCGCGCCCATGCGGCGTACGCCGCTCATCCATCGATTCCCCATTCGTACCGGCGCGGGACGATAGGCGTCGGGTCCCTGCAGCGCAAGGGGATCGCGCGTCGGAGTTAGCGCTCTCCGCACTGTCGCGCGAACTGGTTGATCGCCGCGGCGAGCTCGTGCTCGGGCGTCGCGCTGTGCGTCGCGAGCCACCGCGCTGCGTCCGACGTCGACCCGAACACTTCGAGAGGCCATTCGGTCTTGTTCACGAGCTGAACGCCCGCGATCACGAACCGCACCGCCGCGAGAGCGATGCTCCCTCCCGCCACGTAGAACGCCTCGGCGCGAAACCGCTGCGGCGCGTCTCGGTTGATCTGCTCGATGAGCGCCCGAGCCTCCTTCGAGAGCCGCTTCGCTTCGATCTGCAACACGAGCTGGATCCCGATCACGGGACCCTCGCGCGTCCGCAAGAACTCCAGTCGGTGCTCGCGAATGTGCTGCAACGAGGGGACGGACACCTCGGTCCACCAGCCCGTGAGGTAGAGGTCTCGGTAGTGCCCAACGGCGCTGCCAGCGGCGTGTCGTTCGAAGCGTTCGATCATCGGGGCCCGCGTGAACGAACGGTAGCGCAGTCGATGGCGACGCGCCTACGCACCACGGCCCGTCGCCCTTACCGCGTATCCGACCGTTGGTAGTGCGCCTCGTACTCCTTCGACGGGGCGATCATCTTCACGATGTCGACCAGCAGCCCGTCGGGATCGATCGTCATGAAGTGGCGCTGACCGAAGTCCTCGTCGCGAAGCGAGAGCGCGATCTCGAGGCCCTTCTCGCGAGCGCGCGCATAGACGACATCCACGTCGTCGACCTCGACGGTGACGAGCGCTCCGCGCGGGAGACTTCGATGCGCCTCGGGGACGCTCGGGTGCGAAAACTCCACGAGCCCGAGCTGCTGCGACGGGGCGTGCGCGCACTGGAGCTGCGCGAACCACCCCGAGTCGAACACCACCGAGAGCCCGAGCAGCGACACATAGAAGTCCCGCGAGGCCGCGACGGATCGAACGCACAAAACCGGGTGAATGCTGCGAATCATGTGTCTTCCCTTCCGTGACTCGAGCGCTCCGTGCGCCCGATCGCCCCACCAACACTGGGCTCTGCCCCAAGGGGAGAGTCCAGCCCGTCGCGGACGATTTCGTACCCGGCTACCCTCCGAGGCACGGTCGGCGCATGACCTCCAAGAGCATGAACATCGGGCGCTTCGCGCGCCTCACGCGGCTGTCCATCAAGGCCCTTCGCTTGTACGACGAGCAAGCGCTGCTCAGCCCGGCCGAGGTCGATCCGCGCACGGGCTATCGCTCGTATCGCCGCGAGCAGGTGAAGGACGCCGTGATCATCGCGATGCTCCGCGCGCTCGATGTCCCGCTCGAGCGCGTTCGAGCGCTGCTCGACGCTCAACGCGCGGGGCAGTCGCGCGAGCTCTCGACGCTGCTCGCCGACGAGCGCGCCCGCGTCGAACGACAGCTCCGTCGCGCGCAGCGATCCCTGCGATCGCTCGACGCCCTCTTGGTCGACGGAGCGACCTTGTTGCCCTGCGACGTCGCGCTTCGAGACGAGCCGCGGCGGGTGCTCGCGACGCTGCGCTCCGAGTGCGACTCCGAGGCGCTCGAAGAGCACACGTATTCAATGATCGCCTCGCTCTCCGAGGCGCTCGCCCGCGCAGGAGCCCCGCTGCGAGACCCCGTCGGCAGCGTGATCCCCCTCGTCGCGCGGTCCGAGACGCTCGAGCTCGAGGTGTTCTCGACGCTCGACGCAGAGGCGGGCCCGTACGACGCGCGAGCCCTCGCCGCGGCGGGCGTGTCCGTTCGCGCGATCGAAGCGCACACGTGCGCGATGACCCTGCACACGGGGCCGTACGAGTCGCTCGCCCTCGCGCACCACGCGCTGCTCGCGTGGGTCAGCGAGCGCGCGTACGGCGAGCCCTCGGACGTGCGCGAACACTACATCGACGACCCGCGCACCACGGACGAAGCGCAGCTGCGCACCGAGGTCCTCGTGGCGATCACCGCGGCGTGAGCCGCACGCGCTCGAGCACCAGCCGCGACTGCCCAGAGGGCGCGTTGAATCGACGCACAAAAATTCGAAACTCCGCGCGGTTGGTGCACTCGTCCGTGAGGTTGAACTCAATCGGAATCCCCGGTCTCAGCGTGAAGCGCGAGCGCGCGCTGACCGTGAGCGCCGGATTGTTGATCACGCGCGACGCTCGGCTCGTGCCCGCGAAGAACTCGTACGTCAAATCCACGGACACGGTGTCGTCCACCGCCGCGAGATTTTGCACGGCGAGGTCGAACTCGAGTCGATATCCCGCCGCAGGCAGCGCGTAGAACGGCCCGGTCAACATCGCGCAGTTCGTCACCGACGAGCTCGTGAATCGCTCGGTCGTGCCGCCGATCACGCCCGTGCACATGGAGGAGAAGGCTGACGAAGAGCCGTTCCACACGAGCTCGGAGAAGAGCGGCGCAGGAGGCGCGTATTCGCACACCGCGCTGCTCGTGGCCGCGTTGCAGCGAAACCCTCCCGGGGCCGAACACAACCCGCCGAGGTGCGTCGTCGGCGGGTACGGGTTGCACGTGCCGGTGAGGTTCACGCAGCGCGTTCCGCAGACGGACTGCGGCGATGGACACACGGTGCCGCACAGACCGCCGCTGCACACCGCGCGGCCGCCCGTGGGCGACGGGCACGCGTTGCCGCAGCGATCGCAGTGGGCGGGGTCGCTGCGCGTGTCGACCTCGCACCCGTCGTCCGCGCGCCCGTTGCAGTCCGCAAAGCCTCGCTCGCACGTGAATCCGCACGCGCCCATCGCGCACGTCGACCGCGCGTGATCGCGAACGGGACACTGCGCCGCGGCGCCGTTGTCGACCTCGCGCGCGGGGTCGCAGTCGTCGTCGACGCCGTTGCACACTTCGATCGAGGGCTCGCGCGCAGAGCAGCGGCCCGTTCCCCCTTCGCCGCAGCGAATCGTGCCCGCGCCGCACGCGGTCGAGCACGGAATGTCGATCCCGTCGACCGCGCCATCGCAGTCGTCGTCGAGCATGTTGCACGTCTCCGCCGCGCCCGGAAATCGCGTCCCTCCTCCGCTCGCTGGGTCGTCCGCGCAGTCGGTCCCGCGCACGAGCGTCTCGGTCACCTGCACCCGCGCGACGCGCGATCCCGCGTCCATTCCCGCGTCGGGCGGACCTTCGTTCGAGCACACCGGCATCGAGCCTGGCTCGATCGTGTTGAAGCAATTGTGATCGACGAAGCCGTCTTCGTCGCGATCACCGTCGCCCCCGCGCCCGCTCAACGTGCCGTTGGCCACCGTGCAGGGGTTGCAGTCTTCGTCGACGCCGCGGCTGTCGCACACCTCGCGCGCGCTCGGGTTGCGCCGAGGATTGTCGTCGTCGCAATCGTCGCCGCCGCACACCGCCGAAGGGTGCCCGTCGTTGTCCTGATCGAAGCACACGCTCCCGTCGAACGGAACCACGTCGCGAACCGTGACTCGATCCGCAACGCTCCTGTCAGCGGACGCGTCTTCGGGGCTCTGCCCCGGCCCGCAGCTCGCAGCGGCAGCCGCGAGCGATAGAACACACACTAAATCAAGACGAACGTTCATCGCTGCCGCATTGTGCAGTCTCGAACGAGCTCCGGGCATGACTCACCCCTTCTCGTGCGAGCCGATGTCCGATTCTTCAGCCTCGCGTCAGGCCCTGCCGCTGTACTCGAGCACGCCGTCGTCGACCGAGCCGAAGCGCAGGAGCGCGAGGTCCTTGAGGTAGTTCTGGTTGAGCTTCCACGGTGACTTCGAGCCCTGCTTCGGGAGCTGATCGATCGCGCGCTGGAAGTACCCCGATCGAAGATCGATGAACGGCTTGGTGCTCACCGTCGGATCATCGAGCTTCGGCGTGATGACCGGCGACCGTCGCTTGTCGGCCTCGCGCATCGCTCGCACGACGAACGCGGCGATCAAGTCTGCCTTCAACGTCCACGACGAGTTGGTGTACCCGAACGTCGTCGCGTAGTTCGGAACCCCTGCGAACATGCACCCCCGGTAGCTCACGAGGTCCGACGGAACGACGCGCCGCCCGTCCACTGTCGCTTCGACTCCTCCAGCGAACTTCAACACCAGCCCCGTCGCCGTCACGATGATGTCCGCCTCGAGGTGCTTGCCCGACGTGAGCGCGATCCCCGTCTCGGTGAACGTCTCGATCGTGTCGGTCACGACCTCGGCCCTTCCTTCGCGCATCGCGCGAAAGAAGTCGCCGTCCGGAACGAGGCACAGCCGCTCGTCCCACGGCTTGTACGACGGCGTAAACGCGCGCATGTCCGCGTCGGGTCCGAGCTCGTTGCGGATCTGCTCGAGCAGCCACTGCCCCATGCCCTCGGGCCTTCGCTGCGAGAGCTGGTAGACGAACATCGAGAGCAGCACGTTCTTCCAGCGCGTGACGTCGTACGCGAGCTTCTCGGGCAGCGTCGCGCGCAGCGCTTCGGCGACGTTGTCCACCGACGGTCGCATGATCATCCAGGTCGGCGATCGCTGCAGCATGATTACGTGTGCCGCGGTCTTCGCCAGCGACGGGACGAGCGTCACCGCCGTCGCTCCGCTGCCGATCACGATCACGCGCTTGCCCGCGTACTCGAGGTCCTCGGGCCACTTCTGCGGGTGCACCACGCGCCCCGCGAAGCGCTCGCGCCCCGGAAAGCTCGGCTCGTACCCCTTGTCGTAGTCGTAGTACCCAGTGTTTCCCCAGAGAAACGTCGCCGTGAGCTCGATCACCGCGCCGTCGTCTCCGCGCTCGACCTCGAGCGTCCAACGCGCGTCTTTGCTCGACCACGACGCGCGCCGAAGCTTGTGCCTCAATCGAATCTTCGACCGCAGCCCGTGCTCGTCGACGGTCTCGTTGAGGTACGCGAGGATCGATGGCCCATCGGCGATCGCCTTGCGCTGCCGCCACGGCTTGAAATTGTAGCCGAGCGTAAACATGTCCGAGTCCGAGCGAATGCCGGGGTATCGAAACAAGTCCCACGTCCCGCCGAGCGCCTCGCGCGCCTCGAGGATCGCGAACGTCTTGTGCGGCAACGCGCGTTGCAGGTGCACCGCCGCGCCGATCCCCGAGAGTCCCGCGCCAACGATCACGACGTCGAAGTGCTCTTTCATGGCGTTGTGCATTGGCCTAACTCCCCGCCACGCGTCACCGCAAGCGCCGTCGACGCTCGTTCTGCGCCGCGCTCTACAATTGCTCCATCAACGCCGCGCGAGCGCCTCGAGCCTTCGAACGATGGTCAACGCTGCCTCGTCTCCGCGTCGCTGCGCGAGGCGGTACATCGCGATGAAGAGCTCTTCGCGATCCACGCGAAAGTCCCGAAAAAATCCACGAAAACCCTCGAGCACCCGCAGCGGGTCGTCGCCGAGCTCGTCGGGGCTCGACGGAAAGAGCCCGACGAACCGCGCGAGCCCGTCTTCTTGCCCGACGTTGTCGATCGTCACGCGCACCGGCGAGCGCGTCGCGCGCACCGCCGTGTCTGCTTCGACGAGCAGCCGCGCCGCTTCGAGGACAACCTTCGCGACCGCCGCCGGGTCGTGTTGGTCGAGCTGCTCAGCCATGTGCTCCCGCAGCGACGGCTCCCGCCGAAAGAGCTGCCACAATCGAAACGCGCCGCGGCCGTCGTCCACCACCGCGAGCGCGCGCGGTCGAGACAAGAGCGCCGCGTGCTGCGTATGAAAACGCGCCCATGAAACCAACGCGGCCCGCGCCTCGTGGCTCGTCGCGAACCGCGCGGCGATCGGCGACTGCAGCCTCCACCCGTGCGGCGTGTCGAGGAGCCAGCCTCCCTCGTTGCGCGCGAGCGCCTCGGTGCCCATGCGCGTCGCGTCCGCGATCCACGCGCGGCCGTCGATCGGCGGCCACACCATCCCCGTCGGGACGCTGTCGTCCGGGACCCTCGTCGTCTCGCCCTCGCGGAGCATCTGTTGCGTCGCGTCGATCGGCTCAGCGCTCTCGAACACCTTGGAGAGCTCTGGCGCGGTGATCACCGGCGCCGCGGGGGCCTGGTCGGCGATGTCCTCGCGCTCGACCCACTGCAACAGCGCGTCGGCCGCGTCGACCGCCGCCGGACCCTCGCGCAGCGCGCCCCGCGCGCGCAGCTCCTTGACGCGATCGAGCGCGAATCGCACGGCGAGGACGAACGCCTCTCGCACGCCGCTGCCTCGCGTCGCGATCGACTCGACGATGCCGAGCGACAAGCCCGCGCGCTCGCACGCGGTGCGCAGCGCGTCGCGACCGGGGCTCGTCCCGAGGTCCTGCTTGTTCGCTTGAAGTACGACCGCCGCAGGAACGGGCTCTTCGGACGACGCGATCGCGCGGACCGCGGTGAGCGTATCCAGCGTGTCGCTGAGGTTCTCTTCGGTCACGTGCGTCACGTACACGACGACGTCCGCCGTTCGCAGGATCGCGTTGCGCCGTCGCGACAAGAGCTGCTGCCCCGGGACGCTCACGACCTGACACCGCAGCGCCATCCCCTCGAAGCGCCCGCCAGTGTAGTCCATCCAGTCGAAGTACAGCGTCCTCTCGCCGGCCTCTCGCGGCGTCACGACGTCGCGACCTAACGAGACGCCGAGGGATCGGACGCTCGTCGTCTTTCCCGCGGCCGCAGGGCCGTCGTAGACGATACGCAACACAATCGTGTTGTTCTCGAGATCGAGCGTTGCCATAGACGCGCCCTCCAGCGGAGACCGACTCGGAGTCTAACTGAACTCTCTCGATCTCCAGCCTGGAATCACCGTCACTCGCGTCGCTCGCCGCGACTACCGGGCGTCGACGCGCACTCTGGCGCTCTCGACCGCGCGATCGTACTGGTCGTCGTCGAGCCTTCCCTCTGCAGCAGACTCGAGCGCGACGCGCACACGCTCGTCCGCGAGCGCCGCTGTCACGACACGCACTTGCTCTCGGTGTCGCGGGTCGCTCCCGAGCGCGAGGGCCGCAGCGACGCGATGCTCCACCGGCGCGCTCGCGTCCGACAGGACACGCACGAGCGTCTCTGGGTCGAGCCCGACTTCACGATATCCGCCCTTGCGATCGAGCAGCCGAGCGAGCGCCGCCTGCCAATCCGCGATCGATCGTCCGTCGCGTGTGAGCTGCGCTGCGGCGCTTCTGCCGCCGCCTCGCGCGAAGGTCGCGCGCGCCTCGTCGATGCGTTGCATCAACGTCGCGGCGTTTGCTCCGACGTCTCCGTCGACCCAACACTTCGTGGTGCTTCGGTCTGTGAGCGTAAACTCGAGCTCTCCGCCGACGAGGCTCACGTGAGCGATGCTCGAGTACGCGATGAACTTCTTGAAGAGCCCGTCGCGCACTGTAAGTCCATCGGCTCCGACGACCACTTCGGAGCCCATCCAACGCAAGCTCGCGAACAACGACGCCGCGAGGCCCGCGACGATCGAAGCGACCACCGACGGAACAATCGCTCGCGTGTTGTCGCCAGCGGCGGCCAACCCAGCCCAGAGCGCGAACCCCACGAGCGTCGGCGCGCCGAGCATCCAGAACATGATCTGGTTGAAGATCCTGTGAAATCTCCCGCGAAACAGACGACGTCCCGCGTCGAGCCCGAGCGCCTCGAGCCACTTCACGCTCTGTCCGTCGGGCAGCGCGATCTGATAGCGCACGCCCGCGCGCGTCTCGACGACCACGCCCGCTGAGTCAGCCATCGAGTAGCCCTCGGCGATGCGCTCTCGCTCGATTCTCTTGGGTGTCTCGTCGCCCACCACGAGCGATCCGTCTCGTTCGACCTTCGCGCCGCCCGCGACGATGCGACCCGCGCTCTCTCGAAGGCCGAGCGACCAGAGCAGCGCCGGGACGAGAAACGTCGAGAACGCGATCAACATCCCGAGCTGCGAAGGAACGTGCCCCTGCAGCGACCCGCCAACGATGGTCGCCACAGGACAAGACAGCACGAGGGTGAGCGCCGCGAGTCCATACATCGCGTTGACGAGGCGCATACGCGAGCGGCGCACGACCGCGACGTCGCTCGTCACGAGCGGTGACTGACTCTCGTCCACGCGCGCGATCGTACACGAGCGACGCTATCGGGTGGCGTGCTCAGCGAGGATCTGCGCGACGCAACACGTGAGCTTCTTCGCCGTCGGAATGTGCAGAAACTCATTGGGCCCGTGCGCGTTGGAGCCCGGCCCGAGGACCCCTGTAATCAAGAACTGCGCGTCGGGAAACTTCTCGCCGAGCATGCCCATGAAGGGGATCGTTCCGCCTTCGCCCATCGCCATCGCAGCGCGACCGAAGTACGTCGTCGACGCGCGATCGAGCGAGGCTCCGAGCCACCCCGCGAGGGGAGGGGCGTCCCAGCCCGGCGAGGCCTTCTCGGGGTCGAACGTCACGACCGCGCCGTACGGCGGGTCTGCCTCGAGCGCTTGCTTGAGCGCGTCCGCGGCCACGTCAGGATCCACGCGCGGCGGAATGCGAATCGACAGCTTCACCGTCGTGTGCGGCCTGAGCACGTTGCCCGCGTTGCTCGTCGGCGGAATCCCGTCCACGCCCGTCACCGAGAGCGTCGGCCGCCACGTGCGCGCGAGGATCATCTCGTGCACCTCCGTCGGCGCCGGCATCGCTCCCCCGACGAAGGGAAACTTCGAGAACACTTCGAACCCGAGCGCCCTCGCCGTCGACTTCGCTTGCTGCACGCGCCCCTCGGGGATCTCCGTGTGCAGCTCGTCCACGGTCATCCACCCCGTGTCCTGATCTTCGATGCGGCTCAACAACATCCGCACGATCCTGAAGCTCGAGGGAACGATCCCGCTCGCGTCCCCCGAGTGCACGCCCTCGCGCAGGATCTTGACCGTGAGATCTCCCGCGACGAGCCCGCGCAGCGACGTCGTCATCCACAGCTGGTCGTAGTTCGCGCAGCCCGAATCCAGGCACACGACAAGCGACGGCGTCCCGATCCTCGGCGCGAGGTGCTCGATGTACGCGGGCAAATCGAAGCTCCCGCTCTCTTCGCAGCACTCGATGAGCACGACGCATCGCGCGCGCTTCTGCGCTTGCTCCGCGAGAAACCGCAGCGCCGCGAGCGACGCGAACGCCGCGTACCCGTCGTCCGCTCCGCCGCGCCCGTACAGCTTGTCGCCCTCGCGCACAGGCACCCACGGCCCCAGGCCCTCGCGCCAGCCCACCATCTCCGGCTGCTTGTCGAGGTGCCCGTACAAGAGCACGGTCTCGTCCGTGTCCCCCGGGCACTCCATGAAGAGCACCGGCGTGCGGGGCGATCCGTCCGGGTGCTTCAGCCGCACGACCTCGACCGTGAGCCCTGGGATCCGCGTCGCTTGATTTCTACACCACTTTTCAACGAGCTCGACCGCGCGCTCCATGTGCCCCGCGCTCGCCCACTCCTTGTCGAACAACGGCGACTTGTTCGGAATGCGAATGTACTCCGTGAGCGTGGGGAGGATCTCGTCTTCCCACACGCGCTCGGCGAACTGCTGTGCCTCTTCGGGCGAAAACGTCGCAACCATCTCGGCTGCGAGGATGTATCCCGAAGCCCCCCGCTTTCAATCGCTATACCGCGATGATCACGCAGGCGCAGGTTCTTCGCCGAGCACGACGTTGTCGATGAGGCGGGTGTTTCCCACGCGGAGCGCGACCGCGAGGAGCGCGCGGTCACCGCCAGCGTACGGCTCGAGCGACGACGGGTCGCGCACATCGACGTAGTCGATCGAGTCTGCCACCGCGCGGAGCTTCGCCTCGGCGCCCTCGCGCAGCGCGCTCGCGTCGCGCTCGCCTCGCTCCCACGCGCGCGCCGCGTCGCCGAGGGCCTTCGGGATCGCGCTCGCCCGCTGGCGATCTTCGTCGGACAGGTAGCGATTGCGCGAAGACATCGCGAGCCCGTCCTTCTCGCGCACCGTGCGTACGCCCACCACTTCGACCGGGAGCATCAAGTCTTCGGCGAGCCGACTCAAGATGCGCCACTGTTGGTAGTCCTTGCGACCGAACACCGCGACCGATCGACCCGCGAGCGCGAAGAGCTTGGTCACGATCGTCGCGACGCCCTCGAAGTGGCCCGGCCGAAACGGCCCGCACAGAGGCTCGCTGAGCGCGCGCACGGTCACGCGCGTGCGCTCTCCTGCGGGGTACATCGACGCGGCGTCTGGAGCGAACACCACGTCGACGCCCGCGGTCGCGCAGCGCGCGACGTCGCGCTCGAGCTCGCGAGGGTATTTGCTGAAGTCTTCGTTGGGGCCGAACTGCGTCGGGTTGACGAAGATCGAGACCGCGACGAGACCGTGGTCCCCCACGCGCGCGCGCGCTTCACGCGCGAGCGTCAGGTGTCCCTCGTGCAGCGCGCCCATCGTCGGAACGAACCCGACCCTGCGTCCTCGCGCGCGCGCCTCGTCCATCGCGCGTTGAAACGCCGCCGGTTCGCGGACGACCTCTGGCTCAGTGCGTCGGTCCATACGCGTGCGCTTCGGTCACGGGAATGGACGCGTCGGCCTCTGCGCTCGGCAGCGCGGGCGCGCTCGGGGCTGTGTTGTTCGCCGCCGTCGTTGTGTTCGCGTTGGCGTTGGCCGCGCTCGCCTTCTGCAGCCCGAACGTGTGTTCGACCGCAGGAAACGCAGCGCTCCGCACCTCGCTCACGTACGCCTTGGTGGCCTCGACGCCGCGCGCGAAGAGCTCTTCGTAGCGCTTGACGAACTTGGGCTTCATCGTGTCGTTGAGGCCAAGCAAGTCGTACGACACGAGCACTTGCCCGTCGCAGTCGACGCCCGCGCCGATCCCGATCGTGGGGACGTCGATCGACCGCGTGATCCTCGCGCCGAGCTCCGCAGGAACGCCCTCGACCACCACCATGAACGCCCCCGCTTGCGACACGGCGATCGCGTCCTCGAGGATCGACTCGGCGTCGTCTCCGTTGCGCCCCTGCACTTTGAATCCGCCCATCGCGTGCACGCGTTGAGGCATGAGCCCCACGTGCCCCACGACGGGGATCCCCATGCGAACCATGCGGTAGATCGTCTCGGCGATCTCGCGTCCGCCCTCGAGCTTCACCGACTCGACGCCGCCCTCTTTCACGAGCCTTCCCGCCGATTGCAGCGCGGCGTCGAGCGCGCACTGGTAGCTCAAGAACGGCATGTCGCCGATCACGTGCGCCCGTCGCGTCCCGCGAACGACCGCGCGCGAGTGATAGATGATCTCGTCGAGGGTGACGGGCAGCGTCGATCCCTGCCCTTGAATCACCATCCCGAGCGAGTCGCCGACGAGCATCGCGTCGACGCCGGCTTGATCCATCATCCGCGCGAACGTCGCATCGTACGCGGTGACCATCGCGATGCGCTCTCCGCGCGCACGAGTCGCCTTCCGCGCCCGCAACGCGGGCACGGTGATCTTCTCTGAGGTCATGACCTGTGAATCGCAGTCCGTGGTCACGGCCCGCTCGATTGCGGGTCCACGCCACGAGCAAATCGTAGCACCAGCGCCCGCGCGCGAAAGGGGGGAGGTCGTCCCGCGCCTCTCTACAAGAACCAAGCGCCCCCGCGCGGACCGCGCTGCAGCGCTATGGCGCGACGGCGTCGGCGAGCGCCACGAACGCGGCCTTCAGCGCTTCGAGCTGCGCGCTGGCGCGCTCGCGGGCGGCGCTCACCGGCTCGTTGTCCCGAACGGGCTCGCGGACGTCGAAGTAGTACTTGATCTTCGGCTCGGTTCCGCTGGGGCGAAGCGTGACGCGAGAGCCCCCCTGGAGGGCGTACGCGATCACGTTGGAGGGCGGGAGCGCGAGCTTCACCGTCGTGCCGTCACGGAGGGTCTTGTGCCCCATTTGAATATCGGTCACGGATTCAACTTCGAGGGGCCCGATGACCTTCGGGTGCTCCTTGCGAAAGCCGTCCATGATCGCGCGGATCTTCGAGGCGCCCTCGAGCCCCTTGATCGTGACGTTGTGTTGGCCCGAGACGAACACGCCCGTTCGTCGGTACACCTCGTCGAGCTGAGCGAAGAGCGAGCGCTTGTGTTTGCTGCGATAAAACGCGGTCAGCTCGGCGAACACCGCCGCGGACCCGACGCCGTCTTTGTCGCGAACGACCTCGCCAACAGTGTATCCGAGCGCCTCTTCGTAGCCGAACACGAAGCGCTCGCCCGTGCTCGCCGCGAGGTCGAGCGCGCGGTTGGCGATCCACTTGAAGCCCGTGAGCACCTCGTCGTAGCGAACGCCGAGCGAGCGGCAGAGCTCGCCGAGCAGCGGCGACGAGACGATCGTCGTGATGGCCGTGAGCGTGCTTCGCTTGGACGGCTCGGTGTCCGACGCGTCGACGAGCAGGTAGTGCGCGAAGAGCGCGCCGACTTCGTTTCCTGTGAGCTGGCGCCACGCGCCGTTGTGCTTCTCTGCGGCCGCGAGTCGGTCGGCGTCCGGGTCGTTGGCGAGCACGAGGTCCGCGGACACGCGATCGGCGAGCGCGTACACGAGGTCGAGCGCGCCCTTCTCCTCGGGGTTGGGAAAATTCACCGTGGGAAAAGCCCCATCGGGCTCCCGCTGCGCTTCGACGACGTGCACCGACTCGAACCCGAAGCGCGCGAGCGCCGCCTTCGCGCGGTCGTAGCCCACGCCGTGCAAGGGCGTGTACGCGATCACGAGGTCCCGTCCGACACCGGGGTTGCGCTGCAGCGCGGCGACCGCGTCGAGGTAGCGCGCTTCGATCTCGGGCGCGACGTCGACGACGAGGCCCTTGGCGCGCGCTTCTTTGAGAATGGGCCGCGCGACGGTGGTGAGCGGCCCGATGGCGTCGATCTCTGCGGCGATCCCGATGTCGTGCGGCGGGATGATCTGCGCGCCGTTCTCCCAGTAGACCTTGTAGCCGTTGTACTCGGGTGGATTGTGGCTCGCGGTCACCATCACGCCCGCCGAGGCCCCGAGCGCCGTCACTGCAAACGCGACGAGCGGCGTCGGCGCGACGCCGACGAACAAGTGCGCGCGCACGCCGAGCCCCGCGCACACCGACGCGACGTCTTCGGCGAACTCGCGAGACATCTTGCGACCGTCGTAGCCGACGACGATCCCGCGCGTCTGCGCGTCGGCGCTGTGCGCGAGCAAGTACTTGCAGAGCCCCGCGGTGGTCCGCAGCACAACCGCGCGGTTCATGCGGTTGGGGCCCGCGCCGAGCACGCCGCGGAGGCCCGCGGTGCCGAACTCGAGCTTCGCGAGAAACCGATCTTCGAGCGCTTGCAGATCGTTGCGCTCGAGGATCGCTTGAAGCTCAGCGCGCGTCTGCTCGTCGGGGTCTTCTCGGAGCCAGGCTTGTGCCCGCGCGACGACCGCATCGTTCGCCTCTGTCGACATCGGGCTCAGACTCTACCCACATTTGCCCGCGAATCGAAGCGTTCGTTGCGCGCGTCGCAGCGGCTCAGCGCCACCACGGCCCGCGTCCGCGCGAGAGCGACAGTCGTCCCGCGCCGATCAACGCGACCGCGACCGCGCCGAAGAAGTAGAGCATCTGCAGCTCGATCTTCCATCCGCCGGTCGTGTTCAAACGCGCGACGTCCCCTGCGTGCACGAGCCACGTCGCGACGAGCATGTTGAACGCGAACACGATCGCCGCAGGCCGCGTGAGCACGCCGACGAGCATGAGCAGCGGCGCGACGACCTCGCCGATGTACACGCCGAGCGCGATCGACGGAGGGAGTCCTTTGCGCGTGAGCATCGTCGCGATGCCGCTCGTTCCGTGTTGGAGCTTGCCGATGCCGTGCAGGAGCATGAGCGCTGCGACCGAGCTCCTCAGCACGAGCGCGCCGATCGCGGCGAGCTTCGCGTCGAGCGCGTCTCGTTCGTCGCCCGCAGCGCGATCCTTCGTGCGCTGCTCGGGTGAGGGTTGGGGCTCGGGAGCGGATTGGTTCGTCGTGGACTCGGACATGGCTGCCCGTGGGAGATAGCGCGCATGTCCGACACAAGGGGTGGGATAAATTTATCCCAGGGAGAACGGACTGAACTGGGAGGCTATCCTCCCTCGCAAATCAAAGTAACATATTGAATTCATTGAATTTAACAGAATGTCCTGTGGCAGCACGTTTGGACCACAGACCTTGGCCTCGTCCTTGCGATGCTCTGGGACACGATGGCGATGGTGCCGAACAGCCCCCAGAAGATGAACCTCGATGTGGGCTCGTACGCGCTTGTGTCATCCAAACAATCCCTGGAATTTCACGGGGAAGTTGCTTGCGGGACGGCAAACGGTGCGCGTAGCATCGAGCCCGTGATGTTCCGTCGCCTCGTGGATTGGCTCCGAGACACGTCAAGTGGCCCGTCGCGCGCGGCGGGTGAGCTTCTCCGCGACGAAGAGGGCGCGATCTTCGTCGAGTACCTGACGCTCACCCTCATGGTGACCGTCCTGTGCGCGATGGCGACGCTCGCTCTCGGCGAGCAGTTGCTGAGGCTCTACAAGTTTCAGCAAATGATCGTCACGGTCCCGATTCCGTGAGTGACGCAAACAGTGGCTGATCGGCGCCAGAGCGCCGACCATCTTTTCAACGCAACAGCGAAGTGGAGTGAACCATGGCGAAGATCAACGTGAAGGCGAACAACCGTACCTCGATCGTTCGTGACGAAGAGGGTCTGTCGACGGTCGAGTACGTGATCATCCTCTTCCTCATCGCGATCATCGGCATCGCGGCGTGGAAGAAGTTCGGCTCGTCGGTGAGCAGCAAGGTCGACAGCGCCTCGAGCGACGTCAGCAACCTGTGATGCCTGCGGGCGCGGGGCACACGCCCCGCTGATTCGACGATCGTAGCCTCGTCGCGAGGCGTCGTTGGATTGTCCCCGCACAACGCCTTGCAGAGCGCTGAACGAAGCGCCCTGCAGTGCGCTGTGCGGTGATGGTTTTGTATCGTCGGAGCGCCTCATGAGAGAGCACATCCCGCTGATCATGGTCTGGACTTGCGTGGTGATCACCGCGATCGCCGCGTACACAGACTACCGCTCGGCGCGGATCCCCAACTGGCTGACGATGCCCGCGATCGTCGCGGGCCCGTTGGTGTGGTGGTGGGTCGGGGGAATGAGAGCCTTCAACACCGAGCCGCCGCTCGCTTCTGCGGTCGGTTCGCTCATCTCCGCGGTCGTGTGCGGCGGGGTGCTGTACTTCGGCCTCTACCGCACGAGGATCAACAACGATCACGCGGTGGGCGCGGGGGACATCAAGCTCTTCGCCGCGCTCGGATCTCTGGGGCTCATTCGCTTCGGCATCGAGTCCATGTTCTACGCGGTGTGCGTCGGGGTGGTGTTCACCGTGATGCGTCTCGCCTGGCGAGGAGTGCTGCTCTCGACGCTCGCCAACGCTGCTTTCATCCTGGTCAACCCGGTGCTTCCGAAGAAGATGCGCCGCGAGATCAACAAAGAGAACCTCACGAAGATCCGCTTCGGCGTATCGATCTTCATCGGGACGTTGTTCTCGACGCTCTCGACGCCGGGCCATCGCCCATTCTGACTGTCTCGCTTCTTGGTCCGTTCGGAGAAAGACCAATGGCTGCTATCCCTAAAGACGCGCGCTGCGACGACGACACCTCACCGCTGCTCCGCAACGAGACCGGTGCGGCGTACACAGAGATGCTCGTCTGCTTCATGCCGATGTTCACGCTCATCACGTGCCTGATTCAGATGGCCTTGATGAACGTCGCTCACCTCATCGTCGCGCACTCCGCGGTTCTCGCGGCGCGCGCGGCGGTCGTCGTGCTGCCGGACACTGCCTCTTGCTACAGCGACAACCCGCCCAACCAGCTCGCGACCGGCGCGACCGGCGACGAGAACATCGTGCAGACCCTCATCGGCGGGCTCGGCAGCTCGGTGCCGGTTCCGACGGACTTCGGCGGGCTCGATCGGTTGATCCCTGGAGGATCGCGCAGCGGCAGCGGCAACGACCCGCAGAGCGTGTTCTTCCAGACCAACGCGCGGTACATGCAGGTCCACTCCGCGGCCAGCATGCCGCTCATGGGCCTTTCTCCGACGCCCCTCACGCTGCGCAGCCGACAGACCACCATCTCTCGCGCGCTCAGCGCCAACAACGCTACGGCGTTGCTCGCGCGCATGGCGACCTCGTTGCTCTACAACCGCGCCGCGCTCGCCGTGACCTTCCTCAAGGACGGCCAGTACGCGAACTCCTTCGGCGACAACGACATGGTGACCGTGCGCGTGACGTACGCGTTTACCTGCGCGGTTCCCCTGGCGCGCAACGTGATGTGCAAGGACGCGCTCGGCATGCGTTATCCCAGCGCCGCTGCGATCCGCGACCGCGTCCGCGACGCGATTCGCACGCCGTCGCCGGACACCATCATCGGCGCGATCGGCGCGATTCGCGACGCCGAACGCGACGTCGCCGAGACCGATCCCGGCGCCGCCGAGCTCCGTACGGCGCCCAACTCCGCGGGCTTGCTCCTCGGGCTCATCACGGGTCAGCGCTTCGCAGTGATCCGCGCGCAAGCGCAGCTGCCGAACCAGGGCGCCCCGTACACACCTCGCGCCGAGTGCGGCCACCGCGCGACCGATAGCTTCCAGGAGGAGTGCCGATGAGAGTGCAACCCACCACGGCCTCCGGCCTGCGCTCGCGGCTCGTCGAAGCCGAGAAGGAGCTGCGCGAAGACGAGAGCGGCGCGATGATGATCATCGGCCTCTTCTTCGCGCTTTTTCTCGTCGGAGCGCTCTACTACCTGATCGGAATCGGTCAGTCGATCATGTACCGCGAGCGCCTCCAGGACGCCGCGGACACCGCCGCGTTCGCTGGCGCCGTGCTCAAGGCGCGCGCGATGAACTTCATCGCGTTGATCAACATGATCATGGCGCTCGTGCTCGCGATCTTGATCGCGATCTACGCGATCTACCTGCTGCTCGCCGCGGCGGGCTACGTGATTCTGCCCGGTATTTGTGCGGCCACGGGCCCTTGGTGCCCGCCTTGCGCGCTGGCGTGTCCCCTCATCAGCCCCGCGATTCAAGGGGCGAACATGGTCAAGCGCTTCTACGACACGGTCAAGCCGATCGCTGAGAAGATCATCAAGGCTGGCAGCACCGCGGGCAACGCCATCAGCCAAGGCGGCGGAGTCGCCGCTGCGGCAGCGTCGGCCCTTCGCGTCGAGACCACCTATCGACCGCCGGCGCTCATCGGCGCGAGCCTCGCGGCTCCCGACCCGAGCAACGGAAACAACCCCGTCGGGCGTCTGCCAAGCCGAAAGGCCCCGTACTCCGAGCTCTGCCGCAAGGCCAAGGAGTACGCGAACGAGCCCTTCGAGATGATCAAGCGGATCATTCCGGTTCCGCTCGTCGGAGAGATCATCCGGTTCGTTGGCGGTGCGTTCATCGGCGCAGCAGCAGCGGTCGTGTGCGAAGGCTCGACCACCGCGCCGAGCCTCAACGACCTCGGCAGGAGCCTCGAGCCAGGCAGCGGCGACCCGGCGTTTATCCATCCCCGCACCGACGCGCAGAACAAGTGCCTCCTCGACGGCAACGACGCCGAGTGCACGCGCTTCGAGCAGTACTTGAAAGAGTCGAACTGGGACCAGACGCAAGGCATCTGCGAAGACGTCGCGTCGGATCCCGTCACGCACACCGCCAACTTGCCCGCAGGCGCGAATCGAACGGCGTGCGAGAATCGCATCCGCGGCGCTGCAAGCGCATGCGTGCGCAGCGGCTACTTCGACTACGTCTACACCCTGCAAGACACGGCGCGAACGCTCCGCAAGGACGCTCCTGGCGTTGTCTCTGGCCGCACTGGCGCGCCGCGAATCACGCGGCTCTACATCGACGGTCCTCACCGCAATCCGCTGTGCGGAAGCGGCGGATCGTGGGGTCCCAGCCTCAGCGACTGCATGAAGCCTCGCTCGCTTCGGATGTCGCCGGACATCGATCCTCGATCGCTCGTTCCTCCGATGGCGACGCCGAGGACGCCCGACGAGGCGTTGGCGGTCGCGCAGCGCTATCTCCAAGCTGAGACCACGCCGGTCGGCTCGACGGTGATCGTCGAGTGGACGCAGGTGCGCCACATCTTGTCCTGCAAAGAGAACCTCCCGCCTCGCAACGGCGAGCTCGTCGAGCCGCCTTCGAGCGGCTGCGACATGCGCCCGCAGTGGGTGGTGCCGGACTCGCTCGAGCTCGGCGACCAGGCCTTTCAGCAGTACGGCATGGTGGTCGGCTCGCGCGGCGACCGCTACGATCAAAACCGCTACACGGCTGGCGTCGCGGCGGGGAATCGCTTCAACTCGGGCGGCGGCGACCCTGGCGCGTTCGGCATGCTGAGCAACATCGCGAGCGTGGCCGGCAACCTCTCGTACGCGCAGGCCGAGTTTTATTACAACGGCCCCAACGCAGGATCGCAGAACGAGTGGCTCTGGAACATGGGCTGGACCGCGCGCATGCGCCGCGTCCGAATGCCGGCGAACCTACGCGGCGGCGGCGGTCAGGTGAGCGGCTTCAACATCAGCAGCATCGCTGAACGACTGATCATTCACTGAGGAGAAGCTACGATGCGTTTTCCTTCAACCCGGTTCGGCCGCGCGATTCGCAAGCTCATCAAGAGCGAGCGGGGCGCCGTCTACACCGAAGCGGCGATGACGCTGCCGTTCTTCATCATGATCTGGGCGTTCATGATTTTCTCGCACAAGCTGGTCTATCAGAAGATCACGAACAACGCGCTCGCCAAGGGCTGCACTTGGCACTACGCGCTGAGCTCGTGCGGCGAGAACCCGGCCTACCCAGCGCTGCCTGCGAGCTGCGGCGGCACAACGTTCAGCACCGCGCCTCCCGCGGAGTGGAACGACAGCTCTGTCACCGCCTTCATCCGCGAGGTCCCCTTCATCGGCGACATCGTGTTGGGCAAGGCTTCCTACGGCACGCGCAGCGCGTCTGTCGCAAAGCCGAACTACATCGGCGGAGGGAATCGCTCGTTCGACGCTCGTCACTCGATGAGCTGCAACGAACGCCCCAAGACGATTGGCGACCTGTTGAGCAACATCTGGTCACTGTTCAGTGGCCTCTTCTAGCCGCTGACACACTGGGATAAATCGCCATGCGAAACCTGATGACCTACGCCCCCAACGCGATCCGCGTCCTTGCCGTCGCCTTCGTCGCGGGCAACATCACGCTCGCGGTTGCAGTCAAAGCCGGCGCCGACTCGACGAGAGAAGGGCTGCGGTCGTTTGGGCGCAGCGTGCTTCGCTACGCGGACGGGCGCACGCTGAACCAGACGCGCGCCGTGTCCTTCAACGGCGCGGACATTCGGATGGTGACTGGCTCGACGCAAGACAGCGTGCGCCAGGTGCTGGATTTCTACGCAGCGCGGTGCCGCGAAATCGACGGCGGCATGAGCGAGCAAGTGCTCGACCAAGCGCAGCGTCGCACGGGTCGCAGAGCGGTCACGCTGCCCCGAGAGCTGACCGACACGCTGGACGTGAACGCGGCGGGAACGCTGATCCGATTCACGACCGACACCGAAGGGATGCTCGTGTGCTTCGACGCGGGCCGACAGCCGACGAACTACGCGCAGTTCATCCAGCGGATGGTGCGCGCGGTCGAGAGCGGCAACCTGACGGGCGCTGCGGATTTTCGCTACGTGTACGCCTCGAGGCTCAGCACCAACGCGGAGTCGACCCACGTGGTTGGGTTCTGGACCGAGAACACGGCGCTGAACATTCCGCAGATGTTTCCGACGACGGGCGACGCGCAGGGGCGCGCTGTTCCTGGGCTGCCGAGACCGCAGGGGCTGCGTCGCGTGCTCGCGGCGTACGAGCGCGGGACGCCGTATTCGTACACGACGTTTCTGGGTCGCACCTCGAGCGCGGCGATCGAAGCGCAGCTGCGCCGCGACATGGTCTCGGCGGGTTGGCAGCTCCTGACGACGCGCCGCAGCGATCTGCGGCTTCGTTCGGGAGAGCACTTGCTCAACTTCGAGCGCGGCAGCGAGTCCGTGATCTTTCACGTGACGCACGACCGCGGCGAGACCTCCGTGGTGCAGCTCTCGGAAGAAGCCACTCCGATTCGCTGAACATCGCGCGACCGCGTTGGGGGCGCGGCGCTCGACACGAGAGAGATAACGAGGCTGCGTGAGCGACTCGAGTCGAGGCGCGTCGGACGAGCAAGATCAAGAGGCGCGCGGGCTCTCTGTGAGCGGAGCGCTGATGCTCCTCGTGCTCGGGCTCACGTTCGGGCTGCGCGCGGACGGAGTGATCACGGCCGATACGTGGTTCAACCTGCGATTCGGCCAGCGGATCGTTCGTGAGGGGCTGCCTCGGGTGAACGACGACGTGCTCGTCTCGCTCGGCGCGCGCTGGGTGGACCTCCAGTGGCTCGGGCACGCTGCGTGGTATCTCGTGTGGGCGGCGGGCGGGCTCATCGGCGTCGTCCTCGTGCGCGCTGCGTTGATGGCGTATGTGCTCGCGGGCCCGTGCCTCGCGGATCGACGCAAGAGCCTGCGCCCTGCGCTCGTGGCGCTGCTCGCGGGGATCGTCGCGATGCCGTTTTGCGCAGCGCGGGCGCAGTCGTTCGCGGAGTGCTTCTTCGCGCTCTCGCTGGTGCTCATCGAGCGGCGCCCGTCGCGCGGCCGCTCGTTGGCGCTCGTGTTGTTGGCGCTGGTATGGGCCAACGTGCACGGCTCGGCGCCGCTCGCGGCGGTGATGGTGGGATGGCGGTGGCTCTCGAGCGACTCCGATGACCGAAAGAAGCACGCGGCGAGCGAGCTCTCGCTCGCGGTCCTCTGCGCGCTGGTGCTGGTGGTGACCCCGTACGGCGCTTCGGTCTTCTCGCACTACCGCGGAACGCTGGGAAATCCCCTTTTGCGCACGTTTGTCGTCGAGTGGGCTGCGGCGAGCCTCCGAGAGACGCCGGGCTTCTTTGCTGTCGGCGCGATCGCGGCGGTGATCGTCGTGCGCGCGAAGGCGTGGCGCACGGACCCGTTTGGCGTGGGGGCGCTCTGCGCGTTCGTGTTGCTCGGGTTGTGGTCGGTGCGCCACCAAGTGTGGTTCGCGATCGTGTTTGCGCGCTACGGGATCCAATGGTTGGACGCGGCGCTGCCGGAGCAAGAGCTCGCGTTTCGTGTGCGCTCTTCGCGGTGGGCGCGGCCTGTGGCGCTGAGCGCGGCGCTCATCGCGCTCGCCGGGAGCGTCTGGGCGCGCGGCAAACTCGCGCGGGACGGATTCGCGACGACCGTGGCCGTTGTGGGCGATGCGGCGGCGCGAGGCGAGCGCGTGTACATCGACTTGGCGCAAGCAGACCGCGCGCTGATGGTCGATCCGCGGCTTCGTGGAAAATTGCCGTACGACATTCGCTTCGAGCTCTGGGTGCGGCGGGACTTCGACCTGCAGGGCGCGCTCGAAAAAGACCGGAGCGCGCGTGGGCTCGCGCGGTGGGAGCGGTGGGACGTTGTGTGGCTCGAGCGCCCCGAGGAGTACGGACCCGTGCTTCGCGAGCTCACTCGGAGCGGCCGGTGGGCGGTTCGCGACGTGGCTCCGCTGGGAAAGATCCTGCGCCGAGCCGCGCGCCCGCGTGTGGGTGTCGGCGGATAGCGCGGCGGTCGCGCCCGAGCTCTCTCGGCGGACACCCGCGCGGAGCTCGGCGGCAAACGGGGAGGCAACGAGCGGGGCGAGCGCCGAGCGGTCCGTGGAGCGGAGCCCAGTTCGAATCGACGTCTGTTGCGGGCGGTGGATGAGAGGGGTTCCTGCGGCGCCAGGGACTGTGGTACCAACGGCAATGATCGTCGTCGCAGCACTGCACTCGTTGTGTGGTGGTCGCGGTGCGAGCGCGTCGGATAGGATGACGGAGCGTCCATGAATCGCAAAGCGCTGTGGGTTTCAGTCGCGGCGGTGCTCGTCGGGCTTCTGTTGCTGGTTGTGTATCAGCGACAGTTCGAGCGCGAGACCTCTGGCGGTCCCAAGGTGAGGATTCTCTTCGCTGTGAACGACATCGTCGCAGGTGAAGCGTTGCAGGCAGCCAAGCTTGGCTTCCGAGAGATTCCCGAGGCGTACCTCGAGGATCGGCACATCCGTCAGTCGGACATGAACCGAGTGATCGGCGTGCAAGTGAGCGGCGCTGTACGCGCGAACCAAGCGCTTCTGTGGACGGACCTCGCGACGACGAGCAACGGACGACGCGAGCTCTCGCTGCTCGTTCGCTCGGGCATGCGCGCCGTGACCGTGCGCGCGGACGCGACGTCGTCCTTCAGCGGATTGATCCGCGCGGGCGACCGCGTCGATGTGTTCGGCACGATGTCGCGCACCAACACCGAGGCCGATCGCGTGACGCTTCCGCTCTTGCAGAACGTGCTGGTGCTCGCCGCGGGCCGTGACCTCGGCGGCGAAGTCGCCGCCGCGCAGCCGGGTGGAAACAACGCGCAGCCCACGGGCACCGGAGGCGCATCGCGCGCGGACGTGTCGATGGTCACGCTCTCGGTGACGCTCGAAGAGGCCGCGCTGCTCGTGTTCGCGCAGGACCGCGGTCGTATCTCGCTCGTCATGCGCAACCCCGATGACATCAACGTGGTCGAGGGCTTGCCCGAGACGACGATGTCGAACCTCATTCAAAACCGCGAACAGAGCGCGCAAGTGCGCCGCGGCACGCCGGCGCCGCAGCGGCCAGCAATCGAGAACATCACGGGCGGCAACGGTCGCTGACGAAGGGACGACACGGTGAACTATTCGACGAAGCAGAGGCTCGCGCGGCTGTGCGCCGCAGCGACCTTCGTGGCGGGCGCGGACGCGTTGGCTCAAGCGGCGCCGACCGGCGCGGGCGCGCGTCCTGCGGCGGCCGCCAACACGCCGAGCAACGAGATCTCGCTCGCGGTCAACGAGCAGTACATCATTCCTGCGACGGGCATTCGCAGCTACTCCGAGGGCGCGCCTGGGTTCGTGGACGTGCGCATTCCGTCGGACGGATCGCGCATCATCCTCGTGGGTCTACGCGCGGGCTCGACGTCGCTGCTCGTGATCCGCAACGACGGATCGCAGCAGACGTACTCGATCAACGTCTTTCGTATGCCGATGGAGACCGTGCGCCAGAACTTGCAGCAGCTGCTGCAGGGCTACTCGGGCACGACGGTGAACCAGGTCGGCGGCAGGCTCTTCATCGAGGGCGGCGTCGCCAACGAGCAGCAGCAGCGCCGCGTGCAGCAGATCGCGACGCTGTACCCCGGTCAGGTCGAGTCGCTCGTGACCGTGGATCCCACGATCGTCGAGCGCCGGATCAACGTTCGAATCGACCTCTATTTCGTCGAGCTGTCGAGGCAGGCGAATTACGTGTTCGGTATTCGATGGCCGACGGCGTATGGCGGCGGCGGTCAAGCGGACGCGCTGCGCGTGCAAGCGGCGTTCGGCGTCGGCGGCCCGATGCCGCCGCCGTTTCAGGCGAACTTCACGGGGATCATTCAGCAGGCGCTGCCGAGGCTCGACCTCGCGTCGAACGCCGGCTGGGCCCGCGTGCATCGTCAGTCGACGCTCATCACGGCCAACGGCGTCGAGGCGAAGTTTCGCTCGGGCGGCGAGGTCAACATTCGCGTCGCGAACGGCCTGACCTCGACGGTGCAGCCGATCAATTTCGGCACGCAGCTGACGGTCACGCCGCGGTTCGACCCGAGCACCTCGCGCGTCGACGTGCGCGTCGTGGCGGACATCTCCGAGCTCGTGGAGAACGGCACGGACATCCCGGGACGCAACGTTTCGCAGGTCGAAACGCTGGTGAATCTGCAGCTCGGCCAGTCCATGGTGCTCGGCGGAATGCGCGGTCGCGCGCTCACCGTCGGCAGCAACGGCTTGCCGGGGCTCGCGCAGATCCCGGTGGTGGGCGCGCTCTTCGGCTCGCAGTCGCGGCGCGATCAAGAGAACGAGATGGTTCTCTTCGTCGTTCCCACGGTGATCGAAGGCATGAGTCGACAGTCCGAGGATCGCGTGGCGAACGCGCTCCGGTCGTACGAAGAGTTTGGTGGCAACGTCGGTGAGGCGAACCTCATCCCGCGGCCTGCTACTGGCAACCAGCAGCGTTGAGGCGGCGCGCGGCGCGAGTGCGCCGAACGACCGCGCGAGGCGAAGTTCATGGCGGACCTGATTACGCTCACGATCGAGACGCCCGGCGCCCCGTCGGAGACCTTCGAGATCCCCGCCGAAGGCGAGGTGACGATTGGTCGCGACGAGTCGTGCACGGTAGTGCTCGCGTCGCCTGAGATTTCGCGGCGACACATCGGGCTCACGGTGACGCCGATGTACGTGGACGTTCGCGACAGCTCCGCGAACGGAACGCGCATCGGCGACGCGCGGTTGCATCGATCGGTGACGCGCGTTCCCTTTGGCACGCCCATGTACATCGGCCCGTACATCGTGCGGGTCGAGGGCATGGTGTCGGCCGGACAAGCGCCGGGCATGGCGCCGCCGATGACGCCGCCGATGAATCCTGGTGTTCCGATGGCAGGCGGCCCGATGCCGACGTCGCCTGCGCGTCCTCCGCCGATGCAAACGCGGCCGCCGAACGCGGGGCCTGTTCCCGTTGCGGTGCCGCCGGGCGTGGGTCGGCCGCCTGCGGTTCCCCCAGGCGCAGGCGGGCGTCCCGGTGCGCAGACGGTGATGCCCGGCGGTACAGCGCAGGTTCCGCCAGCGTCGCAAGCGCAGCAGCCGGCGCAAGCGGGAGTGCTCGAGCCCGGGCGCGCGCCAGGCGGACCGACGGCGGCCGTCTCGGTCACGACGCGCAAGAAGATCCACCGGATGCTCCTCGAGAACTTGGACCTCGCGTCGATCGACCGAACCAAGATGGACGACAAGGTGATGCGACCGCGCGTGATGGACGCGCTGAATCGCATCATCGCGCAGCTTCAGTCGGAGATTCCGCCGGGCGTCGACCTCGCGGCGCTTCGCCAAGAGATGGCCGACGAGTCGCTCGGGCTCGGGCCGCTCGAGGCGTTTTTGGCCAACCCGAAGATCTCCGAAATCATGGTCGTCGACGCGCAGACGATCTTCATCGAGCAGAAGGGTCGGCTCGTTCGGGCGGACGCGCGGTTCACCGACGACGAAGCGGTGCGCGCGGTGATCGAGCGCATCGTGACGCCGCTCGGGCGCCGTATCGACGAGAGCACGCCGCTCGTGGACGCGCGCTTGAAGGACGGCTCCCGCGTGAACGCGGTGATCAAGCCGCTCGCGCTGAAGGGCTCGTGCATCACGATCCGTAAGTTCAGCAAGACGCCCCTCAAGCTGCCGGACCTCGTGAACTTCGGCGGTCTCACGGAGCAGATGGGGCGGTTTCTTCAGCGCAGCGTGAAGGCGAAGAAGAACATCGTCATCTCCGGCGGAACGGGCTCGGGCAAGACCACGTTGCTCAACGTGCTGTCTGCGGCGATCCCCGAGGACGAGCGCATCGTCACCATCGAAGACGCGGCGGAGCTCCAGCTCTCGCAGCCGCACGTCGTCTCGCTCGAGTCCAAGCCGCCCAACATGGAGGGCAAGGGCGAGTACTCGATCCGCGACCTCGTGAAGAACGCGCTCCGCATGCGCCCCGATCGCATCGTGATCGGAGAGTGCCGCGGCGGAGAGGCGCTCGACATGCTGCAGGCCATGAATACTGGTCACGACGGCTCCCTCACCACGACGCACTCGAACTCGCCGCGTGAGGCCGTGGCGCGCTTGGAGACGCTGTCGCTCATGAGCGGCCTCGACCTGCCGGCGCGCGCGATTCGCGAGCAGATCGCGAACAGCGTTCACCTCGTGGTGCAGCAGACGCGCTTCAACGACGGCTCGCGCCGCGTGACGAACATCTCGGAGATCTGCGGGATCGACGACAACGGCGACGTGGTGCTCCGCGAGATCTTCAAGTACGTGCGCACGGGCACCAACGCCGAGGGCAAGGTCGTCGGCGAGTTTCGCGCGACCGGCTATCTGCCTTCGTTTATCGACGTGTTCATCGCGTACGGCCTCGTGCAGGGGAGCGACTACCTATGATCCTCTCGAAGTGGACGCTCGTTGGCTGGCTGGCGGCGCTGCTCGTGTCGGGCGGCGCTGGGCTGGCGATCTACACCGTCGTCACGGACACCGAAGGTCCGGCGTACAAGGCCTTCATGGCGTACGCCGAGGACCTCGAGCGGCTCGTGCGCTTGATGTACATGCCGACGACGGGGCTGAAGATCGCGCTGCAGCAGCTCGCGGTGATCGTGGGGTCGATCGTCTTCGCGCTCTTGTCTGGGGAGACGATCGTGATGCTCGTCGCGGTCGCGGCGGCGATCCTTCCGAAGATCGTGCTCGAGGACAAGCTCAACAAGCGCCGGCGCTCGATCGACGACGTGCTCGACACCTTCCTCGTCGCGCTCGCGAACGCGCTCAAGGTCTCGCCGTCGCTCGGCGACGCGCTGCGCTCGACGGCGATCTTGATTCGCGGCCCCATTAAAGAGGACGTCGAGTACGCGCTCAAGGAGTACAACCTCGGCACGCCGCTCGATCAAGCGCTGATGAACATGGCCAAGCGCATCGAGTCACGGACGTTTTCGTCGGCGATGGCGACGCTGTTGATCGGGCGACAGACCGGCGGTGATCTCCCGAAGATCCTCGAGCGCTCGGCGGCGACGCTGCGCGAGATGGCGCGACTCGAAGGCGTCGTTCGCACGAAGACGGCCGAAGGAAAGAGCCAAGCGTGGGTGCTCGGCGCGATGCCGTTCGTGATGGTGATCGTGCTTCAGTCCATGGATCCCATGTGGCTCAAGCCGCTGTGGACGAGCTTCATCGGCTACGTCGTGGTGATCGTGGCGGGCATCCTCTGGGCCTTCGCGATCCTGGCGGCTCGCAAGATCCTCAACGTGGACATCTGAGGAGCGAACCATGATGAGCTCGCAGACGTTGATGCTGAAAGTGCTGGGCTCCGCGGTGATCCTCGCGGGGCTGGGGATCTTCGTGTTCGCCTTCGCGGGCCTCGAGACGATGCCGCGGGTGACCGTCGGCTTGAAGGGCTTGAAGCGCGCGCAGGCGCTGAAGGAGGGCGGTTGGTTCGCGGCGCTCGAGCCGGTGATGCGGTTCTTCGCGGCGCGCTTCTCGTCGGTGCGGTTCTTCGACAAGTACCGGCCGCAGATCGAAGAGCAGGTGCTGCACGCCGGAGAGATCCTCGGGTTGAACGCGGACGAGTACCTCGCGCTCTCGCTGTTGTCTGGCATCGGCGGGCTCGGCTTGGGGCTCGTGGGCTATGTGATCGCGCCGGACGTCGTGAGCCCGGTGTTCGCGATGATGCTCGGCGCGCTCGGCGTGATGACGCCGTACCTGCAGATCTCTGGCGCGGTCGGCGATCGGTTCAAGCTGATCAACCGTGGATTGCCATACGCGATCGACCTGGCGTCGCTGTCGATGGGCGCAGGGTTGGACTTTCCCGGCGCGCTGCGGCAGGTGACGGACAAGGCGCCCGACCGGAGCGATCCGCTCGTCGAAGAGCTCTTGCGCATCCAAAACGAGCTGGACCTCGGGCGCACACGAAAACAAGCGCTCGAGGGCTTCGCGGATCGGGCGCCCACCGACGCGGTGAAGGACTTCGTGCAGTCCGTGATCCAGTCGGAAGAGAAGGGAAATCCCCTGGCGGACGTGTTGGTGATTCAAGCGACGACGCTGCGCATGCGGCGCTCGGTGGCTGCAGAAGAGGGCGCGGCGCGCGCGGGCGTGATGATGATCGGCCCGCTCATGATGATCTTCTTGTGCATTCTGTTGATCATCCTCGGGCCGTTCATCGTGAACGCGGCGAGCGGAAAGGAAAACGTCTGAGATGGCTACGCCCTTCGTAGAGATCTTCACTCCCGACGGGTTGCAATGGACCGTCGAGCTCACGAGCGAGCGCGTGCTGGTCGGCAGCTCGCCCTCGTGTCAGGTGGTGATCGAGCGGGCCGAGGTCGCGCGCGAGCACGTGCTGCTCTCGCCGCGGCCGGACGGCTGCTACGTGGCGATCGCGCGCGGCGCGCCGACGCCGGTGATGTTCAACGGCGTTCCGATCGAGCGATCGGTGGTGCCGTGGGGCGCAGAGCTCTACATCGCGGGCGTCAGGCTCACGCTGAAGGACGCGGGCGCGGTCAACGTCAACGCGTCTGCGAAATCCGCGGACAGCAAGGACGGCAAGCCGAGCCCGGTGATCCTCGGCGCGGCGGTCGTCGGCGTGGCTGTGCTCGGATACATCATGCTCGGCGGCGACGGCGGGACGGGCGTGGCCAAGCCTCGCGGCGAGCCGCCGGCGATGTTCGAGTCGCTCGAGCGAACGTGCCAAGCGCCCGACGGCGATCGCGCGCTCGCGCAAGCGACAGAGTTCGCTCGGCAAGCGACGGCGAAGGCCGAGCGGATGCCGTTTCGCTCGCAAGACGGGATCGAGGCGGTCGGCTTGTTCGCCAACGCGGCGGCGTGCTTCCGTCTCGCGGGCGACAACGAGCGCGCGCAGCGCGCGATGACGAGCGGGACGCAGCTCAAAGAGAGGCTCGAGCGCGAGCTGCTCAACCATCGGTTCAGGCTCGAGCGCGCGATCGAGCAAGAGCGTCCCTCGGACGCTGTCGTCGAGGTGCGCTTGATGCTCAACCTCTTGCAGCACCGACAGGGCGAGTACGTGACCGGGCTCAACAACCTCGAGCGCAGGCTCGCGCTGCAGGTCGATCGGGCGCAGGCGCGACGGTGAACGGTGCGCGCTTCGCGCTGCTCGCGAGCAGCGTTCTTCTGTTGCAGTGCGCGACGACCAACTCGAATCGTCGCGAGGCTGAGTCTCCAGAGGTTCAACAGCAGCTCGAGCAGATTCGGCAGACGCCGTGGCAGCAGCTCGCGGACGACGCGGAGCGCTCTGCGGCCACCGGCGACTACACGAGGGCCGAGCAGTACTTCGCGGCGGCGCTCGCGCGCGGAGCGCCGCCGGAGCGCGTGCTTCCGCGGCTGATGCGCGTGTGCGCCAACGCGCACCGCTACCGCGCGGCGATCGAATACAGCAGGCCCTACCTGCTCGAGCACGAAGAGGCGTGGTCGCTTCGCTACGTCGTCGCGGCGATTCACATCGGGCTCAGCGAGCCGCTGACCGCGAGCCGCCACCTCGAGCTCGTGCTCCGGCACAATCCGCAGCACGCAGACGCGCAGTTTCTCTTGGGAACGCTCTACCGCGATGACCTTCGGGACCCCGCGAAGGCCGACGAGCACTTTCGTCGCTACCTCGAGCTCGCGCCCGACGGCGAGCACGCAGGGGCCGCGCGAAATGGGCTGCTCCAGCGGGTCGAGGACGCCGCCGAACGCGCCCGAGCCGCGGAGGCGGACGGCGGCGCGCCGGTGCTCGTGTCGGTCACTCTCGACGCTGGCCCGGCGGTCGAGGCGGGCGTCGCGGGCGGCAGCCGAGAAACAGCGCGTGCAGGCGACGGAGGATCGGACGCAGCGCGTCGGAGATAGTAAACTCCCCGGACCCACCGTTTCGTGGGCCCAGGTGCCTCGATGCCGATTCCGAAGGAAGTCTACGAAGAGACGCTGCTGAACTTCTTCGCGCCGATCCGTCCGTTCTTGGACGACCCGAAGGTGTCGGAGGTGATGATCAATGGTCCCAACCAGATCTTCATCGAACGACGAGGCAAGATCGAGATGACGGACGCGAAGTTCCCCACGATGGAGGCGCTCATGTCAGCGCTGCGCAACCTCGCGCAATTCGTGGGAGCGATGGTCGACGATCAGCACCCGATCTTGGAGGGTCGCTTGCCCGACGGGTCGCGCGTCGCGGCGGTGTGTCCGCCCGCGGCGGAGGCGCCGATGGTCTCGATCCGCCGGTTCTTCCGCGAGACGCTGACCGTGCAGCGGCTCGTCGAGTTCGGCTCGATGACGCCGGCGGCCGCGCAAGCGCTCGAATCGCTGGTGATCGCCAAGCAAAACGTGATCGTCGCGGGAGGCACGGGCTCGGGCAAGACCTCGATGCTCAACGCGCTCTCGAGCTTCATCCCCGACGGCGAGCGCATCGTGATCATCGAAGATACGCGCGAAGTGCAGCTGCAGAAGCAGCACGTCGTGCAGCTCGAGGCGAAGCACGGCGACTCCAAGGGCCGCGGCAAGGTGACGATCCGCGACCTGTTTCGCGCGACGCTGCGTATGCGACCCGATCGCATCGTCGTCGGTGAAATCCGCGGAGGAGAAGCGCTCGAGCTGATCCAAGCGATGACGTCGGGGCACGGCGGGTGTATGGGCACGGCGCACGCGACGTATCCCAACGACACGATGACCCGCCTCGAGACCATGGCGATGATGAGCGACGTCGAGATGCCGCTGTCCGCGCTGCGCGTGCAGCTCGCGAGCGCGATCAACATCATCGTGCAGTGCGCGCGATTGTCCGACGGGTCGCGCAAGACCACGCACATCGCAGAGTGCGTGGGGTACGACCCGCACACGCAGACCTATCAGCTCGCGAGCATCTTCGAGCGGCGGACGCTCGGGCGAAGGCCCGACGGGACGCTCGACACGGTGCTCGAAGCGACGGGCCATCTGCCGCAATGCACAGAGGAGCTACACTCGCTAGGCTTGTCCCTCTCGGACGAGGTGTACGAAGCGGCGCGACGCAGGTCGATGGAGCACGAAGGATGAGCGGACAAGCGGGCCTCGAGGTAGTGCTCTCCGCGGGGCGATCGAAGACGGATCGCGTTCAGTTCAACGCGCAAGTGGCGGCGACGCGGGCGATCGTCGGAGCGGCGACGACCGCGGATTGGTCGATCGCCGCGCCGGGGCTCGACGCGGAGCACGCGGAGATCGCGTGGGACGGCGCGGCGCTGTGGGTGCGAGACAACGGCAGTCGCACGGGCACGTGGGTGGGCTCGCAGAAGCTCACGCAAGAGTGGCGCGCGCTGGCGGTCGGCGAGCAGATTCGGCTCGGGCAAGCGATGCTCACGGTGCAGGCCGTGGGCGGCGCGAGCGGCGGGGACGAAGAGTTCGACGACGAAGCGACGCGCGTCACTGGCGGCAGCGGTGGTGTTCACAAGGCTCCCTCGACGGACAACGACGACGGCGAGAGCACGATGATCGTGAACACGGTGCAGCAGCCGTCGGGGCCTGTGGCTCCCTCGCCTGCGCCGGGGCCTGCGGTCAATCCGCGGGTCAACACGATGCCGCCGAAGGTCAACGTGGCCAAGCCCGTCGCGCCTCAGTCGAACGTCGCGACGGTGATCGGCGAGAACAACGAGATGTCGCAGTTCGCCCAGTCGCTGCACGCGCAGATGCAGGGCGGCGCGGCGCCTCCGCAGGTCAACGCGCCTGTGGCGCCGGTCAACCCGATGAACCCCATGGGGCAGGGCGGCTATCCTCCGATGGCCCCGATGAATCCCATGGGGCAGATGCCGATGAACCCGATGGGCGGCTATCCGCCGGGCGTCGCGCCGATGCCGAGCGGTGACTTCGGGCCGATGCCGAGCGAGCAGTCGATCTTCGGGTCGATTCCTCCGCCCGAGGGCGCGGCGCCGAAGAACGACAAGCAGCAGAAGCTGTTGTTCGGAGTGCTGCCGCCGCGGACTGGGATCATGTTGTCCGTGGCGCTCGTCGTGGCGCTCGGCGTGTTGTTCTATCCCGATGATCCTCCGCCCGCGAGGCAAGCGACGCCCATTCCGCGAGAGCTCACGGCGCCGCAGCCCGCGTGGCAGCAGCCGATTCCCGGTCCTGCCGCAGGCGAAGCGCGCGTGGTTCACATGAACTCCAACGCGCCGCCCCCTCCGCCGACGACTCCGCCGGGGACGCGTCCGCCTCGCAACGCTCCGCCGCCGCCGCCGCAAACGTCGTACGCCGAACGTCGCGCGGCGGACCTCGTCGTGCAGAACCGAATCCGCGAAGCGATCCCGGTTTATCAATCGCTTCAGATCGCGCACCCCGATCAGCCCGTCTACAGGGACATCTTGATTCTGTTGCACCGGAAGCTCGAGGCGCAGCTGTGCCCGCCGGGCTCGCCTACGCCGTGCCCGAATGCTCCGGCGATGCCGACGTTCGCGCCCGCGCCGACGGCGGTTCCCGCTGCGGTTCCTGGGGCCGTCCCGGGAGCCGTTCCCGGCGTGGTACCGCAGCCCGGTGTGGCGCCGCAGGCGATGCCACAAGCGATGCCGCAAGCGATGCCAGGTGTGGCGCCGGGGATGGTCCCGGTCGCTCCGCAGGGTGTTCCGCAAGCCGTTCCGCAAGTCGCGCCAGGCGCGGTGCAACCCATGCAACAAGGAGCAGCCCAATGAGAGGTTCGATCGTGTTGGCCGCGGCACTGCTGCTCGCGGGCGCGGGTGGTTGCGACAAGCCGAACGCGCAGAAGCGCTACCGCGTGACGTTCGAGGTCCGCGTCGATCGCGCGCCCGCCGTGGGCGCGCGGCTCTTCATTCGTGATCGCCCCGTCAAGCAGACGGACGAGCAGGGGCAAGCGCAGCTCTTGTTGCCCGGTGAAGACGGCACCGCTTATCAAGTTCGCGTCGCGTGCCCGCCCGGGACCGAGGGGCCGACCGCGCCCATTACCGTCACGCTCCGGACGCTCGAGCTCGCCGATCGCGCGGCAGCGCAGCGGGGAATCGTGCAGACGGTCCAGTGCCGGCCCCTCGAGCGAACGCTCGGCGTCGTCGTGCGCACCGAAGGTCAGTCGAACATCCCTGTGTTCTGGCAGAACCGAGAGATCGGTCGCACGGATCAGGGCGGCGTCGCGCACCTGACGTTTCGCGTCCGTCCGCAGACGCCCGTGCAGCTCGAGCTGCGCACCGCGGAGAACCCGCAGCTCCGCCCAGAGAATCCTCGGCAGACGTTCACCGTCGCGGAGAACGACGACGTCCAGGTGTGGGACCAGACGTTTCAAGAAGAGCAAGGGCGTCGTCCGCCGCGGGTCCGAAGCACGCGTCGCGCTCCGCCAGTGAATCGTATTCAGCGCATTCAAAGCACGACGATTCGCTCGTTTCGTCGTTGAGGCCCGAGCGTCGCGCGGTGCGAAGCGTCTCTCTCTGCATCGCGCTCGGGGCGCTGTTCGCGTGCGAGCCGCGGCCGACAGCGTCCGTTGCGGACGTTCGCGCGACGGCGTGGGGCGAGGACGACGACGCGTCCGTGGCGGTGGCGGACAGCGCCGCGAGCGACGACGCGAGCGACGGAGCCGTGGTGTACCAAGGGCCGCCGGTGCTCATGCGCAACGGTCGACCCGCGGGGTTCATCCGGTTCGTGCACATGGCGCCGGGGGCGGGGCGCGTGCGCTTCATCGCGCGCAGCGCGAGCGGGTACGAGCGCGGCGCGGTGGATGTCGAAGTCGACGAGGGATCGACGAGCGGGTATTTGCCGACGATCAACGTTCCTCATCGTGTGCGCGTCGTGCCTGCGAGCGCGGGCGCGGACGCCGGCGCCGCTGCGGACCTCTCGGACGAAGTGCAGAGCGACGTGTACAACAACGCGGGCTGCACCGTAGCGTTCGGCGGACACGCGCGTTGGGTGCGCGGGCGAAGGACACAAGACCCCGAGGTGAGGCGCCTCGTGCGCGTCGTGGACATTCCGCGGCGCGACGCGCGAACGCTCGGGATGCTGCGCTTCATGGCCGGCGTCGCGGGCGTCGCGCCGATCACCATTCGCGAGGGCGACGCCGACGTGTACGAGCGGCTGCCCTTCATGATCATCACCGGGATGCGGCGGATGCCTGCAGGAGCCCATGAATTCAACCTTCGTGCGCGCGACGGCTCGGCGATCTCGAGCGAGCCGCTGCGGGTCGACGTTCCTGGCGGCGAAGCGCACACGCTGTGGATCTTCGCCGAGCGCGGTCGGCGCGGCGCGCAGGCGGTGAGGTACTTGCTCACGAACGACGTTCCGGCGGGGCGAATCGGCCCTGATTTTACCGGAGAAATGCCGGTGTACCGATGACGATGCCCGCGCGCGCGCTCGCGTTGTGCGTGATGCACGGCGCCGTGTTGATTTCGTGTGCGACGCGAGGCGCCGTGGCGCGATCGAGCTCGACGGCCCAGAGCGCTCCGCGCGCTCCCGTGGCGGCGACCGCGGCGAGCGTGGCGAACGAGGCGCGATTTCCCTCGCGAGGGTGCGCGCCAGAGTCCCCGGTGGTGCGAGGATTTACCGCGCAGACCGCGCCGCTCGACGCGCTGGCCGCGGCGGCGGAGCTGCCCGAGCGCGAGGCGTCTACGGTGATGCGAGACGGCCCCGTGGTGATCGCGTGGCCCGAGGCGTGGTGGCCCGCGCGCGTGGACGGCAGGGACTTCACCGCGTACCGCGTGCTCACGGGCGACGAGGACGACGTCGTGAGCGTGTACGTCGGCGATCGACCGTCGTTTCGCGCGCCGGGCGGACACGAGTTTCGCCTCGCCTCCGGCGGAACCCTCGTGCGGGGAACGCTCTCTCGCCAAGACCGCCGCTGGCGCCTCGAGGCCCTCGCGCTCTTGCCCTGCGCGGCGCCGCGGCACGTTCACATCGCGGCGCACAGCGACGACCCTCGCGTGATCGCGCGGGTCGCTCGGGCCCTTCGCGCGCTGAGCGTCGAGCGAGACCCAGGCGCGCGTCCGTCCACCATCACGCTCGATCCCGCGGCAGATCGCGCGCGCGTAGCGTCCCTCGTGCAGCCGCTCGGCGAAGGTCTGCAGCGTTGGATCCTCGCCTCGCTCGAGGGGCGCGAGCTTCGCGCGCGCTATCCGCTCGCGACGACGCACCCGCGGATGGATCAAGAGCTGATCGGTCGAGCGAGCGCCACCGTGGGCGCTGTCGAGATGGACCTCTGGCTCTCGCTCCCAGTGCGAGGCGGACGCGTCGAAGCGCCCGCGGTGTTCGCCGAGGCCGCCGCGCTGCGAGGGTCGGGGATCTCGCAGACGTTGGACGCTGTTCAGTGCAGGGGCGCGGCGATGACGGTCGCGCAGGACGGCGTGGCGCTGCGCTGCGAGGGCGAGCCCGAGATTCGCTCGGCCACGAGCGAGGACGACGGCGCGTCGGCGCTCTCTGCGGCGCTCGGGCGCGCGATCGCGGCGCGCGGCGCGCTTCGTCGGTGGCGCGCGCAGCCGTCGTTGTTCAACGGGTACCCCGCGTCGATGTGCGACCCCGGTTCGAATTCTGGTGCGGCAAATCGAAACGCGCGAACGCCGATGCTCGTCGCGGCCGAGGGCTCGGTGGTGACCGCGCGCGTCGGGCGGTGCCTGCTCGTTCAGCAGCGCGTGGAGACCGACGAGCGGCTGACGCCGTTGCTCGCGGTCGCGGTCGAAGGAGCGTGCGCAGAGGTCCCCGAGGCGCCCTGGTCGAGCGCGCTTCGCGCCGCGGGTCGGTTCGCTGCGCTGACGGGACAACAAGGGCAGGGCGAGTGCCGGTTCACGGCGGGGCTCCGCGGAGGGCGCGGTTGGGTCGTGAGCGCAAACGACGGCGAGAGCGCGACGGGGCCTGTTGGGCAGGGGCTCGCGATGGGCGTCGATCGCGCGGCGATCGCGCGGGCCGTGGGCGTCGCGCTCGAGCTCGCGGCGATGAGCGCGGGGCGCCGCGACGATCCGCCCGAGGGGGTCGACGCCTCGGTGCTCGCCGCGCTCGCGCTCGATCGCCCAGGAACCCCTCGCGCGAGAGAGACGGCGCGTCGCTGGTACACGTTTGGCGGCGTCGAAGGCGCGTTGCCCGTCGCGGTGTTCGACGCGAGCTCCGTGGGCACGGACCGCGCGCGCGTGACGTTCGGCGCGTTTACGTTGGACCTCGCGCGCACAACGGCCCCCGGTGGGTGGCGCGTGACGGGCGTCGAACGTACGCGCTGGTGAGCGCGCTCGACGTGACGCGACGGTTCAGAAGAGACCCTGCACTGCAGCGGGGCTCGGGCTGTCGGTCATCACGCCTGTCCCGAGCTGGCCTTGCCCGTTGCTGCCCCAGCACATCACGCTGCGGCTGCTGCGCCGAGCGCAGGTGTGCGCCGAGCCCGAAGAGATATCCAGCGCATCCCCGATGCCAGGAACAGTCACGGGGACCATCGACGCGGTCATCGTTCCGTTGCCGAGTTGGCCCGACGCGTTGTTGCCCCAGCACACGATCGCGCCGGTCGCGCGTCGCGCGCACGTGTGCGAGTAGCCCGCGCTGATCGAGCTCGCATCGGTGAGCCCTGTGACCGCGACAGGCGTCGTGGCGTTGACCATCGTCCCGTTTCCGAGCTGGCCCAAGCTGTTGTAACCCCAGCAGACAACGGCTCCGGTCGCGCGTCGCGCGCACGTGTGATACTGGCCCGCGTCGATCGACGTCGCGTCGGAGAGCCCGACGACGGCGACGGGCGTCATGGCGCTGACGGTTGTCCCGTTTCCGAGCTGGCCGTACGTGTTGTAGCCCCAGCACACTACAGCGCCGGACGAACGCCTCGCGCACGTGTGGTAGTACCCGGCAGCCACTTGGACTGCGTCCGTGATCCCAGTGACGGTCACGGGCGTCGAAGACGCCGTGCTCGAGTTGTTTCCGAGCTGTCCGTAGACGTTGTAGCCCCAACACGAGACGGGACCTCCGCGCGAGACGCACGTGTGTCGATAGCCCGCGCTGATGCTCGTGGTGGTCGAGATGCCCGAGACGACGACGGGCGTCGGCGAGTTGGTCGTGGTGCCGTTTCCGAGCTGGCCCGAAATGTTGTAGCCCCAGCACACGACGCTCGTGCTTCGTCGCGCGCACGTGTGCCGCGATCCGAGCGCGAGATCGACCGCGTCCGTCAGCCCTACGGTCGCCACAGGAACCGCGCTCGAAGTCGTCGTGCTGTCCCCGAGCTGCCCGTAGATGTTGTAGCCCCAGCACGCGACGGCGCCGCTCGTGCGACGCACGCACGTGTGCAGGTAGTTGCTCTCGATCTCTTGCGCCCAGAGGTTTTCGCACACGCCCGAGACGCACATCGAGCCAGGCCCGCACGCGTTGCCGCAGCGTCCGCAGTGGGTCGCGCTCGTCGCGGTCGCGGTCTCGCACCCGTTGACCGCGCTCGCGTCGCAGTTGGCGAAGCCCGCGTTGCACGCGTTGATCCCGCACGTCCCGGCGGTGCACCGCGGCGACGCGTTGGGCGGCGCGCACGTCCGGCCGCACCCTCCGCAGTGCGCGGCGGAGTTGTTCGTGTCCGCTTCGCAGCCGTTTGTCGTGTTCGTGTCGCAGTTGGCGAAGCCAGGATCGCAGCGGTTGATCGAGCACGCGCTCATCACGCACGCCGCCATGGCGTTGGCAGGAGCGCAGAGCCTCCCGCACGCTCCGCAGTGCGTCGTCGAGGTCGCGAGCGGCGTCTCGCAGCCGTTTGTCGCGTTGCCGTCGCAGTCGCCGAAGCCCGCGTTGCACGTCGCGAGCCGACACGCTCCGCCGACGCAGCTCGTCGTCGCGTTGGGCAGCGAGCACGCTCGTCCGCACGCCCCGCAGTGGGTCGCGGTCGTGTTGAGGTCTGTCTCGCAGCCGTTGGTGGCGTTGCCGTCGCAGTTGCCTCGGCCCGCGGCACACGTCGTCGTCCCGCACACGCCCATCGAACACGCGGGCATCCCGCTCATGGCCGTGCACGCGTTGCCGCACGTGCGACAGTGCGTGACGGAGTTGTTGAGGTCCGCTTCGCAGCCGTTGGCCGCGTTCGTGTCGCAGTTTCCGTAGCCCGCGTTGCACGTCCGCAGCGTGCACGTCCCCATCACGCACGCAGAGTCGGCGTTGGCGAGGCTGCACGGAGCGCCGCAGCGACCGCAGTGCGCGTTGGACGTGGTGAGGTCCGTCTCGCAGCCGTTGGCCGCGTTCATGTCGCAGTCGCCGAAGCCGAGGCGGCACGTCGCGGTGCAGGTCCCGCCGCTGCACGTCGTCCCGGGGCACGGCGTGTTGCATCCGCCGCAGTGCGCGGTGCTGCGCGTGACGTCGACGCAGCGGCCGTTGCAGCACTCTTCGCCGGGGTTGCAACGACAGCTTCCGTCGCTCGTTCCGCTGTCTTGCAGTCGAACGATGCTGTCGGTCGGCTCTTCGACGTCGCTCTCGACGATCGTGCCGCTGTCCGTCGCGTCCATCGCGGCGGCGTCTCGCGGCGTCGCGTCCGTCTGCGAGTCTGCGCTCGCGCTGTCTCGAGCCGCTTCGAGCAAGCGCGGGTCGTACACAGCGCAGCCGCTGAGCAGTAAAAGTGCGGCGAAATAAGCAGCAGTCCGCGAGGGCGACATCGCAACCAGCGATGGTACCATCTTCGAAGCGCGCGGCGGTCGGCGCTCTCGCGTCCGTCGCGAGGAGGTTCGTGATGCTCGTGCGTGCAGCTCGATGGGCTCCGTTGATTTGCGGTGCGCTCGCCTCGGTCGTGATCAACTGCTCACCGAGCACAGTCCCTGCGGATTCACGCGTCGATGACGCGGCGACCGAAGTCGTAGGCGTCGCCGAGGCGGGCGTCGATGCAGCGTCGGGCGACGTCGTGGCGGACGTGCCGGTCCTCGAAGATGCTTCGACGAGACCGCCGTTCAACCCCGATCACACGTTCGACGAAATCGAAATGATGCCCGGCGAAGAGAAGCTCGACCTCTGTCAGAGCTGGACGCTCAACAACCCCGAAGAGCTCTGGGTCAACGCTGTCGAAATGAGCGCGGGCCCTGGGTGGCATCACTCGAACTGGATGTACTCGCCGCAGTCGCTCTTCACGGGGCGCGACGGGACGTGGCGCTGTCAGGACCGCGGGTTCGATCAAGCGTTCGCGGCCGCGACGGGCGGAGTGTTCTTCGCGCAGTCGACGCAATCGACCGGAGAGACCCAGCGATTTGCGCCAGGCGCGGCGTTTCGGATCCCGCCGTACTCGCGCATCGTCGGCTCGATTCACCTCATCAACGCGAGCGCGGCGGCGGCGCGCACGAGCTTGAGGTTTCGCATTCACACGATCGCTGCGGGAGAAGTTCGCACGCGGCTCCGGCCCATGGCGATCGACAATCATGGGATCGACATCGCTGCGCGCGCGCGATCGAGCTCGACGATGGACTGTGATTTCGACGCGCCGTGGCAGCGCGCCCGGATGGCGCCGCTCGATTTTCGAATTCACTACATCCTTCCGCACTACCACTCGATGGCGACGGGAATGCAGCTCGAGGTGATCGGCGGACCGAGCGACGGTCGCGTAGTGTTCACGACTTCGAGTCGCGTCGGCGATCCGCTCGGGATGGTGCTCGCGACGCCGATCGACATGCGCGGGGCGACGGGGCTACGCCTCCGTTGCTCGTACTCGAACACCGGGGGAACGCGGATCCGCTGGGGCGAAAACGCCACCGACGAGATGTGCACCATGTTGCTCTACACCGACGCGACAGGGACGATGGGCGCGGTGTCGAACATGATCACCTCGCGCGCGCCGCAGATGGACGGGAGCACGCTCGTGACGTCGCAGTGTCAGGCGTTTGTGCTCTGACCAGCGAAGCCGCTGGTCGCAGGGCGCTGCGTAGGCGAAGATGTTGCGATGGCCGACCGCTCGCGTGGGCGCGCGAAGGCCATCGAACGCACAGGAGAACAAGATGACCGCAGATCGTGAAGTGACTCTGAAGAAGGGCGCGACTGGCGCTGCTGTTTCGGCGCTGCAATCGAAGCTCAACCAGCTCGGCTACGCGCTGAAGGTGGACGGGGCGTTCGGGGACGACACCGAGCGCGCGGTCAAGCACCTGCAAAAATCCTTCGGCTACGACGTCGACGGCATCGTCGGCTCGGGGACACACTTCCTCGTCGATCAACAAGCGGGCCTCGGTTGGAAGAGCCCGGTCGGCGCTGCGAAGCTGCGCGAGTGGTCCGTGATCATGAAGAAGGGCTCGCAGGGCGACGCGGTCCGCGGGCTGCAGAGCAAGCTCGTCTCGCTCGGCTACTCGATCGCGGTCGACGGTGATTTCGGCGTGGGCACCGAGCGCGCGGTCAAGCACCTGCAGCAGTCGTTTGGCTACGACGTCGACGGCGTCGTCGGAGAGGGAACGCACTTCCTCGTCGACCAACAAGTGGGTCTCGGCTGGAAGGGCGGGACGTGAGCGGCCTCGTGGACATCGAGGGCTGGATCGCGGACGCCAAGCAAAACGTCCTCGGCTCGCTCGAGCAGCACGTGTACGAGCAGGCGACGGTGAACAACCTCGTCGACACGGCGCTTCGCTCGCTCGTCGAAGCCGCGGTCGATCGGATCCAAGTTCAGATGCCGGTCGCGAGCGGCGTCGCGGGCACTCTGCTAGGATTTTTGCAGCCTCTTGTGAACGTGGCCGATCAGCTCGGCATCGATGACAAGATCATGCAGCTCGCCTCGTCGCACGGGCTCGACACCGCGATGCGCGATCGCGTGATCTCTGGCTTCACGCGCTATCTACAAGACAACGGGAGTCGGCTCATGAGCGTCGCGCTCGACGCGCTGCTGCAGAAGCTCACGCAGCGCTGAGTCGTCCCCCCTCTGGCGCTGAGATCATCGCGCGATGGCGACGCTCAGTTCGGCGTGAAGCGGTACATCACTCCAGGGGCGATCGCCATGGCGGTGTTGTTCGACGCTTGCGAGGCCGCGGTGCCCATCGGGTGCTCGAGGCCGATCGTGGCCGAAGCGCCGTTGGACAAGTTCATCGTGTCGCCCGTCGGCGTCACGGCGCAGTACACGTGCTCGATCACGCCGGTGCCTTCGTAGATGCGCGTCTGGAACGTGAGGCTCAGCATGCGCGAGTCGAAGTGCGTCCAGTTGTTCCACTGAACGACGAGCACGCGGTTCGGCATCGCGCCGGTCGTGCCCGTCGTCACGTTGGTCATCGCGTTGACCGGGAAGAGGTCGTCCCAGAACGGCGCGACGAAGCCGTTCGGCGCACCCGTTCCTGCAGCCGGCAGCGGGGCGTTGTTCGCCGACGGACCCGCGACGAAGGGGGTGCCAGCCATGCTCGGGTAGAGCTGCACGAACCCGTTCGCCGAGACCGAGAAGTGGGTCATGTTGTTCGTGCCCATGGGCGCGAAGAAGCGCACTGCGAAGGGCAGCGCCGCGATCATCGAGTGCGAGTCGTCTGCGTTGACGCCCGCGACGGCGGTCGTCATCGCTGGCGTGACGCACGTCTGTCCGGTCATGCGCGTGATGGTGTACGGCAGCGGCGTGGTGGCGAACGCGAGCGTGTAGTTGGCGTTCGTCGACTGCGACGTGCTGGCGACGGCGACGATCACCGTGCGCGCCGCGGTCGGGGCGTCGACGTTGATCGTGGTCGCCATCGGGCCCATCGTGGCCACGCTCGAGTCGCACATCGTCGCGGTGCACGAGGTGAGCACGCGCATCGCGACGTCTTGGCCGCCCGAGCGCGTGAGCGTGAGGATGCCTCGCGACATCGCGGGGACGGTGACCGAGTAGAAGCGCTGCGGTCCATCGGTGGTGCGGCACGTGGTCGGGGTCGCTCCGCCGCCTGCGGTGCTTCCGGTGGTCATCGTGCCAGCGCCGAGCACCTGCGCGGACGCGCACGTGGCGTTGGGATCGAGCGCGTTGTTGGACACGTGGCGGATCGCGAACGGCGCGTTGGTCGTCGCCGAGGTGCTGCTCACCGCGACGATGACGGTGCGTGTCATCGCTGTGGTGTTGAGCGCGAAGAGCGGCGCGGCCGTGCCCGCCATGGTCGTGGTGGCCACGACGGGGCAGGTCATCGCTGCGCACGTGTCGAGGATGCGCGCGCGAACGGCTTGGCCCATGGTCTGGGTGAGCTCGATGTTCGCGCGGCTGTTTGCGGGGACCGTGACGCTATAGAAGAGCTCGTTGTTCTCTCCGGTCGCGCACGCCGCTGCGCCGCCTGCGCCGCTGGTGTTGCCGGCGGTCGCGGCCGCTCCTGCGGTGAGCGCGGTCGCCGTCGCGCACGACGCGTTCGGCGCGAGCGCGGTCACCGTCGGAACGAGGTTGAACGTCGCGTCCGTCGTCTGCGAAGTGCTCGCGACGCTGACCACCACCGTGCGCGGCATCGCCGTGGCGTTGTCCACGACGGTCGCGCTCGGCATCGCGCTCGTGGTGCTCGCGTTCGCGCGGCACGTCGTCGCGGCGCACGTGTCGAGCACGCGCGTGATGACGTCCTGCGTTCCGACGCGCGTCGTCGCGAAGGACGCGCGCGAGTTGGCCGGAATCGAGAACGAGAAGAACAGCTGTCCGCCCGTGTTGGCTCCGCACGGCGCGACGTCGGTGCCTGCGTTGGCGGTCGAGACGCCCATCACGCCGCCCATCGGGAGCGTCGCCGCGGTCGAGCATTCGGCGTTCGCTGCGGGCGTGAAGCTCCGCACGTTGAGGCGCGAGCTCGACGCGCCGAACGAGTCGACGAACACCGTGTACATCCCCGCGGGAACGACGCCGCGCACGTACGAGTTGCGGTCGGCCCCGTTGCCGTCGTCGTCGCAGAGGATCTCGGACATCGCGCTGTTGTCTGCGCACGCGCTGCGCAGCGCGACCACTGGATCCCCAGTATTCATGTCCGTGTTGATCACGAGACCGGTGCGCGCCGTGACGTTGAGCGTGTAGGCCGCTTCGCTTCCGCCAGGTGTTCCTAGGGCGCAACGAGGCGCAGGCCCAGGGCCCGCGGTCGCGGTCGTCGTGACCATGACCGACGACATCGGCAGCGTGAGCCCTGCGCGAGGCATCCCGCACGCGGTCGCGATGCCCGAGTCCGCGGCGACGCCGCTGTCGGTGCGCGCGTCCACGCCCGAGTCCGTCACGACGCCGCTGTCCGTTCGCGCGTCGACGCCGGTGTCGGTCACGACGCCGGTGTCCGTCACGACGCCCGAGTCCGTCACGACCCCGCTGTCCATCGAGACGCCGCTGTCCGTCGCGACGCCGGTGTCGGGGTCGACGCCGCTGTCCGCGACGGCGCTGTCGGGATCGACGCCCGTATCCGGGTCGACGCCCGTGTCGGGGTCGACGCCCGTGTCGTTGGACGTCACGTCCGCTTGAATTCCTGTGTCCGAACGCGCGTCGCGCGCGTCGGTCGTATTTGTGTCTCCGCCGCCGTCACCGGCGTCGTTGCCCATCATCGGCCCGCTGCAGGCCGCGAGGGTGAGCGCCAGCAGGGGCAAAAATCTCGCGTCGCCAATCCGAATGAGACTCAAGGGAAAATCCTCCTCTCCGAAATTGGCGGACACCTATCTCAGAGATTTGGGCGGATAGCAAAGCGCCCCCCGGCGACTCGATCCCGCCGCGAACGCGGGTTTTTCGTCAGCGTCGGACGGCGGTGGCGCTGCGCTCGACGACGGCGATCCGCCGGCCTCTGCGCACGACACGAGACCACGGCGAGGGCAACAGCCGCGAGGCGTGCTCGTCGAACCCGCGATCCTCGTCGACGATGAACCCGTGCTGCTCGAGCAGCGACGCGAGCGCGCGAGGCGAGAAGCCGAGCTTGAACGGCTCGCCGACGGCGCGAACGATCGCCGACACCGCGCGCGCCGCAGGGGACGGGCGCTCGACGATCCCGCGATCGACGTAGTTGAACGCGAGCTTCGACCCGCGACCGCTGTACGCGCGAACGGCGTCCAACGTGGCCTCGAACGCGCGCTGCGTGAGGTACATCGTCACGCCCTCCCAGAGCGTGAGCGTTGGCTGGTCCGCGCGATGTCCCAGCGCTTCGAGCCGCGCGGGCAACGACGAGAGCTCGTCGGCCTCGAAGTCGAAGTCGAGCGCTCGAACGCGCGATGTCTCGCCGAACCGATCGCGCTTGGCGCGCGCCGTCGCAGGGTGATCGACCTCGTACACGATCGCGTCGCCGAGCTCTTCGCCGAGGCGCCACGCCCTCGCGTCGAAGCCCGCGCCGAGGATCACGACCTGCTGTCCGCCCGCGGCGACGAAGCTCCGAACCACGTCGTCGAGCACCTTCGTGCGGACCTGCATGTACAACGCCCAAGGGAGCATCGGGAGCATCGGCGCCCACGCCAACGCGCGCACGGGCGCAGGCGATCGCGAGACCGCCGCGACGGTCGCCTCGGCCGCCGGGCCGAGCACGCGCATCCCGAACGGATCGGTGACGAGGCGCGCGCTCGAAGGCAGCATCGGCGCGAGGCCGCGACAGGTGGCGACGAACGCGGCGGTGAAGCTCGGGCGGCCTGCTTTCATGGTTCAGTGGATCCGTCGCATCCGTCGCATCCGTGGCATCCGTGCATCCGTGGATTCGTGAATCATGGCACTTTTGCGCGAGCGCTCGTACTCTCTTCGTCGTCGCCGGCGATGTTCGAGCGGTTTCGAGATCTGTTGCCGTTGCGCTCTCGCGGCGCGTTTCACTGGGTTTCGGCGGTCGACGTCGAAGGCGACGGTCGACGCGTGGCGCTCGCGATCGCGGGCCCGAGCGCGTCACGAGAGGGTGCGAAGTCTGCGCTCGCGCGGTGTCGCGACGCGCACCAGGTGATCGAGCATCGACGGGTTCCGAAGGTCATCCTCGAGGACCTCGACGCAGAGCGACCGTGGATCGCGTTCGACTGCGCCGCGGTGTGCGACGGGATCGAGTTTGTACGGGCGCTCGGCGAGCACGACGCGCGCATTCCCTATCGCGCGGCGGACGGGTTCATCGCGAGCTTGCGCGAGGCGCTCTCGGCGGCGCACGCGCAGCGCGACGCGCGGGGCCGACCGCTGTGCCTCGGGCGTATTTCGCTTGGAAATCTCCTGTTCGACGCGAAGGGCGACTGGTACCTCGTCGGCTTCGGCGCGAACCTCGCGGTCGAGAAGGACAACGGCAGCATCGACGGCGCGGTCGTGTTCTTTCAAGCGCAAGAGCTCTACGGCGGCGGCGAGCCGACGCCCATCGGCGACTACGTGGCGCTCTTGCAGTTTCGTCGGAGCGTCGTTCCGTACGCGGAGATCCCGCCGAGCCTCGCGCGCATTTTGCGTGGAGAAATCCAGCCGGATGACCTTCCGTTGCTCGCGGACCTGCAGTGGACCGAGCAGCGGATGATCAGCTCGATGCCCCACGATCGACCGACGCTCGACGAGGCGCTCGAGGTCGCCGAGCGCATCCGTGTCGCGCTCGGCTCGACGCGGGACGAAGAAGGGATGCGCGCGTTCGTCGAGGCGCTCTTGACCGACGAGGGCGTGCTCGACCCGCGCGACGCGAGCGCGTCGCACGCGGCGCCGAGCGCGGTCGAGAGCGCGCTCCAGATCGGTCGCGAGTGCGAGTGGATCCTGATCGACGGCGAGAAGCGCCGGTTGGGTACGCCGCTTCGCCGCATTCTCGCTGCGCTCGTCGCGAAGCACCGCTCGTCGCCGGGCGCGCCGCTGACCGTGTGGGAGCTGCTCGCCGCGGGCTGGCCCGGCGAAGACCCGCTGCCCGAAGCGGGGGCCAACCGCGTGTACGTCACGGTCAATCGCCTGCGCGCCGCGGGGCTCCGCGATCTCGTCGAGCGCTTCGACAACGGCTATCGACTCGCGCCGTCTGTGTTGCTCGCCCAATAATTCTCGCTGAAAGACCGCAACAGAGAGTGAAAGAACTGGTAAGCGCCGCCGCTGTCAGCGCGCGCTCGCCGCCGTCATCTCGACTCCGTGCAAGGCACATCAAGGAGCAGATGATGAATACAAACACATTCTTTCGAGTCGCCTCGATCGTCGCGGCGACGCTCGCGTCGCAGGGCTGCATCTTCGGCCGCGGACCGGGCCCGAACTCGTCGCCGTCGCAGCCGTCGGGCTACCAGGGCACGGTGACGCTCGTGAACCAGAGCGGCGCGAACATCTGCCGCGTCGAGGTCCTGCACTCGGGACCCGGCGCGGTGGACTCGGAGGTCAACGTGGCGCCCGGGCAGAGCACGACCTTCGAGGCGCGCGGAGAGATCCGCCGCGTCGCGATCAGCGAGTGCGAGACCAACCGCGTGCTGTTCGGCGCCCCGTCGCGGGACGTGCAGTGGTCGTTTCGAGGGTTTCAGTCGGGGCGCGTCGTGCTCTACGCCGCCGGGCAAGCGCCGCCGTCGGCGAGCGATCACCAAGCGCTCGAGGTGTCCGCGACAGATTACTCGGACTGGTGGCGCACAGAGCTTCGCTGGTTCGCGCGCAACCCGGACACGCGTATGCGCGACGAAGAGCTGGCGACGGAGTTTCTGCGAACCGTGCGCGCGCACGCGGCGGCCGAGCGATGGACCGAAGAGTTTCGCGCGTTTCAGATCTTGTCGGACGACTGGGAGATCCTGCGCAATCGACGCACGGGGATCGTCACGGGCCGACGGTTGATGGGCGTCGGGCTGTCGAAGTTTCCCGACGGCCACTGCCAGGCGCAGGCGTTCTTCGTGCAGCAATCGCACGATGGATCGGACTTCGTTTCGAACCTGCGCTTCGCGGGCGTCGCGAACAACGTCGCGGTCCCGTGCGCGCTCACCGAGTGGTTCGCCGCGCAGCCCGACGTCGTTCACTGAGCGCGACTACTTCGCGAGCATCGCGCGGAGCACGGTCTCGAGCGTGGTGCTTCCGCGGACGTGCTGCGCGCCCTTGCCCTCCCACGCGACGAGGTCCGCGTTGATGCCGGTCATCATCTCGCCGTACCAGCCCGCGAGATCCTTGGAGGCGCCCATGCCCTCGAGCGTCGCGACGAACGCCTCGGTCGGGACCGTGACGGCCTTCACGGGCTTTCCGCTCACTTTGCTCATGATCGCCGCGGTGTCTTCGAGCGAGAGCTCTTCGGGCCCGCCGAGCTCGATCACGCGAACGCCGCTCGCGTGCGGCTCGAGCAGGGCCTTGGCCGCGGTGGTCCCGATGTCTCGCGTCGCCACCTGCGGGATCTTCTTGTTCGCGACGAGCCCGTAGTAGAGCGAGCCCGACTCGAGCGCGCCAGCGAGCGAGCCGCCCCAGTTCTCCATGAAGAACGCGGCGCGCAAGAAGGTCGCGCGGTGGCCGCTCGCGCGCAGGGCGTTCTCGATCGGGTGGAGGGTCTTGATGGGGCCCGTCTTGTCCGCGTGCTGCGCGCCGACGGACGAGAGAAACACGGTGTGCGCAGGGGCCGCGTTGCGCAGGGCCTCGAGGAGCTTCTCGGTGAGCGCGGCGCGGTTTTGCGCGAGGCCCGCTTGGTTCCACGCGGGCGGAGGAAGGAGGACGTACGCGCCCGTGGCGCCCGCGAGCGCGCGGGTCATCGACGCTGGGTCTTCGAAGGACGCGACTGCGACCTCGGCGCCGCGCGCCTTCCACTGCGCGCCCTTCGCTTCATCGCGAACGACCACGCGAACGGGGACCTTCGCGTTCAAGAGCGTCTCGGCAGCGACCGAACCCGTGTGACCCGTGACTCCAGTGACGACGTACATGGCGCTTCTCTCTCTTTCGTCTCTCGCGGCGCTCGAAGCCGTACCGAGGACGAGCCGAACAGTGCGACGGTGATCGTCATTCGACCAATTGATGATGGATATAAGTATTATTCGTTCGGTGAATCTCTCGTCCGTGGACCTCAATCTCCTGGTGGTGCTCGACGCCCTGCTCCAAGAGCGCTCGGTGACGCGCGCCGCGCGCCGCGTCGGTCTCAGCCAACCCGCGACGAGCAGCGCGCTCAGCCGCCTGCGGGCGCACTTCGAAGACCCGTTGTTCGTGCGGACCGCGCGGGGGATCGAGCCGACGCCGCGCGCGATCGCGATCGCGCCGGTGCTGGCGTCCGCGCTCGAAGCGGTGCGCGCGACGCTCGCGGAGCCGAAGGCGTTCGACGCGGCCAACGCGCGGAGGGCGTTTCGATTGAGCGTCCCCGATTCGCTCGCGGTGCTCGTGTTGCCTGCGCTGCTCGAGCGCATCGGCCGCGAGGCTCCAGGGATCGATCTGCAGCTCAAGCCCGTGGTCTCGTCGCTCGACGACGCGGATCGAGCGCTGCTCGAAGGCGAGCTCGACGTCGCCGTGGTCCCGGCGAAGATGCCTTCGTCGGCAGAGCGGTCGGGCGTACAGCAGCGCGCGCTGTGGCGAGAAGAATTCGTGTGCGTCTTGCGCGAGGGCCACCCCCTCGCCAAGCGCCGCGCGCTGAAAATGGACGAGTGGCTCGCGCTCCACCACCTCCTCGTCGCCCCGCGGGGAACGCCCGGGAGCCTCGTCGACGACACCCTCGCGCGCATGGGCCTCGCGCGCCGCGTGGCGCTGATGGTCCCGCAGTTTCTCTTGGCCGCCCCGGTCGTCGCGCGATCGGACCTCGCGTGGACGGCGCCCGGTCACGTCGCGCGCGCGATGCAAGAGCGCTATCGACTCGTGGTCAAGCCCGTGCCGTTCGAGCTCGAGGGCTTCACGCTGTTTCTTCGCTGGCACAGCCGGTTCGATCGGGACGCGGCGCACAAGTGGCTGCGCGCGCTGCTCGTGTCCGTCGCGGACGCGATGCAAACGTCCAGCGCTCGGCGGGGCGCAGCGGTTCGCCGCGCGCAGTGATCACCGAGGGCCGAATCGGGTTACCCTCGCGCTCGATGCGCAAGGCCAAGATTTTGGGAACGCTCGGCCCCGCGAGCGCCAACGAGCAGACTCTCTCCGCGCTGTTTCGCGCGGGGCTCGACGCGGTTCGCCTGAACTTCTCGCACGGGACGCCCGATCAACACCGCACGAACGCGCGGCTCGTGCGCCAGGTCGCCGCGAGCTTGGGCCGCACCGTGGCCATCCTCGGCGACCTCTGCGGCCCGAAGATCCGTTGCGGGACCTTCGCCAACGGCCCGGTCGAGCTCAGCGACGGTCAGCACTTCGTCTTCACGCACGCCAACGTCTCGGGCGACCAGCGACGCGTGAGCATGTCCTACCCGCTCGCGGACGACTTGAAACCTGGTGACATTCTCCTGCTCGACGACGGCCTCCTGCGCATGCGCGTCGAGAGCGTGCTTCCGCCCGAGGTCACGACGGTGGTCGAAGTGGGCGGGACGCTCTCGGACAAGAAGGGAATCAACGTTCCCGGCGTGCGCTTGAGCGTCCCGGCGCTGACCCCGAAGGACGAGCAAGACATCCTTCTCGCCAAGGAGCTCGAGGTCGACTACCTCGCGATGTCCTTCGTGCGAGACGCGGAGGACGTCCTTCGCTGCAAGCGTTTGGCGGGGGATATTCCAGTGATCGCGAAGCTCGAGATGCCCGAGGCGGTCGACAACCTCGACGCCATCGTCGAGGTGTCCGACGGCGTGATGGTCGCGCGCGGGGACATGGGCGTCGAGATGGGGAGCGAGAAGGTTCCGCTCGTCCAGAAGCGCACGATCAAGAAGGTCAACGAGGCGGGCAAGATCGTGATCACCGCCACGCAGATGCTCGACTCGATGATCCGCAACCCGCGGCCTACGCGCGCAGAGGCCGCGGACGTCGCCAACGCGGTCCTCGACGGGACCGACGTGCTCATGCTCTCGGGCGAGATGGCGTCCGGCAAATACCCGATCGAATCGGTACGGACCATGGACTCGATCATCCGCGAGATCGAGGGCAGCGAGCTCTATCAATCGCTCCCCGAGCCCGCGGCGTTCGGCGACGCGTGGGCGTTTCACAACGTCACGGCGAGGGCTGCGGCGCTCGCCTCGCGCTCGATCGTGCTCAAGGCGATCGTCGTCTCGACGCGTGACGGATGGACAGCGAATGTCCTCGCGGATTATCGCCCGCGCTGCCCGGTGATCGCCGTGACGCCGCACCAGAGCGTGGCCACGCGCCTCGCGATGCAGTGGGGCGTGCGCCCTGTCGTCGGAGACCTCAAGGAGCTCACGCAAGACGCGCTGCTCGCGCGCGCAGACACGCTCGCGCGAGAGCTGTGCGGCGCGATCGCAGGGGACGCCATCGCGGTCCTCATCGGCTCTCAGTCGGGCGCTGGAAGGCAGCTCGTGCTCCGCATCGTGAAGTGACGTGAGCGCGCGGGTGCTGGGCGTATGCTTGGGGGCTCGCGGTGTCCGATAAGACCGAAGAGGCGTCGGACAAACGACTGAACGACGCCCGTGAAAAGGGGCAGGTCGCCCAGTCACGCGACGCGGTGGCGGCTGCGTCCCTCGCGGCGGGGCTCGCGACGCTCGGGGCCACGGCAGGGGCGATCGAGACGGCGTTTCGCGAGTCGCTCTCGGTGGCGATTCGCGCGGCGAGCACGCCGTCGTCGCAGACGGTGTCCGTCGCGGGCGCGATGCTGCGCGCGCTCGAGGCGTCGATGGTCGCGATGGCCCCTGCGCTCGCTGCGTCCGTGGCGGGGGCTGCGGCGGTGGGCGCGTTGCTCGCGGGGTTTCTCTTCGCGCCGCAAGCGGCGATCCCGTCGCTCGATCGGCTCGACCCGTCGCAGGTGATCGACAAGTTCACCAAGCCGCGCACGTACGTCGAGCCGCTTGTGGCGCTCGCGAAGGGAGGGCTCTTGCTCTACCTCGGGTATTCGACGGCCAAATCGCTGCTCCCGACGTGGGCCCCCGCCGCACGGGGGACGCCCCTGCAATTTCGATCGCTGATGGAAGCAACTTTGCGGGGCGTCGCGACGAAGACCTTGGCCGTCGCCATCGGCTTCGCGGCCATCGATGTTCTCTATCGTCGATGGCAGTTCGCGCAGGACCAACGCATGAGCAAGGACGAGGTCAAGCGCGAGCACAAAGAGTCCGAGGGAGACCCGCACGCCAAGCACGAGCGCGAGCGGCTTCACAAAGAGATCCTCGAAGAGGCCACGGTTCACGCGGTCAGAAAGGCGCAGTTCGTCGTGACGAATCCAACGCACTACGCGGTCGCACTCGGGTGGGACGAAGAGTCCATGGCCGCGCCGCAATTGGTGGCGAAGGGCGAGGGCGCGCTCGCGCGACGCATCATCGACGAGGCGCACCGAGAGGGAATTCCCGTGTTGCGCGACGCTCCGCTCGCCCGAACGCTGCACGAGCAAGAGATCGGCGACGAGATCCCCGAGGCCCTCTACGACGCGGTCGCGGCGATCGTGCGGTACCTCACGGACGGCGGGGACCCGGATCGCTACGACCTCTAAAATCATCACCTCGTCCGCAACCTCTGTCGGTCCCTCGGGATCGTGCCGGCCCAGAGGTGATTCAGATGCGTGACGAGATGACGGATCAACAGGCGATCGAGGCAGTGTTCGGACCCGTGGCGGCGCCGCGCCGCGCGTCGCCACAGGAAGCAAAGAGTCAGGGAGTCGTCGTCGCGGGGCTGTTGGGAGGGGCGCTCTGCGTGGTGCTCGGCGCGGCGTACGCGCTCTTCGCGATGAAGGTCGGCGCCCTGTTTTCGATCGCGAACATCGGCGTGGGCGTGCTGCTCGGGCGAGTCATTCGCGCGCGCATCGGAGAGCACAACCGGGGGTTGGCGCCGTTGATGGCGGCGATCTACACGTACGTCGCTGGGGCGATGGTGTTTCTTCCGGACGTTCTCGCGGTCGCAAACGCGCTGGAGGACGACCTCGCGGCGCACCGCGAGAGCCTCGAGTGGGTCCGCGGCGCGATGTCGAATCAGTCGTCCGTGAGCGCCGTGACGATCGTGGGCTTGGTGCTTCGCGCGCCGGTGCTGATGGCGACCGCGAACTCGCCGCTGCCGCTGGTGTTCATCGGAATCGGCGTGTTCTATGCGGTGAAAGAGGCTTCGGTGGAAGCGGCGGCGTGAAGGGCGGGCAGCGAGCTCGATGGGTCAGTCCGCGCTCGCGGCATCACTGGCCCCAGCGTCGCTCAGCGGACGAAGGCCGATCCTGATGTGCTGAGAGACTTGGTTGGTGGTGAAGTCTCGATTCATGAACGAGCGATGTGTCTGCTCGTAGCGCTCGTAGCCAGGGGCCTCGACGATCACGAGAAACTCGCCGGTGCAGCCAGGCCAAATGGGGTAGTCGACATTGTAAAACGTCGTTGCCCGTTCGATCTCTGCGCGAACGGTGACGAGTGCGGTACGGACAGTTCTCCCGCTAGCCGCGTCGAACACATTGAATCGGAGGCAGTTGATGTGCCCCGGAACCATCATCTCCGGTCTCGGCGCACAACCGAAGAGAGTGAACGCGACAGTGAGGACAAGTGCTCGAAGAGACATAGGACGCTCGATTCGTGTTCGAAACAGCCGACTCGAACGGTAGCTCGCGCTACCCCACGAGCGCTCGCTTCGCCTCTTCGACGAGCGCGTCTCGGTGCGCGATGGCGTCCTTCGCGAGCGACCACTGCCCCCGTCCTCGCACGAGGTTGTGCTCTCCGCGCGCGGGGAATCGCTTCGGATCCCACCCGAAATACCCCTCGATCAGCGCGTCCCCCAAGAACCTCGCAGCCAACTCCAGCGCGATCGTCCCGAGTCCGTCCGCCGCTTGTTCGGCCCACGCGTCGCGCTCGGTCTGCGTCGCGTCCTTCGCTCCCTGGCCGTAGCCTTCGAGCGCCGCGCGAAACAGCGCGCGATCCACGGTGGCTTCGGTCACGTTTTCGCCCGCGGGGTTGCACCACGATCGCAGCGCGTCGCCCATCTCGAAGGCCCACGGCATCTTGGCCACGGTGTCCAAATCGACGAGGCAGACACCCGCACCAGTATTCGAGTCGAACATCAGGTTCGAGAGCTTGAGGTCGCCGTGCGCGTGAATGGGCTCGTTGGACGCGAGCTCGGGGAGCCCCTCGGCCGCGCGCAACAAGGGCTCTGCAAACGAGGCGACCTCCGCGTGCAGCCGGTGCTCGCGTCGCGCATCGAGCGCTTCTCGCAGGACGCGAAGGTGTTTTTGTGTGTCGTGAGCGCCCGCGCGAACGTGGGCGTACTCGTAGCTCCAGCCCTTCAGGCACTGGTGCCATCGCGCCACGAGCGAGCCCGCTTCGCGAACGCGCGCAGGAGAGTCGGCCTTGTCGAAGGCGACCCCGTCGACGAAGGTCATCGCGCGCCACACGCGGTCTTCGCGGTCGCGCACGTAGAGCCCGCCGTCGTCCGCGCGCACGAGCCGCGGAGTGGTCATTCCGCGCTGTTGGACGCGAGCGGTCACCGCCTCGATGTCGTCGTGCACGCTCGGGCCGAAGATCTTGTGAACGCGCTGGAGGACGACGCGCTCGCCGGCCGCTTCGACGACGAACGTGTCGTTGATGAGCCCTGTCCCGAGCGGGCTCGCGTTGCGACCGGCGAGCTTGGCGTAGCGAGAGCACACAAAATCGAGCTCGTTCACGGAGGGGACTCTCTGCGCGCGAGGGCTCGGAGCTTCTCGATGTTGGACACCTCGGCGATGACGACGAGGGCCTGCCCGGCCTTCACGACGGTGTTGGGGTCTGGGTTGTAGTGAAAATCGTCGGCTTGTTGGATGGCGACGACGAGCGCGTTGGTCTGCACGCGAATGGGCAGGTCTTTGAGCGTTCGCCCGATGAACCACGAGTTGGTCGGGATCGCGATCTCTTCGACGCGAAGGACCCCGCCCTTGGCTTGCAGCATGCGATCGAGGAAGCGCACCGCTGTGGGGCGCAGCATTTCGCTCGCCATGCGCAGGCCGCCGATGCGGTTGGGGGACACCGTTGCGTTGGCTCCCGCGCGGAGCATTTTGTGCTCGGCCTCGGCGCTGACGACCTTCGCGACGATGCGCGCCTTGGCGTTGAGGTCGCGGACCGAGAGCGCGACGTAGAGGTTGTCCTTGTCCTCGGTGAGCGCCGCGACGACCCCGCGCGCGCGCGTGACGCCTGCGGCTTGCAGCACGGCGTCGTGCGTGGCGTCGCCGAGGATGTGGAGGATCTCGCGCTCTGCGAGCTCTTCGGAGAGCGCGGCGATCGCAACCGCGGTGCGCTCGATGACGACGAACGGAGTGCGCGTCGCGATGAGCTCGGCGACGACGTGGCGGCCCGTCGAGCCTGCGCCGCAGACGATGATGTGGTCTTCGAGTTCGGCGATGCGTCTCTGCATGCGGCGGCGGCGAAAGGTCTGAACGAGCAGCCCCTCGACGAGGACCGAGGTGAGGGCTGACTGAAAATACCAGACGACCGTGAGGCCGAGCACGATGATCGCCGTCGCGACGCCGCGCGAGCCGGGCACCGTGTCCATCTCGGGCAGCTCGCCGAAGCCGACGGTCGACGCGCAGATGACCGCGAAGTAGATCGACTGCCAGAGACTCCAGCGACCGTGGCTGAGCAGCGAGAGGACGATCCCTCCGAGAAAAATGATCGCGACCAACGCCAGCAGCGGCGGACCGAGCCTCAGCAGTCGATAGTCGAGACGATCTTTCATCGTGAAGGGCCCTGTCTCCCTTCGGCCGCGCGAAGACTTAGAGGCGGTTGAGGCCGTTGAGGGCGGCGACGCGGTAGGCCTCGGCCATCGTCGGGTAGTTGAAGGTCGTGTTGACGAAGTACTTGATGCTGTTGGCGTCGCCCTTCTGCGCCATGATGGCCTGGCCGATGTGGACGATCTCTGCGGCTTGATCGCCGAAGCAGTGAATTCCCAGGATTTGCAGCGTCTCTCGGTGAAAGAGGAGCTTGAGCATCCCGACGGTGGTCCCTGTGATTTGCGCGCGCGCGAGCGAGCGAAACATCGAGTGACCGACCTCGTAGGGGACGCCGTCGGCGGTGAGCTCGCGCTCGGTGCGGCCCAGCGACGAGATCTCGGGCAGCGTGTAGATCCCCGTGGGAATGTCCTTCACGAGGCGGACGTCGCACTCGCCCGTGGTGGCGTGCTCTGCTGCGAAGCGGCCCTGGTCGTAGCTCGCGCTCGCGAGCGAAGGAGAGCCCACGACGTCCCCTACGGCATAGATGTGCGGCTGGGATTTCAAGCGATAGAACTCGTCGACGTCGACTTGTCCGCGCGAGTTGGCTTTTACGCCGAGCGCGTCGAGCCCGAGGTCCTGGGTGTTTCCTGTGCGCCCTTGGGCCCACAGGAGAATGTCGCTGCGGATCTTCTTGCCGGACTTGAGGTGAACGATCACGTGATCGTCGTGGCACTCGACGCGCTCGTACTCTTCGTTGTGACGGATGAGCACGCCCTGGTCGCGGAGGTGATACGCGAGCGCGTCGATGATCTCGTCGTCGAGGAAGGACAGCAATTTGTCTCGTGAATTGATGAGATTCACTTTGATGCCGAGGTTGCGCAGCATCGAGGCGTACTCGCATCCCACGACGCCGGCGCCGTACACGGTGACGCTCTCGGGCGTGTGATCGAGGCGGAGGATGGTGTCGCTGTCGAACACCCTCGGGTGCGAGAAGTCGACGTCGGTCGGGCGGTAGGGGCGCGAGCCGACGGCGATCAAGAACTTCTTTCCGCGAAGGGTGCGGACGGTGCCGTCGAGCTGGACTTCGACCGTGTGCGGGTCGACGAAGCGCCCGTGCCCGTGCACGATGGGGACCTTGTTTCGTACGTAAAAATCCCGGCGAACGTTGACCTGATCGTTGATCACGCGCTGCGCCGCGCGGAGCAGCGCCGGGAAGCTCACTTCGAAGTTGGACGCGACGGACTCGAACAGGGGGCTGCGACGAAATTCCATCACGCGGCGGATCGAGTGGCGCAGCGCCTTGCTGGGAATCGTTGCCCAGTGCGTGCATCCGCCGCCGACCGAATGGTGGCGATCCACCACGACGACGGACGCGCCGGCCTTGCGCGCGCGCATCGCTGCGCCCTCTCCGCCAGGGCCCGAACCGATCACGATGAAGTCATGTTCTTTGTCGAACGGCATGCGTAGTGGGGAGTATCGGTACCGTAAACGACGACGTCTTGCGCAACATTTGCCAGTGTCCGTCGACGCTCCGAACGCGACGAGAGCGAGAGACACGAGGCCAGCGAGTGTTGGACAATGGGTTGCACATGCGTCGTCCGTCGTCTCGCGTCGTTGCTTTCTTCGCGCTCGCCTCGGTGTCCTTCGCGCAAACGCTCGCGCCCCATGTGGCGTGCGCGCAGAGCACTCACCCTGGCCGCGACCCTGGGTTTAGTCCCGTCGATCCTGTCGGCGAAGACCGCGGCTTCGGGCGCCCCGTGCTCGATCCGCGCGTCGAGTACGGCTTCGCGATGCGGGCGCAGCTCGGGACGGCGACGCCGAGGTTCATGCGCTCGAGCTATTTCGAGCGCACCGGCGAGATGCCGGTGGTCGTGCGCTTCGTGCGCGCGCCGACCGCGACGACGTTGCGCGTGTTCGAGTCGCGCGGCGTGCGTTGGCTACGCAGCGGGAGGCCTACGGTGTCCGGCGCGTACACGGCGATGGTGAGCGAGGACGGCGCGCGCTCGCTCGCGGCAGACCCGATGGTGGGGAGGGTCGAGTGCGATCTGTTTCCCGCGGGGCCGAGGCCGCTCGATGCGTCGGCGACCGAGACGCGCGTCGAGCAAGCGAGGCGCGCGATCTTCGCGCGGGACGGCGTCGAGCTCGACGGTCGAGGCGTGGTGATCGGCGACATCGACTCGGCGATCTTCCTCTATCACCCTGCGTTTTATCACGCGGATGGCGGTGTGCTCGAGTGGCGCGACGTCAACTCGAACGGGACGTTCGACGTGGGCACCGACGGCGTCGACCTCGATCGCAACGGAACGATCGAGCCCGCCGAGGTGTTGAAGCTCTTCAGCGCGCACACCTACGACGCGAGACTTCAGCGCACGATGCCGTCGAGCTCGCTCCGGCCCGACCTCGACTGGCTGTACACCGACAGCAACGGCAACGGTCGCCGTGATTTCGGCGCTTCTTTTCCTGAAGATACGCCCGCGTACGGCGAGCCGATCTTCGTCGTCGACGACGCCAATCGCAACGGGACGCTCGACCCGAGCGAGCGCATCCTGCGCCTGAAGACGCCGAAGATCCGCGGGATCAACTCGCGGATGGAATTTCTTCGCGGCAGCGCGGACGCGCCGCTCGTGGCGTACGACACTGACCAGACGCCGCAGGGCTTCGAGTCCGAGCTTCACGCGACGGGCGTCGCGGGGATCTTGTTGGGAGGCGTTCCTGGGGTGTCGCGGTTGCTCGGGCTCGCGCCGCGCGCAGAGCTCGTCCTGACGGACTACTACGGCCTCGGCGACAACCGCGATCAGGGCTTGGTCACGGGGATGCAGTGGGTGATCGATCAGGGCGCCAACGTGTTGGTCACGGAGTTTGCTCCGTACGCGGGCGTGACGCTCGACGGCTCGTCCGAGGGCGAACAGCTGCTCGATTCGTTTGCGGACAACGGCGGCGTTCCCGTGTCTCCTGCGGGAAATCTCGCGACGGGGTTCAAGCACATCCACGTCAACCTCGGCGCTGGCGACAATCCCATCGCGCTCACGACGGACGAGGTGTTCGCGGGCGCTCGGTTCGCTCAGTTCTCGGTGCACTATCGATCGAGCTCGAGGCGCGCGCGCGTGACGATCGGCGTCCCGGGCCTCGCGCCGATGCTCTTGCCCGAGAGCGCTCCGCGCGGTGTTCAGCTCGGACCCTCGGTGCTCGCCGCGGTCGAGAGCAGCGTGACCTCCCGTGGAACCCGCATGGTTCACGTCTCGATCGTGTCGCGCTCGGCGCTCCCGCAAGGCGAGTGGACGGCGGCCGTGCAAATGGACGCGGGCCCCGCGGTCGAAGCGGACTTGTACGTGGGCGACGATCGGTCCGATTGGGCGGGCGGGTTTTCGTTTCGCGACAACGATCCCACGCGGACGATCTGTTATCCCTCGACGTCGGACAAGACGATCTCCGTCGCTGCGTACGTGCTGCACGCGGGCGCAGGGTTCGCGGGGGCTGCGGCGATGGGCGATCTCGCGCGCTACTCGTCGCGCGGCCCGCGGCTCGACGGCGAAGTCGGCATCGAGATCGGCGCGCCCGACAACCCGTTGAGCACGCTCAGCATGTCGGGCACGCGCGTCCCCGCTGGCTCGTACATGCCCTTCGGCGGAACCTCCGGCGCCGGCCCCCACGTCGCCGCCGCCGCCGCGCTCTTGCGTCAGCTCAACCCCGAGGCCGCGCCGGGCGCCATCCGCGCGATGATCCTCGATCACGCGCGACGAGACAGCTTTGCGCGGAGCGACAATCAAACGCAGTTCGGCGCAGGTAAGCTCGACATGGCCGCCGCGCTCGGGATCACCGCGACGACGGGCACCGCCCCCACGTTGGTGCTGCGCAGCCCCGCGCGCGTCGGACCCATGCGCGAAGCGCGCCTCGAGCCGATGGTCACCGACGACGGCCCCGCGAGCGAGCTCCGCGCCCGCTGGGACCTCGACTACGACGGAACGCCCGACACCCCCTGGCAGCCCGTCGCCACGCAGCTCGTCCGCGCCGGCGTCACGGGCTTCGTCAACGTGCGCGTCGAAGTGCGCGACGGGCAGGGCTACGTGGCTGCGGCAACCACACGAATTCAAGTGGTCCCGCTCGATCAAGTCCCCCCCGAAGACCGCGCGTTCGACCCTGAATTTACGCCAGCGATGAAGGGCTGCGGCTGCGCTACGCCCGGCGGAAGAGCGCTCGACACGAGGGCGCTGACCGCGATGGTGCTCGGCGCCGCGGCCGTCGCGCTGCGATGGCGTCGTCGCAAGGCGTGAGCCGCTTGCGCGCGCGGTGACACGCGATCAGGATTGACCAACGCGATGCTCGGCTCTTCGATAAAGCGGCGCTGTGCGTTCGTGGCGTCGCTGCTGGTCGTCGCGGCTTCGTCGTGCACCGAAGTCCCGCGCGGGGTCGGTCCCTCGCCGCTGCGTCGGCTGAGCAACGGAGAGTATCTGCGCTCGCTCCAAGCGCTGTTTCCTACCGTGCACGTGCCTGTGCCCGCGCTGCCCGAGGACAACGTCGTCGCGGGCTTCGACAATCAGGCCGAATCGCAGCAGCCCACGGACGTGCGCGTCGCGCGCTACGAGACCATCGCGTCGCTCTACGCGACGGTGCTCACGGAAGACGCCGCCGCGGTGCGCGCGATCACGGGCTGCGACGACTGGTCGACGCCGCAGCGCGCGGACGCGTGCGCGCGGTCGTTTATCGCGCGCGTCGGCGAGCGCGTCTTTCGACGCCCGCTCGATGACGCGGAGGCCTCGCGGTGGGCGCTGCGGTTTCACGCGTGGGAGACCTCGGTGGACTTCGAGGCGGCCGTTCGCCTGACGCTGACCGCGCTCTTGCAGGCACCACAATTCATCTATCGACTCGAGCTCGAGCCGCTCGCGCCGACCGGCGAGCGCCTCGCGCGCGTCGACGACGCTGCCCTCGCGACGAGGCTCTCGACGCTGCTCTGGCAGTCCGGCCCCGACGACGCGCTGCGCGAAGCCGCGCGCCAGGGGAGGCTTTCGACCGCGGAGCGAGTGCGCGCAGAGGCGTCGCGGATGCTCGCGGATCCCAGGGCAAAAGCAGGGTATTGGGCGTTTCATCGCGCGTGGTTCGGGCTCGATCGCGCGCGCTCGGACGAGCACGCGGCGCGCACGGCGGAGGTCGACCCGGGGTGGACCGATCGCACGAGCGCCGCGGCGCTCGACGAGTCGCGGCGCTTCATCGAGAACACGCTGTTCGAGACGGGGTCGTTTCGAGCCCTCTTCGAGAGCCCGCGGGCGTGGGTCGATCAAGAGACGGCGCGGTTGTACGGCGTCCCGGGGCCGACCCAGCGCGGGGCCGTCGTCGAAGTTACGCTCCCGAGCGATCAGCGCGCGGGGATCCTCACGCGGATCGCGTTTCTCGCGGGGCACTCGCACCGCGGAGCCACGTCGCCGCCGATCCGCGGCAACGCGGTGTTCGTTCGGCTGTTCTGCGAGCTCCCGAACTCGCCTCCGCCCAACGTCGACACGAGCCCGCCCACGCAGTCGCCGGATGCGGGCGCGCAGAGCAACCGCGCGTTGTTCGAAGCGCGCACGCAACCGGCGGCGTGCCGCGGCTGTCATCGCGCGCTCGACGGGATCGGCTTCGGCTTCGAGCGCTACAACGCCGCGGGGATCTATCAGTCGCTCGACCGCGGGGTGCCCGTGGATTCTCGGGGCGAGCTGCTTCGCTCGGGCGTCGATGGGCCCTTCGACGGCGCGGTCGAGCTCTCGCGGTTGCTCGCGCGAAGCAGCGTCGTGGCGAGCTGTCTCGTGCGGCAGTGGGTTCGCTTCGCGATGGGACGAGCTCCGCACGAGGTCGAACACAGCTGGGTCGAGTCGTTGACTCGACGCTTCAGCGCGCACGGGAGCGAGCGCGAGCTCTTGCTCGACCTCGTGAGCTCTGCGTCGTTTCGCTATCGGCCCGTCGGGGATCAGCCATGAGCTTCGATCGTCGCCGGTTCTTGAAGGCCCTCGGTCTCGGCTCGCTCGCAGCCGCGGTCGGCGGCGGAGGCCACGTCGCCAGCGCAGACGGGAGCGGTCCTCTGCGCGTCGTGTTCTTCGTGCAGCCGCACGGGCACGTCTGGTCGCGGTGGCACATGCCCGTCCCGTACGCGTCGCCGATGGGCTACGGAGAGCGCTCGCTCGTCGACGCGAGCGCCGCAGAGTTCAGCGACGTGCTTCGGCCGTTGCATCCCATGCGGCACAACGTGCTCGCGATCGAGGGGCTCGCGCAGACGTCGGCGCTCGCGGACCTCGCCGTGATTCGCCGAGAGCGTCGCCCGGACGACAACGATCACCACGTGGGCGCCGCGCACGTCCTCTGCCCGCAGAGCACGCTGCAGCGCGCGGGGACCTTTGCGACCGGAAGCGCTGCTTCGATCGATCAAGTGCTGGGGCGCCGCACGACGGCCGCGGGGCGGCTCGCGAGTCGCGTGTACGGGTTCGACTACATGCCCAACGCGGCCGTGACGCCGTTCTCTTTCGTGGGCTCGGGGCAAGCGTCGCCGGTCGTTCATGATCCGCGGGCGGCGTTCGACGATTTGCTCGGGCTTCGGCCGCCGATGGAGACGATGACGATGACGCGCGAGCAGCGAATCGCCTCGCTGCGCGCGTCCGTGCTCGATCACGTCGCGCGCGAGTACGAGTGGCTCGCGCCCCGATTGGGCCGTGACGGCCGCGAGCGGCTCGAGCAGCACCGCGCGCTCGTGCGCGACCTCGAGCGGTCGCTCGGAGCGCAGCCAGCGGCAGCGTGCTCGTTGCAGGCGAGCTCGCTCGGGGCCACGGACCACGCCGTGACGCAGTTCATGCGAGTGATCAAGATGGCGTTCGCCTGCGACTTGACCCGCGTTGTGACGTTTGTTGCGCCGGTTCCGCAGGCGACGGAGTTTGGCTACGACGCGATGGACGTGGTGCACGGATCGTTTGCGCACGAGTCGATCGAGGGAGAAACCTCGTGTGGAGCGATGTACTCGCGGCGCGCCGAGCAAGCGATGGTGGACCTCGGCGTGTGGTACGCGCGACACGTCCTGACGCTGATGAACGAGCTCGCGTCGGTCACCGAAGGGGGCGCGACGCTGCTCGATCGCACGATCATCGTGTGGCTCACCGAGCTGTCGACAGGGACCCATCGGCACAACGATCTCTGCACGGTGCTCGCGGGCGGCGGCGATGTTTTGAAGACTGGGCGATACGTGCGCTTCGCGCGCGACCAGCGAAACCCGCTCGCGTCCGACCGTCACACGATGCTGGGCCCCGCGCACAATCGCTTGCTCGTGACGCTCTTGCGCGCGTTCGGTCAGCCGGACGATTCGTTTGGAATGGATGAAGCGACCGGCGCAGACGGCTCTCGACTGTCGCTCCGCGGTCCGCTCAGCGAGCTTCTTCGTCGGTGATTTTTGCGCGAAGCATCGGGCGGCCAAGGGACCCGCGGCGCGGGGTGTTGATTGCGCCGTGCGTCGTGATTGTGCGAGGCGGGCCGAGTATCCTCGCGCCGTGTTGTGTTCGAGCGGAGTTCTTCGCGCGTTGCTCGTCGGGGTTGCGTTGTCAGGGTGTCAACCTCCCGCGCCAGCGATCGACGAAGAGCGCCTCGCGCGTCGTGTCGCGGACATGCTCGCCGAGCGCTTCGCCGAAGAAGGGACGTGCCGTCCGCGCGGGCCCAACGACAGCGGCGACGAGCAAGAGTCCGATGATTCATCAGTGAATTCCCAGTCCGAATCGCAGCGCCAAGCGGTCGTGAACGCGATGCGCGCGGAGGCTGATCGGCTCGCGCAGCTCGCGGCGCAGCTCGGGCCTGCCGCGCCTGCGCTCCCGACGGTCGAGCTCGCTGCGGATCGCCGCGCGACGAGCTCGGGGGACGAGGCGCACCGGCGCACGTGTATTCCGCTGCCCGCGGAGACGCCGACGTTGGGACCCGACGGCGCGATCGTCACGATGGTGGCGCTGCTCGACCCCGAGTGTCCGTTCAGCGCGAACCTCTATCCGAGGATCTTGCGGGCGCAGCGCGCGTACGCGCAGGACGTTCGGCTCGCGGTGGTGCTGTTTCCGATGGCGCACCACTCGAACGCGCCGCGCGCGTCGATGGCGCTCCGAGAGATCTACACGCAGCAGCGATCGGACGGGTTCTTCGCGTACTTGTCTCGTCTTTACGCGACCCCGCGTGATCTCTCGGTGTCTGCGCTCGCGAGCTACGCCGAAGAGCGCAACCTCGACGCGGGCCGCTTTCGCGAAGCGATCGAAGACGGCACGCACGCCACGTTCGTCGCCACCAACCTCGCGCTCGCCACCAGCACGGGCGCCCGGGGAACGCCCGCGCTCTTCGTCAACGGTCGCCTCGTGGTGGGCGCTGTGTCCGAAGAGGTGCTCGGCGGCGTGCTGCGCGAAGAGCTCGATCGCGCTCGTCGCGTGCGTCGCACCATCGCTGCAGCGCGACTCGCGTCCACGCTCTGCCACGCAGACGCTTCGACCACCCCTGCGAATCCGGCGCGCCCCATGGCGTTGCCCGCTACGCCCAACGGAGACACTCAGTGACTGTACGCTTCTCTGTTCGCGCGCTCGTCGTCTCGAGCGTCGCGCTGTGCCTCTCGTCGTCCATCGCGCATGCGCAGGACGCGAGCGCACCCCCGAGCGACGCGAGCGCACCCTCGAGCGAGGCAGGCGTTGCTGCGACGCTCAACACGCAGATCGCGCCGTCGATCGCGTCGACGTCGACATCATCTCCGCCCGTGTTTTCTCCGCCCGCGTGCACAGTCGAGCAGCTCGAGACGCTCGCGCAGAGCGCGTGGTGGGAGGGGCTCGCCGCCGCGTGCGCGTCGTTGACTCCGATGGGAATGCGTCCGCTCGATCCCCCCTCGGCGTCCGACGCGCGCGTGTGGCACTCGCTCGTGGGGCAGTGCCGCACGAACCAAGGGCGATCAGCGCGGCTCTTGTGTGATGTCCCCGAAGCGACGCGCGCGGCGGCGTTGAACGGATTCGCGCCGCACATTCGTGTGCTCACGCGGAGGGCGCTCGGCGCGCAGACGTTGTGTCCGCGCATCGAGGCGCTTCGCACCGCGACCGCTCAGCAACCCGAGGCGTCGCGCGCCGCGTGGACGGACGCCGTCGCGCAATTGGAGACGTTTTGTTCGAGCTCGATCACGCCGTTGCCCTCGGCCGCGGCGGTCGCGTTGCTCGGAGGTGCTGCTCCGGGCGGGCAAGACAGCGGTCGCGGCGAAGGCGGGCAGAGCGGCGGCATCGGCGGGCTCGATCGCACCTCCGAGAGTTCGCGGCAGTCGGTCGGCGGGTTGCCGACGCCCGCGGGGATGCTCGACCTCGCGATCCAAGGGCTCGCGCAGTTGATCGCGCAGCGAGCGCAAGCGGAGCTCGAGGCGTTCGCGATCGACGCGCTGCGAGCGTCGTTGTGCTCGGAGCACGTGCGCCCGTGGTTCGAGCACACGTGTGATTTTCTCGGACCGGGCGGAGACACGACGCTGCGCGTGTCCGTGGGGCAGGGGCTTCGATCGGCGTTTCAGAGCGACGTGCTCGCGCTTCCGACGCGGGCGCTCTCGACGCTGCCCCGCAGCGGAACGGCGCGCGGCCTCACGGCGCTGGTCTATTTCGACCTGCTCGCGGCCTGGGTGCAAAACCCCGATCCGCGCTTCGCTGCGTCGCGCGTGCTCACGCTCGCGGAGTCGTGGGAGGCCGCGTCGGCGGCGCCCGAGCCGCGAAGAACGCGCGAGATCAACGCGTCGCGCGCGGCGCGAGACGCGGTGCTCGGCGCGGGGCTCTTGTTGTCCGCGGCGACGAACCGCGAGTCGTTCGATCGGCTGCCGGACGCGGCGTTCGTCCCGCTCGTGTCGGCGATGCTCGATCGTGATTTGACCGACCAAGACCGGCGAAAGATCCGCGTGTTTCGCTCGGCGATCGCGCAGTATCGCTCGGTGGGGCAGGGCGTTCGCGTGACGGGGCGCGGGGCGGTCGAGATCAACGCGACGCGCGCGGCTGCGGCGCTCCGCGCGGTGGTGGACCTGCTCAACGCGTCGGTCGAGCTCGCGTGCGCCGATCGAACGATCGCGGCGATGGTGGTCCTCCCGGGCCGCATGCCCGAGCTCATCGTCGCGATCTCGCGCGGTGATCTCTCGCGGATCGTGGTCGAGACGACCCGCGCGCTCGCGGCGCTCTCGGTCTCGTTCGGGCTTCCCGAGTCTGTCGTCCGCGGCCTTGTTCTCGCGGCCGAAGTGGCCTCCGCGCAGAGCGCCGAACAAGTGCGCGCCGCGCTCGAAGCGGTGGTCGCGCCCGTGGGCTCGTGGCGCATGAAGCGTCGTCGACCGATGGTCTCGCTCGGCGCGCTCGTGGGCGTGGGTGGCGGCGCCGAGTGGACCCTCGCGGGCGGAGGAATCGTCGATCCGAGGCCCGTCGGATCGGTCTCGCTGCTCGGGGCGGTCGGGCTCGACGTGAGCTTTCCTGTGCGCTCGTCGACGATCGGGGGCTTCTTGAGCGTGGTGGATCTCGGAGGACTGATGTCCCTTCCTACGGGAGATCTTCAAGCGACGGTGCTCGGGCAAGACGGCTCGATGCGCGAGAGCTTGTTTCAAGTGTCTCCGCGGGTGTCTCCCGAACAAGTGCTCTCGCCTGGGCTGTATTTTCGCTGGGGAATCTTCAGCACTCCCTTGGTCCTCGCCGTCGGCGGATCGATCACGCCCGCCGCGCGCCAAGTGCAAGAGCTGCGCACGGACGGGGGAATGCCCGTGTCGCAAACGGTGAGCGTGTTTCGCGCGGGCGCGTTCTTGTCCGCGGACGTGACGCTGTTTCCGTTTTGAATGTGTGTGCGATGTAGGGGGGGCGGGATTGAAGGATGACAGGCAAGATTGAGCGCTGATGTGTTTACGAGGTGTCAGCGTTCGCGCCCGTCACAAACCCGAAGCGAAGCTGCAATAGGGGGCTATCGCAGACGACGCTCGATCTCGTCGAGCGCTGCGCGGAGTCGGGCGATGTTGTATGCAACGGTGGCCGCGATCGATGGTGGACCTACGATGACGCGAAGCGTTTCGATCCCAGCGGAGCCAGAAAACACCGAAGAACTTCGAGTGTGCGTGGATATGTCGTCGACCGACTGGACGATGCTTCAGGTTGCGTTGGTCGAGTTCGTTCGTCTGGTTGAGGCGTCCGAGTGTCCAGCGCTCACGGGTTGGGAGCGCATCGAATTCGAACGTCTCAAGAATCGTATGCTCGTCGTGCGGGACCCATCCCGTTCGGACGGCGAGGACTGAGTTGGTTCTGCCGCAGCGTGACGGACTGCGCGTACAACGGCGCCGCCCGCGTACTCTCGCTCGCCGTCAAGCCGTCACTCGACATCCAGAGCTCGGCGGTTGTCGTACTTTTCGCGGTCGAGGGCACAGGCTCGAGCTGGATCTCAACGGCCCATCCGCCTTCGATCCGATCGGGCATCTGCGGTGCCTGTTGGGTGTGCGGTACCGTGTTGATCTCCGACAACCGCCCCGAGCCCGTGTTTGGCTCTTCGCCACCACCACAAGCACACGTGACTCGCCGCTACGATTTACCGCTGCCGCGACTGGCCAGATCGCCGTTGAGTTCTCGCTCGCAACGGCGCGAGTCGACACTTCGGGTCTCCTTTGTTGGCGCTTGTGCGTCGCATGCGGCGCGACGAACGTGCCACGCATCGAGCGCCGCGCGATGGGTGTCGCTTGGATCGGGAGGTCGGTGATGGATCGCGACGAGCTGATCGCGAAGCTCTCGATGGAAGTTCACGGCTGGATCGTTCGCCCAGGCGTGTTCTTCTTGGACCTCATGTGGGACGTGTCTGCGCCCGATGTCGACGAGTCCGCGCGCTATGTTTGGTGCGAGCGCTCGTCGGACTGGGTGATCTTTCGCTGCGCGAACGAGCTTCGGATGTTCTGGGGTCTCGGTCGAAACGCATCGGGCATCGGGTTTCGCACGCAAGGAACTGCCGTGGTGCGTGACCTCGACGCTGTGTTTCGATGGATGCAGACGCCGTCGATTTCGGCGAAACCACCAGGGCAAGTGCATCGGTCTTGACGTCCACCAGCGCGCAACTTGCACACGGCAGGGCATGCGCACGCAGCGCGTGGGCTACGACGCGCAGGGCAACGCAGAGAACAACACCGACGCGCTCTTGCGCGTGCACCGGGCGACCTTTGATTCTGTGGGCCGACCGCTGACCGAGACGACGAGCGACGGTCGAACGACGGCGGTCTCGTGGGATGCGCACGACAACGTGACGAGCGTGACGCCTCCGGGGCGCATGGCGCATCGCTTCGCGTTTACGGCGCAGGACTTGATGGAGAGCGGCGCTCCGCCGGTGGCGGACGACGGGGATCCCACGGAGCGGGTTTCGTGGGACAGTAATCAACGTCCGACGAGCGTCGTCGCGCCCGGCGGTCGTATGGCGACGATCGCGTACGACAGCGCGGGACGCGTCGAGACGAGCACGACTGCAGAAGGCGTCTATCGCTTCGCCTACCAAGCGACGAGCGGCCATCTCGCGTCGATCACCAATCCCGCGGGGCCCTCGATCGCGTACACGTATGATGGGGCGATTCCCACGGAAGTGCGATGGACTGGCGACGTCGCTGGGACCGTCACGCGCGCGTACGACAACGATTTTCGTGTGTCGCGCGAGCGGGTCAACGGAGGCAACGAGCTCGCGTACAGCTACGACGCCGATGGGTTGCTCACGAGCGCGGGTCCCGTGACGCTCACGCGAAACGCGGGCAACGGCGTGGTCGATCGCGTGACCGTAGGCAGTGCGCAGACCGATGTCGTTCGCGATGGCTACGGAGCGACCACGCGGGCAACAACACGCGTGAGTGGCACGAGCGTGTTCGAGGAAGAGCTCTCGTTCGACGGGCTCGGAAGGATCACGCGCAAGATCGAGCGCGCCGAAGGGCGGACGACGACGATCGAATACGCCTTTGATGGCGCCGATCGACTTCGTGAAGTGCGTCGTGATGGCGTGGTGAGCGAGACGTACGCGTACGACACGAACGGCAATCGAACGAGCGCTACGGTGGGCGGACAGACGCGGATGGGCGTCGTCGATGCGCAAGATCGGCTGCGGAGCTACGGCGAGTTTACGTACACATACAATCGAGAGGGCCAGTGGACGGAGCGTCGCAACACGAGCAACGGGCAAGTGTGGCGCTATCGGTACGACATGGGCGGCGCGCTGCGCGAGGTGACGCTGCCGAGCGGAAGGCGCATCGAGTACGTGATCGACGCGCTCGGTCGGCGCGTGGGGCGTCGTGTCGATGGCGTGCTCGCGACGCGATGGCTGTATCGCGACGGGCTGCGTCCGATCGCCGAACTCGATTCAATGGGCGCGATTTCGAGCGTGTTCGTGTACGGGTCGCGGGCGAACGTTCCCGATGCGATCGTGCGTGGCGGGAGGGCGTATCGCATCGTGAGTGACCACCTCGGAAGCGTGCGAAGGGTGGTGGACGCAGCGACGGGGATGGTGGTGCAGCGATTGGAGTACGACGCGTACGGACGCGTGACGGAGGACACTGCGCCGGGGTGGCAGCCGTTCGGGTACGCAGGTGGGATCTACGACAGCGACACGGGGCTCGTGCGCTTCGGGGCGCGCGATTACGACGCGGTGAGCGGAAGGTGGACCGCGAAGGATCCCAGCGGATTGAGCGGCGGATTGAATGTGTACGAGTACGCCGCGGGGGATCCGATCGACCTCGTCGACATCGATGGAAACGTCGCGGTCTTGATTGTTGGTGCCGAGGTCGCGAGCGGAGCGATCTGGGGAGCGATGACGGATCTGCTGCTGCAGATCGCGCTGAACGGTCCGCGCTGCATCGATTGGGGACAGGTGTGGAGCGCGGCGAAGAGCGGCGCGGTGTTCGGCATCTTCGCGGGGCTGTTTCGCGCGTGGAACGCGCCGTGGTTCTGCCTGACGGGCTGCTTCGTGAAGGGCACGCTCGTGGACACCGAGCGCGGTCAGAAACGAATCGAAGAGGTCGCGCTCGGCGATCGAGTCGGCCCCGAGAGCAGCGAATGCGCGAGCGTGTCGACGGAAGATTGGGTCGACATCGGGTTGGAGATGGGCCCGCGCGACGAGGGATCGCCAGGCCGCGTGGTGCTGCACCTGTTGCGTCCGCGCGAGTGGGCCGAGGCGAACGGAGCGCGCGAAGGATCGACGATCGAGCTCGAGCTACGCGAGCTGAACATCGAAGGAAGCGCGCGAGTGACGAGCGTGCGCGCTGCGCCTGCGTTGAGTGCGGGAACTCGATGCCCTGTGACGGGGACGATTTGGCGAACGGGCGTGAGGGTGATCGCGGTCGAGCTCGAGCGGGGAGCGCCGATGGAGCTGACCGCGAATCACCGCGTGTTTTCAGCGACGCGCAACGGGTGGGTCGCAGCGGGAGATCTGCGAACGGGCGAAGAGCTGGAAGCGCGCGACGGGAGTGTGCGCGTGCGAAGCGTGCGCGAGAGCGCGCGTGGGTTGACGAGCGTGTTCAACCTCGAGGTCTTCGCCAGGCACGAGTTCTTCGTCGGGGAGCAACGGGTCAGGGCGCATAACGCATATCCTGGTGCAAGACCTGCTCCCGCATCGATTCGCGCTCAGATGCGCAGCGCGGGATTGCACGGCCTTCCGGGCGGTCGCCACCACTATCCTTCCCCGCGCGGCGGCTTGGCCCGGCCTGGTCCGTTCAGATTCGTTCCAGATAGGCGAGCCGGGATCAGGCGCGTGAGTTCGGGAACTCCCGCGTACCGAGACCGGTTTGGAAATGTCTGGCAGGAAGGCCCCTATCATGGGGACCCCACCCTCGGGTATGCTAGAGAATGGGATGTACAACTGTCTCCACAAGGGCGGCGCTGGGCTTCGGACTTGCTCGGCGTGGAAGAAAGCGAAGTTCCAGCATACATCAACGTTCGTCCAGATGGCTACATTTCTCATTGACCTGTGAGTCCCATGAGGCGAAAGAAGTCGACGTGAAGTTCGAAGTTCAGTTCGATGTACAATACAAGCCTGCGCGTGGTTTCGATGTGGCATCGGCGTTGTTTGGCGCGGCATCCGAATACTATTCCGTACGGGAAGTTAGGAAGCATCGCGAGGCGGGCTTGAACGATGAGATTGCCTCGTTTGTTCGCACGATTGACGATGATTCGCTAGGCGGAGCGTTGGAGTTCGTTGTGGTCGCGCTCGACCGTATCGGCTACAGGTTCACGATGACTCTCGAATCGTGCGCTACGCCAATCGCAATTCACGGCGTACTGGTAGACCGGCACTCCCATGTTTGGTCGGGCATTCGTGCGGTGTCGTTTACGATTGCCCAGCTGGAAACAGAAGCCGTTGCTGGGTAATCGATCCGGACCGCGGAGCGGCAGCATGAGACGACTTCACGACACGCAACTTCGAAGGCGCTTACGTCACTTCGATTCGCCTCTCTAATTGGAACAGGGCTCTCTGGTACGATGACCGCAGAGACACACGAAATGAACAGCCCAATCACTCGATTTTCACTGAGAGGGTGTTCATTTGGACCTGATTGCACTGTGTTAACACAGCCATGGAGCCACCCCGCCGACCGACGAACTATCCGAGCGACGTCACCGATTCCCAATGGTCGCTGCTCGATCCGCTCATCCCGCCTCATGGGGTTGGACCTCGCACGCCTGTCTACAATCGGCGAGATCTGTTGAACGCGATGCTCTTCCGAGCACGAACGGGGTGCCAGTGGAGATCGTTGCCTTCGGACTTCCCTCCGTGGAGCAGCGTGAAGAATCACTTCTACGCTTGGCGAGACGCAAAGGTGTTCGAGAGAGTCAACGATGTGTTGCGAGAGAAGACTCGAGTTGCAGAGGGCCGCGAGCCCGAGCCGTCGCTCGGCGTTCTCGACAGTCATTCTGCAAAGACGACTTCGTCGGCGAAGCGGGTGTGCGGGCGCATAATGCGTATTCAAAACATGATATTGCGGTCGTCATTGTTGGACCCCGTGGTGGTGTACGAGTCGTGAAAGGAAGTGACGCCCAGCACGGAAGTCACCGCGAACTCCTTCAAACCATTGGAAGACGTCCAAGCTATCGATATCATGGCGCGCTTGTTGGTAGCAACGGCAAGGTGACGAACGTACAGCCTTCAAGCATCGGATCGATACCGACTCGAGAAGATGCGGTTCGTATTCAAAGAGCTCTAGATCGCAGCGGGATCTCGGATCGCAGACTGCTAACAGTGACAGGGGCCGTTGAAGAGACAAACGGTCAGCGACGAGCATTCGAACTCACGAGAATCGGGTCAGATGTACCCATCTGGATTTGGGAGTGATACGGATGAACAACGAAGACGTTCGAGTACGTCGAGACGCGATGTTTGTGGCTGTCTGTGAGGCACTTCCCGCCTGGATGAACAGTCGCGGAATCTGCATCGGAGATCTTCGATTCGGAGATCAAGAGGCGGTGCCGTCGAGCGACTGGCGCAGTGGAATGCTGAGCGAGTACGAAGGTCGAGTCGTCTCATTTCGGATCTCACTACTTGAAGACCGAGTATTCGTCGGTAGACGTGCATGCCAACAGGAAGACTTTGAGTGGTTTGTGATGGGAGTTGTTGTCGATCTTCATGAGCTTCTTCGCTGGCTAGGCAGTGCGCCGTTTTCTCCGGAAGTGCCTGGAGTTCGAAAGGTGATGATGTTTCCTCGTACCGAAGCGGGGTGATCATCCGACACCGCGCCGGGGTGGCAGCCGTTCGGGTACGCGGGCGGGATCTACGACAGCGACACGGGGCTCGTGCGCTTCGGAGCGCGCGACTACGACGCGGAGAGCGGAAGGTGGACCGCGAAGGACCCCAGCGGATTGAGCGGCGGATTGAATGTGTACGAGTACGCCGCGGGGGATCCGATCGACCTCGTCGACATCGATGGAAACGTCGCGGTCTTGATTGTTGGTGCCGAGGTCGCGAGCGGCGCGATCTGGGGAGCGATGACGGATTTGCTGCTGCAAATCGCGCTGAACGGTCCGCGCTGCATCGACTGGGGACAGGTGTGGAGCGCGGCGAAGAGCGGCGCGGTGTTCGGCATTTTCGCGGGGCTATTTCGCGCGTGGAATGCGCCGTGGTTCTGCCTGACGGGCTGCTTCGTGAAGGGCACGCTCGTGGACACCGAGCGCGGTCGGAGACCGATCGAAGAGGTCGCGCTCGGCGATCGAGTCGGCCCCGAGAGCAGTGAGTGCGCGAGCGTGTCGACGGAAGATTGGGTCGACATCGGGCTGGATATGGGCCCACGCGACGAGGGATCGCCGGGCCGCGTGGTGCTGCACTTGTTGCGACCGCGCGAGTGGGTCGAGGCGAACGGAGCGCGCGAAGGATCGACGATCGAGCTCGAGCTACGCGAGCTGAACATCGAAGGAAGCGCGCGAGTGACGAGCGTGCGCGCTGCACCTGGGTTGAGTGCGGGATCGCGATGCCCTGTGACGGGGACGATTCGGCGAACGGGCGTGAGGGTGATCGCGGTCGAGCTCGAGCGGGGAGCGCCGATGGAGCTGACCGCGAATCACCGCGTGTTTTCAGCGACGCGCAACGGGTGGGTCGCAGCGGGGGACCTGCGAGCGGGAGAGGAGTTGCAAGCGCGCGAGGGCACCGTGCGCGTGCGAAGCGTGCGCGAGAGTGCACGTGGGTTGACGAGCGTGTTCAACCTCGAGGTCTTCGCCAGGCACGAGTTCTTCGTCGGCGAAGCGGGAGTGCGGGCGCACAATGGGTATACAGGGGACCAACGGCGTCTTCTTGGGTTGTCCCGCGAGGAGCGAATCGCAGAGTACTTTGGAGGTCGCGTCTCGAATGAAGTTGTCATTACGCCCTTCGGTTGGACGGACCTCGACGTGATCGCCGGCTCCGGCGACTTGATTGCCGTTGGTGGTGCCGCGAAGACGGCGAGCAAAGTGGCTCACAATCTTCAGAAGCTCCAATTCATCGCGGAGCAGCGAGGTGTGCGTGTTCGCGCCGTCTTCGCCCGCAGCACGCCGGACGACGTGCTACGCGTTGCGCGTAATCGCCTCGGTCATGAAAACGTGTTCGTTGTAAGCTTCTAGGAGTTTGTCAATGAAACCACCTCGTGCGGATCCATACGCGTGGCTCGAAGCGGAGCTCATTCGCGGGACAGGCTATTGGCAGGGGGTCGTCGATGCATCCACGCTGCTCGACATGTCGAGCGAGCTCTGCGCGCTCTTGTTCGGACAGGCGAATTCGACTGGCTGGGAGCCGCTCTTCGCAAATCGCGGAGTACCTGTGGACGCGAGCGCGGCCTTCTTTGGGCACTGGAGTGCTCACCGAAGCGAATTCTTTGGCGAGTCTTGGGTGTCGCTCGATGAACTCGAGGCAATTGATTGGTCGCGGCCAATTCGTGTGAACGATGCGCCGAAGTTAATCGTTGAGCCCGAAGCGGGCGAGCGCTACTGGAATGGCCGCGCAGGATTTCCACCGCTCGACACCATCGATACCGAAGTTCTTCGTCACTTGCAGCGAGGTGAACGCATCGCTGTCGAGGGGGGAGCGTTGGTTCGTCGCCAACTACGGTTCGAAGATGCAAAGTACGGGACGCGCTATCCGCTGCTTCTGGATCTCATGCGAACGCTGAAGAGGCACAGTGAGGGAGCCGTTCGCTGGGTCGTTGCGTTCTCCGAATGATGCAACGCGAATGATGCCGCCGACGCGCGCCGCCTCGATGCCGACGGCGAGCGGGGCATTGCAGCAAGCGTTTGTCTCTCGCCTCTCACCTTTCGATCGGCTCGATCGCGAACACCATGTTCACCGCAACTCCGGTCTCGATCGCGCCCGACGGACGCATGGCGACGACCGCGTACGACAACGCGGGACGCATCGAGGCGAGCACAACGGCAGAAGGCGTCCGTTGCTTCGTCTACCACGCGGCGAGCGTCCATCCCGAGTTGACTTGACGACGGTCGACTGGGCGATGCTGCAGGTTGCGTTGGTCGAGCTCGTTCGGATGGTTGAGTCGTCCGAGTGTCCAGCGCTCACGGGCTGGGAGCGAAGCGAATTCGAGCGTCTGAAGAATCGAATGGTTGCGACGCGACTCCGCCAGCCAGTCGACAGCGAGGAATGAGGCAGCTCCGCCGACGTCTTGTAGTTGGACGCAGGCTGGTAGGAGCCGAACGAGGCGCAGCAGATCTTCTGGAACCACCAGCACGAGCAGACGATCGCGACGCCGAGCGGGCTGCGGATGACCGCCTCGCGAGTTGAGTTGCGCCGCGCTCAGAGAGTCACTGGGCCAATGTCGCGAGCAGCGATCGGGCCTCGCGTTCGACGAGCTCCGGGCCGCCGTCGTAGAGCGCCTTGAATCCAGAGAAACTTCCGCGCAAGTGCAGGATCGCGATCGCTTTGCCCAGCCAGATCGTGTCGTCGTCGCCCAGCGGCGCGCGCAAGAAATCGCGCATGATCGGCGCCAACGTCGGGCTGATCTTGTCCTGCACGAGTTCGATGACCGCTGCCTTTTGCTCCCACGTGTCGAGGGTCCAGTAGAACTTCGCGCACTCATCGTGGTCGTCGACGCTGATGGCGCTGCGCATGAACTCGACCAGCTGGTGGTCGCGCTGCGCGGCGGCGACGAGGGCGCGGGTGAGTTCGGCAGGAGACCGTGTCATCGCAGACGATCGTCCCACGCGCGTGCTCACGGCGCGAGCACGGGGAGGTGCTTCTTCACGACCGTCGGCGCGCCGCGTTCGAACCGAAAATCGCAGGGCTTTCCGTCTTGAGCGAGCGTCTGCGTGCGGTGCAGCCCGAGGCCAAACGCTTCGCTGAGAGGAATGTCCCCGAGGCACACGTACGGGGCGAACGCTTCGGTGCCCACCTTGGTCGCGAGCGCGCGCAGCGCGCAGCGCTCGAAGTTCACCCCGTAGTTGAACTGCCCCTCGACGCCCGGAACGTACTGGTAGACCCACTCTCCGATGGGCTCTCGCTCGGTGCGCGATCCCTCCCACCGCAGGTAGTCCGCCATGATCGGCGAGAACATCGTGTCGGTCACGATCGTGTCTTCGATCTTCGAAAACGCCGCACAAAACCTGCGCGTCGCGTCTTCGCACACCTTCCACGCGCGCTCGGGCGCGAAGCCCTTGGGCGCGAGCGCGAGGTACGTCGCGATGTACACAGCTCCGTTGATCACGAAGACGCGCAGCAACGGAGCGAACAGCCCCGGGTCGCTCATCTGCGGAATCAGCGCGCGATACTGCGCTTCGATCGCGGCCATGGTCGCCGGTCCATCGATGGTCGGGTCTTCTGCGACGAGCGCGTCGCGCACCGGCGCGCTCCATCGATCGAAGAAGAACATCGCCGTGCCCTCGAACGTTCCGCTGCCCATCATGCGCGAGAGGGTATCAGTGAAGCGACGTCGCGATGACTTCGGTCGCGCGGCGCTGTCGCGTATTTCGCTCGGTGATTCTCAGCATTGACGCGGAGTGCCGCGTCGGTCATCTACAAGTGCATGACCCTTGCCGTGCGATGGCGTTCGCTGCTCTCGAGCTGTGTCGTGCTGGCGGCGTGTGACAGCGGCGTGACGGCTCCCAACGACGTGCGTTCGACCGACGCTTCGATGGACGTCCCCACCGTCACAAGCGACGGGTCGCTCGACGCGCCGACGAGCGATCGCCCTCCCGTGCCGATGGTGTGCGGCGACGGCGTGCTCGCAGCGGGTGAAGTCTGCGACGACAACAACACGCGCTCGGGTGACGGTTGCCGCGGCGACTGCTTGCGCGTCGAAATGGACTGGCTCTGCCCGACGCCGGGCATGCCGTGTCGAACCACCGCGGTGTGCGGCGACGGACGCATCGGCGGCCCCGAGCAGTGCGACGACCGCAACATGGCCGACGGCGATGGGTGCAGCGCGATGTGCACGGTCGAGCGCGGCTATGTGTGCCCGCTGCAAGGGGTCGCGTGTCGCGCAGAGCGCTGCGGCGATGGCGTTCGCGCGGACGTCGAAGAGTGCGACGACAACAACATGATGGGCGGCGATGGGTGCAGCGCGACGTGCGCCCTCGAAGACGGATTTCTCTGCGAAACGCCTGGAATGATGTGCCGTCGCATCACGTGCGGCGATCGCATGACCCAGGGCACCGAGCAGTGCGACGACGGAAACGCGCTCCCGGGAGACGGGTGCTTCCAGTGCCGTCGCGAGCCCGAGTGCACGAGCAGCGGCTGCACCACGCAGTGCGGCGACGGCGTCTTGCTCGCGCCCGAGCAGTGCGACGATGGAAACACGCGCGCCAACGACGGATGCAGCCCCACGTGCACGCGCGAGATGGGCTACGACTGCGCGATGGTCCGGCCGATGGAGCCCGCGTCGGTGACCGTTCCCATCGTGTATCGGGACTTTCTCGGGTCCGATCTCATGGGAGGACACCCGGACTTTCAGTATCGAACGGGCTCCGAGCGCGGGATCGTCGCCGCCATGCTCGGCATGGATCGCAAGCCCGTCTACGCGATGCCCATGGGCACGACGAGCACCACCAACGGACGCACGCCCTTCGACCAGTGGTACCGCGACACGATGGGCGTCAACGTGACGCTCGTCGATCGACTGCGGCTCGATCGCGTGAGCGCTGGCGTGTATCGCTACGACAACAGCGACTTCTTTCCGCTCGACGGGCGCGGGTGGGTCGCGATGGGCCGCGAGTCGGGCCGCGACGGAGGGCACAATTTTCACTTCACCAGCGAGCTTCGGTACTGGTTTCAGTACGCAGGCGGCGAGCGACTCGACTTCACTGGCGACGACGACGTCTGGGTCTTCATCAACGGGAGGCTCGCCGTGGACCTCGGCGGCGTCCACGGCGCCGAGAGCGACGGCGTCACGCTCGACGCCGCAGCGGCGACGCGCTTCGGGCTCACCGCCGGTCGCGTGTACGAGATCGTGTTGTTTCAAGCCGAGCGACACACCACGCAGAGCAACTATCGGCTCACGTTGGGTGGGTTCAACCTCCCGCGATCGCAGTGCTCGCCCAACTGCGGCGACGGCATCGTCACCCGCGAAGAAGCGTGCGACGACGGAATGAACAACGGCATGTACAACGGCTGCATGCCGGGCTGCCGCATGCGCGCCCGCTTCTGCGGCGACGGAATGATCCAGCGCGAAGACGGCGAGCAGTGCGACGACGGCAACATGCTCAACGGCGACGGATGCTCGACCCGCTGCCAGAGCGAGACGATCGGCTGAGGGGCTCGCGGACTCACCCCTCGCGCACAGCGCGGACGCACTCGATCAGCGCGCGGGTGTCGAGCGGCGCCACGAGGCTCACGAGGCTCCCGTGGTTCGACGCGTCGATCGCGCCGAGCCCTCGCGTTGTCGCGATCACACGCACGCCGCGCTCGATCGCCCGGTGCACTTCGGGCGCGTAGCCCTCGCACACCGCGGGCGCGAGCACGATGTCGACGCCGTCGAGCGTCGCGCGCTCCCGTTCGGTGCTCTCGCGCACGCGGCGGTGCTCGAAGAGCGCGCGCGGCTCGCTGCCTTCTCCGCGTCGAACGAGGAGCGTGGCCTCCGGCGTCGCGTCGAGCACCGCGAGCGCTTCGTGACTCCCGTTGCGCGCCGCGGCGAAGCCCGCGAGCAGGAGCGTGATCGACCCCTGTCTCGCGATCGGACGCGGTTTCTCTGCAGAGACGCGCGTCGAGGCGATGGTGACCGGCGTCTTGCAGCCGTGCTCCACGAGCGCACGAGCGGCGTAGGGCCCCCTCGCGAGCGCCCGCGTCGCGAGGGTCCACTCGGCGCGCTGCCGAGCCACTGCGCTGTGGGACGCGCGGTAGCGCCGCAAGAACGCGCTCTCGGGGTGCGCCTCGACGGCGCGATCGAGGTCCTCGTGCAGCGCGTCGAGCACCGGGAGGTCTTGAATCCATGTGCGCGCTGCGTCGGGGGCGACCTTCGCTGCCTGCGCGAATACTCGGCGCGCCGCGGACGAGGGCGCGAGGACCTCGGTCACGCCGCGAGGCAAGAGCTCGCCCGCGACCGCGTCGGTCGCGGCGCGAAACGCGAAGCGCGCGGCGAGCTGGCGATCGGTGCGGCCTCGTTCCCACAGGCGGGATGCTGCGATGGCTGCGTGCCAGAGCGGCGTCGATCGAACGTGTACGCGCGGGCCGCCGTGCGTCGAGAAGCGCTCGATTCGCTGTCGAATCGCCGCGGGGAGCGCCGCTGCAAACAGCCCGAGCCGCGAGAGGTCGTACGGCGCGAAGAGCCACACGGGCCCGTCGTGCGACGCGATCGCGTCGGCGACCCAGGACGCAGGCTCGGGGGCGACGATCGCGCGCACGTCAGCCGCCCTCGCGCGGCCCGCCGCTCACCAACGCGAGGCGCTCTTCGCGCGCGTGACAGTCGGTCTCGTTGCAAGTGAGGCAGCTGCGCGAGAGCTCGCGCTCGTCGAGGACTCGCTTGAAATCGTGGGCTACAACCTCGGTCGTGCTCTGCGACGCGCCTCGCGCGCGCACGGTCTTGCGCACGATCGACTCGCGCACGAGCGCCTGGTCGTCGCGCGCGAGCTCGACGCGCTCGTTGCCGAGGGTGACCTCGAACGGCAACGGTCGATCGCTCTCGAGCGCGAGGACGAGCGCGTCGCCCACGACGCTCGCGCGCAACACGTACGAGCCCTGCGTCGGGCGAAATCGCAGGTCGATGTGCGCGAATGCCACGGTTGCGTCCGCGCCGACGAGCGCGCCTTCTCGCGGGGCAACGGCCTCGAGCGAGTGTCCGTGGCGCTCGACGATCGCGAAGTTCGCCCGGAGCGCGAGCCGAAAGAGCCCGTTTGACAAGAGGCAGAGTCCGCCGCCGATGGCGGGGACGACGCACCCGCCCGCGAGCTCCATCCCTGCGACGAAGCCTCGTGACGCTGTGGCGGGACCGAGCGTTCGCCAGAAAGAAAACACGCGATCGTCGCGAAGTTCCAGGCGGTCGAACGCCGTCGCGGCGAGGGCGATGTTGAGGCGCTTTCCGCGCTCGAAGACCGGATGCGCGTGGGGGTCGTCGCGCGCGATCGCGAGTCGCTCTTCGAGGACGCGCTCGCGCGAGCGATCGTGGCGCGCGAGCGTCGGCGGGGCAAAAGACTGTGGATCCATCGCCCACCGCGCGATTCGCGCCGCGGTGAGCGCCGCGCGTTTGGCGTCGCGCACCGCGAGCTGCACCGGCGACTCGTCGATCAGCGTCGCGCGGACGCCCGTGCTCCCTCGTGTGCGCGAGGTCCGCGGAGCTCGCAGCCTTTCGAGAGGGACGTGCATCGGCGCCGTACCGTAGCGCTTGGGGAGGGCCCGTGTATTCCCGAAGGAGCTCGCGGGCGGGCGAGAGCGACGCTTCCGCCGAGGTTGTCGTGGTCCGCTTCGCCGAGCGCGCTGAACGAGGGCGTCGCAGCGAGCCCGTCGCGCGCTCCCTCGTACACTTGCACGCGGCCTCGATGCGTCTGTCCCGGGGTCTCGAACCACGGGCTGCCCACGATCAAGTCCGCGAAGCCGTCTCCGTTGACGTCGCTGAACGCAGCGATCGCCGCGGCGAACTGCGTGTTCACTCGCTCGCCGAACAGGTACCTCGTCCCTTCGAACGCCCTCAACGGCGCGCCTCCGAAGTGGACGCTCATCGTTCCAAACGCGTTGCGTCCGATCGGAGCGAGCGCGCTCGTCGCGAGCGCGAGGTCGTCGAACCCGTCCCCGTTGCAGTCGCCGATGACCCGCGCGCGCATGGGCCCGGCTTCGACCGCGGAGGGGCCGATGACGTCGACGCTCGTGAGCGCGTCGAGGGGCGCAGTTCGACCAGCAAATACGCTGGCGATCACGTCGTACTCGCCGAGGTCTCGCGCCGCGCTCGCGCTCGCCACGACGAGGTCCGTGCGCCCGTCGTGGTCGAGGTCGCCCATCGAGATGTCGCGATAGTCTGTGTTTTCTCGGACAAACGCGGGATCGATCCGCGCGCCGAGCGAGGCCCCGAGGAAGAGGTAGAGCCCGCTGCCGCGTCGCGCCGCCCCGTCTGCGACCGCGAGCGCTGCGAAATCCGACCGAGAATCCCCGTCGAAATCGCCTCCACCCACGAGCGCGCGCCCGAAGCCCTCGCGGCCTGCGGGCGCTGCGATCTCGAGGCGTCGCAGCGGTCGCGAGCTGGTTGCTTCTTCGGCGCCGAACAGGACCGTGATCGCGCCGGTCGGCTCGTCGAGCGCGTTGCGCGTGTACGGGCTGCCGACGATCACGTCGCCGAAGCCGTCGCCGTCGAGGTCGCCTGCGCTCGCGACGGAGAGCCCGAATTGACGTTGTCCGCGGGTTGCGTCGATCGTTCGAACGGCGCGCTCGTCGAGGCCCGTCGCGCTTCCGAAGTAGATCGCCACGCGGCCCGCGCCAGACTGTCGATCGATCGTCGCGTTGGGAACGCCGACGACGAGGTCGCCGAAGCCGTCGCCGTTGAAGTCCCCAGCGCTCGCGACGGAGGTCCCGAAGTTGTCGAAGCGAGCGCTCCCGCGCAACTCGCGGTGCAGCGCGCCGACGCCCGAGCGGTCTCCGAGCTGGACGCGCACGAAGCCCGCGGCGCTGAATCCCCGAGCGGCCGCGAACGGAGCGCCGATGGCCAGGTCGTCGACGCCGTCGCCGTTGACGTCGAGCCTCGGGTGGACGCTCGTGTCGATCGACTCGGTCGCGCTCGACGCTGGCGTGTGAAAGAACCACACGGGGCTCGCGCTCCGATCGAGCTCGGCGTCGCTGCGAACGCGGACACGCCAGAACACTGTGCTCTGCGCAGGCAGCGGCTCTTCGGGTCGAAATGACTCTCCCTCCGCGTCGTGCGCGGCGATCACGTCGGCGCACGCGCGGTCGCGGCAGAGCTCGACGCGGGCCTGCCGGGCTCCGCGCGGAGGTCGCCAGCGAAACGTCGGTCGCAGCTGCGTGACGGTCCCGAGCGACAGCGGCGCGAGGGGGCGCGGAACACCGTTGGCGACGCACTCGCTCCCGAGCCTGTGCTCGTCGAGCGCGCACTCGACGCCCCCGTCGACGACGCGGTCTTCGCCGGTCGCATCGGTCCGCGCGCTGTCTTCGATCTCGCGCTCGCCCCGCGCGTCCGACGGCAGCTCCGCGTCGATGGCGGGGTTGAATGTGTGTGTCGGAGCGACGCTCGACCCGCACGCGGCGAGCGCGAGGCACGCAATCGATCCCGCAGCTCGTGCCCGACGCGTAGCTCCCATCGACGGAGAGTGTACCCGCGCGCGCGGCATTTCGCACCGCGGGGCCGCTCCCCTACTGCGGACACACGCGCTCGGGGCGCGCTGCGTAGGTGGCGAACCACGTGTGTCTGCGCGGATCGTGATCGAGCGAGCGTCGACCGAGCCCTGTCGCGAGCACGAGCCACGTCGTCGCCGCGCCCGCGTCGGAGACGAGCGTATCGAGCGAAGGCTCGAACACGATGGTGCTCGCGTGGTGCATCGGCATCCGCAGGGGCTGAGCGGGCACCCAGGCGCCGCTCGCTTCCCGTCGAACCAGCAGTGAAAACGCTCGGCCCGCGACGATGTCCGTGTAGTCCGTGATCGCTGGGTGCGCGCTCGTGTCGCAGCCGCCCGCGGGCGTAGCAGGCGCGTCTGCGGCGTCTTGTGTCTCCTGGAATGTAGCCGTGGTTCGCATGGGCGTCGGTCGCGCGCGGGTGGGCGTCGTCGAAACGGGTCGAGCGCAAGCGACGAGCATCGCGAGCGCGCCGATCTGCGTCCTTCGCGCGAGCAACGTCGTGTTCGAGTCGTGCGTGTGGATCATCCGTGGGTCGCGCGCGACGCGTGCTGTCGCTCTCCGCGTAGCTTGACACGTTCTTGACGGCCCGGGACGCCGCGTTGACCGCCCGCTGATGCGCGATCGCGCAGTGTTGCGCCGGTCGAGATCCCCGAATGTCTCCCTTGGTTCGCTCGTTGGGCGCGCTCGCGTTTTCGCAGGCGCTGTGTGTTTCGTTCGTCGGCGTCGCTGCTGCGCAGAGCGCCGATGGGGCCGCTGGCGACGCGTCGGACGCATCCGCGACGCGCTCCGAGCCTGCGCGAGAAGAGAGCGACGTCGAACGAAGGCTCCGCGCGCTCGAAGGTGAGCTGCGTGCGTTGAGGGCGACGCGCCCAGCGCCAGTCTCGCCTGCGGCTCTAGCCGCGACGTCGCAGGAGCGCTCGAACGCGCGGGACTTCGCGCCCGCGGTGACGCCGTTCGCCTTCGATCAATCGTGGGCGCCCGGGGCGTACGCGCCGGCGACGCCGTCGCTATCCGCGGGGCCATTTACGGGCGAAATTCGTCTCGACGCGCCGTTTCACTACAGCTTCGCCAACCCCGCGGACAACACCATCTCGGGCTCGAGCGAGGTCTTTCGGCACGGCGAGCTGCAAGTGACGCAGATCGGCGCGGGCGGGGATTTCTATTTCAAGGGCGTTCACGCGCGCTTGATGACGCAGTTCGGAATGTACTCGCAGACGACCCCTCGCAACGACGCGAGCGCGTCGCGCGGGCAGTGGTCGCTCGACGACGCGTACCGCTACATCTCCGAAGCGTACGCGGGCTATCACGTCGACGCGCTCGCTGGGATCAACATCCAAGCGGGGATCTTCATGTCGTACGTAGGGCTCTGGAGCTACTACAACTTCGACAACTGGACCTATCAGCCGTCGTACGTGTCTTCGAACACGCCGTGGTTCTTCAACGGCGTTCGCGTGCAGGTGTTCGTCAACGATCGGCTGAAAATCGAGCCGTGGATCGTCAACGGGTGGCAGGCGTACGGGCGCTTCAACAACGCGCCCGGCGTCGGGCTCCAAGTGCGATGGGCGCCGACGGACTCGCTGATCTTGCTCGGCAACCAATACGTCGGCGCGGACACGCTCGGCGTCCCCGGTCGAATTCGTGTGCACACGGACGACAGCGTGATGGCGCGCTTCTACAACAACCCCGAGGGGGCGCTCAGCCGGATCGCGGCGTCGCTCACGGTGGACGCGGGCTGCGAGTTCGGTGACGGGACCGCGAGCGCCCCCGCGGTGAGCTGCGGCGAGCAGTTCTTCTTGGGCTTCATGGCGTACGTCCGCGTGAACTTCTATCGCAACATGTTCGGGCTCACGGTGGGCGGCGGGGCGATCACGAATCCCGGGCGGTACCTCGTGCTCGTTCCGCCGATCAACGGCGCGACGGCCTTCTCGGGAACGCCGTATTTCACCGCGAACAAGGGCGATCGCTTCGAAGCGTGGGACGTGCAGAGCACCGTTGATTTCATGCCCACGCGCAACATCACGTTCAGGCTCGAGTTCGTGCACCGCGCGGCGAACGTCCCGTACTTCGCGGGGCCCGGAGGCGTCACTCCGCCAGGCGGAAACCAGGGAACCCCGGGCTCGATGCTCACGGGCTGGGCCCCTGATCTCGTGCCCGTCGAGGACAGGATCACCGCGGCGCTGTTGGTGCGGCTGTGAGCGCGATGGACGTCGTGTTTGTCGTCGGTCTCGCGGCGTTCTTCGCGATCACCTGGAAATTCGTGGATGTTTGTGAAGGGATGTGACTCGGTGACCTCGCTCACGCTCGTCGGCGCGCTGCTCGCTGCTGCGCTGCTCGGCTACCTCGGCTTCGCGCTGCTCTACCCCGAGAGGCTCTCGTGAACGGGCTCGCTCAAGTCGTCGTTTACGTCGTCGCGCTCGTGGCGCTTGCTGTGCCTCTCGGGGCGTACATGGCGCGCGTGTACGAGGGAGAGGCGCGCTTCGCTCAACGAATCATCGGGCCGATCGAGCGGTTCTTCTATCGTCTCGCGGGCGTCGACGCGGCCGAAGACATGCCGTGGCGGCGCTATGCGGCGGCGGTGCTGCTCTTCAATTTTGTCGGCGCGCTGGTTGTGTACGCGCTCCATCGCGCGCAGGGCTATTTGCCGCTCAACCCTGCGCGGCTCGGAGCGGTGACGCCCGAGGTGTCGTTCAACACCGCGGTGAGCTTCGCGACGAACACGAATTGGCAGGCGTATTCGGGCGAATCGACGCTCGGCTACCTCGTTCAGATGCTCGCGCTGACGGTGCAGAACTTTGTGTCTGCGGCGACCGGGATGGCCGTGCTCGTCGCGCTGCTGCGAGGGTTTGTGCGCAAGCAGTCGCAGGGCATCGGCAACTTCTGGGTCGATCTCACGCGATCGGTTCTGTACGTGCTCTTGCCGCTCTCGGTCGTGCTCGCGTTGCTGCTCGTCTCCGAGGGCGTCGTGCAGACGCTCCGCGGTCCGCTGACGGTCTCGCTGATCGACCCCATCAGCGTCGCGGATGGGCGGACGATCACCGAGCAAGTCATCTCCGTCGGTCCTGTCGCGTCGCAGGCGGCGATCAAGCAACTGGGAACCAACGGCGGCGGCTTCTTCAATAGCAACTCGGCTCACCCGCTCGAGAACCCTACCCCGCTGTCGAACTTCTATGAGCTCATCGCGATCCTGCTGATTCCTGCGGCGCTGTGCTTCACGTTCGGATCGATCGTGAAGGATCGTCGCCAGGGCTGGGCGGTGTTCGCGGCGATGCTCGTGGTGTTTGTCCCGCTGGCGCTCGCATCGATACACGCCGAGCAGGCCGGCAACCCTGCGCTCGCGTCGCTAGGCGTCGATCAGTCATCGAGCCCTGCTTCTCCCGGCGGAAACATGGAGGGCAAAGAGCTTCGCTTCGGCGTCGTGCAGAGCGCTCTATGGGCGACGGCGACGACGGCTGCGAGCAATGGCTCAGTCAACGCGATGCACGACAGCTTTACACCGTTGGGTGGGCTCGTTCCGCTGTGGCTCGTGCAGCTCGGCGAAGTGATCTTCGGCGGCGTCGGCTCGGGGCTCTACGGGCTGCTCGTGTACGCGATCATCGCGGTCTTCATCGCGGGTCTGATGGTGGGGCGCACACCCGAGTACCTCGGAAAGAAGATCGAGGCCTACGAGATGAAGATGGCGTCGCTGGTGCTCCTGCTCCCCGCTGCGGCAGTGCTCCTCGGGACCGCGATCGCGTGCTCGAGCGCCGCTGGAACGGCGCCTCTCGGCAACCCTGGCGCGCACGGGTTCACAGAGATTCTCTACGCGTTTTCGTCGGGCGCGAACAACAACGGCTCCGCGTTCGGAGGGCTCACGGCGAGCGGTCGCTTCTACGCGACGGCGATCGGCGTGTGCATGCTCATCGGGCGCTACTGGGTGATCGTTCCAGTGCTCGCGATCGCGGGGTCGCTCGCGAAGAAAAAGAGTATTCCTCAGTCGGCAGGGACGTTGCCGACGCACACGCCGCTCTTCGTCGGGCTGCTCGTCGCGACCGTGCTGCTCGTGGGTGCGCTCACGTTTCTGCCTTCGCTCGCCCTCGGCCCCGTCGTCGAGCACCTCGCGCTCCACAGGGGTTGACTGGAGTCATCGATGTCTACCGCTGAAGCTCCACGGCGCCCGCTCTTCGAGCGAGCGATCGTCCGCGACGCGATCGTCGAGTCGTTCAAGAAGCTCGACCCGCGCCGGATGATCAAGAACCCCGTGATGTTCGTCGTCGAAGTGGGCAGCGCGTTCACGACGCTGCTCTTCGTGCACGCTGCGGTCACTGGCCGCGGCGACGCGCCTGCCTCGTTCATCCTCGCCGTGTCCCTCTGGCTCTGGTTCACGGTGCTGTTCGCGAACTTCGCCGAGGCTATGGCCGAGGGCCGAGGTCGCGCGCAAGCGGATACGTTGCGCAAGGCGAGACAGGACGTGCCCGCGCTGAAGGTGCGCGATTCCCGTGCGTTTTCTAGGATCGATGAGCGTTGGCTCTCTCAGTGCGACGAGGTCTCGTCGTCGTCGCTGCGCGTCGGTGACGTCGTGTGCGTCGACGCCGGAGCGCTCATCCCTGCCGACGGCGAAGTGATCGAGGGCGTCGCGTCCGTCGACGAGAGCGCGATCACGGGAGAGAGCGCGCCGGTGATCCGCGAGAGCGGCGGTGATCGAAGCGCTGTCACTGGCGGAACGCGCGTGCTCTCGGATTGGCTGATTGTTCGTGTGTCGACCAACCCTGGCGAGACGTTTCTCGACCGCATGATCGCGATGGTCGAAGGAGCGTCGCGCAAGAAGACGCCCAACGAGATCGCGCTCGACATCTTGCTCGCCGCGCTGACGATCGTGTTTCTCCATGCGACCGTGACGCTCTTGCCGTTTTCGCGGTACGCGGTCGCGAGCTCGGGGCGAGGTGAGCCCGCGTCGCTCACGGTGCTCGTCGCGCTGCTCGTGTGTCTCATCCCGACGACGATCGGCGGGCTGCTCTCGGCCATCGGAATCGCAGGGATGGACCGCATGGTGCGCGCCAACGTGATCGCCACTTCGGGGCGCGCGGTCGAAGCCGCGGGCGACGTCGACGTGCTGCTGCTCGACAAGACTGGGACAATTACGCTGGGAAATCGCCAGGCGTCCGAGTTTGTTCCCGCGCCGGGCGTGAGCGCAGAGACGCTCGCGGACGCAGCGCAGCTCGCGTCGCTCGCGGACGAGACCCCCGAGGGGCGCAGCATTGTCGTGCTCGCGAAGGAGCGCCACGGGATTCGCGGTCGCGACCTCCAATCGCTCCACGCGCAGTTTGTGGCGTTTACCGCACAGACCCGCATGAGCGGCGTCGACACGGACAATCGTCGCATTCGCAAAGGGGCCGCTGACGCGATCGCGCGCTTCGTTGAAGAGCAGGGCGCGTCGGTTCCTCCCGAGGTGCGCGCGGCGGTCGAGCGTGTTGCTCGCGAAGGAGCTACGCCGCTCGTGGTCGCAGACGGCGCGAAGGTGCTCGGCGTCGTGCGGTTGAAGGACGTCGTGAAGGGCGGGATCCGCGAGCGCTTCACGGAGCTGCGGCGCATCGGGATTCGGACGGTGATGATCACCGGCGACAACGCGCTCACCGCGGCGGCGATCGCGGCAGAAGCGGGCGTCGATCACTTTCTCGCAGAAGCGACACCGGAGGCGAAGCTCGCGATGATCCGCGACTACCAGAGCAAGGGCCACCTCGTCGCCATGACGGGCGACGGGACCAACGATGCTCCTGCGCTCGCGCAAGCGGACGTGGCGGTCGCGATGAACACCGGAACGCAAGCCGCAAAAGAAGCGGGCAACATGGTCGACCTCGACTCCAATCCGACGAAGCTCCTGACCATCGTCGAGATCGGAAAGCAGATGCTGATGACGCGCGGTGCGCTCACGACGTTCAGCATCGCGAACGACCTGGCGAAGTACTTCGCGATCATCCCTGCGGCGTTCGTCGGAACCTATCCCCAATTGGCGGCGCTCAACGTCCTCGGGCTGCGCTCCCCGACGACCGCCGTGCTCTCTGCGGTGATCTTCAACGCCTTGATTATTGTGGTGTTGATTCCGCTCGCGCTGCGAGGAATCAGCTATCGACCCGCGAGCGCTCCAGCGCTCTTGCAGCGCAACTTGCTCGTGTTCGGCCTCGGCGGGGTCCTCGTTCCGTTTCCGTGCATCAAGCTCATCGACCTCGCGCTGTCCGCGGCGGGCGTGCGATGAAATACAAGCACCAGAATTCTAGATGTCGCATGGGAGTCAGCTCATGAAGGGCCTCGTTCGTCCTGCGTTCGTGTTGCTCGCGCTCTTCACCGCGTTGACCGGCGTCGCGTACCCGCTCGCGGTGACGGGCGCGTCGAAGCTTCTGTTTTCTTCGCGCGCAGAAGGCAGCGTCCTCTCGTCGCGCGGGCGTGTCGTCGGGTCGTCTCTCGTCGGGCAGTCCTTCGACGATCCTCGGTACTTTTGGTCGCGGCCCTCTGCGACGAGCCCCGTCGCGTACAACGCGAGCTCGTCGAGCGGGTCGAACCTCGGTCCGAGCAATCCTTCGCTGCGCGACGCGGTGCGGGCGCGCGTCGCGGCGCTGCAGGCGGCGGATCCGACCCAGCGGAGCTCGGTCCCCGTCGACCTCGTGACCGCGTCGGCGAGCGGGCTCGACCCGCACATTTCTGTGGCCGCCGCGCGCTATCAGGCGTCGCGGGTGGCGCTCGCGCGCGGGCTCTCGATCGAGCGCGTGACCGCGTTGATCGCTGCGCACACAGAACAACCAACGCTCGGGATCTTGGGGGAGCCCCGCGTCCATGTGTTGTCGCTCAACCTGGCGCTCGACGGTCTCGGGGCGGCCGTGAGTCACGTAGCGAGCCGTGCGATGTTCGCGCCGCGATGAACGCCGACGATCGACCGGATCCGGACGCGCTGTTGCGCCGCGTTGCGCGCGAGCAAGAGGGGCGCGGCAAGCTTCGGGTGTTCTTCGGCTTCGCGCCCGGCGTGGGAAAAACCTACCGAATGCTCCAGGTCGCGCGCGACCTCGTGTCCGAGCAGAAGATCGACCTCGTGGTAGGTCTCGTCGAGACCCACCGTCGCTACGACACCGCCGCGCTTGTGTTGGGGCTCGAGTTGTTGCCGCGTCGCGCGGTCGAGCACCGCGGACGATCGATCGACGAGTTCGACCTCGACGCGGCGCTGGCGCGGAAGCCGAAGGTGGTGCTCGTGGACGAGCTGGCGCACTCGAACGCTCCGGGATCGCGCCACGCGAAGCGATGGCAGGATGTTGAAGAGCTGCTCGACGCGGGGATCGACGTGTTTACGACGTTGAACGTTCAACACATCGCGAGCCTCAACGACGTGGTCGCGCAGATCACGCAGGTGAGGGTGCGCGAGACCGTTCCCGACGCGGTGCTCGATCGCGCGGCGGTGATCGAGCTCGTGGACATCTCGCCAGACGAGCTGCTCGAGCGGCTGCGCGAGGGCAAGGTGTACCTGCCCGAGCAAGCGCACCGCGCGGTCGAGCACTTCTTTCGGCGCGGAAATCTCCTGGCGCTCCGCGAGTTGGCGCTCCGTCGCACCGCGGAGCGCGTGGACGACGAGGTGCTCGAGTATCGCGCGCAGCACGGCGTGTCTGCGCCGTGGCCAGCGAGCGAGCGCATCCTCGTTGCCGTCGGTCCCGCGCCGAGCTCGGATCGATTGCTGCGATCCGCAGCCCGCATGGCCAAGGGTCTCCGTTGTCCCTGGGTCGCTGCGTACGTCGAGCCGATCGGCCCCGCGGGGCTGTCGCTTCGAGACTCGGACAAAGCGCGGCTCGAAGCGCACCTCCGACTCGCTGAATCGCTGGGAGCGACGGTCGCGCGCCTGAGCGGAGCGAGCATCGCAGACGCGCTCTTGTCCTTCGCGCGCAAGCAAAACGTCACGCGAATCGTGCTCGGAAAGCCCACGCACTCTCGGCTGTTCGATCGCATTCGGGGGTCGATGCTCGACGAGGTCGTCCGCGGCAGCGGCGCGATCGACGTTCATGTCATCCGCGGTGACGAGGGCGCGAGAGAGGGCGCTCGAGACGAGTCCGCCGCGCGCGACGCCGTGTCGTTGCGCGACTACGTTGGCGCGTCGGTCGTGGTGCTCGCGGCGCTCGGCGCGGCGGCGGGCGTGCGCTCGATCACCGAGGTTCCCGACGTCGAGATGCTCTTCTTGCTCGCCGTGATGGTGTGCGGCGTGTGGCTCGGAAGAGGCCCTTCGCTCTTCGCCGCCGCGCTCAGCGTGGCCACGTACGACTTCTTCTTCGTCCCGCCCTACTACACGTTTTCGGTCACGGATCGCCGCTATTTTCTCACGTTTGCGATGATGTTCGGCGTGGGGCTCGCGATGAGCGAGCTCGCGTCGCGCCTGCGTCGGCAAGAGCGGGACGCTCGCTCGTGGGGAGAGCGGACCGCCGCGCTGTACTCGCTCACCAAGGCGCTCGCGTCGCTCGACGACGAGTCGCAGATCGCGAGGGTGTGCGTGACCCAAGCGGCGGCGCTCTTCGACGGAGTCGCGCTCTTGCTTCGCCCCGCGGACACGACGCTCGCGCTCGTCGCCAGCCAGCCCGAGCAGCAGTCGCTCGAGCACGCGCTCGGCGACGATCTCGCAGTCGCGCGATGGGCGTTCGACCACGGCGCGGTCGCGGGGCTCGGAACGGACACGTTGCCCGGCGCCCGCAGCGTGTGCGCAGCGCTGCGCGCGGCAGACCTCTCGCTCGGCGTGCTCGTCGTGCAGCCTCGCGATCGCGTCGCGCTCAGCGCGGAGCAGCGCGCGATGTTGTCGCTGTTTTGCCAGCAAATCGGCGTTTCGCTCGAGCGCGTTCGCCTCGCCGAGCTCGCTCGCACGGCGGCGCTCAAGGCCGAGACCGAGGAGATCCGGTCGTCCGTTCTCTCGACGGTCTCGCACGATTTGCGGACGCCGCTCGCGGCGATCACCGGCGCTGCGACGACGCTCCGCGACGAGCGAACGCTCCCCCTCGAAGTCCGGGCGGAGCTGCTCGATTCGATTTGCGCCGAGTCCGAGCGGCTCGCGCGGCTGGTGCGCAACCTGCTCGACATGACGCGGCTCGAGTCCGGCGCGCTGTCGCTCGCGCGCGAGTGGGTGCCGGTCGACGAGCTGATCGGGTCTGCGCTCACGCGGCTCGAGCCCCGGCTCCGTGGTCGCGCGGTGCACACGTCGCTCCCAGCCGAGCCTCCGTGGGTCTCGGTCGACCCCGTGCTCTTCGAGCAGCTGCTCGTGAACCTCCTCGAAAACGCGGACAAGTACACGCCCGCCGGCAGCGCGATCGAGGTCGGGGTCGCGCTCGAGACCGCGCTCGATCAGAGCGATTCGACGGTGACCATCGAAGTGGCCGACCACGGGCCGGGCATCACTGCGGGAGACGAAGAGAAGATCTTCGCGAAGTTTTATCGTGGGGTGCGCGACGACGGCGCAGGCGCAGGGCTCGGACTCGCCATCTGTCGCGGGATCGCGATGGCGCACGGAGGGAGCATCGAGAGCGCGAATCGCCCCGAAGGCGGCGCGGTCTTTCGCGTTCGCCTGCGGCGCTCTCGGGCGAGTCCCCCCGAGACCGGAGAGTCGACGCCGGCGCACCCCCTTTGATGAATTCTTGATACGACCACCCCGAGGCTTGAGCGCTCGTTGACGTCGCGAGGCGTAGACCTCCGCGCATGACGGGCGATCGAACAAGAGGCGAACGCACGAGCGCGCGTTCGCTCGTGTGGGGCGCGCTCGCGTGCTGCCTCGTGTGGGCGTCGGTCGAGGTGGCCACGGAGATCCGTGATCGTCGCGCCATCGCGCTCGTGGACCCTTGCGAGCGACAACAATCGCTGCGGGGCGCGCTCACGGCGCTTCGAACGATCTGCGATTCGCCAGCGTCCGCGTCGGTCTCTGCGCACTGCCGATCGCAAGCAGAGTTCGCGCTGCGCATGCCCGAGTGCGACGAGCGATGTCGGCGAACGGCGGAGCGGTTCGTTCCGCAGCCGACGAGGTGATTCGGTGATCGACGCGCGTTCGTTGGTGGTCGTGGTCGAGGACGAGCCGCCGCTTCGGCGGTTCATGCGCGCGGCGCTCGAGGCCAGCGCGTACCGGGTGATCGACGTCGCGCGCGCGTCCGATGCGACGTCGATGATCACGAGCCACAACCCCGCGCTCGTGCTGCTCGACCTCGGCTTGCCCGACGGAGACGGGATCGACCTCGCGCGCTCGATCCGCGGCTGGAGCGACGTTCCGATCATCGTGATCTCTGCCCGCGGACGAGAAGAAGACAAGGTCTCCGCGCTCGACGCGGGCGCGGACGATTACCTCACCAAGCCCTTCGGCGTGAGCGAGCTGCTCGCGCGCATGCGCGTCGCGCTCAGGCACCGAGCGGCGGACGGAGCGGTCGAGCGCGAGTACACGTTCGGCGCGCTGTCGATCGACGCCGTGCGCCGCGTCGTGCGCCGCGAGGGCGTCGAGCTTCGCTTGACACCGACCGAGTACAACCTGCTGCTCTTGTTCGCGCGCAACGCGGGAAAAGTCCTGACCCACACATTCATCCTGCGTGAAATTTGGGGCCCTTCGTACACAACGCGCACCCACTACGTGAGGGTGCATATGGCGGAGCTTCGCAAGAAGATCGAGCGCGACTCGGCTCGCCCCGAGCTCATCGTGACCGAGCCAGGGGTCGGCTACAGGCTCAGAGGTTAGACCTCGCTGGTGTATATGCACGTGTCATGAGTGAGGCAGCGTCCGCTCCGAGCGGAAGCGGTGATTCGAGCGCGCACCATGCTCCGCACGGGAGCCACGCCGCGCTGGTGCTGGGCGCGATCGGCGTGGTGTTCGGCGACATCGGAACCTCGCCGCTCTACACGATTCAAGAGTGCTTTCACGGCGCGCACGGCGTGCGTCCCACCGCGGACAACATCCTCGGGGTGCTCTCGCTGGTGTTCTGGTCGCTCATGATGGTGGTGACGGTGAAGTACCTCGCCTTCGTGATGCGCGCGGACAACCGCGGCGAGGGAGGGATCTTCGCGCTGCTCGCGCTCGTGCCCGAGAAGCTTCGCGTCGCCAAGGGCGGGCGCATCGGGGCCGTGTCTCTCTTGGTCATCGCGGGCGCCGCGCTCTTGTTCGGCGACGGGATCATCACGCCCGCGATCTCCGTGCTGAGCGCGATGGAGGGGCTCGGCGTGGCCACGTCGGCGCTCGCGCCCGCGGTCGTGCCCGTGACGTGCGTGATCCTCGCGACCCTCTTCGCGATCCAGCGCCTCGGAACAGGCGCGGTCGGCCGCTTCTTCGGCCCCGTGATGGTCCTTTGGTTCTCGACCATCGCCGCGCTCGGAGCTTGGCACGCCGCGCACAATCCGTCGGTCTTCGCCGCGCTCTCTCCCGTGTACGGCGCGCGCTTCTTCGCGAACAACGGCTGGCACGGCTTCACGCTCTTGGGCTCGGTCGTGCTCGCGGTCACCGGCGGCGAGGCGCTCTACGCGGACATGGGCCACTTCGGAAGCCGAGCGATCCGCCACGCGTGGTTGGCCCTGATCCTCCCTGCGCTCGTGCTCTGCTACTTCGGGCAGGGCGCGTACCTGCTCGCGCACCCCGAGGCGGCGGCGCAGCCGTTCTTCTCGATGGTCCCCAGGGGTTGGCCGACGTTCGCGCTCGTCGCGATCGCGGCGCCCGCCACGGTCATCGCGTCGCAGGCGTTGATTTCTGGGGTCTTCTCGCTCACGCACCAAGCCGTGCAGCTCGGGTACTTTCCGCGCGTCGAGGTAAGGCACACCGCGCGCGACGCCGAAGGGCAGATCTACATCCCGGTGATCAACTGGGTGCTCGCGGTCTCGTGCATCATTTTGGTGCTTGTATTCAAGCAGTCGACCAAGCTCGCCGCCGCCTTCGGCCTCGCCGTGAGCGGAACGATGGCGATCACCTCCGTCGTCTTCTACGTCGTGGCGCGCAACACCTGGGGTTGGAGCGTCGGCAAGGCCCTGCCGCTGCTCGTGCTGTTCTTGGCCTTCGACCTGCCGTTCTTCGCAGCAAATCTGCTCAAATTCTTCGACGGCGGCTATCTACCACTCGTGGTCGGAGCGGTGTTCTTCGCGGCGATGGCCGTGTGGCGTCGCGGCCGGTCGCTGCTCGGCGAGCACTACGGCGAGCGCGTCGGAGACCTCGACGCGTTCATCACGGCGCTCTCACCCGGCGGCGGAGGGCGGCCCTACCAAGAGGGCGCTCCCTCGGGCGCAGTGCAGCGCATCCCGGGCGTCGGGGTGTTCATGACGTCGTCGGGCAAGGGCGTTCCCCCGGTGCTCGATCACATCGTGCGGCGCATGCGATCGCTGCACAGCACGGTGGTGCTCGTGACGATCAGCACGGACCACGTCCCGTACGTCACCGAAGAGCGCCTCGCGATCGAAGACCTCGGCAACGGATTTCACCGCGTGATCGTCCGCGTGGGCTTCATGGAGAGCCCCAACGTCCCCAAGGAGCTCGAGCGCGCAGCGCAGCGCGGCGTCCCGCTCGACCCGAAGACCGTCACGTATTTTCTCGGTCGCGAGACGTTCGTCGCGGGCGCCAAGGGGCGCATGGGCCCCACCGCCGAGAGCCTCTTCGCGCTGCTCTCGCGCAACGCGCGCAACGCGACGCTGTACTTCAGCATCCCCACCGAGCAGGTCGTCGAAGTCGGCATGCAGATCGACCTCTGAGCGCGCTCGTCGGGGGCCTCGTCGTCGATGCGACCGAGCCGCCGAACTGCTCGACCGTCGCTCGTCCCGTGGCGCTCGCCGCGCGCCGCGGAGTCGCGCCCATCACGCCGAGATAGAGCTCCGCGCGTCCTGTGTCCGTCGCGGTCGCAGGGATCGCGCTGGCGCTCGTGATCATCACGTCTCCGAGGCCGTCGCCGTTGTGGTCGCAGAAGCCCGAGAGCGCTGAGCCGAACCCCGAGTTCATCTCTTGGCCGTTGAGCACGAAGAACCGCGCGCCCACCGAACGCGCGCTGCCTGCAAAGAAGTGCGCAGCGCCCACCGGGCCGATCGAAGGCATTCCTCCCTGCGGAGAGGCGAGCGCGAGGTCGTCGAAGCCATCGCCGTTGAGGTCGCCCACGATCCTCGCGCGCGCGACGCCCGGCCCGTCCATCACAGGTCCCGGAACAGTGGCCTCTCGCATCGGCCCCGACATCGAGCGCCCGAGATACACGCGCCCGACGACGGACTCGAACGAGCTCGTCTCGACGGCGCCCGCGACGAAATCGCTGAACCCATCGTGGTTCAAATCGCCCATCGTGAGGTCGGTCGTCCGCGTCGTCTCGAAGTTGAAGTCCGGCATCACGCGGGTGAGGTCCGCTCGACCGTAGACGACGTGGATCTGCTGCTGCGCGACGGGTGAATCCGGCGCCGCGAGCACGACGAAGTCGCTCACGCCATCGCCGTTGATGTCCCCGCCGCCGCTGACGGCGCGCCCGAGACCCAACCAGAAGCGCCCGCCCGTGAGGTCGATGCGCGCGGCGTCGCGAGAGAGCGCAGGGCCGCCGAAGACGATGGTCACCATGCCCGATTGCTGGCTGACGGCGCCTCGATTTTGGGGGCTTCCAATCAAGACGTCTGCGTAGCCGTCGCCGTTGAGGTCGCCGCCGCCGCTGACGCTCTGGCCGAACGACGTGATGCTCTCGCCTGCTTCGATCGAGATCGGCGCCGCGCTCTGCGCGCCCATCGGGCCGCCGAGGTAGATCGCGACGCGCCCGGCGCCGACCACGCCGTTGCGCGGGGCGAAGGGCGCTCCGACGATGATCTCGCCGTAGCCGTCGCCGTTCATGTCGCCGGCGGAGGCCACGGACGTCCCGAAGTTTTCGAACCGCGCGACGCCTGGGAGCTCGACGTCCGTCGCGAGCGATGGCCTCGCGCTGCCGTAGGAGATCCGCACGACGCCCGCCGCGGGAAGCCCGTTGGGCCCCGCGAAACGAGCGCCGATCGCGACGTCGTCCGCGCCGTCGCCGTTGAGGTCGAGCCGCGGATGCGTGCTCGTCTCGGGCGAGCCGTCCATCGCTGGCGTGTGCAACAACCACGTCGCGCTCGTGACCGTGTCCGTCGCGCTTCGGCTCCTCGCGCGCAGCCTCCAGAACAACACGCTTCGCGCAGGCAAAGGAGCGCCCGGCGCGAAGCTCTCGCCGTCGACGTCGGCGGCTTCGATCGGCGTCGCGCACGCGCGATCGCGGCAGAGCTCGATGCGCGCACCGACGGCTCCCGCTGGATTCACCCAGCGAAAACGCGGCCGAAGCCCGCTCGTCGTCCCGAGCGACAGCGGCGCGATCGGCCTCGGGGCCCCTTCGCCGACGCACTCGTCGCCGAGCCGTCGTTGCCCGACGCCGCACGGGGCTGCGCCGTCGCGAGGCGGATCTGTCGCGTCGACGGGCGTGATGCCGCTGTCGATCACCGCGGAATCTCCCGGTGGAATCGCTCCATCGACCTGCGGAGCGACCCTCGCTCCGCACCCCGTCACGATCGTCGCGAGCGCGAACGTCTCCAAGCGAAGTGCTCTCATCGCGCTGATCGTACCGGAGTTCTACGCGCGCTCGGCGCGTGCGGTCGTTGCGCGGTTGGCGCCGTCCGTGTTACGCGCCCGCTGGTTTCTCGGAGAACAAGCGAATGGCCTTGCAGATTGGCATTGTCGGGTTGCCCAACGTGGGCAAGAGCACGCTCTTCAACGCGGTGAGCACGACGGCCAAGGCCGAGTCGGCAAACTATCCGTTTTGTACGATCGAGCCCAACCGCGGAACGGTGATCGTCCCAGACAAGCGCTTCGACGCGCTGGTGGCGCACTTCAAGCCCGCGAAAGAAGTCCCCGCGTCGATCGAGTTCGTGGACATCGCGGGGCTCGTGCGCGGCGCGAGCAAGGGCGAGGGCCGCGGCAACGCGTTCTTGTCCAACATCCGCGAGGTCGACGCGATCGCGCACGTCGTCCGTTGCTTCGAAGACGAGGGGATCATCCACGTCGAGAACAAGGTCGATCCGCTGGCCGACATCGAGACGATCGAGACCGAGCTCATCCTCAAGGACCTCGACTCGGTGGACAAGGCGCTCGACAAGGCGCGCAAGCAAGCGAAGGGCGGCAAGGCCGAGGACAAGCTCGCCGCCGAGGTCTACGAGATCGCGCGCAAGGGCTTGGACGAGGGCAAGATCGCGCGGCTCATCCCGATGTCCGACGAGCACCGCGCGGTGCTGCGAAACCTCTTCTTGCTCACGGACAAGCCTGTGTTCTTCGTGGCCAACGTCGCCGAGAAGGACCTGCACGGCGAGGGCAACAAGCACGTGAAGGCCGTCGAGAAGCTCGCCAAGGAGCGCGGCCTCCCGATGGTGCGCATCTCCGCCGCGATCGAAGCGGAGATCGCGTCGCTGCCCAAAGAAGATCAGGGCGACTTTCTCGCGGGCATCGGCCTCGAAGAGCCTGGGCTCTTCTCGGTCGTGCGCACGGGCTACGCGCTGCTCGACCTGATCACGTTCTTCACCGCGGGCGACCCCGAGGTGCACGCGTGGCCGATCAAGCGCGGGACGCGCGCGCCGCAAGCGGCAGGCAAGATTCACTCGGACTTCGAGCGAGGGTTCATCCGCGCCGAGATCATCCTGTGGGAGGACTTGGTGAAGCTGAAGACCGAGGCTGCCGTTCGCGCCGCGGGCAAGCTCGGCATCGAGGGCAAGGAGTACGTGATGCGCGACGGGGACGTCGTGCACTTCCGCTTCAACGTGTGAGCGCCGCGTTGGGGGAGCGGGCTACTTCGCCGACGAAGTCTCGCTCGCCATCGGCGTCGTGCGACGCACTTCGAGGCGATAGCGGCTGTTCGTCGTTTGCAGGTAGTAGACCTCTTGTCCTGCGACGCGAAGGATGCGACGCACGGGTGTGGTCACGTATTCGTGAAGCCCGTCGGGAAACTCGATGACGACGACAGAGCCGCGACGCGGGGCGCGCACGAGCCGTCCGACCACCGGTCTACCGGGCTTGGGTCCGAGCTTTCGGAGCACGACCTCCACGATGAGTAACCAGACCGTAGCACGAACCGAGGGTCACGCTACAGCCCCAGAGCGCATCAACGACAAGAAGCGCGAATTGAAATCTTTGCAGCGCGCGGGCTCCGCGGCGCGCGGCGTCGGGCGCGTGCGACCTCGTTCTCCGCTGAAAAATCGCAGGAAACTGCGCGATCCATCGAGCCACTCCAACCCGTCGGCGCGCGGCCGATGACGAAGCGTTCGGCGCCCACATCACCGGCGATGGTGACCGAGGAGGTTCTGCGCGAGCCCAAGCGCAGGCCCGCGGCGCGGACGCGAACAACGCCCGTCGAGCACCCGCTCGAGCGCCGTTGCGCGGCGTTTCTCGCGGAGCTCGAGCTCGAGCCCACCGAGGCGCAGACGGCGATGTTCGGGGGCTGGTTCGAAACGCACGACGACCTGTTGCTCGTGGCTCCGACCGGGAGCGGAAAAACCTTCGCCGCCTCGCTCCCGATCCTCGCCACCATCGACGCCGACCGCGGCCGCTACCTCGCGAGCGGGACTGCTGTCCTCGTCGTGTGCCCGACGCGCGCGCTCGTCGATCAGCACCGAGAGACGCTCGCCACCGTCGCGCGTGGCTTGTCTGCGCTCGATCGAAGCGACGGCGCATCGCCCGCGCGCGAGCCGCTCTCTGTCGCGTCGCGCACGGGAGACACCAGCTCGAGCGAGCGCGCTTCGCAGAAGCGAAAGCCCCCTGCGGTGCTCGTGCTCACGCCCGAGTCGCTGGCCGTGTTGCTCGGGTCGGGCGCGCGCGAGTCGCTCGCGGCGGTGTCCGTCGTGATGCTCGATGAAGTGCACCAGCTCGCGGCGCACAAGCGCGGCGCTCTCTTGTCGGTGACGCTCGCGACGCTCGACGCGCTCTGTCGCGCGCGCGGCAACGATCGACCCAGGCGCGTCGCGCTCACCGCGACAGCGCACCCGATCACCGAGATCACCGCGTGGATCGCAGGTCGCGCGCCCGAGCGTCGCGCGGATCGATCGGGTGTCTCGGTGCTCGAGGCGGGAGCCTTTCGACCGCCGTCGATCGAGCTGCTCACGGTGGCGAGCGACGAGCCGTTTCCCTCCGCGGGATGGAGCGCGAAGAAGCTCTTGCCCGCGGTCGCCCGCGCCGTCGCCCGCCCCTCCGCCGACGCCTCCGCCGGGGGAACAACGATGATCTTCGTTTCGTCTCGCCCCCGCGCCGAGGCGTGGACCCGCGCGTTGCGAGACATTTTGCCGGCGAATATGCCGGTGGCTTGTTTTCATGGGTCGATGTCCGCCGACGAGCGCGGGCTCGTCGCGCAGAAGCTCCAGCGCGGAGAGCTGCGCGCGGTCGTCGCGACGAGCTCGCTCGAGGCCGGGATCGACGTCCCCGCGGCGGAGCAAGTGCTCTTCTTGGGCGCGCCCGTGACGGTCACGCAGGCCGTTCAGTCCGCGGGGCGCAGCAGGCACAGGCCCGACGAGACTCCGCGCGCGCTCGTGGCGTGCACGGACGTGGCGGACATCGTCGACGCGGTGGCCGTCCGTCGCTGCAGCGCGCGAGGCGAGGTCGAGCCGGTCCTCGTGCGAAGCGACGACGACGACGTCCTCGTGCAAGGCGTGCTCGCGGTCGTCGCCATGGGGCCTGTGTCGCACGACGAGCTCGCGCGAACGCTCCGAGGTTCGCGGGCGTTTTCGAAGGTCGACGACGAGACGCTCGCGTCCGCGGTCGATCACCTGCGCACGGGCGGCGACGCGCTCGCGGCCTACGACGAAGCACACAAAATCATCGCCGACGAGTCCGGCCTCCTCGCCTTCGCGGGCCCGCACGTCCAGCGCGCGTACCTCCGCGGCGTCGGGACCATCGTCGACGATCCCGCGGTGGCGGTGCACTTCGGCTCGCGCTTGATCGGTCGCATCGAGGGGCGCTTCGCGGCGGGCCTCGAGGTCGGCGATCGCTTCGCCCTCGCGGGAAGCACGTGGAAGGTCCTCGCGCGCACCACGCCCACGCGCATGGACGTGGCCCGCGCCGAACGCGATCGCGGCCCCGTCGCGCAGTGGACCGGGAGCCGCGCGCCGCGGAGCGACCTGGTCGCCCGCGAGGTCGCCCGTTGCTACCGAGCGCTCGACGAGTGTGTCGCCAACGCGAGAGACGACGCTGAAGCGAGCGCGTCGATCGCTCGCGAGCTCGCGGTGGACCCCGCGGTGGCCCTCTTGCTCGCGCGTTGGACGAGCGCGCAGCGAGCGGTGAGCGCCGTCCCGACCGAGGCGCGGGTGGTGCTCGAGTGCGTGCGCGGTCGCGGTCGCGACACGCTGGTGCTCTACACGTTTGCAGGGTGGGCGGCGAACGAAGTGCTCGCGCGCGTCGCCGCCGAGCGCTGGCGCGCGACGACGGGCGCGGGCTGCGAGCTGTGCGCGTCGGACCTCGGGCTCGCGCTGACGCTCCCTCGGCGAAGCGCGCTCTCGGTCGACCGTCGCGAGGCGGCGCTCTCGCTCTTTGCTCCGAGCGAGTCCGCGCAGCTCCGCGCGCTGCTCGCGCGCACGCTCGAAGGCTCGATGCTCGCGCGCACATCATTTCGAGAAGTCGCTCGCGTCTCGCAGCTCTCGACGGCAGACACGCGGCCGGGCGCGGCGACGCCGGGGCTCCTCTACGACGTGCTGCGAAAGCACGCCCCGGGTCACCTGCTGCTTCGCGCGCTCGATCAGACGATCTGGACCGCGCTCGACGGCGAGCGCGCCGAGCGTTGGCTCGAGCGGTGCTCGCGCGCGTCGGTCGAGTTCGCGCTGCTCGAACAGCCGTCGCCCATGAGCATTCCTGTGCTCGCGCGCGGAGAGCGAACGACCGATCGCGTCGCTCCCGATGACCTCGACGGAGCGCTCGCGCGCGCGGCGCACCAATTGTGGCTCCGCGCTGGCGGCGGCGAGATCCCGTGACCGAGCCGAAGGCGCGCCGCGAACCGAGGATCGACGGCCCCACGCTCGCGCTCCGCGACGGGGTTGTGTTGGTCGCGCCGGGGGGCGCGTACGTCCCGTCCGAGCGCACGCTGATCGTCGCGGACACGCACGCGGGGTTGCCGCTCGAGCTTCGCGCGCGAGGGCACACGGTCCCTGTGGGCGACGACGAGGCGCTCTTCGGCAAGGTGCGCGCCATGATCGCGCTCACGGGGGCAGAGACGCTCGTGATCGCTGGGGACTTCGCGCACGGCGCGGGCTCGAGCCGCAGGGCGCTCGGAGACGGCCGCTCGCCGGTCGAGACATTTGTGGACACGTTTTCAAGTGGCTCGACCTGCCGCGCGGTCCGCGTCGTCCTCGGAAACCACGACAAGTCCCTCTCGTCCGCGCTCTCGTCGATGGGCGTCGAGCACGGCGAGTGGCTCTCTGTGGGCTCGCACCGCGTGGTTCACGGCGACGACGTGTCGCGCGCGTGCGCGTTGCGCGCGGAGGCGAACGCCATCGGCGGGCGCGTGATCGTCGGTCACGTGCACCCTGCGCTCGCGCTCGACGACGGTGAAGGCGCGCGCCGCGTGTGCCCTGCGTTCGTGAGCGCGCGGGGGCTCCTGTGTCTCCCTGCGCTCAGCGTGTGGGCGCGCGGCGGCGATGTTCGATCGCGCACCGTACGCGCGCAGCTCGAAGCGCTCGCGGACGGAGACCCGATGGGCGTCGCCGTGATCGTGGGCGAGCGCGTGCTCCCGATCGGATCGGTCTTCGGCGAGCGCCCGTAAGCGCGCCGAGATGAAGTGGGCGCCGAGATGAATCTCGGCGCATGAACGCTGCTCCGCAGCGCGCGCAAGAGCGCGAGGAGGTTTGCGAGAGCGAGCTCCTTCGCGACCGGCTCTGCGGTCGCGCGACGCCCAGCGGCGTCCATGCGCCGAGATTCATCTCGGCGCGCCGCGAGAGGCCGCTGTATCGCGAACGTCCTCGCGCTCGTGCGCGCGCCGCGAGCGTCTCTGTATCGCGCCCCTCCCCGCGCGACCCACCTCGCTGGTTGCGACTACTCGAACAGCGAGATGCTGTCGCCGTACAGCGGGAACTGCCGCGCGGCCGAGCCGTCGTGGATCCCTGCGAAGCGACGAATCGCCGCGTGGATCGCCTTGGGGTTGAGCTTCTTCGAGCTCGCGTCGCTCACCGAGAGGGTGTCGAAGTCGAGCCCGCGCGCCCTGAACGCCGTGGCGGCGTCGCCGTCGGTGGTCGCGCCGACGACGCGATCGCCGCGGATGCCGGCGCCCATCATCATGATCGACGTGATCGACCAGTGATCCTTGCCGTTTTGCATGTTGTAGAACGGCGGTCGACCGAAGTCCGAGCCGATCATGACGACGACCTTGTCGCGGAGCATCAGCTCGTCGACGCGATCCATCACTTGCTCGACGCCCTGGAGCAGCCGCGCGAGGGCGTTGCCTTGCGAGTTGTCGTGGTCGTTGTGCGTGTCGAAGCCGCCGGTGTCGAGGTTGACCGCGGCGGTGAGGCCCGCTTGGTACGCCGCGAGCGCGACGTAGCCCTGACGCGCGATGGGGTTGTTGACGTTGCGGAGCGTGTCGTTGTTCGGGAGGAACTGCAGCAAGCGCTCGAGGAGATTTCCTCCGTCGCGCGTCGATGCGAGCTGACGCATCGTGCGATCGAGGTGGAAGAGCGACTGCTGTCCTTGCGCGGTGCGGAGGCGCTCTTGCTGCGCCCTCGCGATGCGGGCCTGCGTCGCGTCCGAGTGGTAGCGCGACATCATGTTGTTCGGGTCGGGCCGGTTCGGAAACGCGATGCGCGCGATGGTCCCGAGGTCGTTGACGCGCGTGAGGGGCACGACGCCTTGCGTGTTTTCGTAGCCGCCGTTGCTCAAGAACGCGAGCGGCTGCTTGGGCGCCACCGTGGCCGCGATGAGCGCGCCGACGGGGGGATAGCCGTCTTCGAGGTGTCCCGACCACGTGTAGCGATTGCCGCCGTCGTGGTTGTTGGTCTGCATGTCGACGCCGTTGAGCACCAACAATCGCGGGCCAAATTTCTGGAAGAACTGCTGATTGGTGTACCCGCCCGGGTACGTGATGGGCGCGTAGCGGATGTTGCCCACCGACGCGATTTGACCGGGCATGTACTGACGGTTCACCGAGCCGCCCTTCGGATCGCAGAACATCGTCGGGTCCCACCCGCCGCCTGCGTTGACGAAGAGAAACAGCTTACCGGTGTAGGGCTGGGGGCCCATGTCTGATTGCTGAGCGAAGCCAAGGCGACGCGCAGCGAGCGCTCCTCCCGCGGACAGGCCGGCGAGGATGCCCAGGCTCATGAAGCGACGACGATCCATGGTGTGTTCTCCTGGAAAATTCCTGCGCGAAGCGCTCACTGGTAGAGGAACCGGTAGTCCGAGAAGAGGTAGGACATCACGGCCATCCACGCGCGGATCGTGCCGTTGCTGTCTTCGTTGATTCGCATGCCCATCGGCAGCTCTTCGCCCGAGAGCGGGTTCTGGCGACCCTGGCACTCGTACGCGAGGTTGTTGTTGGGCATCCCGTTCATCCCAGGGGTGCGCGTCTCGCGCCACGTCTCCAAGAAGAGCTGGAACGTTCGCTCGACTTCAGGGTGATCGACGGTGAGCTCTTCGCCGAGCACGAGCAGGTGCAGCGCGACGATGTTCTCTTTGATCTTTTGCTGGTTGCCCGGGACCGCGTTGCCGCCGGCCTCGGGGACCGTGTCGAGCTGCACGCTGCGGAAGAAGCGACGCTCGGCTTGCGGCCGCGTGAAGTCCCACGCCGTTCCACGGCAGGAGACCTCGTTGGCCATGCGCTGCGCGACGCCGACGATGATGCCGCTCGGGTCCGCGATACGGCGAACGATCGTGTCCGAGTTGATGCCGCCGAAGGGCAGGTAGTACTCCTGACGGAGCCAACGATTGCCGTCGTTGCGGCCGTCGGGCATCGCGAGGCGCGCGGGGTTGAGGTCGCGCATCCACGGGAAGCCCGCGATCGCTTGCACGCGACGGTCGAGCAGCTCGGGCGTCGTGAGCATCGCCGTTCCGAGGCCCGCGTGCGCCGTGAGGGCCGCTTCACGATCGGCGTCGGTGTTGATCCGAGGCATCACCGCGGCTTCGGCTCGGTAGATCGGCGACTCGATCATCTCGAGGAGCGCCGTCTTGAAGTTCATGTTGCTCGCGGTGAAGCGACGCGCGACGCCGCGGAGGATGCGGTCTTGCTCGGTCCACGCCGCAGAGCGCGCGGCGTAGAGCGGATCTTGCAGGTCCGTCGGGTGCGCGAGCGGCTCGCGGTTGGTGATGGACTTGTAGATGAAGCGCACGACGGACATCGCGAAGCGCGGGTCCTGCGCGATGCGCGGGGCGAGCCACTGGAGCGCGTTGCGGTAGTTGGTCCCGGGCGTGGACTCTGCGCCGAATCCGGGAGGCGCCATGTCCGAGTACCACTGGTCCATCGGGTCCCAACGCCAAGACGTTCCGTTGGGAAAGAACCCGCGAAACGCGCCGGCGATCGGGTCGTTGATCGAGTGACACGTGCGGCACGGGCCGTAGTTCATCGTGGGCGTCATGATCAGCGACTCGGCCGAGGTCGAGTCGATGGGACGCTCGCCCACCTTCAAGATGTCCGTCCCGAGGAAGTACGCTTGAACGATGCGCGCGCGGTGACGGTTGCGGTTGGTCGTCGTCGTCGGATACCGCGTGAGGAACGTCGGCATCGTCAGCACGCCCGCGTGCGGAAACGGCATCGGATCCGCGGCGCGGAAGCGCATCGGGTTGGCGTCGTACACGCGTCGGTACGTGATGCGCGCGGGGCGAAGCTCGTTGCTGTTCGCGTACTGGTCGTTGAAGCCCACCTGCGAGCTCACGCCGTAGATGAACGCCGACTGCGCGTTGACGAGCGTGTAGTCCGCCGTGAGCAGCTCGCTGAACGGCCTCGCGCCGCGGACGATGTACTCGAAGAGGTTGACCGGCTCGCGGGCGATCGCGTTGTTCGCCTTGAGCATGAAGTCGCGGTTTTGCACGCACATCGGCGAGTTGTACTCGGGCATGCGCGAGTCGCAGCACGGCCCGCCCGCGTACTGACCGCGGTTCGGAAAGTCCTCGCCCGAGATCAGGTTCAACGCGCGCTGATCGCACGCGTTGTTGCTGATGTACATGTCCGTCAACATCAGGTCGTTGAACGCCGTGCGCCAACGATCGTAGAAGGGCTCCTCGTTCATCATCTCGAGGGTGACCGCTTCGAAGCCGCGCTGCCCCTCGTTGTCGACGCGCGCGTACTCGGCGTCGGTGGGCAGTCGACCCACGAAATCAAGCGCGACCTTGCGCAGCGTCTCGCGCCAGCTCAGGAGCGCGACGCCCGACGGCGCGGCGACCGAGCCGTAGTCCGGGCAGTTGTTGGTCGCTGCGCTCGCGCCGGTCAGCCGCGAGACGAGCCCTTGCAGCGCCGAGTGCTCGGAGGATCCCTCGCGGATCACCTGCATTCCGCCGTGCGAAGTCAGCCCGAGCGGCTTGGCGAGGATGAGCGGAACCTGCCTTCCGTTGACGTTGACGCTGTTGTCGACCATCTGCTGAATGGCCGCGAGGTTGGCGTCTGCGAAGTCCGGGTAGCTCGCGGGGAGCAACACGAATCGCGCGGGGCTGCCGGGGTTGAGCTGCGCTTGTCCGCCGGGCGCGTGGCAGCCCACGCACTTGTTGGCGAGCACGGGTCCCCACACTTCGTTGAGGAAGTACGTGCGCGGGGACTGACAGCTCGAACCTGGCTCGCCGATGCCGACGTTGTTGCAGCTCGCTGCGCTCGCAGCGGCGGCTGCAAGCGCTCCGACGAACGCCACCGTGCGTCCGTGCTTCGACTTGGGCCATTTGCTCATGATCGGGGGCTCCTTGTTCGCGAACGCAGATGATGCACAAACGCGAGAGACGTGCGCGAGGCCCGATGTAGGCCATCAGGCGAGCTCGCGATCTTCTGGTTTACGGGCGCGGACGGATCGGACGGATCACACGGATCACACGGATCACACGGGTCACACAAATTCATGCGTCCGCCTTCGCCGCGCGCTGCAGCTCACTCCGACGCGCCAGTATCCGACGGAACACCAGAGTCCATCGGCACGCCAGAATCCATGGAAACGCCGCTGTCCGTGCTGACGCCCGAGTCTGTCACGACACCGGTGTCCGTTGTGACGCCAGTGTCCATCGGCGACGGGACGTCCGAGGGCGTGGCGTCGGGGACGCCCGTGTCAGGTTGTGAAACGTCGCGAACGTCCATGGGCGACGGGACGTCGTTGGGCGGGTTGGGGACGTCCATTCCGGCGTCGGGCATGGACGCGTTGGGGTCGAGGCCCGCGACCCACGTTCGGACGCAGGCGATTTCGGACGCAGAAAACGCAGGCTGTCCGAGGGGCATCCGCGCGCCGCAGCCGGGCGAGGCGCTCTCGACCTTGCGAACGAAATAGCTCATCGCGCGGTTGGCCGAGTCGACGAGGGGCTGGCCCATACAATTGCTGCGCTGATCGACGAGGCGCGCGGCGACGCCGGGAGACTGCAGGTCGAGGCCACCCGCGCGGTCCCCGCGATCGTGACAGCCTTGCGTGGCGCAGCGAGGGCGAATGAGCTGCGTTTCGATCTGCGTGGATGGAATCGAGCAGCCCATCACGCCGCCTTCGCCGGTGGGGCCGATGAAGGGGCTCGGGTCGGTGATCCGTCCGGGGCACGCGGCGAGGGCGAGCGCCGAGAAGAGAGAGAGCGCGATGCTGCGTCGTGAGGTCATCGTGACAAGACTCCAAGCTCAGTGTGTTCGTGCGATCAGCGACGAAATGCGATGGAGACCGTGAGGCCGTAGTTGTCGTCGACGGCGCCGCCGGCGACGTACGGGTCGCCGGGCATGGGGTTCATCGACGCGAAATAGCGCCGCCAATCCGCGCTCGCGCGGAGCTCGAGCGACGGGGTGAGCTTGAACGCAGCGCCGAGCGACCAGTCGACGGCCATCACCGTCGCGCGCGGAAAGAACGCGCTCGACGTGAGCTCTCCGCTCGAGAGCACGTACTGAAACGTCGACCCCGCAGTGATCGCGAGCCGCGGGATCACTTGCGCGCGGCCCGTGATCCCCGCGCGGAGGCCGAGGTAGGTCGTGCTCGAGATTCCCTCGGCGGGCGCGAGCGCGACCGCGCTTCGATCGATCGAGAAGTTCTGCATCGCGAAGCCGAGCAACAGCCCGACGTCGATGCGATCGAGCAGCCACAGCCTCGTGCGGAGCCCCGCGCTCGCGTTGTACGCGAGCGTCGGATACGCGCGCCCCTGCGAGTCCGGCGAGCTGAAGATGAACGTGAACCCGCCGTCCGCCACGAGACCAAACATCGACGCGACGCCGCGCGAGACGTGCGCGCCCGGATACCACTCGACGCTCGCGTTGATCGCGGGCGCGATGGGCAAATTGTAGGGGCGCAACGACATGAACAAGTCGTCGGCGTACCAGAAGCTTCGCCCCACGATTCCTGCGCCGAAACGAAGGTCGATCGCCGCGGGGCGCGCCCCAGTTGGCGGCGTTGGCGCGACGGGCTCGTTTGTTGGGCGGCTCGGATTCGGCGCTGAAGCGACGCTCACGGGCGTCGTGTTCGTGTTGCTGGTCGTGGTCGCTGCGGTCGCGGTGGTCGTGCTTGCAGCGGTCGTCGTCGTCGCTCCCGTGGCGGTCGTGGTCGCTGCGCCTGTTGTCGTCGGGGTCGGCTCGTCCTCGTCGCCGTCGCCGGTCCCTTGCGGGGGCGTGGCTTGAGTCGTTGTCTGCGTGGTCGTTTGCGTGGTCGTCTGCGTGGTGGGCGGCGTGCGACGCCGTCGCCGACGACGCTGCGCCTCAGCGTCGGACGCCGCGAGGAGCGATGCGATGGTGAGCGAGGCGAAGAGCACGAAGCGAGTGCGAGGAGCGTTGCCGGCGCTGGCCATATCTTTCGATACGCTACCGAAGAGTGCGCTTTGATCCAACGCGCTTCTGCGCTCGCACGCCGGCGCGGGTCCTGTATGACTGCGTTCTTTTCAGCCTCAATGCGCGTTGTTTGTGCGGCTGGTGTACCTTCGGGCGCGATGTTGTACGACCAGTGCGCGTGCGACGGAGGCGATTGCCCGCTGCGGGCGCGGTGCCTTCGCTATCGCGGCGAGCGGCATGGGAGGCAGGATTTCTTCGGCGCACCCCCGTTCGATCCGGCGTCCGGCGAGTGCGAGCACTTCGCCGACGTCGCGGCGCTCGACCCGACGGACGAGCAGATTCGAACGCGGGCGTACTACCTCTGGCTCGCCGCCGGAAAGCCCGAGGGCCGCGCGGACGAGCACTGGCTCGAGGCCCGGCGCGCGCTCGAGGCGACGCGCGATCGCGCTTTGCGCGTGATCGACCGCTGAAACAACGCGACGTCATTGTGCTTCACTCGAGCGCACGATGCCGAAACGATCCGTGCGATTGATCGCGCTCTGCGCCGCGCTCGCCGTCACTCGGTGCGCGACGACGCAGGTCGGAGCGACGGACGTCTCGATGCCTGCGCATGACGGCGCGCTGGACGACCGCGGTGACGCCTCGCCGCGCGATGCCTCGGGAGACGTCGCTGAGGATGCTGGGTTGGACGCAGCTCGAGACGCCGGGCCCGTCGTCGTGAGCGCGAGCTTCGACGTTCAGGGGCACCGCGGAGCGCGGGGGCTTCGGCCCGAGAACACGCTGCCGTCCTTCGAGCGCGCGCTGACGCTCGGCGTGGACACGCTCGAGACGGACCTGCACTTGTCGTCGGACGGCGCGTTGATCGTGTGGCACGACCCGACGATCGACGATCGGCTGTGCAGGATCGATCCGCGCGCAGAGCCGCCGCTGCCGCCGGAGCCGAGCGCGCGTCCGCGGATTCGCGCGCTGAGCGCCTCGCAGCTGCGAAAGTACCGGTGCGACCGCGTGACGGGCGGCGAGCAGCGCGCCGAGCCCGAGGTGGTCTCGGGGGACGACTACCACTTGCTTGAGCTGTCCGAGCTGTTCGATTTTGTGGGTAGATATTCGAGTGACGCGCGCGTGCCCGAGGCTGCGCGCGCGAGGGCTGTGAGGGTTCGGTTCGACCTCGAGACCAAGCGCTCGATCGAGGATCCGACGGCGATCGACGACGGCTTCGACGGAACGTCACCGGGCCCCTTCGAGCGCGCGCTCGTCGCGCTGGTCCGCGCGCGGGGGCTCGAGGATCGCGTGATCGTTCAGAGCTTCGATCCGCGATCGCTGCGGGCGGTGCGTGCGTTGTCGAGCGCGATCACGACGAGCTTGCTGACCGTCGGCGCAGAGACTCCAGAGAACGTGCGGGCGACAGGGGCTGCGATCTGGTCCCCGAGCGGAGGGTTTGCGATGCGCGCGGCGGTGACGGCGGCGCATCGGGCGGGGCTGCGAGTGATTCCGTGGACGATCAACGACCCGGCGCAGTTTCGCGTGTTGCTGAGCCATGGCGTCGACGGCGTCATCACCGATCGACCGGACCTCTTGCTCCGCGCGATCACGCGATAGCGTGATGAAATGAAAAGGGTTTGTGTGAAATGGGGGCCGAGGAGGGGGCTCCACCGGGGACGGTGCTCTGATTGTGAAATTTGAGATCTACCTGAGCAGAAATGCGCTCAATCAAAAAGGACCAATTGGTAAAAATTGCCAGAGTATCACCCTGACCCACGGTCAGTTGGCAATTTTTACCATTTGGTCCTTTTTGATTCGCTGCACTCGTACTGCGCTCGATCTCAATTTTCACAATCAGAGCACCGTCCCCACTCTCGCCGCTCTCTCCTCGCTGTGAAGCCCCCGCACACCCCATGACCATGCTGTCGCCCCCGAGCGTCGCAGGTTTGCAACACACCCCCGTTCGCGGTGTCGCTCGCGCTGCGCAACCGCACACCAATTCATCACGCCCCTCGCTGGAACGCATGCTGCACCAGCCCCTCTCCATGAAATCTACTCGTGTGCTCGTCGCGCTTTCCTCCTTGGCTGTTTCGCTCGCGCTTGCGGGCTGTGCTTCGACGGTGGACGGCGACTACGCTGTGTCGTCGATTTCGAGACGAGACACGACGAACGCGAACGTCGCAGGCGCGTGCGTGGGGTTTGCTCCGTCCTCGCTCCCGCGGATGATGCGCGTGCGGGTTCAGTCTCGAAGCGCGTCGGGAGGGGCTGTCGCGGACCTGCTCGTCGACGGCAACGTCGCGTGCCGCGCTCACTTCCGCGCTGTGGACTACAACTTGTTCCAAATCGACCGCCTCGAAGGGTGCGAAGCGATCGCGCCAACGGGAACGAGGTTTGTTCGCGGGTTGATCTGGGGCGATCCCTTGTCGACGATGACGCTGAGTTGGATGCGGAGCAGCGACCCGTCTGCGGATCGAGCGTGCCAAGTCGAAGACACAATCACGCTCGCGCGCTAGCGATACAGAAGAAGCACTGTCATCCTCCCAGGTGTGCTGCTTCGCGGGGCATTCGGCCATGGAACGTGGGGCTTCTACAGCGTCGCCGATCACGTGACCCGCGATCGTCAGTGGCTCTGGCGGATCAGCGAGTACGGGGCGCTCGTTCGCTACGCGATGGACAACCTCGAAGACGAGCTCGTCTCGCGCGTGTGCGACGACGGAGAGCGCGTGCGCGGCGCGCTCTTCGACGAGGGACCGTCGCTCGCCGCGTTCGCGTGGGTGCAGCTCGCCTCGAACGCGTTTCGCGCCGAACGCTGGAACATCGATGGCCCCCACGTCGAGCGCGTTGTTCTGCGCGAGCTCGCGTCGCCGGGCGAGGGACCCTACGATCTCGTGCGCTCGGCGTGCGGCAATTTCGCCATGTTCTCCGCGTGGACCGATGGGCACCTGTATTCAATGACTCGCGAGCCGACGTCGCGGTTGGTCAACGTCGTACGCGCCGAGTTCATCGATGACAGCGGCGGCCGGCAGACGCTCGCGATCGACGCCGATCGTGTGGTGACCTTCGAGCGCGGAGGGCTCGCGATCCTCGGGCGAGACGGGCGCCAGACTGGATCGATCGCCGTTCTTTCGGGGAGAGCGAACTCGCTGTCTCCGTTGGGCGCGATGAAGGTCGCGCTCGTGGACTACGACTGGGGCTTCACCGCGGACTGTGCTGCGGTGGACCTCGCAACGGGCGCTGTGACTTCGCTGGGAGAAGGGCAGTCGGTCGGGCGCTGGCTGTTCGAGGACCGCGTCTACGTGGTTCGCAACACGGACGAGCAAGCGGCTGGCGTCGAAGTGTTTTCGTTCGACGGCAGCGCAGTCGAGACGCGCGCGTACGGCGGGCACGAGGTGAGCCAAATCGTGGGCGCATCGCTCTACAGCGTGTCGAGCGACGGCGTGTACGAGTACGACGCTCGAACGCTCACGCTCGTCTCTTCGCTGCGCGTCGACGAGCCGATCAGCGAGCTCTATTGCGACGAAGACGCGAACGTGGTCGTCGCGCGGCGCGGTGAGCGACTGGTGCTGCACTCGGCGCGTACGGCCGAGCGGATCTGTGAGTGTGCGTTCGATGGGCAGGTGCCGTCGACGATCGGCTTCTGCGATGGAGGCTCGACGCTGCTCGCGTTGGAGGGTCGCGCGTCGGGAGGTGTGACCATCGCTGAATACGCAGTGTCGTCGGGCGGGCTCGAGCGTCGCTGGGAGAGCGCGTCGATCGAGCTCGAAGGATTTCGTGTGTCGGACACGCGGATGCTCGCGAGCGTCGACCGCGCCGTACTTCTACCGTTGCGGCGCGACTCCACCGACGAGCGAGGCGCTTGGCGAGGCGAGCAGCGACGCGTCATCGCGAAGAGAATCACCGGTGAAGCGTCTCTGCCGATCGACTGGACCGCCTGTGGCGAGCTCGCGGTGTGCTCGATCGACGCTGACGTCCAAGAGTGTGCTGTCGCGCTGCGCCGTTCGGACGACCCCGCTGTGTGGTGCGCGATCGACGTGGTATCGACGCGCGACGGCGCCGAGCAAGAGTGCGTGTGGCGCTCGGTCGAGTGGCTCGTGGACGGGACGCGGCGCGAGCGATTCGTCGCTTCATTTGCACGGGAGGAGCGGAGCAGCTGCTTGTTCGTCGACGAGGGCGTCGTTCGTGCGACGAGCGACGGAGCGCCGCCGCGCTACACGCTTGTTCGACGCGACGGCACGACAGCCTCGTGGGCCGAAGATCGCGGCGCCTCTCACTGGCTGCGGGGGAGCTGCAACGGTCGCGTGAAGCTCTTGGGAGCGCTCGTCGCCCGCACGCTCGTGCTGCGCCACCCAGATGGAACGATCGTCGGCCGCATCACGTGCGACGATCCGCTCGACGAGCCCCGGTCGTTTGCGCTCGATGAACGCTGCGCCACGTGCGCCGTTGCGACGGCGCGTGGTCGCCTGCTCGTGTACTCGCTCGATCGTGTGAAATCGGGACTGGAATCGGGACTGGGGACGGTGCTCTGATTGTGAAAATTGCGATCGGACGCATTGGGGGTGCGATAGATCAAATGGGACACGATGGTAATCATTGCCAGACTGACCGCTGGTCAGCGTGGCGCTCTGGCAATTTTTACCAATTGGTCCGATTTGATTGGGCGCATTGTTGCTCAGCTCGATCTCAATTTTCACAATCAGAGCACCGTCCCCTGTATCCCCCTCAGAACGTTCCGCCGAGCGAGAGGCCGTTGGGCGTGGGCGCCAACGCGAGCGAGAAGTTCGACGTTGGGCGCAGGCTGAACGCGCGCTCCGCCGCCTCGCGGCGCTTGGTCTCGCGGCTCGACCACTCGTAGGCAAACGCCGCCGCGCCGAACGATCCCACCGCAGGAACAAGCGGCCCAAATAGGTTCGCCAAGAACGCGAGCGCGAACGATCCCCGACCCCCCATCGCGTTGCCGACGAGGGTCACGGCGATGGGCGGAGCGAACACGCTCACGGTCGCGCCGGTGATGATCATCGCCAAGTTGCCCGCAGAAATTGACCGGTTGTACGAGGTCAGGTGCAACACGAGCGGCGTGATCCACAGCGCGTAGCCCACCGCAGTGGCGCCGAAGTTTGTTCCGAACAGAGCCACGAGGCGCAGCGTGGTGTTCTCGTTGTCCTGCGTCGCGGCGCGCCACGCGTTCGCTTCGGCTTGCGCTCCCAACGGCGCAGGCTGCGCAGGTTGCATGGGCTGCGCGGGTTGAACGGGCTGCGCGACGGCTGGCACTTCCGCTTGGACCGCGACGTTCGCTTCGACCGTCGTCTGCGCGGACGCGGTCTGCCCAGCGATGAACACGACTGCCGCGAACAGCGCGGCGAATCCCCGACCCATGCTTTCCTCCACTGCTTCGTCGGGACCCATCCCGTGAAGCGCCGTGACGATACGCTGCCGAGTCGTGTTGGCAAGGGGCGATGTGCCCGCGTTGTGTGAGCGCTTACTTCTTCGCGCTCGCGCTCGCTTGCGCGGGCTTCTTCTTCTTCTTCATCGGGCGCGGTTCGCCCTTGGCGATCGCGAGGAGCACGATGTCCGCGAGCGCGCGCGCCGCGCCCTCTTCGCGCAGGTCGATCGTGTGCTCGCCCACGCGCCACAGCTCTTGCCCCACGCGGACCCACGAGAGTCGCCGCTGGTCCGTGGGCTCTGCGCGCGGAGACCACACGATCCTGCCCGCTTCGGGGACCTGCTCCCAGCCCTCGACCACCGCGAGCTCGACGCGTCGGTGAGCCACTTCGGCGGCGAGCAAAAATGACAAGAGCTGGTGCTCTTCGCGCGCCGCTTCGCGGTCTGCGTCGTGCTCGACCACCCAAAGGAACTTCGACTTCGACCCCGCAGAGCCGAACACGCGAACGAGGTCCGCCTGCAGCGCAAACGCGAGCGACTGCGACAGGACCAACGTCTGCGCAGGGAGCGACGCGATCTTGAAGCGCTGCTCCGCAGGCCGGTCGAACACGAACACGACGTCGCGCCGCGCGTCGAGCAGCGGGCTCTCGTCGCGCGTGTAGAAGAGCAGCTCGTTCTCCGCGAAGCGAACGTCGAACAGGTCGATTCCGTCGTGCGCCCCTTCGCCGACGTACGCGACCTCCGAGCGGACGAGGTTCTCGAACGCGCCCTTCGTCGAGATCGCGTCGAAGCCGCCCGCGGGGTACTGATCGGCCTCTTCGGCGTCGACGGGAACCTCGCGCGCGCGCCGTCGGATCCCCAACGCGACCGTCGGAGACACGGGGCCGACGCGCGAGGCGTACGTGTTCACTTCGCGCAGGGCCATGCGCGCCGAGTCGCTCGGCAGCCGCTCGAGGTGCGCGATCTCCCAGAGGTCCTCGGGCTTGAAGAGCCTCCCGGCCGCAGGGAGCACCGCGACGCACGCGTCGATCTGCTCGCGCGCCCACTGGCGCCAGTATTCATCGGGCAAGAGTTCTCCCCACGCGTCGTGCCGCTCGGGGACCTCTTTTTCGAGCGTCTCTGCGAGCGCGCGCAGGTGCGCGGGGTTGGCCGTCGCGAGCTCGTCCACGGCGCGCAGAGGGCCCGCGAGCGCGAGCCCGACCGCGTGGGCGACGGCGGCGGTGCGGGCGCGAGCGTTCATTCCCGCGATGGCGATGTGCGCTTCGGAGACCGACGGATCGACCGCCCACCGACCGAGCACCTTGTCCTCGTAGCTCATGCGCGCGGCGCGCTCGGGCTCGGGCCAGCTCGCGAGGTCGCGCGCGCTCGCGAAGCGAAAGTCCCTCCCGCGCAAGAGCAAGTGCCCGAGGTCGTGCACGAGCGTGAGCGGCAGGTGATCGTCCCCCGCGTCCCACCGCGCTTCGAGCCACGGAATCGCGAGCGAAACGCCCTCGCGGAGCGTCTCGGCGCCGCCGCCGACGAAGTACGCCCACGCGCGGAGCGCTTGAGCGAGCTGTGCACGTGTGAGGTCGCGGGCCATCGAAGGTCAATTGTATGGGACGATTTTCAAGACGCGCTCGCCGTGCCGAGCCCGAGCAGCGCGCGAACCTTCTCTTGCACTGCCGGCAGCTCGTGGCGCTTGTTGCCCGAGTACGCGAGCAGCACGAGGTCCGGCTGCTGCACCGCGCCGCCGTGAAAGAGAAACGCCCGCGTGCGGATCACTTTGTAGAGCTTCACGAGCTTGCGATCGCTCACGAAGATCTTGTCCTCGGTCTCGAGCGTTCGAACGATGCGGCGCATCTCCGCGAACGCCGTCTGCGGAAACCACGCCTCGCGATCGGCCTGCCCGCTGCCGCGCGCGCCGAAGGACAAGTCCATGTACCGCTTGAACTTCAGGTAGTCCTCGAACGAAGCCGCCCCGCGAGACCACGGGCGCTGGCCGGTGGCGCGGTAGACCTCGTTCATGATTCCCGCGTCGATGAGCTCGCTGAAGTGCGTGTCCTTCACGGGCTTGGTCTCGACCTTCACGACGAAGCGATCGGCGAGCGCGTCGAGCTCGCTCTGCTCGGGGATGTCGTTGGTCGCGGCGAACAAGATCTTCAGCGCGACCGGCGTCGGCTCGCCGTCTTGGTAGTACTTGCGCTCGTTCACGATGGTGAGGAGCGTGTTCAAGATCGCGCTGTTCGACTTGAAGATCTCGTCGAGGAAGGCGACCTTCGCCTCGGGGAGCTTTCCCTTCGTGCGACGCATGAACCGACCTTGCTTGAGCAAGTCGATGTCGATCGGCCCGAGGATCTCGCTCGGCTCGGTGAACTTCGTGAGCATGTACTCGAAGTAGTCGTCCTCGCCGAGGCCCATGCTCTCGACGAACTTCACGACGAGGTCGCTCTTGGCCGTGCCCGGCAACCCCACGAAGAGCAGCGGCTCTTGCGCGGCGGCGCACGTGACGGCCAGGTCGATTTCGTCCTGACGATTCACGAAGAATTCGTTGAGCACTCGTCGGTGCTGATTGATGCGAGCACGGATCGCGTCGATCTCCGGCTCGAGCTCTTCGAGCGTCCAGTTCACAGAGTCCTCCAGTCAGCCAGTACCTTGCGCCGCACCGCTTGCTCCTCGCCCTCGAGGAAGGTGCGGATCTTGTCGCTTCGCAGCGTCACTTCGTCGGTCACCGCGTCGATGAGCTTCTCGAGCACGAGCAGCTTGTACGTCGCGTAGAAGCGCCGCGTCGTGAAGTTGTCGCCGAACGTCTCGATCTCGTCGAACACCTTGTCGCAGCGCGCCCCGCGCGCGCTCACGGGCCACCGTCGCAGCGCCGTGAGCGCTGCGGACATCGCGTCGTGGCGCCCGTTGTAGTCGAGCGAGCCCTTGAGCGTGTCGTCGATCGTCGAGTCGAGCAGGTCCAGCGCGCGCTCTCCTTCGCGCAGCTGCAAGAACCCTTCGGCGAGCGATGATCGCAGCCGCAGCGCGTCGCGCGAGCTCTTGGCCGCGATGGGCGAGAGCGCGTCGAGCAGCCGAGCCGCAGCGTCGCCCGCGCCCATCTTGCGAAGCGCCGCGATGCCTGGGTTGACCGCGAGCAAGAGGTCGCGCACGGACAGCGTTTGATCCGGCGTGCTCGCGATGAGCACGATCCGATCGAGCAGACGTTCGACCGCGGGCGCGTCCCCGAGCGTCGCCGCGGCTTGCAGGCACGCGCCGATGGCCGACGCGCGGTGGCCCAAGATGGCGATCGCCTCGAGCCTCGGCGTCGCTGCGTCGAGCGTCGCGCCGAGCGTCTGCTCGTTGCCTGTGCGAAGGGCGCTCTTCAGCGCGCGCTCGATCGCGTCGGTGCGCTCGTGGTCGAAGAGCGCGGGCGCTTCGAACACCTTGGCGATCGCGTCGGGCAGCGTCGGAGGGTCCGCTTCGCCGCCCTTGAGAGCGTCCTCGGCGCTCTTGTGCTGCCACGACGGCCGGATCTCTGTGGGCGCGCCCGAGCGAAGCCACTCGCTGCGCTTGCGAAACAGCTCGGCCCGATCGCGTCGTCGCGCTTCGGGAACGGCGTTCATGATCGACTCGACCTCGCGCTCCCACGACTCGGCGCTGCCCTGCGTCGCCATGTTCGCGAGCCGCGCCATGTACAAGCGAAACAAGATCGGGTTCGGGTCGCCCACGGTGCTCGCGCCCGCGTCGAACGCGGGCATCTCGGTCTCGACCTGCGCGACGAGGTCCTTGGCGCGCGAGCCCGCGCCCACGCGCGTGAAGCCCACCGCGAACAAGAGCCGCACGAAGCACGCGTTGGCGTCGAGCTCTTTGATCTGCGTGGTGACCGCTTTGGTCCAGAGGCTCTCGAGCGCCGCGATTTGATCGGCGCGCGACGAGCTCTCCATCCCGTCGCCCGACGCAGCGTCGAGCGCGAGGTGAAAGCGCACGAAGCCCGGGAGGTCGTAGACCTCGTGGAGGCCGCGCTCGTTCATCCCTCCGAGGAGCTTCTCTTTGGAGCGCGTGAGCCCGAGCTTGTCGTTGGCGCGCTTGTTCACCGACGAGAGCACGAGCCACGCGAGCCTGCGCGACACCGGGAGATCCGGCTCGCTGAAGCGCTGCACCACTTGTTGCGCGAGCATGTCGAACGCGCCGTCGCCCTTGGTGAGCAGCTCGAGCGCGCCCGCCCCGAGCATCGAGGCCTCCGACGGGATCAACACCTTGCGAACGGCGAGGTCGACGAGCTCTTCGGGCGTTCCCTTTGCGCCGACGGCCTTGCGTCGGAGGGATGCCAAGAGGCCCGCGGACTGACCTTCGATGGCGCCGTGAAACATCGACGCTTCGAGGCACTGCGCGGCTTCTTCGCCCTGGCGCAGCTTGGACTTGACCTCCGCGAGCGCGCTCCACGTGGCCGCGTCGTCGCAGCCGCCCGCAGAGATCTTCGCCTCGAGCTCTCGCGCTTGCTCGCGCAGCTTCGCCTCGTCTTCGCTGACCTCGGGGGCCTGCGCGACCTCTTGCGGAGCGGGCTGCGTGCGCTTGGTCGACCTCGGCGCTGGCGCTGGCGGCCGCGCTGGCTCCGAGCTCTCGCCCTTGTCCTTCTCGCGCCGCTCGCGATCGACCTTGGGGCGGCTCGCGATGGCCACGCCCGGCAGGTCGAAGATCATCGTCTCCATCATGCGATCGAGCGCGAAGCGTCGATCGGTGGCCACGTATTCAACCCAGCGCGCGAGGGGGACCTCGTCGACGTTGTTCAGCGAATAGAGGGCGATTCCGTCGGTGTCTTCGTGGACAACCACGGCTTGCGCGCGGTCGAGGCCGAGGAGCTTTCGCAGCTCGTCGCGGCGCATCACCGGCGCGAGCCTTCGCCCGACGGGCAGGTACAAATTGTCCGTCGCGGCCACGCGCGAGTAGCCCCTGAGCTCGAGGAGGTCGGACACGCGCGTGCCGAGGCGCGAGGCGTTGGGGCGGACGATCTCGCGGAGCACATAGAGCACGCCGCGGGGGCTCTCCATGCGGGCCACGGTGAAGCGCGCGAGCTCGTCGGCGCTCGAGACCTCGACGAACGACTCGAGCGCGGCGAACTGCGAAGGGTCGAGCAGCCACAGCTCGGGCACGGTGTCCGGCGCGTACGTGAGCCGCAGGTGCACCGTGAACCGCGATTCACCGTCGCTCTTCGACAGGTCCACGCGGCTCGCGTCGATCGTGGGAATCACCGCGTCGAAGATCGATCGCTCGGTCCACGGCGAGGGCGCGATGCGCCACTTGCCCGTGTGCTCGACGAAGGCCGCGCGCGCCGCTTTGGCGAGCGTCCGCGACGCGACCGCGGGCAACGGGTGCATGTAGCCCCACTCGACCCACAGGCCTCCCTCGACGCGGGCGTACGCGCGCACGCCTTCGTGCGGCTCTTCGCGGGCGCGCATGAGCAGATACATGGGCGGGTTGGGCGCGCGCAACACGAGCACGCGCGAGCCGCGCTCGTCCCACTCGGACACGGTCACGTCGTCGCGGCCGAGCGCGAGCAGCCGTTCGACGGTCCGCTGCGCCCCTTGCGACTCGACGGGAACCCAGAACACCGCCTCGTCGACGACGGGATCGCCGTGCGCCCGCAGCGGGCGCAGCGCTTCGAGCAGCGTCCCGGCGTCGCGGCCTGTGGCAGCGGGCCAGTTTTCACTGTCTCTTCCCTCGGCGAGAGGGGTGACCGTGACCGAGGCCTTGTTCGACCGAACGCGAACGACCTCGCAGCCTCGAGCTTGGAGCGTCGCCGCCAGCTTCGCATCGAGCTTCGTGGACACGATGATGCTGCCGGGGCGACCCTCGGCAGTGATCTCGGTCCATCCAGCATCGAGCAGCGCGGGGGCGACGTCGACGAGGGTGCGCAGCGGAGCGAGGTCGCGTGCGTCACCCAAAAGACGCAGTCCGTGGGACATGAGGAGCAACGGCCGCGGAGTGTAACCGCCCGCGACGACAATGCGAGGGGGGATTTGGGTGCGCGAGCGAAGCGCCGGACAGGGTATGCCGCGGATTCTTTTGCCCCCCTCAACAGGGGTACACTCCCTGGTCGACCACCCAATGCTTCGACGCACAGTCATTCATCTCGCCGTTCTCGCGACGCTCGCCGCCTGCGGTCCTGGCTCGCCCAACAATCCCGGAACGGGCACGCAGACGCTGCAGATCGACGGCAACGTCTCGTCGTCCGAGCGTCAGTCGAACGCGCAGACGCCCGAGCAATTTTCCACGGATTTCGACGTGCGCGTCACCAAGGCGGGCGCGGTGGTGTCAGACGCCACCGTGGTCGTCCGTTCGAGCTGCGGCGAAGTGACCCTCACGTTCGACATGGGCAGCGGTCGCTACACGGGCAATCAATCGAGCTATTGCACGACGTACACGCTCGACGTGACCTCTGGCGCAGATCGCGTGGCGGGCGTGACCGTTGCGGGACCCGCGATTCACCGCATCACCGCCCCCATGGATCGACAAAACCTCGACCCGAGGCAATCGGTGCTCGTCACGTGGACCCCGGGTGGATCGGGATCGGCGCGCGTCGAGACCCGGGACTACAGCACGACCGTCGACGACCGAGGCTCCGCGGGCATCCCCGCGGGCAGGCTCCGATCCGACGTGGGGACCGCGACCAACGAGCGCGTTCGCGTCACGCGCAGCAGCCGCGTGGTGCCCGCGGGCGCGACCGGAGACTCGAGCTTCAGCGTGAGCCTGCGCAACGCGGTCGAAGTGTTCACCGTCACGAACTGAGCGATCTTGAAAAATTACACACGAATTACAGCGAGGGTCGCGATGAGCCTTCAGGGGACGATCGTACGGAGGGCGTTCGCGGCAGCGCTGACCTCCGCGCTCTGGGCCGCGCCGATGGCGGCGCACGCCCAGGCCGCCGCTGAGCCCGTCGCGCAGCCGACGGTGACCGCGCCGACCGCGGCCGAGCTCGCCGCGCGTCGAGCGTTGATCGAGCAGGCCGAGACCGCGAGGCAAGCAGGTCAACACGCCGAGGCGCTCACGTTTGCCGAGCGCGCCGCGGCCATTCAGATGACGCCGTCGCTCAGGCTCTTCATCGCGCGCGAGCAGCAAGCGATGCGTCTGTACGCGAGCGCCCTCGGCAACACCGAGGTGTGCATCCGCGACGCCGAGCGCGACGACTCTCTGCGCAATCGCGAAGAGATCATCGCGGGATGTCGGACGATCACGAGCGAGATCAACGCGAGCTCGGGCAGGATCGTGGTCCGACTGCCCAACGCGCCCGCGGGGACCGAGGTGTTCGTCGGGACCGAGCGGTTGCCGTTGTCGCTCATCGACGCGCCGTACACGGTCGCGACGGGGAGCGTGACGGTGCGCGTGAGCGTTCCGCAGCGACGGCCCTTCGATCGCACGGTGAACGTCGAGCGTGGCGCGACGCAGACGATCGCGGTCGAGCTGCAGCTCGTCGAAGGAGACAGCCCGCCTCCTCCGCGCACGACGACGCGCACGGTGGGTCCCGGCGTCGGACCGTGGATCGTCGTCGGCGCGGGCGGCGCAGGGCTCGTCGCGGGCGGAGTGCTCTGGCTCGTCGCGAGCACGCAGAGGAGCGCTCTTGATTCGATGTGTCCCGGTGACGCGATGCGCGTCTGCACCGGGCTCACCCTCGAGCAGATCGACGCGCGCGTCGGGAGCATCAACGGCCTCTCGACCGGCGCCGTGATCGCGGGATCCGTGGGCGCAGCGGCGACCGTGGGCGGAGTGCTCTGGTACGTGCTCGCTCCGAGACGAACGGAAGAGATCCCGCTGGCAGTGGTGCTCCCCTCGCGCAACGGCGCGACGGTTTCGATCGGAGGGAGGTTCTGATGAAGCTCTCGATGAAAAGCGCCGCAGCGCTCGGATGCTTGTTGTCTGCGTGCTTCGTGGATCGTTCGCGCTACGTCGCAGCCGGAGACGGCTCGATCGCAACAGACGCGAACGACACAGGCGCCGCGGACGTCGCGATGGACACCGGCGTCGTGGTCGACACTGGCGTCGATGCGAGCGTCGACGACGTTCAGGACAGCAGCGCGCCGTTCGTCACGCCGCGATTGATCGCGCCGTTGTCGACCACGAACGTCACCACCGCAGTTGTGCTTGTGGCCGTCGATATGGGTGAGACAGGCGGGACGTTCACCGTCGAATTCAATCGCAGCCCCACGTTCGAGATCGCGCAGGTGGGCAGCGTGTTGATGGGGCGCGGCACGGGACGGCAGCTCGCGGTGGGCGACGTCGGACGCCCGATGAGTGACCGGCGCGGGATCTGGTTCTTTCGCGCGTGTGACATGCGCGCCCCACGAGGAACGTCGTGCTCGGCGGTCTGGTCCATCAACGTGCTCTCGAACTCGCTGACAGGGAGCCAGTCGGGTCACGGAGTCGCTGCGAATTTTCAGGGAGACCTCGGGCAAGACGTGCTGGTGACCTCTCGGGTCATTCAGCCGCCGTCCACGCTCTCGCACTTGTCGCGAACGTTCTTCTATTCGACCTTCGGAGCTGGGTCGCCGACCGCGTCGGGCAACCTCGACGAGTGCACGCAGGTGCACATGCCCACGCCCAACTGCGCGACGTTCGGAGGAGGGTTCTTGCTGGGACCGCTCAGTTCGATCCTCGGTGATGCGACGGGCGATGGACGCGCGGATGCGGCGCTCTACGGCGCTCAAGGCTCTGCCGTGTCGGTTGGGACGATCGCGCTCGTCGGTGGCGACCCCACGATGCCCTCGTATCTGGGGCGAATCACCGCTAATTCGACGGTGCCCTTCGCGGGCGGAGCGTCGCCTGCTGGTGACTTCAACGGCGACGGACTCGCGGACCTCGCGACGATCGTCAACGCTCCGAACGGCGGCTCGACGCGTCGTCGACTCGATGTGTTTCTTGCTCAGCGTGGACCGATTCCGTTCTCGATCGATCGTCGCGTCGCGCTGACGTTGCCTGCGTTGGATTCGGGAGACATCCCGATTCCCGCGCGCGTCACGGCTGCGGGCGACATGAACAACGACGGCTACGCAGACCTCGCGGTGCGCGGAAGAAACACGATCAACGGCGCTGGAGAAGTGTGGATCTACGCAGGTGGACCGGATCCTGTGACGACGCCGCCTCGCCTCGCTCGCATCGGAGGCGGAAGTCGTAACAACTTCGCGAACGCGATCGCTGGCGGCGGAGACGCGGACGGCGATGGCATCGCAGACTTGTTCGTCACGTGGGGAAACGACGGTGGGTACATCAGCCTCTCGGTGCTGCATGGCGGGACGAGCAGCTCGCCCATCACCGACGAGATTTCGAACGGCCTTCCGTGGATCACTGGCGAGGAGCCAGGCGTGATCGCGGCCGGCGATGTGACAGGCGACGGGCTCATCGACGCGTTGCTCGTGGACAACCTCTCGCTGGCCTCGAGGATCGAGGTCACGTCGTTTCGCCCGATGGTCGGGTTCGCGCTCTTTCTCCCCTCGATCATGGCTTCGGGGAGCGAGCGTTTCTTGCCGCGCATGTTGCTGCGCGACGTGACTGGCGACGGTCGCGCAGAGATCATCGTCCCTGTGCGACCCATGGGCACGGGCGACGCGGGCAACATTCGCTTGTATTCGAAGATGCCGATGGGCACGGCGCCGGGGATCATCGAGATCACCAGCCCAGACGCGACGGGGGTTCAGTTCGGCATCGACGCGCTGTAGCTCAGCTCACGCGCACGACGACGTTGCCTCGCTTGCGCCCAGTGTCGACCAGCGCGTGCGCCTCTGCGATGCGCTCGAGCGAAAACTCCTCGTCGATCACCGCGCGAATGCGCCCCTCGCGCGCGAGCTTCGCGAGCGTCTCGCCGTACTCTCTGCGCTCTTCAACAGGCCCTGCGATGACGCGATGGGGACTCGTGAGCGAGTACCAGGGCGCCGTGAAGAGGTCTCCGAGCGTGGCGAGCACGAGCAAGAGCCGTCCTCCGTCCGCGAGGGCGCGCTTTGCGCGCGGGTACGGCGCGTTGCCGACCGTGTCCATCACGAGGTCCCACTGTTCGCTTCCGTCAGCGAAATCCCTCGTGTTGTAGTCGATCGTCGCGTCCGCGCCGAGGATGCGAACGAGCTCGAAGTTTCGCGCGCTGCACACGGCGGTCACGTGCGCTCCCGCGCTCTTGGCGAGCTGGATCGCCGCGACGCCGACGGAGCCAGACGCTCCGTTGACGAGCAATCGTTCGCCTCTCGCGAGCTTCGCGCGTCGAAAGAAGTCCAACGCGGTGGTCCCTCCGAACGTGAGCGCCGCGGCCTGCTCGAACGTGAGCTCGGCGGGCTTCTTGGCGATGCATCCCTTGGTCGAGAGCGCGCAGAGCTCGGCGTGGGCTCCCATGCGGGTTCCGCACATGCCGAAGACCTCGTCTCCGACGCGAAAATCACGAACGTCTCTGCCGACCGCTTCGATCACGCCCGCGACGTCGACGCCGAGCACGGGCTGCTTGGGCCGACGCCACCCGAAGATCAGCCGCGCGATCAGCGAGAATCCTCCAGGAAAATTCGCGGCGCGCACCCGCGCGTCGCCCGACGACACCGTCGAGGCGCGTACCCGAACGAGCACCGCGTCGTCGCTGATCTTCGGGGGTGACACCTCGCGGAGCGCGAGGACGCTCGGGGCTCCGTACTCGCTCATCACTGCTGCTCTCATCATGGGCAGCAACGGTGGATCGCCCCTGCGCGACCGTCGACGATCGATTGTGAACACGTCGTGTGCAACGATGCACACCGAACCCGAAGCGAAGCCGCCACCAGCGGAGCGAGCGGTTCGAAAGAAGACAGGCAAGATCGAGCACGCGCGAGGCTGCACAGTGTTAGCGTTCGCGCCTGTCGCGAACCCGAAGCGGAGCTGCAATCAGTGGACTGGGACGACCTGCGGTACGTGTTGGCGATCGGTCGAGACAAGACGCTCAGTCGTGCCGCAGAGCGCTTGGGCGCGACGCATACGACGGTGGGGCGAAGGCTGCGCTCGATCGAGCAGACGCTGGGCGTTCGCTTGTTCGATCAGACACCAGAGGGCTTCATCGCGACGGCGGCGGGCGTCGAGGTCATCGAGGCTGCCGAGCGCGTCGAGGCCGAGATGCACGCGCTCGAGGCGCGAGTGCTCGGGCGGGACGCGCAGCTCGAGGGAAAGCTCCGCGTCGCGACGATGGACATGCTCTTTCGCCGCTATCACGAGCGCTTCGCTTCGTTTGCCGCGCGCTATCCGAAGGTCGAGCTCACGGTGCTCTCGAGCGACGTCGAGCTGTCGCTCACGAGGCGCGAGGCCGACGTCGTGTTGCGCATGACCAACACGCCGCCCGAGTACCTAGTTGGGCGCAAGATCGGCCGCGTCGACTTCGCTGTGTTCGCTGCAAAATCACTGGTCGATCGCGTTGGAGAGGGCGCTCCATTGAGCGCGTTTCCGTGGCTTCACTGGGACGAGCGCATGGAGATGCGCTGGCTCGACGAGTGGCTCGCGAAGAACGCGCCCGACGCCAAGATCGCGCTGCGCGTGGGGCCGAACACGGACGCGATGTACGACGCCGTGAGCGCGGGCATCGGAGCTCACTTTCTCGCGACGTTTGCGCCGGAGCACGACCCGTCCCTCGTGCAGATCGCGCCGACGGACCCTGCGTTCGGGAGGGATCTCTGGCTGCTCACGCTGAAGGACCTGCGCGCCACGAGCCGCGTCCGAGCGCTCATGGATCACTTCACGGGGACGGTGCTCTGATTCTCACATTTGCAATCCACCGCACTCTTACTCAATGATTCGCATGCTGGACCTAGAGGGTGTCTGTCACGAGACCCCCGGTCCTCCCTGCGCCCTCGAGCACCCTCGAGTCCGCAGCCCTCGAGGCCTTCGATCAAAACGTCTCGATCGGCGCGCACACCGGACGCACGCGGCCGACGCGATTCGCGAGGCTAAAGAACTCGAGCGTCGCATCGAGGCCGACGAGCACCGAGCCGACTGCGCATCGGGTCGCTACCTCGGTTCCGCCGCCTTCGTTGGTGAACCGAATCGGCATCCCGACGACCATCTCCATGGGCATCGGCGGAAGCAGCGGGGCGAGCGTCGCGCAATCGAGCAGGACGTCGTCGATCACTGCGCCCGCGCGCACGCTGCGCATGAGCGCCACTTGTCCGGCTCCGCATCGGGGAGTGCGATCGTTGTTCGTCCCCCCGATGCGGTTCGTGAGCGCGATCGGAGTGCCCAGCGTGCCGTCTTCGTTGAACGGGGCACACGCGAGTTGATAGCCGTTGAGGACGTTGGTCGCGCCGCTCACGTCCGCGTTGACGCCGACCACGATCGCGTTTGCGCCGCAGCGCACGTTCGTGACCGTGGTGCCTCCGCCCGGAGCGTCGGGTCGCCATGCGAGCGTGACCGGTGTTCCGAGGCGATAGCGCACGATGCCCGTGTCCGATCGAACGTCGACACCTGTGTCCGCCCCGGTATCGACGCCCGTATCCACGCCCGTATCCACGCCGCTGTCCACGCCTGTGTCGACGCCGCTGTCGGCTCCTGTATCGACACCGGTATCGACGCCGCTGTCGCTTCGAACGTCGACGCCTGTGTCCGTTCGAACATCGCTGCCCGTGTCATTCGCATCACTCGCGTCGCTCGCGTCGCTCGCGTCTGCGGCGTCGATCGGCGTGACGTCTGCTGCGTCGACGACGTCGGACACATCCGCGACGTCCATCACGTCGACCTCCGTCACGTCGTCGCGGACATCGACCTCCGTCACGTCGGGGCGGTCGTCGACGATCGCGTCGTTGCTTCGATCAGCCGCGGTGTCCGTCGCGGAACCATCGCGCAGCGACGCGTGTGGAAGCGCGCAGCCGGCGAGAACTCCGAGCGTCAAAAGAGAAGCGAAGCGTCGTAGAGCCATCCGTCGAGGATACCCCGCGCTCGTACATCGCGGATCAACTGAGGAAATTGTCCCGCGGTTCAGTGGGTAGCGATCCGAGGATCTCGTCCGATGCGCGCGGATGTGCGACGACTCGCGCGACGATCAATTCGCGACGAGCTCGACGCGGTGTGCGCCGGGGCCGTTGCAGGGAACTTCGACGCGGCCTGTCTCGCTGTTTCGCGTCGCGCTGACGGTCGCGCCGTCGCACGTCACCGTGAACATCGCCGCGAAATCCTCCGCCGCCGGAACGAACAGCACATTGGGCGCGCTCACCATCGCGCTCCCTTCGTACTCGAGCTCGAAGCGACGCGCGCGGCGATCGAAGCGCCACGTCTTCGGCCAGCCCGCGATGGCCTCGGGGTAGACCCTCGCGAGCGCCCGCCGATACGCAGGGCGCTCGGTCCATCGCCCCGAGGCAGCGTCGTAGTCGAACAAGCCCCACGAGCCCTGCGAGCGCTCCTTCCAGAGCCACAGCGCCGCGCTCTCGCCGAACTCGTCTTGCAGATCTGCCTGCGCGGCGACGTAGTCTTCCATGCGAATGCCGCTCGGGCCGTAGCCCCACTCGGTCACGATCGTCGGCGTCCCCCACGAGCGCGCTTCGCGGGCCGCGTTTGCGTGCGACGCTCGGAGCGTGTCGATCGTAAACGTCTGCCGCTGCATGTCCGTGCCCGAGAACACCAGCGTGTAGATGTGCGGGGCGTAGACCCCGCCCGCGAGCGGAAACGGCGCGCTGGCGAGCGTCGATCGATCGAGGAAGTTCCTGATCGTCGGCGGCTCGAACACGAGGAGCTTTCGAGGATCCACAGCGCGGATCGCGGCGCCGACCTCCGTGTGCAGCGCGAGGCACTGGGCGTCATCCGCGACGGGCTCGTTGAAGAGCTCGTAGCCGATCACGGCGCTGTCGTCGCGAAACCGTCGAGCGACCTCTGCGGTCATTTGCGCGAAGCGCGTTCGAAGCTGCGCGCCCTCCGTCGACGACCCGAAGAACGTCTCGAACGCCCGCAGCGTCTGCCCCGCGGTCCTTCGCCGCGCGAGCTCGTCCGCCGTGAGGGGGCCCTGCAAGAGCATCTCGGGCGCAGGGCGAATGGCCCACAACGGAGCGCCGTCCTCGCCGATCTCTTTGCTGTACGCGTCTTGATGAAAGTCGATGAGCACGAGCAGTCCAGCGCGACGCGCGAGCTCGACCGTCGCTTGGACGCGCGCGAGGTACGCGTCGTTGTAGGTCGGGGGCGTCGTGTTGGTGGGCTCGATTCCGCTCCAATTGATGGGCAGGCGCAAGAAGTTGAACCCGAGCTGTCGCATGCGCGCGGCGTCGCTCGCCTCGAACGCAGGGATCGGCTGAAGCGCCGTGCGTCCATCGGAGAACGTCACGTCGAACACGCCCTCGACGCGCGCGTTGATCCCGCGCAACACGACGACGCGACCCTGCGCGTCGACGAGGTGTTGGCACCTTGTCGAGAGCGGCGCGAACGGGCCTGCGCTCTGCGTGCACGCGGGCATGACATAGCGTCGCGACGCGGCGTCCGAGGGCGAGTCTTCGACGGCGTCCGCGGTGATCGCGTCGTGGGGCTCGCCGGTGTCCATCGCGCTGTCGACAGCGGAGTCTGCTGCTGAGTCCGCAGACTGAACTGCGGGTGTCGTGCAGCTCGCGAAGAGCGCGAGGGCGCTCGTGAGCGCCGCGCGAAGAGGTGACTTCATGCGCGAGGCGTATACCCCGCGGTTGCGGCGGTTGTCAGCGCGCGGCTTTTGTCGCAGCGCGCTCGAGCCACCACGCGAGAAATCCGAGATAGGGACGTCCCTCGGGCTCGGACAGAACCTTGTCGCGCAGGAGGCGCAGCTTGTCCGATGGGTAGCCTCGGTCTGGGTACTTCGTGCTCAGCCATTGCTTGAGCTCCTGGACTGCATCGACGCGACGCGCGCGAAGCTCGTCGCAGTTGAGGTTGAGCACATCGTCGATGTCTCGCTGGTGTTGCGCGAACGACGAAGTGACTCGGCCGTTGCGCTCGTACGAGATCGCTCGCGTGTGCGTGTCTTCGCTCGGATCGATAGAGATCGATGCGTCGCCCTTGCTCGAGTCGCAGTGCGTGACGGCGGAGCCCGACGCTCGCGGGATGGCTCCGCAGCACGCGCCGAACAAATTTGTCCAATCGAGGTCCCTCGATGCGTCCCCCGAAGGGCCGCGTTGGGGAACGCGGTGCTCGATCTTCATCTTGCTTTCGCTCGCTTCGATGCGCGCCATGCAGTAGCAACACAGCCCGCGCTGATCGCGTACGAGCGCCTCGCGGACTCGTGGTTTGACGAGCTCGAATCCAGGGCCATCGTAGCGTGCAGCGCGCGGCGGATCGGCGGTCGAATCGAGGCTGGCGCGATACGTGACGAGCTCTGTCGGAGGACTTCCCTTGCGCACGCGGATCACAGGTCGACCTCGGCGAAGTCCAATCGCGTGCGCAGTCGACGAACAGCGTCATCGTCCTCGCTGAGTCGACTGGTGAGCGTATGCAGCGCGCGCTTGGCCTCTTCGAGTTGGCCTCGATCGATGAGCTTCGCGATGTCGTCGACGGTGTTCTGCACCTCCAACGGGCGCTCCGGGACGCCGAATACGGATCGAAGAATCGCGTTGGTGTCGCGGCCTTCAGTGGGAGAAGCGACGGGCAACACTTCTCCGTTGTGCAACACGAACACCGACGACGCGTCGACCGACGAGACGACCTGCGGCGAGTGTGTCGTCACGATGAACTGGCACGAGGGAAACACTTCGATCAGTCGCGGAAGCACCGCTCTCTGCCACGATGGATGAAGGTGCAGCTCGATTTCGTCGATCAGAACGAGCGCGCGAGTCGTGTCGAACGAAGCCGCGTCTTTGACGGCAAACGAGAGCCTGCGCGCGAGGTCACCTACGAGCGCGAGCAGCGCGCGCTCTCCCTCGGACAGCATCGCTTCGGTGAGCACGCGTCCGCCGCGAACGAACGTGAGCTTCTCGACCTCGCGGTCGAACTCGACGCGCTCGCTCTCGAAGAACCCGTTGAGCGTGCGACGGACGAGCTCGAGCACGGGGTCGCGATAGCCCGCGTCGACGCGAGCGCGCCGCTGATTTTCGAGGTCTTCGCGGGATCGAAACCACTCCGAGAGTCGGCTGAAGTCGAACCCTGTCACGCTGCGCTCGGGACGAAACGCATTCATCCACACGGGGAGCGCTGGAGGTGGCCGTGAGTCCGGCGTGACCGTCAGCTGTGCGTCTCCAAAAATCGCCCTCCTCGTGCGCTGTGTGCCGTACAACACCGTGAGCGGAACCGCTTCACCGCGGTCGTAGGACTCGGCGAGCGCTCGCAAGAACTCCGTCTGCTGTGGCGTCGACGCGTCGAGCTCTTCGGTGACCACTCCCGCGCGCTTCTGCGCGGTGAGCGAGGCTTCGACACGCTCGCCGTTCAGCCACGCGAGCTCGCCGTCGATTCGCAGCTCGTTCGTCGTATCGAAGAAGTCGCTCTCGAGGATCTGGTTGCCCTGCGGCCATCCGCGGGGGGCGATCTCGCCCGAGAGCGAGCGGCGATACAGCGCGTGCGTGAGCGCATACAACGCGGAGAGCAGCGACGACTTGCCCGATCCGTTGGTGCCCACGAGGACCGTGAGCTGCGGGTGGAAGTTCACGGTGGTGTTCGCGAACCCGCGAAAGTTGTGCATGCTCAGCCGAGCGACGCGCATGCGAGCTCTATAGCATCTTTGCTGCGGTTTCGTGACGCGTCGCAGGTCGGCGCGCTCAGCGGTCGGGCCGTCTCCACCCGGCTAAACCACGCCTCAATTGAACGTCGTAGAAATGAGGCGAGCGTCGGCGTGGTTGAGATCAAGTCAAACCGCCACGAATGGATCGAGAAACGTACGTCGATCGAATGAGTGGCGGTTTAGAGAGCGCTCTCTAGCCGGGTAGAGACGGGGTGCGCTCGCTCAAAAGAAATCCGGCACCGACGGCGGCGGCGCGGCGAACACGGTGTCCGCGAAGGCGATCGATCGGGCGTCTCCCGAGAGCGCTCCGAGGTGGGCGAGGGCGCTCGCCGAGGACCACCCCATGAATAGTGGTGCTAGCGCGCGCGCGTGCATCGTGAGCGGCGCGCTCGAGCCCTGGGCGCCTTTGGTCACGGTCGCGACGCCGTCGTCGACCTCGAGCGTGTACTCGCCGCGGTTGGCCTCGAGCACGTCGTCGTCGATCGAGAGCGCGAGCTTGCCGCGAACGCCCTGCGGATAGGGACGCTGCGAGAGCGCTCGCTCGACGTGGACCACACGCATCATCGTGTACTCGACCCTGTGCGTGTCGAACTTCTGCTGATCGAGCAGCGCGAGGATCGGGAGCGCGGGCCCTCCGAAGAACTTCACGTCTTGCGAGATGGTCGTGAAGCGATCGCACAGCGAGAGCACGGCGCGCGCGCCCTCTTCGTCTTCGTACGCAAAATCGCGGACCTTGAGCGACACATCGTCGCCGTCACCCTCGCGCACTTGCGTCACGAAGGCGTACGCCGAGAGCGTCCCGTCCGAGCGAAAGCAGCCGAGGCCTTCGAACTTGTTGCCGCGGTGGGAGGCGATGCGGTTCCAGATGTATTGGCTACGGTCGAGGTAGCCGTTGAAGCGCGAGGCAAACGACGCGTAGAGCGCGCGCACCTGCGGGTCGTCGACGGTGACCGTGCGCACGTCGAGCTCGCGCGCCCTGGGCCTTCGCCCCGCGAATTCGCCTCGTGGAATCGTGTGCTCGTACAGGCACCCGCACTGCTCGTAGCCGACCGAGCGATAAAGTGTCTGCGTCGACGGATACAGCGTCGAGAGGACGAAGCCCTCTTCGCGCCACCCTTCGAGCGCCTCGCGCATCATCGAGCGCGAGTAGCCCTTCGCGCGCTCTTCGGGCGGGACCGTCACGCCCGCGACGCCCATCATCGAGAGGGCCCTCCCGCGCACGTACTGCCCCATCGGAACGCGCAGCAGATACGACCGGACCTTCTCTCCTTCGAGGTACGCGTGGACGTGCTCGAGCCCCGCGGTCTTGAGCCACCGCTCGCAGTCCTCGACGGACACCGCGAACGCGAGGCTCGCGCTTCGCGCGGCAGACGAGAGCTCTTCTTCGACGATCGGCCGGAGCACCATAGGCGTGCCGCGAGGGTAGCGTATTTCAGCGCACGGTCACTCGAAGCGACTTCAAGTGCGCGTACGCGCCGGGCGCGGGCACAAAGTCGTCGCTCACGCTCGCGTGGCTCACCTCGGCCAGCGTGACCTTCGCGCGCGAGGCTCCTTCGCGCAGCATGGCCTCGAACTTCGCCGGTGAAATTCCTCGGTGATTGCTGCAAAAGAGCGCGAGGCCTCCCTTGGCCGACAGCGCGAGGACGCGCGCGGCGAGCTCGGGCCAGTCTCGCTCGCTCGACCAGCGCGGGCCGTCCTTCGCAAACGAGTAGCTCGGCGGGTCGCACACGATCATGTCGAACGCGTCGCGCCGCGCCTTGGCGCCCTCGAGCCAGCCGAACACTTCGACGCACGCACCCTCGTGCGCCGCGCGGTCTGCGACGGTGTCTTGGTTCTCGGCGAGGTGCTCTCTCAGCCACGAAATGGCCCCGCGCGAGGCGTCGACGCTCAGCGATCGCGACGCTCCGCCGACCGCTGCTGCGACGGAGAACGCTCCTGTGTACGCGAACAAATTGAGCAGCGAACGCCCCCTGGCGCGCTCGCGCACCCACGCGCGGTTCTCTCGTTGATCGAGGAAGATCCCCGTCGAGAGCCCGTCTCCGAGCCGCGTGACATAGCGCACGCCCTGCTCGCGGAGGACGAACCTCCCCTGCGGCTCGTCGTCGTCGCGGGCTCCCCACACGGGCTTGGACGGCGCGACGTCGTCGCGGCGCGTCTCGACGAGGGTGTTCGCTTGTTTGGGGCGAAACTTCGCGTACACCGCGCGCAGGTCGAACGCCTCTGCGACGGCGGCCCACAGTTGATTCTGTGTGTCAGCGTCGAGGGACGCGGCGCTCTCGTACACGTGCGCGACGGCGCGGTCTCCGTAGCGATCGACGGCGAGGCCCGCGAGCGCGTCGCCGCCTTCGTTGACGAGTCGGCAGAGGTCCGTGGACCCGTCGGCGAGCACGAGCCCGCGTCGCCACAGCCCCGCGCGCATGCGACGAACGAGCGCCCGGTGATCGAGCGCGAAGGCCGCGCGACGATCGATCGCGTCGTAGAGCGCCGCGGGAATCTCCGCGCGGATCACGGTCGATCGCTCGGCCGTGACCTGCACTTCGAGCGACCCGAGGTGCAGCGGGGCGAGCAGCACGGACGCCGCGCGCTCGGTGAGGCTCGCGAGCTTCTCGGCCTTGGGGTCGAGCTCGACGAGCGATCCTTCGGGGCCCTTGGAGAGGGTCTTTACGGGCGCGCCGAAGGTCCTCGCGAGCGCCGCGTCGCTCGGGCCCTTGCGCACCGCGGCGACGATCGTGCGCCGCGCGGCGCGTCGCTCGAGCGGGCTCGAGACCCGGGCGTTGGCGCTGCGATCGAGCGTGAAGACGCACGGCCCCGAGGCGTCGCGCTCGAGTCGATGAACGACGCCGACGTACGCGCTCGCGCCGAGGAGCGCGCGCCTTCGCCGCAGCATTCGCGCGAGGTCGTCGGGCCGCTCGGGCGCGTCGACGGCGAGGCCGCTCGGCTTGTCGATCACGATGACCGAGTCGCTCTCGAAGAGGACGCGGTCTGCGAGCGGGTCGCGCAGCGGAGCGGGCGTGTTGTGGGTCATCGACAGGATTCGTGGGGGTGCTGTTGCGCGGGGACTACTTCGACCGGGGGATGGCCGCTATACCATCTCGCGCGATGGCCTCACGCAAGCGTTGGGAGTACCTCGTCGGGCGCTTCGTTCGGCGCAAGAGCGACCTGTGGTTCGAGTCGTCCGAGCACCCGCGCTCGCCGATCAAGGGCGGCGTCAGGGGCTTCGCGGACGTGTTGAACAAGCTCGGCGGCGACGGCTGGGAGCTCGTTCACTGCGACGACACGCCGCCTCGGACGATCGCGGGCGAGGGCGAAGACGCGACGGTCGCGTGGGGTGACATGATCTTCAAGCGCGTCTCGGACTGAGCCGCGCAGGGTATTTGAATCGAGATCATGAAATCGAGTGGCGAGACAGTATGGCTCTATTTCGCGAGGACCGAGGCGCTCGCGGACGATCCTCTCGCGCTCGCGTGGCTCGACGACGAGGAGCTCGCGCGGCACGAGCGGTTCATGTTCGAGCACTCCAAGCGAGAGTTTCGCGCGGCGCACGGGCTGACGCGCGCGGTCGTCGGGGCGCACACGGGCACGGACCCGAGGGCGCTTCGCTTCGTGAAGAACGAGTTCGGGCGGCCTCGCGTGGAGCTCGAGCCGGGAGCCACGGACCTTCGCTTCAACCTCTCGCACACCGATGGAATGCTCTGCCTCGCGGTCGCCGAGGGCGTCGAGGTGGGCGCGGACGTCGAAGACGCGCGCCGCGCGCGGCAGACCGTGGCGGTGGCGGATCGGTTCTTCGCGCCGAGCGAAGTAGCCTCGCTGAGGTCCCTCCCTGAGTCCCAGCAAATCCAGAGGTTCTTCGCGTATTGGACGCTCAAAGAGAGCTACATCAAGGCGCGCGGGATGGGGCTCGCGTTGCCGCTCGACGGGTTTGCGTTCGAGATCGAACAAGAGGAGCCCGACGACGAGGCGATCGCGCCGCGCGTCCTCGGAGACCGCGTGCGTCTTCGCTGCGAGCCGATCGTCAACGACCGCGCCGAGCGCTGGCGGTTCGTCCGTGTGCGGCTCAGCGAACGACACGTGGGCGCCGTGGCGATCGAGCAGGACGGCAACGAGCGCGCGCTCGCGTGCGTCGAGGTCACGTCGCTCGCGGGCGCGTCTTCTTCTCGTGATGGCGAAAGATCACGATCGCGCTGACCGCGAAGAGAATCGCGCCGAGGTTGAAATAAATGGGCGTTCGCTGCGGATCGACGCAGACCCCGACGATCGCGAGGGCCATGGGGACGAGCGACCAGCTGAGCGAGCGAGAGACGAAGCTCGAGACCGCGGTGATGCTGCTCACGATGACGAGCCCGTCCGCCGCGAGGGTGATCGACGGGTGCGGCAAGAAGACCACGCCGAGCGCGCGGTTGATGGTCACCGCGGCGAACGCGAACGCGGCGCTGAACGCGAGCTTGCGATTGATCTCCGAGCGCGAGAGCCGCTTCCACAGCAGCGCGATGATCCCGCCGACGTACAGGTCGAGCACGAGCCCGACCACGAGCAGCCCCACGTGGCGCTGGCGCAGGGGCTGTCCGTGGACCGGCGCGACGATCCTCCACGCCATCAGCGTCGACAGAAACGCGATCGAAGCGACGAGGAAGATCGCGCGCTCTCGCGCCGCTTGGCGAAAATCGAGCGTGCGGTGGGCGGCGGCTTCACGCGCGAGCCGCGCCTCGAGCGCGCGCAGCTCCTCTTCGATCTCCTCGTCTCCTCCTGGAATTTCATTGGCGAAATCTCGCGCCCCTCGCGCGTTGTCGTGGGCGATCTCGTCTCGCGCGAGCGCTCGGTACAGCCGCCTCAGGCCGTCTCGGGCCTGCGGGCTCTCGGGCCACGCTTTGAGCGCCTGTCCGTAGCCGAAGCGGCACTCGAGCAAGAGCCTGCCGCGCGCGCTGTCGTCGCGCGTCGGCGCGGCGAGGAGCGAGACGAGGGCGTCGAGCCGCGCGTCGGTCTCGTGACAGATCGCGTTGGACGCCCGATGCGAGCGAAACGCCTGCAGCGCCTCGCGAAACGCCCGTGCGCTCTGCGGCCGATCGTCGCGGTTGCGGCTCATCGCGCGGCGACAGAGCGCGGCGAGCTCGTCGGGGACGTCTTCGTCGTACGCGAACGGCGCGCACTCGAGCGCCTTGGCCAGAGCGGCGTCGACGGAGGCGTCTTCGTGGGGCGGCGCCCCGACGAGCGCGCAGTGCAGCGTCGCGCCGAGCAGGTAGACGTCGGTGCGCGCGTCGGGGATCACGCGGAGCACCATTTCGGGGGCCATGTACGCGGCGGTTCCGACGAGGCTGATCGGGGCGCCGTCGGCGTGCCACGCGCGGTTGAACGCGATGCCCCAGTCGATCAGGTACACCTCGCCGAAGCGGCCGAGCATCACGTTGTCCGGCTTGATGTCGCGATGAACGATCCCGCGCGCGTGCGCGAAATCGAGCGCGTTGCAGAGCTGCGCGAGGATCTCGAGGTTGGCCTCGCGCGCGTCGAGCCCGATGAAGAGCGGGCTCTCGGCGCGAATGGGGTGCTCGGGGTCCGCGAGCACCGCGGCCCAGCTCACGCCTTCGATGTGCTTCATCACGAGGACGGGCTTGCCCTCGCGGCTGCGCAGCAGCGCGTGCACCGGGGGAATGTTGGGGTGCTCGAGCATTCCCGTCACCACGCCCTCGCGAACGATCGCGCTCGAGCTCGCGCGCTGGTCGTTGGCGCTCTTGACCGCGACCCGGCGCCGCAACGATCGCTGCGTCGCGAGCAACACGCGCCCCATTCCGCCTTGGCCCAACGATCGATGCGCCACGAGGTCCGGGCGCGGCTCGCCGGAGCGCTCCTTGGGCGGCTCCGTCGTCGGCTCGGCGGGCTCGGGCTCGAACGACGCTTCGGGCAGCTCGTCCAACAACGGCGGCGGCGCGTCGATCGTCGAATGGCTCCCTTCGTCGATCTGCGCCAGCGTCTCGGCATGAGCGGTGTCCGGAGAGCCGGTCGGTGCAGCAGTATCGTCGCGCGTCTCTGTGCTCACCGCGAAGGAGCGCCCACTCTACCGCACGTCGGGTCGCGCAGATCGCAAGCCCGGGCGGGGCGCGTCATTCTTCGTCGTCGTCTTCGTACTCGTCGTTGGGCTCGGGCGTCTCGACGCCGGGCGGGGGCGCGAGCCGAACGCCAGCTTCGCGATCTTCTGAGCCGAATCGCAGCGTTCGCGAGAGCGTCAGGTACGCTCCGACGTTGGTGAGCGCGCACTCGATGGGCGTCCTCTGACCCGGCCCGAGCCACGGAGCCTCGAGCGTCGGAAGCAGCGCGTCGATCGCAGGCCAATCGACGAACAGCTCGACGCGATCGAAGACGTCCCAGTCGCCGAGGTCGTCCCACAGCGCTTCGTCGTTGTCGTCTTCGTCGAGCTCGTCATCGGACTCGCGCGCCGCGCGCACGGACGCGATGATCATCGCGCGAAGCCCTGCTTCGTCATCGAGCCGAACCGGGGGCGTCGATCCGATCTTCGCGTAGAGGTGTCGATGCAGGTCGATCGCCACGGTGACCGCGCCGCGCTGCACGGCGTACGCGTACAGATCCGCGCCGTACCAGAGCGCGTGGTAGGCCTCCATCGAGCGGTTCTCGCAGAACGACCGCAGCACCGCCTCGATGTGGCTCTTGTCGTTGTACGCGTGGATCTCGGCCCACCGCGAGCCGCCGGGGCCGACGCTGGTCTCGATGACGTACGCGCTCTTGGCTTCGACGCTCACGACGCGCTCCTCGTGTCGGACGCGCGCGCGAGTTCGACCAACGCGCGCAAATCAGGGCAACGGATCGCGTGAGCGAGGCGCGCTTCGATCGTGGCGACCTCGTGCGTCGCGAGCTCGGCGAGCGAGGGCGCCGAGCCGAGCCACCACGCGCGAGCGAGCGACGCCGAATCATCGCGCCCCGGCGACCGAAGGACCCCGAACGCGATCGCGACGAACACGCTGACCGAGTCGTAGAGGGCTCGCGTCACGTCTTCTGCGGTGATCCCGGCGCGGGTGCTCCTGCGCTTCACTCGCTCGCGCACCGCGACGCCGAGCGCGTCAGCGCGGGCGAAGCGATCGGCCGTCATCGTACGCGGCGAAGCCTCGAGCGCGGCGCGCAGCGCGTCTGCGAGCGGCTCGTCGAGCTCGAGCAGCTCGATCCAGTACTCGCCGACGCCTCGCGAGACGAAGGCGCGGAGCTCGACGCGCTGGGCGTCGTCGAGCTTGAACGCGAGCTCCGATCGTTCGACACAGGAAATCAAGTTCCATCGGTGAAACAGCGCCGGTTGGAGGGCGCTGGCGGCCTCTGCGAGCGCGTCTGCCGAGGCGTCCCAGCGCTCGATGAGCGCCCAAGGAGAGTGCTCGCGCCCCTCGCAGAGCCGCGTCCAGAGCGCGACGAGCTGCGCCGGTCCGCTGCCCGAGCCTCCGTCGAGCGCGAGCCCTTCGCCCTCGGCCCACGCGCGGACCCGACCGCCGTCGTAGGGCAGCGTGAAGAGCCGCTCGGGGCCGTGCGCGATGCGCGCGTTGAGGCGTTGGCCGAGCTCGACGCCGAAGCGCTCGAGGTCCGAGGGGCCGCTGCGGTCCGCGTCGCGCGTTCGCATCTCGTGAAAGAGGGACCACAGCCGCTGCGCGATCGCGGCCTCGCTCGATCCTCGAAAGTGCACGGCGGGACTCTACCGCGTCGCTCGGGCGGGTCGCTCGGCTTCGACGCGCGGGTGTGTGACAATTCGAGCGATGAGCTCGCACGTTCTATCGCAGAGGATCCTGGCTGCTATGGGGTTGGGCTGCGCGCTCTCCGCGGCGCGCTGTCGGCCGCAGTCCGAGGCGAACGCGCAGTCGCAGCCGCGAGACACGGGCGTGCTCGTCGCGCGACCGGACGCCACCCTGACGCTCGACGCGTCGAGCGCGCAGCCCCGGCCCACGGCGTTGCCCTACGGTTGGCGCGCGGTCGACGGAGGGTACGCCCGACAAGTGACGCGCTACGGTGAGCTCGTCACGACGCGCTTCGAAGAGCGCAGTCGCGATCGCTACGTCTATCGACGGCAGCGGGAGCAGCGGACGGTGGACGAGTTCAGCGCGGTGCTCCCCCCGGGAGATCCCGGGCGATTTCCCTTTGGAATGTCGGGGCACGGCTGCGAACCGACGATCCTCTGCGAGCACGGCGCGGGCGCAGCGCCCCCCAGCCCCTCGGGCTCGGGACCGCGCTGCGCGCCGACAAGCACGCGCCAGCCCTCCTACGAAGTTGGAACGAGCGGCAGAGGAGCGCTCCTCGCCGACCTCACGCGCCAGGAGCGCCGCGAGCACCGCGGCGACGTGTGTTGCTACGAGTGGCGCCGGATGTGCGGCGGAGGGCGACTCTTGGTGCGTGACGGCGACGTCGTTCTGGCGAAGACCAAGGCATTTGAAAATAATCCCACGAATTCGAGGCTCGCGCGCGAGCTCTCTCCGCGGCTCTCGAAGCTCTCGGCCGCAGACCGACGCGCGCTCGCGGAGCGCTGGGCGCGCGAGGCCTCGTTCGAGCACGCTTCGGTCTGGTCCTTCGACCTCGCGCTCCTCGAGCTCGAGAGCCTGGGGGCGCCGCGATCGATCGTGGCTCGGACGCGTCGCGCGCGGTCCGACGAGCGACGGCACGCGAGGGCCCTCTACGAGCTCGCGTCGGTGATCGCGGGGACGGCGCTCGGGCCCAGCGACGAAGCGATCGAGCACGGCGCTCCTCGATCGATCGTCGACTTCGCGAGCGCGCTCTTCGTCGAGGCGTGCGTCAACGAGACCGTGGCGATCGCGCACGCCCAAGAGGCTCTCTCGGACCCGCGCCTCGCGGCGCCCGTCGCGGCGATCTTGCGTGCGATCGTCGAGGACGAGCTTCGGCACATGGAGCTCGCGTGGCGCACGCTCGCGTGGTGCGTTCGCCAGGGCGGCGAGCCCGTTCGGGGCGCGCTCGAACGCGCGCTCGCGTCGCTGATCGAGTCGATGGATCGACCGCGCGAAGCGCCGACGACTGACGAAGCGCCCAGCGAGCTGCTCGCCGCGTGGGGCTGCCTCTCGAGCGACGCACGCTCGCGCGTCGAGCGCGCGTGTGTGCTCGGGGTGATCGTTCCTTGCGTCCGCGCGTTGCTCGCGGTGTAGCGTCACGGAGCATGGCCCTCAACGCTGACTGGGAGGCGCTCGAGCGCGCCGCGCACAACGAGCGATCGTCGACGCTCCGCGCGCAGCTCGCAGCGCTGGATTGGGACCAGCTCGCGATCGAAGAAGACCTCCCGAGGCTCCGCGCGCTGTTGCAACGCGTCGAACAGCGCTTCGGCACGCGCTCTGTGCATCGGTGGGTCAGTCGCATGGTCCTGTCGCGAGCCGAGTCCGTGCACGCCGAGCACGGGTTCGTTCACGGCGAGGGATCGATCACGGGCGTCGCCGTGAGCCCCGACGGCAGGCTCCTCGCGACCTGCAACGAGTGGGACATGGTGTCGTCCGACGCCGAATCGGGAACGATGGGCTTCTGGGACGTCGCCAGCGGTCGCCTCGTGCAACACAGCGAGCCGTGCGCGTGGGGACTCGGTCAGCGCTATGGCTCTGGCCCGGGGCAATTGCAGTGGAGTCCCGATGGCCGCTTCGTCCACGCGATTCAGCCCTCGGCGAGCGGCGTCCTCTGGTGCGCCGATCGCGACTCGTTGCTCGAGCAATCGGAGTCGCTCTCGGACTCGGGCATCGGCTCGACGGTGCACTGCAGTTGGACCCACGAAAACAAGCTCGCGTATCAACTCGGGCCGATTCGCGAGCACCCCTTCGAGCTCCTCGAGCCCTCGCTCGACAACGATGAGCTGCGCATCGCGTCGCTCGTTCCGCTCGGACCCGCGATCGCAGACCCGTCGACCGACGAGCTCGGGATCGGGAGTTGGTTCGTGAGAGCCCGCTTCAGCGCGACGGTGGACCGCGCGATCGGCGTGGGCGCAGACGGCGCGTTGTTCATCGTCGACACGCGCTCGGGTCGCGTGATCGAGTGGCACACGCCGCGAGAAGAGCCCGACGCTTCGCCCGAGGACTCGCTGCTCGCCAAGCGCATTCGCGAGGGCGCGATCGTCCGCCGCTCGGGCCGCGCCTTCGCCGTCCGCGGAGCGACCGACGACCTCGACGCCCCGCTCTCTGCCGACGGTCGAACGTACGTGTGCGTGCGCGACGAAGCGCTCTGCGCGGTCGACCTCGAGACCCAGGGCGTGCTGGCTGTGCTCCACGACAAGCCCGCGTTCGTCCACGACGTCGCGTGGGATCGCTCGGGCGAGCGCGTCGCCGTCGCGAGCAAGCGCGGCGTGACCATCTGGGACGCGCGGCGCGCGAAGAAGCTCGCGAAAATCGCAGCGGACACGAGCTTCCCTCGCTTCAGCGACCCGAGCAGCAGGCGGCTGTACGATCGATCTGTGTGCGCATTTTCAAGAGGCGACACCCTCTTCGCGCTGCTCGACCGCGAGGGCGCGCTCCATGTGTACGACGCGGACTACCGCGAGATCGCCACGCAACAGTGTCGTCGCCGCGCGTCGTCCGTCGCGTGGGGCGCGGACGACCACGTCTTGATTGTGTGGGGCGAAGGGCTGCTCGAGTTTTGGGACGCGCGCGGGCTGTGGCGCGGCGGGCCGCTCCGCCGCATCGGTCGGCACGAGCACTTGGGCGCGTCGGACACGCCGCCGGGGCGACGGTGGACGGGCGCAGAGAAGGCCTACGGACCGACCGCGGGCAACCCGTGGCTCGGGCCGGCGTTCGAGGTCGAAGACGGCGAGACGTTCGCGGGCGACGAGCTCCGCGCGCTCGTCGACATCAACGGCGGGCGGCCTGGGACAGCGTTCGGGTTCTTCGCTCCGCCTGCGAGCGAGACGTTTGCGTTGTTCGCGCTCTATCGAACGCGCGAGAAGAAGCAGTGGGTGCTCGTGTGTCGACCCGAGCACCGCGCGCGCGTGCTCGCGACGAGCGCGCTCGTGGTGAACGAGCTTCACGGCTGGCCCATCGCGTGGGCGGACGGGACGCGGTGGGCGCGCGTCGTTCACACGTGGAAGAGCGCGCTCGAAGCGGGCGTCCCCGACGCGCGCTGGACCGCGGCGCTCACCACGAATAGTTGAACCCGAGCCCGAGCACGAACGTGCTCATGTCGTAGCGACCGCCGTTGACGTAGTCGCGCGACGCGCGAGGGCTCTGTCGAAACGGCGCCACTTGCGGGATGCGCGCGGCGACGGGGTCGACGTTGATCGAGGGCATGTACGCGTAGGCGAAGCTCGCGTCGACGCGCCATCCCCCGCGGCCGACGCCGAGGCCCGCGGTCCCGATGACCTTCATCGAGTCGAGGGTCATCACGCTCGTGTACGCGTCGGGCGACGCGCTCGTATCGAACGAGAACCCCGCGCGCGGAACGATCTTCCACCCGTTGGGCAGCGGCTGAAATCGCTCGTATCCCAGCCGCGCCGAGAACGCGCTCTGCCATCCGCGCACGATCGTCTGCGGGCCGATCTCGTACGTCCCCACGCCGCGCACGTTGACGATGCGAATGCCCGAGCCCGTCGGCCGAAGGTTGATCGCGTCGTGAACGTCCCACGCTTCCCAAGTGAACGCCGCCTCGATGCGATCGGTCTGCGTGGGTCGCAGCTCGACGCCCGCGCGCACGATGGGCGCGAGCACGAAGCTCACCGCCGCCGAGTCCCCCTCGGTGCGCGTCGGATTGTTGGGATCGCTGTTCGTGTAGAACGGGTGCGACGGCAGCCTCACGCGCAGCTTCGCGGGCGCGTCGACCCACATCGGGAGCTGCCCCGAGATCCCGATGCGCAACATCGGAATCGGCGCGATTTGCACGCCGAGCGCCGCGGTGGGGGCGAAGATGGGGCCCGCTTCGATCTGCGCTTCGGCGTCCCACTCGGGGTTCTCGGGCTGGCACGTGATCGTCGCGGGACAGCCCGTGAGCGCGATGCGCGAGACGAACGTCCCTGTGAGCGCGAGGATCCCGGCGCCCACGGACAAGATCTCCGACGGCTTGAAGGACGCATAGAGCCCCGCCATCGCGAGCAGCGATCCGTTGAGCGAGTAGAGCGAGTATCGCTGCGGCGCGGGCGCGTTGAAGCGCCCGTTGGGATCGTTGGGCGCGAGCGAGTCGGGGTACGTCGGGATCACCGCGTTCGGCGCGAAGAGCGAGAACGCGAAGTTCCACTTTTGAAGACCGAAGTTGTGCGTGACCGCGAGCGTCGGGATCGCCAGCGGCGCGGTGCTCGATCGCACGGGGCTGTACTCGGCGATCGCCGGGTTGCCCATCGCGTCGAGCACGGGCATGCCCATCCCGTCGGTGCGCACCGCGCGTCGCGTGTACGTCGCGCTGAAGCCGATGTACGACGCGTCGATCAAGAAGCTGCGCCCTGCGTGCGCGAGGCCCGCGGGGTTGAACCACACGCTGTGCGCGTCGTCCGCGCCTGCGACGAAGGCTCCGCCTCGGCCGAACGAGCGAACGCCGCGTTCGGTGAGGAAGAACCCAGACGCTTCTGCGTGGCCGGGCGCGAGCGCGACGGCGAGAGCGGCGAGCGTCGACCCAGCGACGCCCACGAACGAGAGCTTTGTCTTCGAGCGCATGCGCGGTCAGAGTCTCCGGTGCTGCACGATGAAATAGAACTGCTCGAGCCCGCGCGAGCGGTCGCTGAAGAACAGGTCCATCTCGTTGAACATGCGGCGCACATCATTTCGAGAGAGGGGCGTTCCTGCGTTGGGGACCTCGCGGACGTTCTCTGCGATGGCGTCGCCGAGGACGCTGATCGGCTCGTCGCCGGGGACCATCGGGTTCGGTCTCGTCACGAGGTTCACGAGCACGCGATCGAGCACGTGATCGGTGTCGTACTCCCGCGCGCGATCGAGCATGCGCAGCGCCGACGGAACGAGCCCGTCGGGGATCTCGGGCCCCTCGACGCTGTTCACGCGTCGCTGAAACACCGGTGAAATCCCACGCAAGAGCGGCACGATGTCCTGATCGACCTTCAGCATCTGCAAGACGTCGCCGCTCGCCGCGAGCGTGATCCCGAAGGCGTTGTCCGGGTTGATCCCCGAGTCGTCGAGCAGCCACGTGAGGAGGTCTCCCACGGCTCCGCGCGCCATCGGATCGGAGTCGAGCACCGTGAGCAGGTCGTACGCCGCCGCGAACGTCGGGCCCGAGGTCGTCTCCGCCGCGCGACGCGACAGGCCTCGCGCCCACGCGTCAGTGTCGCCGGCCATCTGGTGCGCGGCCAATCGTCGCCGCGCCCACTGGAGCGCGATGCGACCCACCACAGGGATCTGCCGATTCGAAAACTGCGTGGAAGAGCCCGTGCCCGTCGTTCCGAGGAAGGTGTCGACGAGCTGCGAGCGCGCGCCTTCCCACGCGGCGCGCGCCATGGGATCGCGCTCGAACTGCGTGTCCATCGCGTTGAACGCGTCCGCGAACAAGTAGAACAGCGCCGGTTGATCGACGCGGGTCATCCCGTCCGAGCGCGTCGTCGTCGTGCGTCCATCACGGTACGCGAGGTTCGCGAACTGCCCGTGATCGACCACCATGCGCACCGCGTTGGCGATTACGTCGCGCCCCGTGCGCGTCCCCACGCGCAACGTCGGGAGCACGCGCACGAGCTCGCGCGAGGCCGCAGGGAGATCGCCGCGCATCGCCGCCGCGAAGATGGGCTCGTAGTTGCGACCGCCAGACATCTTCGAGAAGAACGCGTTGTTGGGATCGCGATCCTGATACTGCCCCGCCTCGCGCGTGGCCCAGTGCAGGTGCATCCAAGACATCATCCGCACGAAGAGCTTGAGCCCGCCCTCGTGCCGGTTGAACGCGCGCGCGAGCGGCCGAAGCCCCGCGTAGAAGTTGTTGGTCTCCCACGCGAAGATGGTCCCCGGGTGCACCTCGCGAATGGGGCGCCCGTCCCTTGTGGTCGGCGGATTCAAGAGGTCGCGGAAAAGAGGTGTTCGGCGTTGGTCGGGCGCAAACACCATTCGATTGACCGCGCGCGGCGTCGGCGTCAGGTCGAATCCTTCGATTTCTGAAGAGCGTGCCAGTGTGCTTTCGAACAAACCCGCCGACAGAGTTGCTCGCGACAGTGCGCCAATGAATGAAGGTTTGAGCTCGAGCCGGCCAATTGGCCCATCAACTCCGTCAGAAATCACAGTCTGCAGGTAAAACACGGCTGCGTCGGGTACTTCGAAAACCTCACACTCCCCGTAGGTTCCCGGCAAGGTCACCGTGTTGAGAATGGGCACGTTGTTGACCGTGATGCGCGCGCCGTTCTTGTTGCACATGCGCACGCCGTCGAGGTCGTACACGAGGTGCAAGAAGCGCTGAAACACGCTGCGATTGTCGTTGGGCCCGTAGCTCGGAATGCCCGTGGCATCGACGCGGTGATCCGTCGTGTCGGGCCGCGCGTAGTCCACCATGCGCGAGAACGTCCGCGACGCGAGCGACGCGTTCATGCTCGCCTGGCTCGACCAGTCGGGCTCGATGCGATCCTTGTGCACCGCGAACGTCGCAAACGCGCGCATCCACTGCTCGGTCGCGGGGTCTTCGACGGCGGCGAGGATGTCTTCGAGCAGCCCCGGTTTGCGCGCGACGTCGCGGAGGATGTCGATGAGGTCGTCGTAGATGTTCGCCGTCGCGGCCATGCGCGCGTTGGGCGTCATGTCCGAGACGTTGTCGATCTCGAGCAGCGCCGCCATATTGCGAGCGAGCAGGCTGCTGTGGTTGCTCATGAGCTGCTCGGCGACGGCGAGCGTGCTGTCGATCTCGCGGTGTCCGAGCAGGATTCCCAGCGCGTGCGCGAGGTCGAGCGCCGGCGCCGAGCCCGACGAATCGAACTGGTTGTACTGCACCGCCGGCGGGTGGCAGCGCGCGTTCGGCGCGTCTTCGGTCGGGCACGCGACGTCGGCTGCGCTGCGCTCGCCCATCGCCATGCGACGCGGCCCGAAGAGCACGCTCGCGCCGCGCGCGAGGCGAAGGGCGGTGTTCTGCGTGGGGCTCACGAGTGGTCTCGCGTCGCGCATGAGCGCGCCGAGCACCGTGCGATCCATGTCGACGTACTCGTAGATGGGCCCGCCGTTGGCCATCGCGCGGCCTTCGGTGTCGCGGCTCACGCCGCGCTCGTTCACCGTCGTCGCGAACGGCGTCGGGACGTTGAGGGGGCGATTGCCTGCGACGAAGCGTCCGTCTTGGCTGTCCGCGGCTCCGTCGCTGTTTCCATCGACGAAGGGCGAGGGAAAGCTCCCTCCCGACTGCGCGACGCGCGGCATACCCACGTTGTCGCGTCGGACGATGAGCCGCGGCTTGTTGGTCGAGAGCGAGTCGTCCGTCGCAAACGCGAGGTCGAGAAACGCGTCGAGCGTCGTCCCTGTCGCGTCTGGGCGTGTCGTTTGTGCGGTCGCGGTCTCTGCGCGCGCGACGTCCATCAAGATGTTGAACTGCGGGTTGCCTGCGCCCGCGGGGCGTCCTGGGCGCTCTTCGCGCAGGAGGTTCATCGTGCGCTCGATGGTCGTGCCCAAGCGCGGGTACGAGAGCAGCACTTGCGTCATGCCGAGCGCGAGGCGAAGCGGGCGCGTCCCCTCGCGATGCGAGATGCGCGAGATCGCGGCGACGACCTCTTCGTTGTTGGCGAGCGAGCTCATCATGACGCTCGTCGCGCGGGTCATGCGCGGCAGGAGGTCTTCGGCGGGGGCCTGTGTTCCGTCGGGCAGATCGACCATCGCGCCGGGCGTGAAGCGGCCGTTTTGCGGGCCGTACAGCGGCAACAAGCGCACGAGCATCGAGTCCATCGGCTGGTAGAGCGACGACGGAACCACGCGATCGAGCGCTGAAATAATGGGCGTTCGCCTCGCTGCGAGGGCGCACACGCGCGGGCCGACGCCGCCGTTCGCGCCCGGCGCGCACGGGTCCATCGTCTGGCCGCTGCACACGGGACGACCGCGCGAAAAGTCGAGGTCCGACGGGTTTTCGCTCACGTCGACGCGCTCGCACACGACGCCGAACACGTCGCCGCCCACCGTCGCCGCTCGAGGCGACTCGATGCGCGTCGTATCGAACGCCGTCGTACACGTCATTTGAGCGGCCGAGAGCGCCAGCCCGCCCACGATCCATCGCAAGGAATTCATTCGCACAACAACACCTCCGGGCCCGTGCCGCAGTGCGTTTACGCTACCTCGCCGAGCGCGCCCTCACGCGCGTCGAAGCGCGTTCCACAGGGACAATTCGCTGACGCAACGCGTCGCAAAGGGGCCTGTGTTCTCGTGACGCACCGCTGCGAAGATGGGGCTTCGGAGCGACTACAACGTCGGATACCGCTCGACCGAGATCCGCCCGTTGAACGTGAGCGCCGCCGCGCCCTGCGAGAACACGCGCACGAGGTAAGCGCCCCCCATGGGCGAGATCCACGTCGCGCTGTTGTTGCTCGATCCTGCGTCGTTCGCACACACGAACGCGCGCCCTGTGTTGCACGCGGTGCCTGCGGTCGCCGTGGCCGCGGCGGACTCGGGCATGATCTCGACGCCCCACGGCATCATCGCGGTCCCTCCCGTGCGCGTCATCGTGACGCTCACGCGGTCGCCTGCCGCGAGCACGACGCGGGTCGTGTGCGAGAGCACTGGCGGCGAGACGCTCGTGATCGTCCCCGTCAACGGAACCACCGCGCAGTTCGTAAACGGCGGCCTCGCGGGCGCGGTCAACGGCGCGCTCGCGGCGATCGAGAGCTGGCAGTTGGCCTCGCGACCGCAGAGCGAATTGCACCCGTCGCCGACGGTGGCGTTGCCGTCGTCGCACTGCTCGTTGCCCTCGATCGTCCCGTTGCCGCAGCGCGAGAGCGTCAGCGAAAACTCGAGCGGACGCAGCGCCGACTCGACGACGAGCGCGTAGGTCGTCCCCGCGGTGACCATCGTGGCAGCGCCTGCGTTCACCGGCGCGCACGCGAGCGGAGCGCCCGCGCATCCCACGGGATAGAGCGCCGCGGCTTCGTTGACCCCTGTGCGCACCTCGATGTTGCCAGTGGCCATCGGTCGAACGAACGTGACGAAATCCCTCGCGCCCGCCATCCCGCAAGGGAGCATGCGCGAATCGACGTTGACCGCGGGAGTGACACGGTAGCTCTGCGTCCCCACGTCGAGCACGATGGCCTGCGCGCCCGGAGGCTCGGTGCAGCTCGACCCCGTCGTCGCTGTAAATCCACAGCCCGAGCTGCATCCGTCGCCTTCGACGAGGTCTCCGTCGTCGCACGTCTCGCCGCTGTCGAGCGTGCGGTCGGTGCACGCAGCGCTCGGCGTCGCAGCGATCGCGAACGGCCCCGTGACGCCGGTCGCGGCCTTCGCCACGACGTAGATCGGCGTGTTGGCGGACACCACCGTCGAGGTCGAGACGAGCTCTCGACCGAAGGTCGTCACGTTGTTCGCGCAGACGTCGCTGGCTTGAACGGTGAGGCAATTTCCAGCGCGAAGCGCGACTCCTCCGTTGAACGACTCCGAGAAGAACTCGACCTGCCACGTCGCGGTCAGCGGCGAGCTCAGCGCAAACGTCTGGTCCGCGCCCGTGAGCGTCGCGCACGCGCCCATGAAATTGAGGTTGTTCGCGGGCGTGCGCGCGAGGTTGTCGAAGCGCACGTGCGTGCTGTTCGTGAGCACGCGCGAGGTGTTGCTCGTGGCAGGACACGCGTCGCTCGACGCGAACACGCACCCCCGCCGGTCGTACGGCGACGCAGGCGGCGTACACATCGGAACGCACCGCCCCGCCTGACACTGCGCCGTCCCGTTGAACACCGACGGGCACGCGTTGAAGCAGCTCCCGCAGTGGGCGACGTTTGTCGCGAGGTCCACACAACCTGCGCCGCACATCGTCTGCGGCGCGCTGCAGGGCCCTGTCCCGGTGTCCGTTCGTACATCGACGCCGGTGTCCGTGCCCGCGTCCGTCCCGCTGTCGATCCCCGTGTCCGCGAGGTCTCCGTCGATCCCCGTGTCGGTGCCCGCGTCCGTTCCGCTGTCGATCCCAGCGTCGGCGTTCGCGTCGGTTTGCCCGTCGGGCGTTCGAGTGTCCGTCGCGGTCGCTTCGCGCACGTCGCGCCCCGGAAGCGGCAAGAGAGACGGGTCGTACACCGCGCACCCTGCGAATCCAGCGAGCGGCGTGCACACAACAAGCGCGAGCGTCGAAGCACGAAGAGAAGGCATCGCGCACAAGAGAGTACGCGAAGTGAAAAGTCGCGTGCACTCTCGTCGATCAGCGATACTCCGTTTCGTGTGTCTCGCCGCGCTGCGGTACAACCTCCCGCGCATCGATGAGCGAGAGCACCCCTAGAGCGATCGCGGCGCGCGCGCTGCTCACCGCCAAAGACCTCCCGAGCAGGCTCGATTTGGTGGCCGGCGAAGCGGGGCTGGATCGCGTGATCACCCACGCGAGGATCCAGAAGCCAGGGCTCGCGCTCGTCGGCCACTTCGACGGAATCGTGCCTTCACGCGTGCAGATCCTCGGAGAAACCGAGTGCTCTTTTCTCGCGAAGATGACCGCGGGCGAGCGCGACGCGGCGTGCGAGGCCTTCTTCTCGCTCGGGTTGTCCTGCGTGATCGTGACGGCCCAAGGCGGACCGAGCGCGTCGCTGGTGCGCGCGTCGAGGGCGCTCGGGGTTCCGTTGATCGCGTCGAGCGCCAAGTCGTCGACGACCATCAGCGGCATTCACTCGTTTCTCGATGATCAGCTCGCGCCGCGGACGCAGGTGCACGGCGTGTTCGTCGACGTCCACGGCGTGGGGCTGTTGCTCATGGGCCAGAGCGGCATCGGAAAATCCGAGTGCGCGCTCGAGCTCGTGCAGCGAGGACATCGCCTCGTCGCCGACGACGTCGTCGATTGCATCCTCCGACCGCCGGGGCTCATCTACGGAACCTCCACGCCCCTGCTCGAAAACCACCTCGAAGTGCGCGGCCTCGGCGTGCTCGACGTGAAGGACCTCTTCGGCGTCGCCGCCGTGCGCAAGCGCAAGCGCCTCGAGATGGTCGTTCGACTGATCCCGCAGAGCGAAGGCGAAGACTGGGATCGCTTGGGCCTCGACGACGAGTGGTTCGAGGTGCTCGGCGTGAAGATCCCCCTCCGCCGAATCCCAGTTCGACCTGGAAAAAACACCACCATCGTCGTCGAGGTCGCCGCGCGCAACGAGCTCCTCCGCCGCGCGGGCGTCCACTCGGCGCGCGCCTTTCACGAGCGGCTCTCGCGATCGCTCGGCGTACGAGGCCCCTCGGACGAGCCGCACGACGAGCGCTGACGCTGCATCCCTCACCGAAGAGCCACTGATGAACAAAAAGCTGCTCGAGCGCGACGTCCTGGGTTTCTTGCGACAAAACGAGGTCGGTCGCCGCGCGTGCATCGACACTCCCTTCGGCCGACGGCTGGTGACGTACGCGGACCTCACGGCGTCGGGGCGCTATCTGCACTTCGTCGAAGCGTGGATCCGGCGCGTGCGACCGTTCTACGCGAACTCGCACACCAACGTCTCGACGACGGGGCGCATCATGACGGGCCTGCGCGAAGAAGCACGCTCGGTGGTCCGTCGCGCGGTGCACGCGGACGACGACGACGTCGCGCTCTTCGTCGGCGCCGGGGCGACGGCGGCGATCAACAAGCTCGTGGGCCTGCTCGGGTTTCGCATCAGCGAGCCGCTCGAGCGCGCGTACCGCTTGTCGTCACACATCCCAGCGAACGAGCGGCCCGTTGTTTTTGTGGGTCCCTACGAGCACCACTCGAACGAGCTCCCGTGGCTCGAGTCGATCGCCGAGGTCGTCGAGACCCCGCTCGACGCGCGCGGGGCGATCGACGTGCACGCGCTCGACCGCGCGCTCGAGGCGTATCGCGATCGGCCGCTCAAAATTGGGGCTTTTTCTGCGGCCTCCAACGTCACGGGCGTGCTCTCGGACGTCCACGCGATCGCGCGGGTGCTCCACGCGCACGGGGCGTTCGCGACCTTCGACTACGCGGCGGCGGGCCCGTACGTCCCGATCGACATGCACCCCGAGGACCCTCGCGATCGGCTCGACGCGGTGTCGCTGTCGGTCCACAAGTTCTTGGGCGGGCCGCAGGCGTCGGGCGTCCTCGTGGCCAATCGAGCGCTCTTTCGCACGAGGACCCCCGAGCGACCAGGGGGAGGAACGGTCGACTACGTCGCGGCGTTCGAGCACGCGCACCGCGTGGACTACACGCACAAGCTCGACGAGCGCGAAGAGGCTGGGACCCCCGCGATCATCAACGATCTGCGCGCGGGCGTCGCGTTCTTGGTCAAGGAGATGGTCGGCGCAGAGGAGCTCCTCGCACACGAAATCGCGCTGGCTCGCGCGGCGTTGGCGCGGCTGTCGAAGCACCCGAGGATCAAGCTGCTCGGCCCGACGGAGCTCGATCGACTGGCGATCATTTCGTTCAACGTCGAGGGGCTGCACCACGACCTCGTGAGCGCGCTCATGGATCACTTGTTCGGGATCCAGAGCCGCGCGGGCTGTTCGTGCGCGGGCCCCTACGGACACCGGTTGCTCGGCATCGGCGAGGACGTGTCCGAGCGATATCGCGCGCAAATTCGCCGGGGAATCATCGGCGTGAAGCCCGGCTGGGTCCGCGTCTCGCTGCCCTACTACGCGAACCACGAGGACATCGAGTTCATCTTGTCGGCGATCGAGTTCGTGGCAGACCACGGCGATCACTTTGTTCCTGCCTACACCCTCGGGTGGAACGACGGCGTCTGGCGCTTCGCCGGCGCGACTTTTCGCGACACGGCGCCGCTCGAGCTCACGGTCGAAGCGCTCGTCGAGAGCGTGCTCACCTTCGCGGCCGGCGATCACGAGGCCCCCATGTCCGAAGCGGACATCGCCCGCGAGCGCGCGCGGTACTTCGACGAAGCGCACGAGCGCGCGCGATCGCTCGCCGAGCGCTGGCGCCGCGAGCCGCCCACGTACAACACGCCAACGGGGGACGCCGAGGTCGACGCGCTCGTGTGGTTTCGCTACGTCCACGGCTCGGACCTCGAGCAGATGGTACGTTCTGCGTCTTCACCATGAGACTCGTCGCGTTGGTCGGAGTGTCGCTTGTATGTGTCGTCGGTTGCGGCCGCGTCGGGTACGTTCCGCTCGACGCGCAGCAGTCGTTGACGGACCGCGCCGTCGCTGATCGACCCGCGCCCGTCGACGCACGAGACAACGACGGCTCGCCCGACGCGATGGACGCGAGCGACGCGAGCGATGGCGCCGCGATCGAAGACGCGATGGACGCAGCTCCGACCGACGCACCCGACGCGCGACCCGCGGACGCCGCAGAGGTCTCGGACGCCGCGGACGCAGCCTCCGACACAACAGACGCAACGAACGGCGCGGACGCCGCGAACGGAACGGACGTGACGGACGCGAGTGACGTCGCAGACGCGCGAACGGACGCTCGCTCGGATCCTCCGTCCGACGTCGTCCCCGTGAGCCTCGACGCGACCACTCCGCCGACGTGCGACACCGCAGCGCGATTCTCGGCGCCCCTGTCCTATCGATCGACGACGTGCGGAGCGCCCTCGAGGCTCGTCCCTGCGTGCGCAGGGGTCGAAGCGCCGACGAGCTACGTCGCGATCGCGGTCCCGGCAGGGCGCGATGTGCAGGTGACGGTGAGCCCCGGATTCGCGATCGAGCATCAGGATCCGTGCGGAGTCACGCGCCGGAGCTGCTCGACCTCGATGCTCCTGCTCGCCGCAGACGCCAGGGACACCGTGTTCTACCTCGCGGTCGCGAGCACGACGCGCGCTGCGTGCGGAGAGTTCACGCTCACCGCACGTTGAATATCAGCACATCGATGCCCCTCTACGGGCAGTTGTTGCTCGTCACGCGCGCGCCCGAGCCCGGCATCCCTGCCTCTTGAAACGTGAGCGACTGGCTGGTGCAAAACCACGAGCTGCAGTTGGCTTGTCGCTGCACGTGGAGGTGCGGCCCGGACGACCAGCCCGTGTTGCCCGAGCGCCCGATACGCTGACCGCGGGTCACGATGGCGCCGCGCGCGACCTCGGGGGCGTCGAGGTGGAGGTAGAGCGTGCGGGTTCCATCGGCGTGCTGGATCGAGACGTAGTTGACGGTGTTGGCGCACTCGCTGCCGCCGCCGTTCCAACAAGCGCCGCCCGAGACGACCGAGCCGTTGACGTGCGTGACGGTCCCCGCCTCCATCGCCACCACCGGCGTCCCTCGGGGAACCCCGAAGTCGTACGCCCACGCCTGCGTCCCGTTGTGGCTGAACGCGCTGTTGTTTCCCTGCGTGACCGTCGTCGAGTACATGCACGCAAACGGCAGTCGATAGCCCGGCGTCGAGCCCGGCGGCGGGTTGCACGCGTCGGGCATCCCCGGCGGCCGAACGAGGCACCCGTGCATGCACGGCATCGCGCTCGCCGTGCGTCGCGCGCGACAGTCGTAGAGCGTGTCGGGCGACCCCATTCCCAGCGAGCGGCCGCAATAGAGTCCGTCTCCCAAGGTCGCCGCGGTGCACGGGTCGGTGGTGCTCGTTCGACAGCGCGCCATGCCCGCGGAGCCTTCGCAGCCCATCGAGCACGCCTCGATCGTGCTCGTGCGTCGCCCGGCGCACACGTACACATCGTTTTGTCGTGTCGTCGCGCCGATCGAGCTCCCGCAGTAGCGCCCGTCGGGGTCGTTGAAGCACGGGTCGACCATGTCCGACGCGCACACGTCGGTGCCTCCCGGTCGATCGAAGCAGCCTTCGCCGCACGCGTCGATGCGCTCGGTCCGGCGCCCGCGACAGCGGTAGAGGTCGTTTTGTCGCGTCGTCGCGCCGATCGATCCGCCGCAGTAATCTCCGTCTGGATCGTTGAAGCACGGGTCCACCGCGTCCGAGCCACACGCGCTCATCGCGCCGCGGTCGATGCAGCCGTCCATGCACGGAACGGTCATCGTCGTCCGCCCTGTCGCGCACGCGCGCAAGAGCATGCCGTCGCAGTGCGTCCCGTCTTGGCGCGACGCACAAGGGTCCGCGCTCGTGCCGCCGTCCATCACTTGAATTCCGGTGTCCGTGATGGAGGCGTCTGTCGTAGCGCCATCGATCGCGGGCGCGGCTCGGTCTTCGAGCGCGCTGTCCGAGCGCGCGTCGGTTCGCGTGGGCCGTCCGCTGTCGGTCCCGGGTTCGATCATGTCGCCGCACGCGGCGAGGGTCGCCGCTGCGAACACGAGGCGTCGAATGCTGCTCATACGCACGACGTTACCGCGTCGCGGGCCGATCGAAGAGCGACTCCCTTCACTTGGATTCGCTCGACGCCTTTACAATCCCGGCGCCAGACACAGAAGCTCAACGGTCATGAGCCGCGATACTGGGGAGCCTGCCGAGGCTACTTCGTTGGGATCGATCACCGCGCGAGACGGGGCGCTGTTGCGCGCGCTGCGCCTTCGGGCGCTTCACGAGCACCCCGAAGCGTTTGCCGTATCGCACGACGAAGAGGCAGCAAAGCCTGAGTCGTTTTGGGACGAGCGCGCGGCGAGCGGCGTCGCGAGCGACAACGGCGTGACCATCGTCGCCCGTCGCGACGGGGCGCTCGTGGCGATGAGCACGCTCGTCCGCAACGGGCTCGCGAAGATGCGGCACGGCGCCGGCCTCTTCGCGGTCTACGTCGCGCCCGAGGCTCGGTCGGCGCGCCTCGGCGATCGCGTCGTCGGCGCGTGTCTCGCTCACTCGGACGCGATCGGGATCGACGTCGTCCGGCTCTCGGTCGCGACGAGCAACGCGGCGGCGATTCGCCTGTACCTTCGCTGTGGATTTCGCGTGTACGGCGTCGAGTCGAAGACCCTCGTCGTCGACGGGGCGTTCGTCGACGAGCTGCTGATGGAGCGCCACCGTCCCGCCGCGCGTTGACGCCGAGCCCGCGCGCGCTCGATCACGGGCAGTTCTGACTCGTGACCCTCTCGCCCGTCACGAGCATCCCCGCGTCGCGAAACGACAAGGGAATACTCTGACAGAACCACCGTCCGCAGTTGCGCTGCCGCTGCACGTGGAGGTGCGGTCGCGTCGAGAACCCGGTGTTGCCCGAGCGCCCGATGCGCTGACCGCGGGTCACGGTGGCGCCGCGCGCGACCTCGGGCTCGTCGAGGTGGAGGTAGACCGTGCGCGTCCCGTCCGCGTGAAGGATCGAGACGTAGTTGCTGTGCTCGATGCAGCCGCGGCCGCCGCCGTTCCAGCAGGCGCTGCCGGGGCGCTCGCGGTCGCGGACGTGCGTGACGACGCCCCCGGCCATCGCGTACACGGGCGTGCCGCGAGGGAGGGTGAAGTCGTACGCCCATGTATTCATGCCGTCGTGGCTGAAGTCTCCGTGGTGCCCCTGCAGGACGTTCGCGCGCTGCCCGCACGCGAGCGGAAGGTAGAAGTCCGCGCGGCTCCCTGGCGCCGGCGCGCACTCGTCCGGCGTGCCCGGCGGCCGTACGCGACAACCGTTGGCGCAGGGCGTGACGCGCACCGTGCTTCCGTTGCGACAAAAGTAGAGGTTGTCCCCCGCGGCCCCGCCGAGCGATCGACCGCAATAGAGCCCGTCGCCCGAGCGCGCTTGTCCGCACGGATCCGCGACGCTCGCGAAGACCGAGCGCAAACGTCGTGATCGCCTCGAGCGCGGCGGCCACCCCTTCGTGTCGTCTTCGTCTTCGTCTTCGTCTTCGTCTTCATCGAAGAGGTCTTCGTCCGTGCTCTCCGCTGGCGTCACCGAGGTCGATCGCAACTCGACGAGCGGGGCCACGAGCGCGATCGGGGACACTGGTCTTTCGACCCGCGCCGCGAGCTGGCGGACCGCGACGACCGCGCGCTGCGCGCGGACGTGCAAGGGCGTCGCGCCTTGTTCGAGGGGTGCTTGGTCGTCGCGAGACGTCTCGTGATCGAGCGCGCAGCCCGCCGACGCGAGAGTCACGAGCAGCAACGCGTAAGGGCTCTTCATGGCAGCGCGCTCCGTGATCGGCTCGCTGATCTCGAGGCTGAGTTTGCGAGTCGTGCAGGCGAAGACGACCTTTCGTGCTTCGCTCTGACAATCGGACGTCGCGCTGCCTCTCGAAAGCCCCCTCAGCGCTCCTGCCACTCTGCCGAGAGTTCGACGGCGTCGAAGCCTGCTTGCTTCCACTGCACGAGGGGTCTCTTCGCGCCGTTGACCGAGAGCATCGCATCGCCTCCGCCCGCGAGCTCATCCAACAGCTCGTTGAACGATCCCGCGATCTTCACCTGCATTCGAACGCGCGTGTCTTCTTTGTGAACGAGCTTCGTCGAGACGTCTTCGACGTACATCCCCAACAGTCGCTGCGCGGTCGCGAAGACCATTCCTGGCGAGGCGAACTTCACGATGAAGCTGTAGATCCCTCGCATGTCGTGCTCGGTCGTCGCGCGGCCCATGCGCTTTGCAAATCCCTGTTGATCGACGCCGATACGCTGGCTCGCCTCGTACAAGCGCAGGTACCAATCGATCGGATACCACCCCGAGGCGATGATCGCCTTGTAGTGAAACGCCTCTGCGATCTCTGTCGGAAGCGCCGCGAGCAACGCGGTCTTCGAGTGTCCCTTCGCGACGTCTTCGAACACCTCGAGCCACCCTCGAAACGACTGCCCCTTCATGCGATTGCGCGGCGCCGCGAGCGAGGGCTTCTCCATCCGACGCTGAGTGTACACGCCGCGAAGGGAGCCCGCGCGGCCGTCACTCGAACACAGTCTCGATCGAGTTCGCCGTCGCCGCGCGCGCGATCCAGCGCGCGAGCTGCTCTTTGTCTTCGCAGGCCGCGATGCGCGCGGAGGTGCCTTCGTCCACCGCGATCCCTCGCGCCACCAGAAACGTCACGAGCGCGCGTCGCTCGCCGATGAGCTCCCCGCGCGCCTCACCACGCGCCTCCCCGCGCGCCTCGAGCGCCTCGAGCCGCTGCATCATCTCTTCGACGGGCGCGACATATTCTGCGTATCGCATCTCGATCTCCTTCGAAAACGTGTCGTCACCGGTCATCCTGCGCAACTCTGTCCGCATGCGCAACAGGATGCGCCTCACGAACGGGAGCTCCCATGCGTCGTCGCTGAGCTGCGTGGACTCTTCGATCGCCGCGCGCAACACCGCGCCGCGACCCATGAGCCGAAGCAGCAGCGTGGATCGCGCACGCGCGAGCTCGCTCACCACGATCACCCTTGGAACGCGGCTCGTTCGTCCCACGTAGACGCCTCGCGGCCACGCTCGATCGGGCTCGAGCGCAAACGCCTCGATCACCGAGCGCGCTCGACCGGGGGACACCATCCACAGCACCCGATCGCGTCGTTGGTTCGCGCGCAAGAGCGCGACCCTCGCGACGCAGCGGTCGGCGTCGAACGCGGTCGGCACCGTCGCAAACGCTTCGATCACGCACGAGATCGAGGCCATGCGACCGAGCAATCCCCGCGCGACGATCTGGTCCGTCGGCGCGCGTGGATCGATCACCGCGTCCGAGTACAGCGTGTCCGGCGCGACGGGCTCTTGCAGCGACACGTCGCAGACGCCTTCGAGCGCGGCGTCGATGAGCGCCTTGGCCATCGCATCGAAGGGAGATTGCATCGCGTCGCCATCGAGTGCGCGACGCGTGCCAGCGTGAAATGCCGCAATCATCCGGGAAATCGCAGGCACCCCCTGGCCGAACCGCCACCCCCGCCATGGCGGCCGCCATGGTGGCCGAGCGTGCTGCGGTGCCGCTCTCGGTGGCAGCGGCTCTGCCACCAGTGGCAGCGAGCCTGCCACCGGGTGCGGCACCGGGGACGCACGGCTTGGCGCTCGGAGGGCGTGCGCTACGCTGCCTGCGATGGCTCGGAGGGGACGGACACCGGGACGCACTGGCGCACACCCACACAAAGTCGCCGCTGCTCGCCGATTGCGTCGGGATGCGACGCCGGCAGAGGATCGACTATGGGGCGTGCTCAGCGGCAGTTCGTTGGGCTGTCGTGTGCGCAGACAACACGTCATTCGCGGATGGATCGTTGACTTCTACATCGCGAGCGCGCGGCTCGTGATCGAGGTCGACGGCGACGTACACGATCTCCAACTCGAAGAAGATCACCGCAGGACGCTCGCGCTCGAGCGCGAAGGCTTGCGGGTGATTCGGTTTCGCAACGAGCTCGTGCTCGACGAGCTGTCGCGAGTCGTGGCCCGCATCGTCGATGCGGTGCACTGCGACGCCCCCACCCGCGCTGCCGCGCGCCCCGCCCCTACGTAGTGAGGGCTTCGCGTTGTGAATGCGCTTGCAGTTACTGCATAGGTTGATTGTGTGGCCTGTTGCTCTGCCGCGGCGACGATCGCCGTATGACGCTCGCGAGAATCGAGCGAAGAGCTGCCCTTGCAGAGCAAGGGTCCACACAATCAACTTACGCAGCAAAAACGAGCGCAATCACAACGCGAAGCCGCCGCCCTCACTACGTGGGGGCGGGGCGCGCGGCAGCGCGGGTGGGGGACTCTCTACCGCCGCGCCGCGCCCGCTGCCGCTTGTCCCGTCGCTCCCGCAACGCGCAACACGACGCTCCCCACGCCCATGTTGCCAGCTTCGTCGTACGCGCGCACGGCCACGGTGTGCTCGCCCGCGGGAAGCCCGCTCGGGGTGCGCGCTTCGAAGCGCTCTTCGCGCTCGTCGAAGACGCCGTCCGCCGCGCGCGCCGGTCGCCACTCGTGCGTGTCGAACGACACTTCGATGCGCGTGATCGAGCTCGCTCCGTCGCGAACGTCACCCACGACGCGCCCGCCTTCGATGCGCGCGGTCACCGTGGGCGCCGTCGTGTCGATCAGCACCGGCTCGCTCTCGCGGCGGTCCGTGAGCGCGTCGCCATCGGCGTTCGAAGCCTCGTCCGACGCTTCGACGCTCACGCGGTAGAAGCCCTCGGGGAGGCCGTCGACGTTCCACTCGGTGCTCGTGGACGTTGTGTACTCACTGTTGCGAAGGAGCCCGCGCCACGTGGTCTCTCCGTCGCCGCGGTAGCGAACGCGATAGCGAAGCGAGTCGTTGTCGGGGTTCTCGACCTTCCAGTTGAGGCGCACCGTTGGCGAGCGAGACTCTCCCGAAGGCGAGGCCGCGGTGACCTCTGTGAGCACCGGACGCTGGTTGGTCGGGAGGTAGTACACGGTCACGGCGCGGAGCACCGTCGCGGCGTCGCGAGAGAATCGCGCGCGAATTTGCAGGTAGCGCGTGCTCGTGTCCGGGACCGTCCCGTCCTCGCGCAGAGGCGCCCACGCGGACCACGTCCCGTCGGGCGGATCGCTGTTGCCCGAGCGCACTTCCCAGTCGAGCGCGCCGGTGCCGCGCCATCGCACAGAGCCCCATCGCGCGGGCTGCGTCGCGTCGAGCACGCGGCTCGTCCACGTCGCGCGCTGCGCGTTGCTCGCGTTCACCACGTACACAGCTCCCGTGTCGCCCGTCGCAAACGCGCGCGTGCGGCCCGAGAGAGACATCGACAGGACACTGGTCTCGTCCACGTCGAACGCGATCGTCGCGGTGCGATCTTCACCGACGGACACCACGCGGCCGTTGGCTCCCGTACCAGCGAACACCACGCGCCGCTGCGCGTCCCACTCGAGCGACGTCAGGTGCGTGTCCGACGATTGATAGAGCCGCTCGCTCACGCCGCTCGCGCGCACGAGGTACAGCGCGCCACGGCCGGGACGCGGGCGAGATCCACCCGTTCCGCCCGGCGACGGCGTGCGCGTCTGCAAGAGCGATCGCGACGTCGGAAACGAGAGCCCCTCGCTGAACTCGTTGGCCGCGACGTAGAGGACATCGCCCGCCACGAGGATGCTCTTCACCTCGTTGCCCGCGAAGCGCGCGAGGGCGCGCGCGTCGCTCGGGCCGCGAACGGCGTAGAGGACCGCGGCGTTTCCTCCGCCCGTCCCTGCGTACACCGTGTTGTTCGCGCCGAGCGCGAGCGAGTACAGGTTGGGCTCGTCGGCGTCGAAGACGACCGTGGCGCGGCCCTGAGCGTCGATGGCGAAGAGCTTTCCGTCTGGGCCCGTCGCGGCGAAGAGCGTGCGGCGCGCGCGGTCGTACACGAGCGACCAGACGTGCTCGACGCCCGGGAGCGCCGCGAAGCGCTCGCCGTCGCGCGGGCGGCCGTTCTCGGGACCGCGGAGCTTCACGATGTTTCCGCTGCCGACGAGCGCGGCGTAGAGCGTGTTGTTCTCGCCCGCGACGATCGAGCTCACCGCGACGCCGCCGGTGTTCGCCCAGTGTTCGGCGCGGTTGTTCACGATGCGATAGACGCGACCGTCCGCGGCGGTGCCCGCGTAGAGCGCGTCGCCCGCGTCGTAGAGAGACCACACGCCCCCCGCCGCGGGGTCGAGCGCGACGCGCGTGACGTCCTGGCCGAGCACGACGCTGCCGTCGGAGGCGACCGCGGTGCGATCCATCGTTCCGCTAGAGAAATCGCTGGCAGAATCGAGGACCATGGTGCGCGTCTGCACCGCCTCCGAGCCCCGCGGAACCACCGCGAGCGCCGCCGCCGCCGCCATCGAGAGGCCCGCAACCAGAGTGAGTCGTCTGTTCATCTTCGCTGTATCTCGCGCACACGTTTTCAAAGTGTTGTCGGGTTCGCGCTGTGTGTCACTGCCTGAGCTCGCGCACGCGCAGCCGCACGCGATCGCGGCCGATGACGATGCGCCCGAGCGGAACCACCGTCCGCCGCACGTTCGACAAGGGCTCTGCCCCGTCCGTGCTCGTGCCCGGCCTGAGCGCGTCGAACGCGCTCCCCGGGAGGTTGTAGAGCGCGCGTCCTCGAACGAGCGCTCCCTGTCCAGGCATCCGCACGACCACCACCAGCGCGTCGTCTGGGTAGCTCGTCGTGAGGTTGCGAACGAGGTCGTCGATGCTCTCGGGCTCGGGCAGGTCCGGGACCGCTTCGCCGCCGGGCATCACTTCGATCTCCATCTCGCGCCCCGCGAGGTCCCGAGGGACCTCGATCGGGATCGTCCTCGTGATGGGCGCCGCTGCGTACTGACCGAGCGAGACGTGCAGCTGCACGGTCTGTCCGGGGTCTGCCTCTGCGCGCGAGAGCGAGACGTTGCGCACGTAGTAGAGGTCTCGTCGCCAACGGAGGTTGACCTCGACGTCGACGCGATCGATCCGCACGGGCTGAAACGGGTTGTCCGACAGTCGATCGACCGCTTCGAAGAAGGACATCGACAGCGGCGAGATCGCTCCCGGTCCAGCGAGCGTCGCGCCCACGTCCGTGAACTCGAGGACGCCTCGGTCCCTCGTGTGAACGCGCGACGTGATCGTGTACGCGGCGTCCGAGTTGTCTCCCGCCGCGGTCTCGAGGACGGTGGCGACGACGCTCCCGCACAAGCGCGCGAAGAGCGCGCGGTGGAAGGAGACCTGCACGTTCCAATCGTTGTGCGGCGCGCCGTCGTTGCCCGTGATGCGAACGTGCATCGGGACCGTGGGCGCGCTCGCGCGCTCGTCGACGATGATCGTGCTCGGTCGGTCTTGCACGAGCGCCCCGAGCGGACGAACGGGCTCGGCGATCTTGAACGACCGCCGCGAGCTCGAGAGGATCCACGACACGCGCGAGAGCGCCGTCGGGAGCGCGACCTCGCCGAGCTCCATCATCGGGTGACCGAACCCGAGCACCTCGGGGCCGCGGACCCACGTGACGGTCCCGGTCCCGGCGCCAGAGATGTCACCACTAATCAACTGGACGCTGACCGAGCCGCCCGGCTCGTAGTGCGCCGGCGTGTTGGCGGGCGCTTGTTGCGTCCCGGTCCCCGCGGCTTGCATCGGCGTGATGCCCATCGGCTCGAGCGCGTCCGACAGAAATCGCACCGCGCCGTTGCTCATGCCCGCGACGTTGAGCGGAACCGACAGCGGCGCGAGCGACCCGAACGGCGTCGCCACCGGAGCGCGCGCCAGACGCAGCTGCGACGCGACCGAGTCGAGCGCGGTCTGCCTGCGGCCCGGCGCTGCGCCCTCGCTCGGACCCGCGATCGGAACGGGGACCGTATACCCAGGGATCATCCCCGCCGGCGTGCGCCTCGGGCGCGCGAGCTCGGCGATCATGTTCGAGATGGGCGTGACGCCCGCGATGGGCTCGTTGCCGAACTCCCAGCCGTACGCGTACGCGCCGACGAGCTTGTCGTCGACGTAGATGGGCGAGCCCGACATCCCGCCCACCGTGTTCGCGCGCTGCAAAATGGGATGCGTGGTGCGGATCAGCACCAGGTCTTGGCGGGGACGAAAGTTACGGAGCGTCCCGACGACCTCGACCTCGAAGCGCTCGGGCCTCGTCCCGCTGAAGACGGTGAGCCCGTAGCCGCGCATCCCAGGACGGAGCTCGTCGACAGAGATCGTTCGAGGGGTGGGAACGCTCTGTGCGATCGCCAACGCAGCAGACACCAGACCAGTCGCGCTGAGCGCGAGAGTGACGACGGCACGACGCACGTGTGAGTTCCGCGAAGCCTACGGCAGAGCCCCTCAACCGTGAAGTGCCACGCTTACTCCGCCTCGAACTCGGCGAAGTGGCGCACGAGCGCGTCGACCAGCGCGGCGATTCGCGGGGTTTTTCGCTGATCTTCGTGGGTCAGGATCCACACGGTCCGGGTGAGGTGCCCGTGCGTATCGTCGAATCCTGGGGCCTCGATCAGGGACGATTTCATCTTCGCCAGCAGCTTGGGGAGCAGCGCCAACCCCACCCCCATCGCGCACAAATCCACCACGGCGCTGAACTTCGCCCTCGCCGCCGCGTGCCCCGCGTGCGCGCGCTCCCACGCAGATTCTGGTGAACTCCGCTCGGCCTCTTCGCGCAGCACCCACAGCGGAGGTTTGCGCGCGAGGGCCTGCTTCGTTCCGAACACGCCGTACGGCAGCTTGCAGAGCCTTCGGCCCCAGCAGCTCGGCGGCGGGCGCTTGACGATCGCGATCGCCACGTCCACTTCGCGATCCCGCACGGACGGGCCGCGGTCGGTCAGCGAGAGCGAGACCGTCACAGGATGCTGCGCAGACAGCTCGCTGATGGGCCTCGCGAGGTAGGGCAAGAGCGACTCGACCGTCGTGAGCGAAATCTCGCCAGCGATCCGAGTCTCCTTCGCGCGAAACGCCCCTTGCACGTCGAGCAGCGAGTGGCGCGTCCCGCTCGCGACCTTCGCCAGCGCGCGGCCCGCGTCGGTGAGCACGACGTCGCCGTCGCCGCGAACGATGCACGATTGCCCGGTGGCCTTCTCGAGGGCCGCGATTCGTCGATAGACGGTCGAGACGGACACGTCGAGGTCGCGCGCGGCGTTCGCGATCGTTCCCGCGCGAACCACGGCGTCGAGGATTCGGAGGTCTTCCCAGACGAGCTCGCTCACGACGCGCAGCGTACGCGAGCTATCCCGCCTCCGCGACGGGCATCGAAGCGTCAGCGCCAGCGCTGCGGCCGAGGCCGAAGCACCGAGCTCGTGACCCACACTTGAACGGCAGCGCGTTGATTGGGGCCGAAATAGCGCCACGAAGACCGCCGAAACTCGAAGCTCAACGACTGCGTCCCCTGTTGAAAATAGAGCTTGTTCTCGGGCCGACGGACGTACTCGTTGGACGGGTCGTACTCTTGCCAGCCCTGCGCCAGCATCTTCACGCGCGTCTCGAGCATCAGCCGCCGCATCTCGGGCTCTTCGCCCCAGAGGTACACGTTGAGGCTCTGGGATTCGCCCGAGGACGAGACCCCACAAATCGAGCCGCTCGCCAGGATGGACGCCGCTGGGGTGAACGGACCGTCGAACGATCGTCCTTCGGCGCCGTTGCATCGAGGCTTTCCGACGCAGCCCGTGAGAGCCAACGCGAGCGTCGCGCATGCGATCGCCGTGATCCATGAATGTCGCTTCATCGCGCGCGACCGTACGCAGCGCGGGATACGGACGCTATCGCACGACTGCGAAGTCTGTTCGCACGATTGCGAAGAGAGCCCGCGGCGCGCTCGCCCAACGCGCACGCGCGAACGATGTGAAGGGATCGGAGTACACTCGCGCCCGATGCCTCCTGTCGAGCTCGATTCACCAGCGCCAACGCCGCGCCAGGACGTCCACGGGCTGCTCTTTCGCTTCGACGATTTCACCTACGCGCCCGCGCTTCGCTCGCTCTTCGCCATCGACCCGGTGATGGACGACAAGCCCTTCTACATCGCTCCTGGAAAAGACCGCGCGCAGCTCGACCTCTTCGAGCGCCTCCCCGAGATCGACCTCCCACCGCACGTGCACAAGCCCGCGTGGGGCGCCCTCGAAGCGATGATGCGCTCGCTCATGGCCGACGAGACGCTGCGCGCGCTCGTCCGCGGCGAGACCACGCACGGGCCTGTCTCGTTCGGCTATCACGCGAGCGAGCCCTACGCGGTGGTCGAGTCCGCGATCGCCGAGCGCGTCGCCGTCGTGCGCCTGCGAGACCTCCGAGACGCCGCGCGCTCTGCGGTGCGGCAGTTGAGCCCTGCGGATCGCGCCGAGTCGATCGGCAGGGAGCTCGAGCGATTGTCGTTCGGCGAGCACGCTGAGGTTCGTCGCTGGGCGCTCGGCGAGCGTTCGTTCGACCCGGCGTGGGCTGCGTTCGCGGGGTTCGCTGCGGCGCTCGCGCGGTCGATCGCGCGAACGCTCGACGGCTACGGCGCGGTCGACCATCGCGTGGCCGAGTGGCTCGCCGAGCGCGAGAACGTCGTTCACTGGATCGGGTCGCTCTCCCATGGGCCGCTGTTCGACTCGTTCGAGCCGGTGCTCTCGATGGTGCGCGCGCGGGGAACGTTGACCGACGACGAGCTCTTCGCGCAGTGCTTGCTCGCGACGGGCGGGGTCGAAGAGTCTGGCTCGTGGTGGTGGACCCTCGGTCGCCTCGGCGACCACGACCGCGTCGCGTCGGTGTTCGCCGCGAGCAAGACGCCGGTGGACCTCGTCGCGGCGATGGCTCGATTCGCGAAGCAAGCGAAGGCCACGGTCCCGTCCATCCTCGAGCACGCGCGCGCGGTGGGCTCGACGAACGACGCGTGGCGCGCCATGGTCCGCAACGTCCTCGGATGAGCCCCAACGATCCATCGAGTCGCTTTGCTCTGTCGCTCGGAGCGCTTCGCGAACGGCTGCAAAGCAAAGCTCCACCGCAAGAGCAAGAGCACGATGGCCCGCGCGCCGCAGTGGCGATGATCCTTCGAGCGCGCGAGGCGCACGCCGAAGTGCTCATGATTCAGCGCGCCGAGCACCCGCAGGACCCGTGGTCGGGGCACGTGGCGTTTCCGGGCGGACGAAAGGACGAAGCCGATCGCGATGTGCGCGCGACGGCCGAGCGCGAGACCCGCGAAGAGGTCGGGCTCGACCTCGCGGAGCACGGCGCGCTGCTCTGGCGCATGCCCGACGTCAACGCCGTCGCGCGAGGCCGACGCACGGGGCTCGTGATCGCACCGCTCGTGTACGAGCTCGGGACCGAGCACGCGCACCGAGGCGATTCGCTCGTATACGACCCGTCCGAGGTCGCCGCGACGATGTGGGTCTCGCTCGCGTTTCTCGCAGACGAGCGCAACCACAGCACGATGAACTACGTGCACGAGGGAAAGACCGTCGTCCTCCCGTGCGTGCGCCTCGAAGGCGGCCGCGTGCTGTGGGGCCTGACGCTCCAGATGACGAGCGCGCTCTTCGACGCGATCGAGTGACGCGCTCGCCCTTCCCTCACGCGCGAAGTGATCTCAGCGCCCCGCGGCGCGAAGTGATTTCAGCGCCCCGCGGCGCGAAGTGATTTCAGCGCCCCGCGGCGCGGACGGGGATTTCAGCGCCCCGCGGCGCGGACGCGGTCGATCCAAGCGCCGTCGCCGACGGTTCCGCGGAGGCGCGTGGCGGCGCGACGGAAGAGGTCTGCCCACTGGGCGCGCTCGGCGGGGTTGAGCGCGACGACGCGGACGCCGCGGCTCGTGAGGGACGTCGCAGCGCGATCGTCCGCCGCGGACACGGCGCGCGAGAGCAATCCGTCGAACTGGTTGAACACTTCGCGAGCGATCGCGCGATCAGCCTCGGGGATCGTCTGGAGCTTGGCCGTCTTGATGATCAACGCGCCGAGCGACGAGGTGTTCGATCGATCGCTCATGAACTGAATCGAGTTCGCCCACTGCAGCGAGATCGCGACGAGCGGCGAGCCGAACACGGTGTCCACGCGGTTGGTCTGCAGCGCGCCGAGCACCTCGGGGACCTGCAGACGAACGCCCTGCGCGCCGGCTTCTTGGTAGACCGCCGGGAGGATCACGTCGTCGGACCACTGCCACGGCTTGGCCGTTCGAAGCTGCGCGGGCGTGCGGATCTCCATGCGCGAGAGCATGCGCGGCGCGCCCGTTGAGCCGAAGCCCATGAGCGTGAAGCCCGCGTTGGTAAACGCCGTGTCGATGTCCGTTCGCAGCGCGTCGCGCGCGCGCACGAAGGAGCCGCCCTCGAACATCCCGGGGATCTGAAACGCGAGGACCGGGCGGTGAATCTGCCCGAGGCCCACCGCGGTCACCGCGGCACCGTCGAGGCGTCCCGCGCGGATCTTGCGGATCACTTCGGCCTCGTCGCCCTGCACGCCGCCCGCGAACCAACGGACCGACAAGCGATTGCTCGTGCGACGACGCAGCTCGCGGTTGGCCGCCTCGAAGTTGTTCATCCACGTCGAGCCCGCGGGCGCGAGCGTGGCCATCGACAAGACAATCGGCGCAGCGGCGGGCGCGGCCTGCGTGTGCGCGAGTTGAGGAGCGGCCACGGCTGCGGACACGACCGCGAGGCCTGCGAGGGCGAAGTAGCGACTGCGCATGAGTTCTCCAGAGTGTTGAGGGCTCGAACGGCTTCGAGCGAACGGGCGGCATGCTACCGCAGATTTCCTGCGATCAAGCACGCTGCAATTGAGTGTCGTAGAAAATGGCTGGGCGTCGGTCGTGCACAAATCCGTCGAAATCGAGTCGAACCGCCACGAATCCATCGAGGAGAGCACGTCGATCGAAGGAGCGGCGGATCACTGTGCGACGAGCGCGAGCGCGAGACGATTCAAGACCGCTTCGAATACGCCTACGAAATGGGCTGAGCCCCCCGCCTCGCTCGCGCGCGGGCCCTCCGTCGGGCGCGGTCAGGCGTCGAGCTTCCAATCGATCGCGGGCGTGCCGTACTTCGCGAGCGCCTCGTTGATCTTCGTGTACGGCTTGGAGCCGAAGAAGCCCGCCTTCGCGCTGAGCGGCGAGGGGTGCGCGCTCTCGAGGATCGTGTGCTTCTTCTTGTCGATGAGCTTGCTCTTCTTCTTCGCGTAGCTCCCCCAGAGCACGAACACGACCGGCGTAGTCTTCGCGTTGACCGCGGCGATGACCGCGTCGGTAAACGTCTCCCACCCGCGATCCTTGTGCGAGTTGGGCTCGTGCGCGCGCACCGTGAGCACCGCGTTGATCATGAGCATCCCTTGCTTGGCCCACGGGGTGAGCGATCCCGACTTCGCGACGGGCAACCCCATGTCGTCCTTCAGCTCGAGGAGCATGTTGTAGAGCGACGGGGGCTTGCGAATCCCGGGCTTCACGCTGAAGCACAGCCCGTGCGCTTGCCCGTCGTCGTGATACGGGTCCTGTCCGAGCAAAAGCACGCGAACCTTCTCGTACGGCGTCAGCTCGAACGCCGAGAACACCTCGTCCTCCGGAGGAAACACAGAGCCCTTCGCGCGCTCGCTCGCGACGAACGCTTCGAGGTCTTTGAAGTACGGCTTCTCGAGCTCGGGACCGAGCACCTTCTGCCAGTCTTCGGGCAGCTTCATCGCGCACATGTTGGTTGCGGACTGTACCCTCGACTCCCCGCGGGAGGGCTAGTCGGTCGGCGCTGGATCGAGACATATTATGTCACCACGATCCGCCGTTTCCCCCCGTCGAATGTGCTGGTCAGAGTATGTCTCGATCGAATTGCGACCCAGTCTTTTTAGGGCAATTCTCTCACTCGTGAAAACCGAGAAGCGACGACAGAGCAAGGGGCGGACGAGCGTCGAGCACGAGGGCACCACCCGCGACGCGCCTCCGCCAACCGAGGCGGCGACGGCGCCCGAGGCAGTGCCGAGCGCGGCGGGGGCCGAGCGTTCTGCGATGTTCATCGCGGGCGCTCCGTGGAGCGAGGACGAGGCGCGGGCGCGCGTGGGCGCTCGGGCGCTCGAGCGCGGGCGTCTCTACGACAACGCGGGCGCCCTCTTCGACTTGCGGCTCGAACGAACGCTGCACGCGACGGACGGGCACGGCGACGTCGTCGATGCGCCTCGCGTTGGCGATGGCGACGTGATGTTCACGGCGCGCTGCGAGGGCTCTGGGTCGGAGGTGTATCGCGTGCGCGCTCGGCGCGCGGGGCCGACGACGATCGAAGCGCACTGCTCGTGTCCGGTGGGCGACTCGGGCAGCTGCAAACACGCGGCGGCGCTGCTCTTGTACGCGGCGCGCGAGCCCGAGTCGTTCGTGCGGATCGAGCCGCTCGACGCGCTCTGCGAGCGCGCGGGGGGAGGGCCTTTGGCCGTGGCGATCTGCGATCTTGTGGCGAGGGTTCCCGAGCTCGAAGCGGCGGTGCGGACGTCGGTGCACGACGCGATCGGCGAGCGCGCTCCGTGGCTCGAGCGCGGCGAGGACCCGAGGCTCTTCGCGGGCGAGGTGTTTCGTTCGCGCGCGGGAGACTCTTCGGCGGCGAGCGATCTGTCGCACGCGCTCGCGCCCATGCTGTCTCGCGCGCGGGCCCACGCGATCAACGGCGCGTGGCTCGACGCCGTCCGAACGCTGCGCGCGCTCGCCTCGTCGGTGATGGCGCGCTCGCGGCGCTTCGAAGATCACGACGGAGCCCTGCGAGACCTCGCGCACACCGCGCTCGAAGCGCTCGGGCGCGCCCTCCGCGCGTGCGCAGAGCAGCCAGGACAAGACGCAGCCCGCGCGCTCGCTCGCGACGCGCTCTTCGACGCCTGGCGCTACGACGCCGAAAATGGAACGGTCTTCGGCCGCGTCGCCGGCACGGTCCTCTCTGCGCGCGCGAGCGACGAAGACCGCGCGATCCTCGCGGACGTCGCGCGCCGCGCGTGCGACGGGCTCGAGGTGTGGGCCCGCCGTGTCTTCGAAGGAGCCCTCGTCGACCTCGAGGGCGACGCGCTCGACGACGAGGTGTACCTCGAGCGATGCCGCGAGGCGCGCAGGCCCCGCGAGATCATCGTGCGACTGTTGCAACGCGAGCGCGTCGAGGACGCGTTGATCGAGTGCGGCAAGATGGGCGAGGCCGCGCTCGTCGAAGCGCTCGAGCACGCAGAAGAGCTCGGGTTTGCAGCAGCAGGAGAGCGCCTCGTCGATCGCCTCGCCGAAGTGAACACCCTCCGTCCGAGGGCGCTCGCGTGGCTGCGAGATCGACTGATCGCGCGCGGCGACCCGCGGGGCTGGGACGCGAGCGCGAGGCTCTATCTCGCGAGGCCCGATCGTCTCTTGTGGCGCACGCTTCGCGACGAAGCAGGCGAGTCGTGGACCGAGCGTCGCGCGCAGGTCCTCGAGTCCCTCTCGCGCCGCGGAGGCCCTGCGTGGGTCGAGGCGCTCATTGATGAAGCGATGCTCTCCGAGGCGATCGCCGCGGCCTCGACGATCAACGCGACGAGCGCGCACGACGTCCGCGTAGAGCTCGCCGAGCGGGTGGCCAAGACGCACACGCTCGACGCGGCCGAGCTCCTTCGCGCGCAAGCCGAAGCGCTGATCTTGCTCCGCGGCCGACCGAACTATCGCGAGGCCGCGCGCGTGCTCCGTCGCGCTCGCGAGCTCTACGAGTCCGTGGGCCAGCGCGGCCGTTGGGTCGCGTATGCCGAGTCGCTCCGCGCCCGCGCCCGCGAGCTCCCTGCGCTGAAAGAAGAGCTCGCCGCCGCGCTCGCGCGACCCGCCGCGATCGACCTCACCGCCCACAACGCAGCCAACGACAACGCCGAGCGCGAGGGGGATGAACCCGCCCGCGCCGCGGGGCGCTGAAATCACTACGCGCCGCGGGGCGCTGAAATCACTACGCGCTGCGGGGCGCTGAAAACACCCGCGGGACTCAGCTCCGCGAGGTCAAGCTCGATCGGAGGTTGGCGATCGCGCCGCGGACGGCGCCCGTGAGCGCGCGTTGCTCGAGGTCGCGCGCGAGCACGTCCGCGGATTGCCCGGGGGCCGTCGTGTTTTGCGCGGTGGCTGCGCCGGACATCGAGCCCACGATCGCGCGCGCTGGCTCGGCGACGAGCACGAGCGAGACCTCGGCGCGAACGCTCAGCGTCGACGCCACGGTCCAGCGTCGGAGCTGCTGAACGCTCCCGTCGATCGCGTACACGCGGAGCCGACCGCTTCGCACGCGACGCTCGGCCTCGGGCGGAAGCGCCCCCGTGCTGAACGCCACTTGATCGATGCGCGAGACCTCTTGCGCGAGCGCCGAGCGCAGCGCGTCCACGATCTGCGCTCGCTGATCAGCGCGGTTGGCGAGCGAGCCCGCGCGCAGCACGAATCGCGCGCGCGTCCAATCGGTGGCCTCTTGCGAGGCGCCTGTCGCGACCGCGATGGGCGTGTTGCGATCGAGCAAGACGAGCGCGCGCTCGATCGTCGATCGCACTGTGGGATCGGCGTCCGCGCGATGCGCGCGCAGCGCGTAGACCGACGCGGGGTTGGCGATCGTGCGCAGGGCCTCGGCGGCGGACGCGCGGACGGTGGCGTCGCGGTCGTCGAGGGCTCGCTCGAGCGCCTCGCGCGCGCCCGGCGGGCGCATCCGGCCGAGGGTCAACGCTGCTTGAAAACGTGTGCGAGAGTCTCGCCCCGACAATAGAAGCTGGATGATCGGCGAGCTCGCTGCGGATTGCCCTTGCGACGGGCTCTGCTGCGAGTGCGTCGTCGCAGGCGCCGCGACGAGCGCGACGGCGAGCGCGAAGGACAAGACTCGATTCGTCGCCGTCGCCACAGTGAACGAAACGCTACCGAGCGATCCGTTGCCCCCTCAACCCTACACGGTGCGATGCACGATCCTCCGTGGTTCTTCGCCGCGCTAGAATTTTCGCAACGAGATCGCGGTGTGCGCTCGATCGACCGCTCAGCGGCCGCTCGGTGTCGCGTCGACGAGGCCTGCGTCCTGGCTCGGGTTGGGCGTCGGCGTGTTGGTCGCGAGCGTCGGGGCGGGGCTCCGCGGGCAGCTCCAGCGCTGCAGCTCGATCGCGCCGTTCGGGGCGTGCGTGGCGGCAAAGAGGGTGCTCGCGTCGAGGGCGAGGGCGCTGGCGCCGTTGCTCCCGGCGAAGGACGCGAGGAGCGTGCTGCTCCCGTCGGTCGCGACGCGAACGAGGTGCTCGCGCTCTGCGCGGTCGTCGACGACGAGGATCGCCGCGTTGCGGTCGGCGGCCGACGAGATCACGCGCGGACTGATAATCGAGCGAGGGAGCAGCACCCCGAACTCCGCGGGCGTCGCCGCGGGCCACCACCGCGTGAGCGCCACGTTCTCTCCGCTCGACGCGAAGGACAGCACCACCGACGGGAGCGCGACGATCGCGACGGGCGTGGCGTTTTGCGCGATGGCCTCGACCGACGCGCCCGTCTCGTCGAGGTGCAAGATCGATGATCCCGACGGCCCCGAGACGCTGAGCGCGAAGCGCGTGTCGCCCGTGAGCGAGACCATCCGCGGCGAGGACGCGTCGACGACGCCCCGCGCCCGCGCGTTGGGAACGCCTCTCGCGTCGGTCGTCACCGTCGTCGTCGTGGGCCCATCGAGGCTGCCCCACGCGACGACGAAGCCCGTGGCGCTCGGGCGCACCGCGACCCCGTCGCATCGCGCGACGCGCGCGAGCGAGCGCGGGACGTTTCGCGCGTTTCCCGCGGCGTCGAGGCGCGCGATGAGGACGTCGTCGTGCGCGTCCCGCCCGTCGCGAGCCACGCGCTCGGCCATCGCGAGCACCGCGCCGCCCGGCGCAGACACGAGCGAAAACGCCGTCACCGGGCCCGCCGCGACGCGGTCTTCACCGGCCCGCGCGAAGTTGTCGTCCACGCGCAAGAGCCAGAGCTCGTCGCGCACCCTCGCGCGAAACGCGACGATCGCGCCCGTCGCCGTCGCCGCGATCGCGAGCGGCGTCTGCGCGTTCGGCGTCGCCTCTGCGCCGAAGCGAACGACGCTCGACCGCAGCAGCGTGCACGCCCCGGACGCGCGCGTGTCTTGCGGTCGCGTCTGCGCTCGCGGGGCTGACGGCTCGATGGCCGAGAGCGACAGCCCCACGGCGCTCGCGATCACGGCGGTGCGAATCCTCGACACGGCCCGAGTGTGACCCACCCGCGCGTCGACTCAAAGCGGAAGCGCTCGCTCGAGCAGCTCGACGTTGCGCAGCGCTTCGCGCCCGTCCACCGCGGGCGAGCGTCGCTCTCGGACCGCGGCGGCGAAGTCCTCGAGCTCGCCGACGTATGGATTCGTGGGCGTGTATTCGAGTAGCGTGTCGTTGATTCGGATCTCGCCCTTGCCCCAGGGGCCGAGCGTCCCGGTGGCCTCGGCGTAGCCTCCGTCGCCGAAGAGCTCGACCCGGCGCGGCGCGCGAAAGAGCACGCTCGCGAAGAGCTCGGCCGTCGATCCGTCAGCGAATTTCATGGTGAGGATCGTGCTCTCGTCGCGCGCCACCCCGAACTTCGGGCTCGACGACAAGCTCTTCATCTCGACGACCTCACCCGCGGCTTCGACCATGACCCAACGAAGCAGGTCGAGCCCGTGCGTCCCGACCGACGCGAGCGCCCACCATCGCCCGACGTCCGCGCTCGCGCGCCAATTGGTGGCGTCCGGCGCAGCGAACGTCCACTGGACCCTCGCGTGTCGCACTCGTCCGATCGCGCCCTTGCGCACTTCGCCGACGAGCGCGCGGTGCCCCGCGTGGTGCCTCAAGTGGTACGCGACGCCCAGCGTGACGCGCGCCTCTTCGCACGCAGCGACGATCGCCCGCGCTTCGTCAGCGCTCGTCGCGAGTGGCTTCTCGCAGAAGACGTGCTTGCCTGCTCTTGCTGCGGCGATGCACTGCGCGGCGTGCAGTCGGTCCGGCGTCGCGACGATCACGGCGTCGAGCGAGGGGTCCGAGAGCAGCGCGTCGAGGTCGTCGTAGGCTGGTGTGGGAGAGAGGGCGCCGTGACGCGAAGCAAACGCTTCTGCGTTGGACTTCGAGCGCGAGAGCACTGACCACAGCCGAACGCCCGCGGTGAGCGCGAGCGCAGGGGCGAGAAATTCGTTGGCGATTCCGCCTGTTCCCAAGAGCGCGCAGCGGAGGACTCCCATGGCGCGTGAGTGTCGCTCGCTCTCGCGCGTCCCGCCACCGCGCGCTCTTTGGTTGTTACGATGGAAAGTTGGCCAGTGGTAGATTGCCGATCCGCTACCAACCCGAGGGACTTGGGTCGCTGCATGGACGCCCGCTGTCGTATTCATCACATCGATGATCGGTGCTGCTTCGCGCAGCGAGACGACGTGACGCTCTCGTTTTGGAGCGGGCCTCCCACAGCCGATCGCATCGACGCGCAGCGCGCGGTGCTCGAGCGCGTCATTCGCTTGCACGGTCGGCTGCTCTCGATGACCTCGTTTCGCATCGCGGACCTCGACATGAAGGTCATGCGCGACGGAACCATCCAGCCCAAGTTCGAAGCGCTCGCGAAGCTCGTCGACGGCCCGCTCATCGCGCACGCCCTCGTCGTCGAGGGAACGGGCTTCGCCGCGGCGATCCTGCGCTCGTCCGCGACCTCGCTCGCGTTCTTGCTGCGCTCGAAGGCGTCGACGAAGGTCTTCGAGACCGCGCAGCCCGCGGCCCGTTGGCTCGCCACGCGTCGCGTCGGGGGTGAGGTCGAAGGCGAGGGCGCTGTGCTCGAGTCGTTTTCGAGCTCGATCATCGAGCGAATGCGCGAGACCGCCGCCGCGTCGTCGCAGAGCATCTTTCCGAAGAGCACCCGCTGACCCGCGCGCTTCGTGCGATCATTCGCTCATGTCGAAGGCCGCACGGACGCTGAAGGTCTACTCGTACGTGATGCTCGTCTTCGGGGTGCTGCTCGTCGCGCGCCCCCAAGTGCTCTCGCCCGGCGCAGAGGGCCTCGAGCTCGGCGTCATTCGCTCGCTCGGCGCGATGCTCATCGTGCTCGCGTACTACTACCGCGTCGCGGCCAGCAACGAGCTCACCGCGTTCTTTCACGCCTCGGTCGTGGCGCGCTTCGGGCTCGCGGCGTTTCAGGTCGCGGCGGTGAAGCTCGGCTGGCTCAACAAGAATTCTCTCGGCGGCGCCGCGCTCGACGCGCTCAGCGCCATCTGGACCCTGACCGCGCTCAAGCGCGACGCGCGCTGATCGCGCGACTGAACGACCCACGGGAGGGACTCTCATGATCCGTCGAACGCTGTGCTTGTGCTGCGCCATGGCCCTCGCGGGCTGCGATCGCCCGCGGCCGCAATGCCCCGCAGACCTCGACGCCGCCGTCTTGGCCCACACGGGAGACGGCGGAGCGAGGCCCCTTCGCGTGCTGATCTACACGCGAACGACAGGGTACCGACACGACTCGACGCCGACCGCTGCAGCGACGATCGCCGCGCTCGCGACGCGCCTCGGCGCGACCTCGGAGGTCTCCGACGACCCCGCGCGCATCACGGACGACGCGCTCGCTTCGTTCGGCGCCGTGGTGCTCATCTCGACCGTGGGCGAGCCGCTCGGCGCCGAGTCGGGCCCAGGCCCCCGCGCGCTCGAGAGCTTCGTGCGGCGCGGCGGCGGGCTGCTCGGCGTTCACGCGGTGGACGACGCGTACGGGTGCGGGCCCTTTCCTCGGTTGATCGGCGGGGTGTTTCGCAATCATCCCGGCAACACACGACCGTCGACGTGCTTCACCGAGGGAGACCATCCCGCGGTCGCGAGCCTGCCCTCGAGCTTCCAGTGGGAAGACGAGTTTCATATTTTTCACAACTTCAGAGAGGACAACCGCGTCGTGCTTCGGTGCCTCGCGGTGGACGGCGTCGAGCGCGTTCCGATCGCGTGGCACCGCGACGAGGGCGCAGGTCGCGTGTTCGTCACGACGCTCGGGCACCCCACGGAGCGCTACAGCGACACGCGCATGACCGACGCGCACCTGCTGCCCGCGCTCCGCTGGGTGTTGCAGCGCTGATACCGATGCGGCAGGTTCGGTATGAACCGCCGCGCCGCTGTAGACTCGGCGCCCGTGTACGTGCAGTCGATCGAATGGGGCGTCGTGCGCGTGGCGGGCGACGGAAAGACCCACGTTTTCAAGGACGCCGTCCTCTGGCCGGGCGGCGCGCGCGAGTGGGATTGGCGCGAGAGCGGGACGCGCCACAAGCCAGGGATTCACCCGAGCGCCGTCGAAGAGCTCCTCGAGCGCGACTGCTCGATCGTCGTGCTCTCGCGGGGGATGGACCTCGTGCTCGAGACCATGCCCGAGACCTTCGAGGGCTTGAGGCTCGCGGGCGTGCGCTACGAGTGGCTCCAATCGAAGCAAGCGGTCGAGCGCTACAACGCGCTCTTCACCGCGGGCGAGCGCGTCGGGATGCTCTTGCACTCGACGTGCTGAAGCGAGATCACCCGAAGAACGTCGTGCGGCCCTGCGCGAGCTCGTCCATCGCGGACTGCAGCGCGGCGTGCACTTCGTCGTAGCAGCGCTGCACGATCACGGGGTCTTCCGCGGCGGACGGATCGAGCTCGGGCCACGCGACGGGCTTGGCAAACGAGAGCGACGTCTGCGCGGGCATCGGCAGGTACGGAAAGATCCCCAACGTGAGCCCCCACGGGACGTTGAGCACGATCGGAAACACCTCGAGACGAAGCCACTGTTTCGTGCGGAGCGCCTTGGCGATCGCGTCGCCGCGCGTGAGGACGACCCACTGTTCGTGCGTTCCGACGCTGACGACGGGGACGATGGGCGCGCGCTCGCGGAGGGCGAGCTTGATGAACCCCTTGCGGCCGCCGAGCTCGATTTTGTACCGGTCCGTGAAGGGCCGCGTCGCGTCGAGGTCGGAGCCTGGGTACACGAGCACGAGGTGCTCTTCGCGCAGCGCCCGCGCGCCGCCGCTGTGCGCCGCGCGAAGGACGCCCGCGCGCGCAGCGAGCCTCCGGAGCGTCGCGTTCGAGTGGAGCACGTCGTGCGAGAGCGAGTACACCCGACGGTCGGGCCCGAAGCGATCGAAGATCGCCGCGAGCGTGAGCGCGCTGTCGCTCACCATGATCCCGCCGTTGTGACTGCCCACGAGCAGCGCCCTCCCGCGCTCGGGAACGTTGTCGAGCCCCTGCACTCGCCAACGAAAATACCGCTCTCCGATCACGCGAAACGCGTCGACCCACAATCGCACGGCCTCGGGGTCGCGCGCCTCGAGGTCGTCCGCTGCGATCTCGCGATCGGGGACGGTGATGTACTTGCCGAGCGCCCAGAAGAAGCCCGGCGGTGTCAGCAGCGAGAGTCCGTCGGGGCCGAGCTCGTTCGCGAGTCGCGCGAACCACGCCCGCGTGTCGTCGATCGCCATAAGTCGAGCCCCAACGTGTACAGCGCATCGCGCGCGCTGTCAGCGCTTGCGCTTCAAGCGGTTGCGCGAGATCCCGAGGGACTCTGCGGTGCGCGAGACGTTTCCCTCCATCTTGGCGAGCGTCGCGGCGACGTAGCGGCGTTCGACTTCTGCCAGCGAAAGTCCAAGCGGAAGGTGCACGCCCTCTGTAGGCGCGGGTGGGCGATCGCTGCGCGCCCTCGTCCTCGCGGGAAGCCCGAGGTGCTGCGGCTCGATCCTGATCGTGGGCGCGGTGACCACGGCGCGCTCGATCGCGTGCTCGAGCTCGCGGACGTTTCCCGGCCAGTCGTGCTCGCAGAGGAGCCTGCGCGCGCCGGGCGAGACCTGCATCTCGCCCCGCCCGTGCCTTCGCGCGTACATCGCGAGAAAGTGCTCGCTCAGCCGCAGGACCTCCTCGGCGCCCCGCGCGCGCAGCGGCGGGATCGTCACCTCGACGACGCGCAATCGATAGAACAAATCCTGGCGAAACTCGCCCTTGGCCACCATCGCCTCGAGGTCCCGATGCGTGGCCGCGACGATCCTCGCGTCGCTCTGCTGCGGAGCTCGTCCCCCCACGCGCTCGAAGCTCTTGTCTTGCACCAGCCGCAGGAGCTTCGCTTGCACCGCGGGGGCGAGCTCGCCGACCTCGTCGAGAAAGAGCGTGCCTTCGTGGGCGCGCTCGACCTTTCCGATCACGCGTCGATCGGCGCCGGTGAACGCGCCCTTCTCGTGGCCGAAGAGCTCGCTCTCGATGAGCGTCGGCGGGAGCGTCGTGCAGTCCACCGTGACGAGCTCGCGCGCGGCGCGCTTGGCGCTGTTGGCGTGGATCGCCCGCGCGAAGAGGCCCTTTCCGACGCCCGTTTCTCCGCGGAGGAGCACGGTCGCGTCCGTGCTCGCCGCGCGCTGAATCTGCTCGTACACCGCGCGCATCGGCTCGCTCGCGCCGACGATGTGATTGAACGGTCCTCGCAGCGAGACGCCTCGCGCGGACCCCGCCGCGGGTCGCAACGTCGTCCCCTCGAGGGCCTGGGCGACCTGCGCGGCGAGCGCGAGCAAGAAGGCTTCGTCCTCCGTCGAAAACGTCCCATCGTGCTTGTTCAGCACCTGAACAACACCGCGAATGGCCCTGCGCGAGTCGCGGATGGGCGCCGTGAGCATCGTCTTCGAGCGAAACCCCGTGCGCTTGTCGACCTCGCTGAAGAACCGCGGGTCCGTCGCCGCGTCCCGGAGGTTGACCACCTCGCCGGTCTCCGCGACGTAGCCCGCGATGCCCTTTCCTGCGGGGAGTCGTATCTGGCCGATCACGGGCAGCGACGTGACGTGCGAGACGAGCTCGTTGCTCGCGTCGTCGACGAGGTACAAGGTCGCGCGCTCGGCGTGGAGGGCCTCGGCGATCCGCGAAGAGAGGGCCGAGAGCAACGCGTCGAGCTCGACCTCGCGCGCGAGGAGCGCTCCGAGGTCGAGCAACAGCGAGAGCTTGTTCGACTGCTCGATCAACGGCGACGACGGTAGCACCCTCGCGAGCAACGGAGCCCCTCCCGTTCAGGCCGCGTGCGCGCTGTCGGTCGAGTGCGTGTGGGCCGGGGCGAGCTCGATGAGCATCCCCTCGTGCGCCGCGGTCGACCGCGCGAAGACGCTCTTGGCGCGGGCCTCGATGGCCGACACTTGATCGTCGGTGCGGTCGGGGTCGTGATGAAACAGCAAGAGGTCTTTGACGTTGGCGGCCTCGGCCAGCATCGCCGCGGCCTCGTAGGTCGAGTGGCCCCAGCCGACGCGAGACATCCCGCGCTCGCCGGCGTACTCCTCGGGGAGATACTGTGTGTCATAAATCAACACGTCAGCGTCTTTGCAGAGCGAGAGCAGGCGCTTGTCGACGCACGAGTAGTGCTCGGTGTCCGTCGCGTACACGACCGACCGGCCCTTGTGCTCGATGCGATAGGCGTACACGCCGTCCGGGTGGTTGGCGCGAACGGCGGTCACTTCGGCGTCGCCGAGGACGGCCTTCTGCCGATCGCGCAGCTCGAAGTACGTCATCGTGGCGCCGACGTCCCGGAGGTCCACAGGGAAGTTCGGCGCGCTCATCTGTCGATGAAGGCAGTCCCTGAGCGGCATGGGGTTGGCGCCGCCGACGACATGAATTCGTGTGCCAGGAACGTACAGCGGCGCGAAGAAGGGCAGCCCCTGAATGTGATCCCAGTGCACGTGCGACAAGAGCAGCGTGACGTCGACCTTTCCCTTCGAGAGCAGGTGCTGGCCGAGCTTGCGGATGCCCGTCCCCGCGTCGAGCACGAGCGTCGTGGCGCCCGCGCGCACTTCGACGCAGGGGGTGTTGCCGCCGTAGCGCAGAAAGTCCGCGCCCGGCGTCGCGCAAGATCCTCGAACGCCCCAGAACTTCACAGAGAGGGTCATGGCTTTGCTCCTTCGCTGCGCGGCTTCGAGTGGCTCGTCGCGCCGCGCTCGGAGCGACCCTTCTTCACCGTTCGTGCCGAACTCACGAACGCTGGAAAAAGACAGCGTTTCGTGATGGACGTACCCTGTCGCTGGTCCGTTTCGTACCACCCCACCCGTGGTGCAAAACGGACCGGTGGTCCAAGATGAACCACCGCGTTGAGAGCCCGCACCGCCGCGACGATCTTGATTGTGTGTGCGCTGATGAGCTGTCGGCGCGGTCGTCCTCGCTCGTCCGAGTGCGGCCCTCGGCTCGAGCCCGCGAGCGAAGCGTGGGCCGAGCGCACCGACGCCGAGCTCGCCGCGCGCATCGAGCGCGCGATGCAGTGCGGTCGCGATCGCCAGACGCGCGTCTTGCTCGAGTTCACCGCGCCGTGGTGCGCCGACTGCCGCGAGATGATGCGGATCGAAGGCGAAGAGCCCGCCAAGAGCGTCCTCGCCGAGCGCTTCGAGCGGGTCCGCGTCAACGTGCGGCGCTGGGACGCGCACCGCGCGCTGGTCGATCGCTTCGGGATTCGCGCGATCGCCGCGTACGTCGTGCTCGATCCGCGCTCGGGCTCGGTGCTCGCGCAGACCACGCGCGAGCCCATCACGGGCGCTGACGGCAGGCTCACGAGCGAGCAGTGGGCTGCGTGGCTGCGCGCGGCGCGCTGAGCGCTGTGGTAGTGCTCGCTCCATGAACCGCCTCTCGATCGGCGTCGTCACGGGGCTCGCGTGCTTCGTGGTCGCCTGCGCTTCGCCGCCCGTCGCGACGGACGCGGGAGCGCTCGACGCGACGCCCGACGCGGCGCTCGACAGCGCGATCGAAGACGCGATCGAAGACGCCTCCCCACGAGACGCGCAAGACGCGGCGCCCGAGCCTCCGTCGGTCCCGATCGATCCCGTCACGAGCGGGGACATGGAGCTCCGCGCCAACAACGACGGTTCGTACGCGCTCCGCGTCGCGGGTCGCTTGCTGCTCGAAGGTCGTCGCGGCCCCGTGTCCGCGCGCAGCTCGACCGAGCGCGTCGAGACGCAGTTCGGGATCTGGACCTTTCGTCGCGGCCTCGTGAGCGAAGTGCAGCCCCGCGGGCGAGCGTCGGCGACGCGCGGAGCGGACGGATCGATCGCGCTCGAGGTGTCCTCGCCGGACGGCTCGATTTCACGTGTCACTTTTCAACGCGTCGGGACCTCCGAGGTCACGATCCGCGCGCGGGTCACGCCCGTTCTGCCTGCGGGATCGCAGCCCGTTCGAAGCACGGTGCTTCGCTTTCGCTGCACGAACGAGTCGCGCTTCTTGGGCTTCGGCGCGCAATACAACGCGGTGGACCAGACGGGGCGGCGCTTTCCTCTGTTCGTGTCCGAGCAGGGCATCGGCCGCAACCCGATGCGGCAACACTTGTTCTCGGGCAACCCGACGACGACGTATTTTCCTGTGCCGTTTTTCATCGATCCACGCGGGTTCGGGCTCGCCGTGGACACGAGCGCGCGCGTCGAGGTGGACCTGTGCTCGACCTCGCCCGAGGAGTATTCGCTCGCGGTCGACGACACCGGAGAAGTGACGCTGCGGCTCTATACGGGCCCCACGGTCGCCGACGTGATGCGCGATTGGACCGTTCTCCAGGGGCGCACGAGCACGCCGCCCGAGTGGGCCGTCCGCGGCGTGTGGCTAGCATCCCAAGGCGGAACCGACGCCGCTCGCTCCGCGGCCACGCGCGCGGTCGCCGCGAACATCCCCGTCGCCGCGATCTGGTCGCAAGACTGGGTGGGACGCCGCGAATTCGGCCTGGGAAACACAGGCGTTCGCTATCGCTGGGCGTGGGACGAGGCGTACTACCCGAACCTCCCCGCGCTGATCCGCGAGCTCGAGGCGATGAACATTCGCTTCTTCGGGTACATGAACCCGTTCATCGTGCCCGAGCAGGACCTCTGGGCGACGGCTGTGCGCGACGGATACGTCCCGCTCGACGCGATGGGGCAGCCGTACACGTTCTTGATCTCGGTGCTCGAGGGGACCGTCGTCGACCTCACCAACCCTCGCGCGGTTCAGTGGTACCAGGGCTATGTCGAGCGCGCGATCACCCTGGGTTTGTCCGGGTGGATGCAGGATTTCGGCGAGTGGCTCCCGATCGACGCGCGCTTGAGCGACGGGCGCGACGCGCGGCTCTTTCACAACGAGTATCCGACGGCGTGGCAGCGCGCGGCGCGCGAGGTGTTCGAGCGCACGCGCGGGCGCGACGCCAACGGAGACGACAACTGGATCATGCTCACGCGCTCGGGGTGGCTGCGCAGCGCGCACACGTCGCAGGTCGTTTGGATCGGCGATCAAGAAGCGGACTGGTCCGAGTGGGACGGGCTTCCGACGGTGATTCCCGCGCTCGTTTCGCTGGGAATGTCGGGCGTCGGCTACGTCACGCATGACATCGCGGGCTTCTCTGGCGGCCCGAGCGGCAAAGAGCTCTACATGCGCTGGACCGAGCTCGGAGCCTTCACGCCCATCATGCGAACGCACGAGGGCCTTCGTCGCGCCGAAAACTGGAACTGGGATCGCGACGCCGAGACCACCGCGCACTTCTCGCGCTTCGCGAGGATTCACCAGGCGCTCGCGCCGCGGATCATCGAGCTCGGCCGCGCGCACCGCGCGACAGGGATGCCCATTGTTCGCGCGTTACCCCTGCAATTTCCCAACGATTCGAGGACGTACCACATCCTCGACGAGTTCATGCTCGGCGACGATCTGCTCGTGGCGCCGGTCGTTCGCGAGGGATTGACCTCGCGCACGGTGTACCTCCCGAGCGGCATTTGGTTCGACGTCTGGGATCCGTCGCGCGTGTACACGGGACCGAGGGAGATCACGGTGAGCGCGCCGATCGGCCGACCGCCGGTCTTCTCGACGCGCATGCGCACGGATCTCATGATGATTCGGTGAGCAAATTCTCAGCGTAAATCTCGTTGAGCGCGCTCAGCGATACACGCTTCGCTTGCGCATCGAGCACCGCGCCAAGACATGCGCCGCGAGGTCGATCGATCGCGGAGGCGCCCCCGTGCGCGAAGCGGTCTCGCTCTTGGCGACGGTCGCCGCGCGCTCGACCGAGGCCGTGCGAAGCGTCTCGTCGAAGCCGGCCCATGGAGCGTTTGCGCGCAGGGTCTCGACGATCAGATCGAAGTTCTCTCGTTGCGTGAATCGCAGCGGAATTCCCAGTGATCCGTAGCGAACGAGGCTCTGCACGAGCAGCCAAGGGACGTCCGTGCTCGAGAACACATAGAGCACCTCTTCGGCGTTGCGCTCGTGCGTCGTGCGCTCGACGGGCACCGCCACGGTCCCGCCTTTGCCCGACGGAACGCGCTCGACCTCGATCGTCGTGCTCACCACAGTCCCCGACACCCTCGCGCGAACGAGCGCAGTGATCGCGCGGTATTCGAGCGGTTGTCCAGGGCGCAGGTCGGTCACGAGCCCCGAGCTCGCGATCGCGATCGTCCGTGGTTCGAGCATCTCGGACGACGAGACGACCTCGCTGTCTTCGATGCACTCGACGTCGAGGCCGCTCGCGGCGAGCTCTGTCGCAAACGCGCGAGCGCGTATCGGGTCGTCGATGCGCGCCGCGATCCGAGGAACGACCACTTTCGCCCATTGCCTCCCCTCGATCGCCGTCCGTCCGAGGGCGATCGCCGCGCGCTCGACGAGCGCGACGTTTACATCGAGCGAAGCAACGATCACGACGCTGTACACCGCGGGCCGAGCCGACGAGTGTAGCGCTCTCTTCAGCGCGCTCTCAGTACGTCTCGACGTGAAAGCGCCCCTCGGCGCGCATTCGCTCTCGCACGGAGGCCCACGGCAATCCGCGAGCCTCGGCGATCTTGGCGAACGCCTCGAGCACGCCCTCCTCCATGCGCTTGTGTCCGCAGAGAAACACGAAGCAATCGTCGCTCTCGAGCCACGCGCCCACGGTGTCAGCCCGCGCGAGCATGCGATCTTGCACGTAGCTCTTGGGGTGCCGCTCGTCGCGAGAGAACGCGAGCTCGACGTCGATGAGGCTCTTCGGCAGCTTCTTCAGCGGCCCGAAGTACGGGAGCTCTTCTTGTTTACGCGCCCCAAAAAACAACAAGATCTCGCCGCCCTCGGAGAGCCCCATGCGACGGCGACGACGCTCGGTCATCGCGCGCATCGGAGCGCTGCCCGTCCCCGTGCACACCATCAAGAGCTTCGCGCCCGGGTGGTTGGGCATGAGAAAGCTCGTTCCGAAGGGGCCGACGACAGAGACCTTGTCGCCGATGGCGAGGTCGCACAGGTAGTTGGACGCGACGCCGCGCACGGGGCGCCCGTCGCGGTCTTCGGTCACGCGCTTCACCGTGAGCGCGACGTTGTTGTACCCGGGCCGCTCTCCGTTGCGCGGGCTCGCGACGGAGTACAGGCGGATGTGGTGCTCGTCGCCTCGCGCGTCGCGGCCGGGCGGCAGAATCCCGATCGATTGCCCTTCGAGCAGCGGCATCGCCGTGCGCCCGAAATCGAGCACGATGTGCCGGATGTCCACCGGCGACGAGGGCTCGGTGAGTCGGTAGTTGCCGCTGACCGTCGCGACCGCTGGACGCTGTCTCGAATACAGGCCCACATAAGGGTGCGCCGCGCTCCACGGCGGCGGCGCCGCGCCTCCCTGCGCGCGCTGCGCCTCGCGTTCGAGCGCGCGGACCTCGTCAGGAATTTCGCTGGCGCCCGCCTCGCCCGTCGCGGCTCGTTCGCTCGCCGGAGGCTGCTGCGACTCTGTCGGCAGGGCGTCCCACGCGAGCTGCGCTTCGATGGACCACGGCGCGTTCACGTTGCGCCAGTTGTCGATCGCGCCGGTCGGGCAGGGCGGGAGGCAGTCGCCGCACTCGTTGCACTTGTCGAAGTCCACGACGTAGTTGCGCGAGTCGTGCGTGATCGCCTTCGGTTTGCAGACGCTCTCGCACGTGTTGCAGCGGATGCAGAGCTCGGGGTCGATGAGGTGTTGTCGCGAGAGCATCGCTCGAGCTCCCAAGGCCTTCAGTGGAACTTCACGTACTCGAACCCGCGCGCTTGGTTGTTGATCTCGCGCGCGGGGGGAGCGATGTAGCTCGCGTATTTGCCGGGCTCGACCTCGCGCTTCATGACCGACTGCACGTGCTCGTGGTCGCCCTTGCCCGGGAGCCAATCGCCGCTGTGCCGCGTCCAATCGGACTCGCTGAGGACCTTGCCCTCGGGGCTGATGTGGCTCTCTGCAAAGACGCCGATCTTTCGGTGAAACGCCTTGTGCGGGAGCGTGAGCTTTGTTTGCACGCCCAATTTTTCAAGTGACTTGTTCCAGCGGTCGACGCCGGCTTGGCAGTCCTTGATGTAGTCGTCGCGCAGCCGCTCGTTGAGCGCGAGCAGCGCCGGGTGGTGCTTCTCGACGAGGCGCTCGCCGACGGGCTCGAGGATCGGGTACTCCGAGTCGTTGAGACGGTGATCGTCCTTGAGCTTCTCTTCTTCGAAGCGGCCCTTGAGGCCCATCTGAAAGAAGTTGGACGCGTTGGAAGACACCTCGGATCCGTAGAGGTCCAGCGTCACCGAGAAGTGAAAATTCAGGTACTTTTGAATTGTGGGGATGTCGATCACGCCGAAGCGACGGAGCTTCTCGGGGTCGTCGGTCTTCTGCTCGTTCATCACCTCGGCGGTGCGCTGAAGGATGCGGCCGATGCCGGTCTCGCCCACGAACAAGTGGTGCGCTTCTTCGGTGAGCATGAAGCGCGTGCTGCGCGCGAGCGGATCGAAGCCCGACTCGGCGAGCGCGGCGAGCTGATACTTGCCGTCCCTGTCTGTGAGAAACGTGAACATGAAGAACGACAACCAGTCCGGCGTCTTCTCGTTGAACGCGCCGAGGATCCTGGGTTTGTCCTCGTCACCCGAGCGTCGTTCGAGCAGCGCCTCGCCCTCTTCGCGGCCATCGCGGCCGAAGTACGCGTGGAGCAGGTAGACCATGGCCCAGAGGTGACGGCCCTCTTCGACGTTGACCTGATAGAGATTTCGCAGGTCGTACAGCGACGGGCACGTCTGGCCGAGGTGCCGCTGTTGCTCGACCGACGCGGGCTCGGTGTCGCCTTGCGTGACGATGATCCGGCGGAGGGTCGAGCGGTATTCGCCGGGGACCTCGTTCCACGCGGCTTCGCCCTTGTGTGATCCGAAGGGAACGAGCCGCTCTCTCTCGGGCGGCGTGAGGAAGATGCCCCAGCGATAGTCGGGCATCTTCACGTAGCCGAACTCGGCCCAGCCCTTGGCGTCCACGCTGACCGCGGTGCGCAAGTACACGTCGTAGTTGGTGCTGTCGACGGGCCCCATCTCGCGCCACCAATCGAGGTACTTCGGCTGCCAGTGCTCGAGCGCGCGCTGGAGCTGCTTGTTCTCACCGAGGTCGACGTTGTTGGGAATCTTGTCTGCGTAGTTGATCGCCATGGCCGCTTCGGGCCCGAAGCAAGCGCGACACCAGCGCGAGAGCGCAGCGATTTCAGGGCCCAAACGACGATCGTCTGCACCGCTTGCGCCTCGCGTGCAGCGGGTGCGCTCGGTCAGGGGCAGCCGATGCGCTCGTCGTCGAACACGACGTCATCGATGAACGCCTCGCGCGCGTCGTCCATCTGGTAGCTCTCCCAGCCGACGGCCATGCGCTGAAATCTCGGCGCGAGCCAGTCGTCCCCGAGGTCGTGCCCGATGCATCCCTCGCCGCGCATGGTCGTCGCGATGTCCGTGAGCTCGCGTCCGTCGAGCCAGAACTGCATCGCGTTGCGCGGCCCGTCGAACCGCCACTCCATGCACGCCCAGCGCCCTTGCGGGATGGCTGTCGCCGAGTGATCCCAGCAGTCCGTGCGCGCGCCGGAGGTCTCGTAGTTGGACATGAGGCGCTGCATGTGTTGCCCGCCGTAGCGATAGATCGACGTGACGCCCATGCGGCTCTCGAGCGGGCCGCGGCCCTCGATCATGGTCCAGTGCACGCCATCGTTGGCGGCGCGGTCCATGTAGAACATCATTCGCCCGAACACGACGTTGCCCGTCACGGGAAACACCGGCGCCCCGTCGATGTACATCATCGCGGACTTGTACGCGGCGCTCGCGGTGGTCACGCGGACCGAGCGAGTTCCGCTTCGAGCGCGCGTGGTCGAGACGGTGACGGTGCCCATGTTGGTGTTCACGCGCCACGGGGCGCTCGGGGCGCTGCCCGCGGTTCCTCGCTCGAAATCGTCGCAAAACAAGCGACCGACGCAGCCTCCGCCGTCGCTCGACCCAGCGCCCGTGTCGCTGCGCACGTCCGCGACTTGAACGTCCCGCACGACCCCGGTGTCCGTCGACGCGCGAGTGTCCTGCGCCGTCACGTCCATCGCGACGGGCGCGTCGGTTGTCGTCGTGGCGTCTTCGGGAGCAGCGCTGTCCGCGGGCGGCTCGGTGCGATCGACGGGCGACGCGCTGTCGGGCCGTTGCGCGTCGGGGGGCGTTCCTCCTCCGACGAAGCAACCCGTGAACGAGCCAGCCAACGAGAGGAGCGCGAGAGCGTGAAATCGCATCGAGCCTGCGAGTGTCTCTCGGAAGCGCGACGATCGTCGAGCGATCGCGGGGCGCTCACACAAGCGTCACTCGCGCGAGGGCTTCGGTTTGTCTCGAATTCGTGGGCCGACCTCGCGGCCCGTCGCGTCTGTCGCCAGCTTCGCGAGCGTGTCGAGGGCGCGCTCGATGTGCGAGAGCAGCGGTTTTCGTGCGGCGGTCTCGACCCATGCCTCGACCGCAGCGACGATGACGCCCGTCAACGCGGCGGCGATCACTTGCGCTTCGAAGGGCGTTCGCGCGCGCTTCGTTCGAACGAGCGCCGCCGCGAGGGCGACGCGCATCCCCGCTGCGTCCGCCGCGGCTCCCGCCGCCAACGCAGGAACGGCCGCGATCAGCCGCGCCCTCCGCAAGATCCTCTCTTTGTCGCGACGGTACACAGCGTCGAGCGAGGCGCCCAACGTCGCGCGCATGGCTTCGACGGGCCCTTGCTTCGACAGCGCCTGCTCGAACTGCGCGAACATCGCCGCGTCGTACTCGTCCCAGAGCACCACGCGCTCTTTGGTCGAGAAGTATCGGTACACCGACGCGGGCCCGACGCCCGCTTCGCGCGCGATGTCCTCGATACGCACGGCGTCGTAGCCCGAGGCTTCGATGAGCGAGAGCGCCGCGTCTTGCACCGCGCGCATCGCCTCGTGCTTCTGCTCGGCACGCCGCGCCGCGAGCGGCTTCACCGTGGGCTCGGAGAGGGGCTCGGGGGCCTTCTTGGGCGCGCGAGGGCGCGAGTTGATAGTTGCTATCACTATGATAGTAACTATCACGACAGGGTCACCGAGGTGAATCCATGAACAAGCGAGACGAGTCGGAGCGTCGCGAGCGCGAGCGAACGAGCGGCGTTGGTGTGGTCGACGGGATCGAGGACGCGCTGCGCGAGGGCGAGGCGGAGGTTCCTCGCGGGACGCTCGGGAGGCTTGTGCGCTCGGGGAGGCAGGCGTTGCGGATGCGCTCGCTGCTCTCCCGCGCGAGCGCGGGAGAGTCGCTCGATGTGCGCGCGCTCGCAGAGCTCGTCGAAGGGTTTGGCGAGATGAAGGGCGTGGCGATGAAGGCGGGGCAGATGCTGGGCTATCTCGACGCGGGGATGCCCGAAGAGCTCCGTCGCGCGCTCGCGCTCTTGCAGCGCAACGCGCAGCCGACGCCGATCGAGCGCGTCGCCGTGGTGCTTCGCGAGGCGCTCGGCGCGCGTGCGGACGCGCTGCTCGCGAGGATGGCTCCGGCGCCCGTGGCCGTGGCGAGCATCGGGCAGGTGTATCGCGGGGAGATTTCGCCGCACGGAGCGGTGGCGATCAAGGTTCAGCACCCGGGCGTTCGCGCGGCGATCGAAGCTGATTTTCGCGCGTCGTCCGTCGGCAAGCTCCTCGGAACGCTCACGGGCGCCTCGACCATCGCCGCCTCGATCGACGAGGCGCGCGAGGCGTTCTTGGGCGAGTGCGACTACCGCGCGGAGGCCCGCTGGCAACAGCGGTACATCGATTCGGTGGGAGGCGATCGGTCCGTGATCGTTCCGCGCGTGTACGAAGAGCTGTGCGCGGAGACGGTGCTGGTCACGCAGTGGGTCGACGCCGAGCCGCTCGATCGATGGATCGATCGCGGTCCGTCGCAGCGAGAGCGGGACGCGGTGGGCGCAGCGCTCTACCGCTTCTGGGTTCGAACGCTGTACGAGCACGGCCTCTTTCACGCCGACCCCCACCCAGGAAACATCGGCGTTTTGTCGGACGGACGCGTCGTCGTCTACGACTACGGCTGCGTGCGCGCGTTTGCCGAAGAGCACCGCGCGGCGTTCGCGTCGCTCGCGCGCGCGGCCCGATCGGCGGACGAGTCAGCGATCTTCGCGGCGCTCGAAGCGCTCGGGGCGAAGCCCGCGGGTGATCGCGAGACGCGCGCGCACGCGCTGCGATTGGTGCGGGGATTCTTCGGTCCGATGCTCACGCCGGGGGCTCGCGTGATCGCGCCGGACGCGGGCGCGGACATGGGCGCGGTGATGCGGGACAAACGAGCGGCGATGCGGCTCGCGCTGCCGGGGCGCATGCTGTTTTTGTTTCGTCTTCGCTTCGGTCTCTTCGCAGTGCTCGCGCGCTTGGGGGCGTCGCTCGACTGGGCGGCGATGGAGTCCGAGTGGGCGCGCGGGGCGTTTTCGCGCGGTCCCGACGAGCGACCAGCCGCGCGTTGAAGGGACCTCGACGGGGCATTGTTCTTGCGATCGTTTGTGTCACCCTCCGCGCCGTTATGGATTTCATTGATGAGTCCGTCATCAGCGTGAAGGCTGGCGACGGTGGAAATGGCGCGGTTTCATTTCGCCGCGAAGCCAATGTTCCGATGGGCGGCCCTGCGGGCGGTGATGGCGGCAAGGGCGGCGACGTTGTGTTCGTCGCGGACCGCAACCTCAACACGTTGATCGAGTTTCGGTATCGACCCAAGTGGGAGGCTCCGCGCGGCGAAAACGGCGCGGGGCGCGACTGCAACGGGCGCGACGGCGAGGATCTCGTGATCCACGTTCCGGTCGGAACGCGCGTGTACGACCTCGAGCTCGAAGCGTCGCTGCGCAAAGCGGACCGCGAAGCCGCGCGCGCCGAAGAGGCAGGCGCCGAAGCCGCCGACGCGGACGCGAGCGAGGGTGACGCTGGCGACGAAGACAGCGACGAGAGCGAAGAGGCGCCGCGCTCGACGGCGCGACGAAAGCGCAGGTTCGATCCAGCCACGCGCCCGGACGCGAGGGCGCTCGTGGCGGACCTCGACAAGGACGGAACGCGCTTCGTCATCGCCCACGGCGGCCGCGGCGGCCTCGGCAACATGAACTTCGCCAAGCCCTGGGACCAGGCTCCGCGCCACGCGCAGCCGGGCGCTGCGGGTGAAGCGCGGCGCCTTCGTCTGTCGCTCGAGCTGCTCGCGGACGTCGGGATCATCGGCTTTCCGAACGTGGGCAAGAGCACGTTGATTTCGGTGATCTCGCGCGCGCGGCCGAAGATCGCGAACTACCCGTTTACGACGCTCGTCCCGAACCTCGGCGTCGTGAAGGTCGACGAGGATCGAAGCTTCGTCGTCGCGGATATTCCCGGGCTCATCGAGGGCGCGAGCGAAGGCGCGGGCTTGGGAATTCAGTTTCTCAAGCACGTCGAGCGAACGCGCGTGCTCTTGCACCTCATCGCCCCGGACCCCGATCGCAACATCGACGACGACTACGACGTGATCTTGCGCGAGGTGACCAAGTTCAACCCCGAGCTCGCGACGCGCCCCACGATCGTCGCGATCACCAAGGGAGACCTCCCCGAAGCGCGCGACGCGTTCAAGCGGCTCAAGCCCAAGTTCAAGAAGCGCGGCATCGAGCTGCGGCTGATCAGCCCCGTGACCCACGAGGGCACACGCGAGCTCGTGTTCGATTTGGACAAGCTGCTCAGGGGCTAAGTGGGGACGGTGCTCTGATTCTCACATTTGCAATCCGCTATACAGCGAATGCGAGATTTCTATATTGGACTCAGAGGGTGTCTGTCATAGGGTCCTGCGGGGTGGGGACGGTGCTCTGATCCTCGCATTTGCAATCGGCCTGACGATAGATGCGAGATTTCTATACTGGACTCAAAGGATATTTGTCAGAGGCGGCCCCTCTTTTATGACAGACGCCCTGTGAGTCCAATATGGGAATCCCGTGTTCGCAATGCGGCCAATTGCAAATGTGAGGATCAGAGCACCGTCCCCCTTTGGCCGACGAGCAGCATCGGTTTTCCCTCGATTTGCGTGTGAAATCCGACGATTTCCGCGGCGAGCTGCACCAGGGCTTCTTCGCCGGCGAGACGGCGGATCGCCTGCGCGCGCGAGCACAGTTGATTCACGGTGCTCCCCACCATCGCGCCCCACAGCTCGATCAACAACTCGACCGACAGATCGCGCACGAGCGCGGGACTCGCGTCGGTCCACACGAATTCACGAATGCGCGCCTCCATCCACGGAAGCGTCCGCGCGCGGTCCTCGGGCGTCATCGCGCTCCACAGCTCCGAGAGCAATCGCACGCGGCAGTCGGCGTAGAGCCCTTTGCTCGCGTCGATCGCTTCGTCGACGATCCCGAGCTTCACGATGTCCGTCGCGATCGCCCGTTCGTCGGTCGTCATCGCGATCGCTTCGAACCCCGCCCGCAGCCCCTTGAATCGTCGATGGCCGAGCAGCCCGCGGACGAGCCCCTCCCACGAATCGCCTGGTTCCTCGGCGGCGATCTGCTTGAACGCCCTTTGCGCGACCGGGCCCAGGTCTCTCGCGGCGATCCCGCGCCGCGCCCGAAGCTCGCGCTCGCGCAGGATCGCTCGATGCGCGAGCGCGCTCGTCTCTGCGCTCCACGTCACGCCTTCGCACACGGACAACGTCTGTTCGCTGGCGAACTCGATGCACTCCAACAGCGCCTCGTACGCGTCGCACCACTCGACGAAATCTTCGTCCCGCCACAAGCGCATCGCCACTTCGGCTCTGCGCGCACCGAGCGCACGTCCCGCAGCGTCGCGGCTCAGAAACTCACGCGTCGCTTGCTCCGGCCACGCGTCGATCCACACCGAGTTGCGCGGGTCGTCGAGGGCCGGTAGGCGCAGATCGATCGGGGTCGAGCTCGTCGTGAAGCGGACGTTCGCCGCAGCCAAGATGGCGTCGACCCGCTCGCGCGTCGGTGGATCGAGCGCGCTGTCGAGCGCGAAAATCCACGGTCCGATCGGCGATGGACTCGCGCTCGTCGGGCGCCTCGCGAGGAGCTCGCGCACGAGCTCGACCGGCAGGCCGTCGTAGAAGCGAGGCGTCGAGAACAGCCGCTCGACGGGCATCTCTCGGATGCACACGAGCGCCTGCGCGAAGCCTCTCTGCCCCGCGCGCACGATGGACCGGCGCAGCGCTTGCTCGATGGCTCCCTTCTCTTCGCCCAAGCGCCCGTAGTGATCGACGAGCCACGACACGAGAGCTTCGTCGAATCGATTCGGTTCTATGATCGAGTTGATCTCGAGCGATCGCGCGCGGAGATCTGCGGTGGTGCGCCGACCGATCGCGCGATTCGAAGCGCCCTCTCGCTCGGATGAAATCCAGTCGACGACCGTTCGGGACGCGAGCGCAGATCGAGCGCGTCGACTCGCCTCGGCGAGGAGCTTCTCTCTCTCTCTTCCGCGCATCTCTTCGCCGAACGCCGCGACGTCGAAGCGCGCGGTATCGGGGTCGATGCTGTCTGCGAGCTCGCTCTCCCACGAGGCGCGCGCCTCGGGCGTGAGCGACGCGACGATCGCCCTGTGCGCTCGAAGCGCGTCGTCGAGCGCGATGGGGTCGAGCGATCGCGTGACAAACCGCGCGCGCCAGAGAGCCATCGCGCTCGAAAGGTCGTTGGCGCAGGCGAGCGCCGTGATCACTGCGAGCGTGACGTTCACATCGAGCTCGTCGGTCGCGTCGATCCCCTCGAGCATCGTTCGAGCGCGGCTCGCTGCGCTCTCGAGCGCAGACCCGTCGAGGGCCACCGCGCATCGAGCGACGACGTCCGCCCGCTGTGCGATCGGCTCGAACTCGTTGAGAGGGTTGTCAGGGTCGAGCGCTTCGCGGATGAGGGTCGCCGCACGGTCAGCAAAATCACTGGTCGATTGCGACGCGAGCCGGAGGGCGAGGCAGACGCGGCCGATGCCTGCTGGGGACGCGACGCACTGCCGCGAGAGCCGCTGCGCGAGGTCGAAATCGCCGCGTTCGATCGCGCGCTCGACGCGGTCGATCGCGTCGGCTTCGCGCGGAGAAAACAGCGCGCGCAGCTCCGGCCACAGCTCGGGCGGAGTCACCCATTGCAGCTCGCGGACGCCCGACGCTTCGTCGAAGGCGACCCCCCGCGCGATCGCGAGCGCGTCGCTCGCCGAGAGCTCCCCGACGTACACCCTCGCGGCGAGCTCGATGACGTCCGTGATGCGCTCTTGGTCGACGCGCGACTGCCACGCGAGCTTCGCGCGAAACTCTCGGAGCACCGCGTCTCGGCGCTGCGCTTCGGTCTCGGCCCGCGCGAGGGCCTGGCGCGCCGCGAGGACCTCCGCGTCGCGCTTCGCCGTGGCGCTTGCCAAAGTCTCGGTCAAAACAGCCCTCGACGCGGGATTGAAGCACGATCGACCGCGGTCGGGCACCGGCGAACCGCGCAAGCTCTTCGCGGTGAACGGTCGATTTGCAAGCCCGAACGGGGCGCTCTCGGCGCTGCATTTACCCGGGAGGATGTGGCATACACTCCGCGCGTTTCTCGGAGCCGTTTCATCCGAGGGCGTGGAGAGTGGTCATGAACGTTCCTTTCATCGATCTGGCGCGGCTTACGAAGAGCATGAAGAGCGAGGTCCTCGCGGACTGGAGCGAGGTGTTCGACAAGATCGAGTTCGTCGGCGGCCCGCGCGTCGGCGCGCTCGAAAAGGCCCTGTGCTCGACGCTCGGCGTAAACAAATCCATCGCCTGCGCCAACGGAACGGACGCGCTCATCATCGGCCTGCAAGCGCTCGGCGTCCGCCACGGGCACCGCGTCGCGCTGCCCAACATGACGTTCTGGGCCACGTACGAGGCCATCGCGCAGCTCGGCGCGACGCCGGTGTTGATCGACATCGACCCGGACGACCTGCAGATGAGCTTCTCGGAGTTCACCAAGGCGTACGACGCGTACAAGTTCAACTCGGCCGTGCTCGTGCACTTGTTCGGGTGGGCCTCGAAGAACCTCCACGAGTATCGAAAGTTCTGCGCGGAGAAGGGCGTCTCGCTCCTCGAGGACGGCGCTCAGTGCTTCGGCGTGAAGGTCGACGGCAAGCCCGTCCTCCAAGGCTCCACGGTCGGAACCACCAGCTTTTATCCAGCCAAAGTCGTCGGTGGCTGCGTCGATGGCGGCGCGATCTTCGCCGACGACGAGGCGCGCGAGAAGCTCATCCGCTCGCTCTGCAACCACGGCCGCAGCGCGCACTACTCGTACGACCGCGTCGGGTGGAACTCGCGCATGGGCGGCCTCCAGGCGGCGTTTCTCAATCACATGGTCGCGCGCACCGACGAGATCGTCGCGGACCGCCGCCGCGCCGCCGAGTGGTATCGCAAGCGCCTCGCCGGCACGCGCAACCTTCGCATCTACGGGCCGCCCGCGGGCCACGATGAAAATGGCTACCTCGCGGTGTTCACCGTCGCGGACTCGGTCGACGTCAACAGCGTGACCGAGAAGCTCAAGGCCAAGGGGATCGGCTTCGGTCGCACGTACCCCGAGACGATGGACAGCCAGCCGCCCGCTTCGTACGCGATCAAGTTCGGATCGCTCGAGCACTCCAAGCGCTTCTGCAAGAGCGCGCTCAACCTCCCGCTCTTCTTCGGAATCACCGAACAAGAGCTCGAAGCGAGCGCCAGCGCGCTCGTCGAGATCCTGCAAGGGTAGAGCGTCGGTGCTGCTCGAGCTCCGCGAGTTCTTCACGCTCGGGCGCAGCGACCGCGCCGCAGCAGCGGCCGGCGGAGCCGAGCCTGCCGCAGAGAGACTCGCGCGCCTCGTGGTGCAGAGGGCTCGCGCCGCGGAGACGCTCTCGATGCACGGACACCCCGCGGAGGCGTGGCGGCTCGCTGACGAGTCGCTCGCTCTGTTGCGAGAGCTCACCGCGCAGCACGCCTCGGTCGCCGCGCTCGTGGGCGCGCTGCCCGACGCGGTCGAAGTGAACGGCGATTCAGCGGAGCCGCGCTTCGATGACGGCGTCGACGAGGCGTCGCTTCGCGAGAAGATTTCCACAGTGACGGCGCTCGCGCGGAGGGTCGACGGCCTCGCCCGCGGCCGCGAAGGGCGCCGCGATCTGCGCTGGCAACGCATCGGCGCGCTCGTGTGCATGGCCCTCGTCGCGGCGATCGTCGGGGTTCGACAAGCGCGGATCATCAAGCTCACCGCGCGGTGCTCTGCGTCGTACGACGTCGCGCACGGCGCGCAAAACGCGGTGGACGGATACATCGCGTCGACGTGGGTGCTTCCGGACAACACGCCGGGGTGGCTCGACGTCTCGTTCGATCGCCGAGCGGTCCGCGTGCTCGAGGTCGTCAACGCGCAGGGATTGTCCAACTACGGCGTTCGAGACGCGACGGTCGAGCTCTATCAAGGAGCGCGCCTGCTTCGATCCATCGACGTTTCGATGGCGGCGACCATCGGAACACCGAACCCCACGAGGGTCCCTCTCGTCGTCACGCAGCCGATCGATCGAATCCGCATTCAAGTGAAGACTTGGCACGGCTACGGCGGGGGCATCGGGGAGGTCCGCGTCGAATGAACCTCTCAGCGCACCCTGTCTTCGTCCGCGCGCGCGCGTTGATCGCGTCGCTGTGGGCGCACGCCGAGCGGTCGTGGGGCGCTCCCGAGAAGCCGCGCTCGCCCGTGATCGTCGTGCTGGCGCTGGCCGCGCACCTCGCGGCGTTCGCTGTGTTCTACCGACAAGCCAAACAATCGCTCGGACCATTGATCCGAACTCCTGCGCTTCCCCCGGTCCCCGCGTCGACTCCGATGACGCGATTCGGGATGACCGAGGCAGTCCGAAGAGAGATCTTTCGAGAGCTCGCGGCGTCCGAGATCGCTGAACGACAGCGAGCCATCTCGCAAAACACTTGGAACGGGCACGCCTGGTCGCGCTTCGACGACCTCGGCTACGTCCAGCGGGCGCGCGGGCGCGAGCTCGCCATGCGCTACTCGGTCTCTCTGACGCAAGTGTATCTCGTGCTCGACGAAGGGATTCGCGAGCGATGGCCTGGGCCCGACGGACAGCCGCTGAGCCCCCTCGTCGAGCCGCTTCAATTGAGGACCGAATGAGCAGCCCTCGCTCGCAGTCGCCGCTCGTGTCGCCGATCGAGCCGAACGGCCATCGCTGGACCGACTGGATATTCTCGTTCTTCTGGCTGCGGCTCGCGTTCTTCTTGAGCGTCGTGTACGAGCGAATCCCAGGGCTGTTTTCAAACGGCCGGCACCCGCTCGAGTACATGGATGACCACGCGTTCTTCAGCTTCGACGCGTCGAACACCCTCACGGTGCAGCGCTATCACCAGCTCCCCGCGTGGAACCCGTACTGGTGCGGCGGCACCGTCGGGATCGCTGGCCCGGAGGACAACTTCTTCGGCGCCGACATCATTCTCCGACTGCTCTTCGACGTCGGCATCGCGAGGCACATGCTCGCGATCTTGGGGCTCGTGCTCGCGGCCGAAGGAACCTATCGCCTCGCGCGCTCGATGGGGTCGTCCGGCCTCGCTTCGACCGGCGCCGCGTTGATCTACATGCTCAACAGCACGGTGTATCCGCTGTGGTTGGGCAACGGGTTTCTGAACTTCGTGCTCGGGTTCGGTCTGCTGCCGTGGGTGCTCTGGTGCTTCATTCAGGGCATCGAGCGCCCTGGGTATCGCTATCTCGGCGGCTTCTTCTTCGCGTGGATCTTCGTTCACGCGGGGACCTACCCCGCTCCGTACACCCTCCTGACGATCGGTTTTCTCACGGTCTCGCTCGCGGTGCTCATGCGAAACGAGGGCAAGGCCGCGTGGACGAAGCCCTTCGTCAGCGCGATCGTCCTCGGGGCGGTGTTTCTCGTGCTCGCGCAAGCGAAGTTTCTCCCGTTGGTCATGTTCCTGAAGCAGTTCAGTCGAACGTGGCTCCCGATCGAGCAGCTGCCCGCGGGGACCATCCTCGGGATCTTCTCGCAAGCGCACGTCCCGCTGTTGATCCTCGCGGGGCTCGCGCCGCTGACTCGGGACCGCTGGGCCGTCGTGTGCACGCTCGGCGCGGGGCTCTTCTTCGTCGTGTCGATGGGCGATTTCGACCCATTGTCGCCGTACCATCTGTTGAAGCAGCTGCCGCTGTTCAAGCAACTTCGGACGCCCGAGCGGCACGTGATTTTGGTGCTGCTGTTTCTCTCGTGCGGCGCCGCTCGCTTCGTGACGGTCCTCGAGGACGCGGTCGCTCAGTTTGTGGCCTGGCTGTTGGGCTCGGATTCGGTCCGCGCGCTCCCGTCGCCGATCCGCGCGACCTCGGTGCTCGCCGGAACGCTCGCCGTCGCGCTCGTGTTGGGGCCGCGCTACACGCAGATGCTCAAGGACGCCTCGGCGCAGTTTTCGAACGTGGTGTTCACCTTCGAGCCGCCGCGGCACATGGGCGGTGAGTTCAGGCAGCACCGCGGAAACCGCCGAGACGGGCACATTTTTCCAGCGATCAACGCGGGATCGCTGGCGTGCATCACGGGCATTCCTGTCACGCAGTCGCGCCTGTTGCGGGGCGACCTCGCGCAAGAGGAGTATCCGCTCGACCCCGCGCTCGCGACGGTTCGTCGAGTCCGATGGACTCCGAACGAGATCGAGCTCGCGGTCGACGCGCGGCGCGCCACGCGCGTGCTGATCAATCAGAACCATCACAAGTACTGGCGCTCGAGCGTCGGCGTCGTGGTCTCGCACCAGGGCCTCCTCGCGATCGATGTTCCCGCGGGGAGCCATCGCGTGCGGCTGCGCTTCGTCGACCGTCCGATGCAAGTCGGCGTCGCGCTCTCGCTGCTCGGCCTCGCGTGGCTCGCGGTCGTCGCTGCGGCGTACGCGCGCCGTCGTTGGCGCGCCATTCGCGCCGCGTTCGTGACGCCTTCGGGCGGTCCATCGCCTGCGCAGTCCGCGGCTCCCGAGTCCGCGACTGCTCTGCCGACGGTCGCTGTCCCGAGCGCCGACGAGCCCCCTTCGGACGACGTCGTCCCGGAGGAGCCACTGATCGAGCCCGTTGAACCGACGGCGGACGAGCCGGCGGAGCAGCGCAGCGAACCGCCGTCCGACGGAGGCTCACCCGAGTCGACCGCCGTCGAACCAACGCCTGCTCCGAGCGCGGATGCGCCTTCTGGAGAGCCCTCAACGCCCGCGACGCCTCCGCGAGAAGACAACGATGAGTAGCAGCAAGCGCAGCGAGAGTCCGAATCGATTGCCTCGCGATCAGCGCTGGATCGTCGTGGTGTTCTTCTTGATGCTGGCGTTTCCGTTCTTCGGAGTGTTTCCGTACATCGGGGTGTTGATGAACCCCAACGAGAACACCCGCACGTACATGACGATCGCCATCGTCGATCACAAGACCTTTCAGCTCGACGCGGTCGTGGGCCGATTCGGCTGGGTCAACGACATGGCGAGCCGTCGCGGAAAAGACGGGATCCCCCACAGCTATTCGGTCAAGGGGCCGCTCAACTCGTTTATGGCCGTGCCCGTGTACTGGCTGCAAACGAAGTGGGCCGCGTGGCGGAAGAACCCGTCTCCGCCCGTCACCGCGCCTCCCGAGAAGAGAACCGAGTGGTTCGAAAAGACCACCTGGGTCCTGCGATTCTTCACGGTGCAGCTCCCGTGTTACCTCTTTCTCATTTGGTTCGAGCGCTATCTGCGCGGGCACTCGAAGGACACCGCGCTGCGGTTGATCGCGGTCGCCGCGGCGGGAGTGGGCACCAACTACCTCGGCTACGCCCACATGTTCGTGAGCCACTCGCTCTTCGCGGTCGCGGCGTTCGTGGGCTTCGGAATGGCCGAGCGCGAGCTGCGCGAGAAGCCCGACGCGCGAGAGCGCTCGCGGTGGGCGGCGTTCGCCTCGGGGATGGGAATCGCCGCGGCGACGGGCTTCGAGTACCACGGGTTCTTCATGTCGTTCATCCTCGCGGTGTTCGGACTGGTGGTGTTCTACCGGCCCACGAGGCTGTTGGCGTACGGGCTCGGCGCGGCGATTCCGATGGGGCTCGTCGCGTTCTACCAGTGGAAGGCGTTCGGAAGTCCTCTCACGCCAGGTCACAAGTTTGTCGAGAACGCGCAGTGGGCCTCCGAACACGCGCGCGGGCTGTACGGGGTGATCGTCCCGACGTGGAAGGCGATCGGCGCCCTGTCGTTCGACCCGGGCTACGGCTTCTTCGGAATGAGCCCGTACATGCTCTTCGGGCTCTTCTCGATCGGTCTCGTGCTCGTCTCGCCGCTCGGTCGAGGTCGCGCCGCGACCGTGCAGCGAACGAGCACCCTGGTCTGGATGTTCGCCATGATGGCCCTCTGGTTCGCGATGGCGGGCGCGATCGAGTGGCGCGCCGGCTGGACGCTCGGCGCTCGGCGCGCGGGGGCGGCGCCGCCGTTCTTCGCGATGGGGGCGCTCGTGTTCTTCGAGCGACTCTCCCAGCGGTGGCCCTCGCTCCGCGGCGCGTTTCGCGGGGTCTCGCTCGGAACGGCGCTCGTCGGAGTCGTGTCGCTCGGCGTCGTCGGGATCTTCTTCAACACGCTGCCAGAGGATCTCAGCCGCCCGTTTCGTGAGTTTACGCTTCCGTACATTCGCATCGGAGGCGTCCCGCACCACAACGCGCAGCTGCTGGGCTTCAAAGGGACAAGCTTCTGGTACTTCGTCGCAGCGATGACGATCCTCGCGCCGGTCGTCGCAGCGCTCGGCGGGCGCGACCTGTCGCGACCCGTGTTCGATGAGTCGAGTTCGAAGACGACCTCGGGCGCGAAGCGGACTTGGTGGGCGCTCGCCGCTGCGCTTCCGGTCGCGATCGCCGCGGGATATCCCGCGATGCACGTGCCCAAGACGGCGACTCCGTACGCGCTCGACTACTGGAGTCAGGTCTGGCAGCCGCCGCGCCGAGACCGAATCGCCGTGTTGATGAGCGAGGTCGCGAAGAACCCGTGCGCGACGCACTACATCGCGGACTGTCAGGCGATTATCAGGATGCCCGCGCTGGCCCAGTACACGCGCACGACGGCCACGGTGCCGCAGGCGAGCTGCAAGCGAGGGCTGCTACGGGAGTGGTTTCCGTGAGGTGAGCTCTCGGAATCATCCCCGGCGCGGTATCGGCCGCGTCGCGCGACGCTGCGTAGCCCCTTTGCCCATCGGGCGCTGAAAACTGCGGCAGCGCGGGCCAAACGCAGGGCGAAACGCGCGTCCGTGCGACGCGGCCTCACCCGCGGCAGCGGGCGGGTGAGGCCTCCCGTTGTGCCGCTTCTGCGCGACAAACCACAGCGCGAAGCGCGGGCTCGGATCGACATGCCTTCCACGTGGGGTGGGCTGTGATGCTCGATCGCGCGACACGCTGGAATCCTCGCCGCAGAGCTGGCGATGAAGCGCGGGAGTTTCCATCGCCTATGCCCCTTTGCCGCCCCCCGTTTTCGCGCGGCTCAGTCTTCTTTGCTGCCGCTCGGGACGAGGGGCAGGATCTTTCGGCGGACGTCTTTCTTCCACGCGTCGATGAGCGCTTGGGCGCTCGGGTCGCTCGTCGTGAGCTCGGCGTTCTCGATCTTCAGCGCGTCTTCGCTCACGCCCGCACGCTTGACCCCGTAGGTGTTCAGTCGTCGGAAGCGGGCGGGGTTTCCGGCGACGAGCGCGAACGGGGGAACGTCCTTGGTCACGACGGCGCACATGCCGATCATCGTGTACGCGCCGACCGTTGAAAACTGGTGCGTGACCGCGCTGATGCCCACCGTGGCCCCGCGGTGGACGATCGAGTGGCCTCCCAGCACGACGTTGGGGGACATCGTGACCTCTTCGTGCACGAGCACGTCGTGCGCGATGTGGCAGTGATCCATCACGTAGCAGCCGTTGCGGACCTCGGTCAGCCTGTCTCCGGTGCCGCGTTGGATCACCACGAGCTCGCGGATGATCACGTCGTCGCCGATGAGGATCTCACCCGCAGGAGCGCGCGTCTTGTGCTCTCCCTCGCAGCCGATCACCACGTGCGGGTAGATCTTGGTGCGCGCTCCGATGCGTACGGCGCCGGTGATGTACGTGAACGGACCGATGCTCGATCCCTCGCCGACCTCGATGTCGCCTTCGAGGATCGCTGAGGGATGAACGGTCGCCGTGGGGTGAATGCGTGGGGCCATGGAAGTATTGCTCTCGTCGGTAGAGTGAGGTTGCGAATCGTCAGCGCGGAGAGAGGGCGAGCGGACGTTCAGCGTCGGGCGCCGAGCTCGCGGAGGCGCAGACGCACGAGCTGGTCGAGCATCTTGCTGCCGTGCTTGAAGGGCTTGACCGTCGAGGTGCGCTGCTGCTCTTCGAGCACGACGGGCACCTCGAGGATCGTTCGTCCCGCTTGCTCGGCGTAGAACGTGAGCTCGGTCGTCCAGAAGAAATCCCTGGCGGCGATGCGGGGGACGATCTCGCGCACCGCGCTCGCGCGAAAGAAGAACGTCCCTTGCGAGTCGGCGGTCTTCATTCCTGCGATGATCCTGCGAAGGCTGCGAAACACGAACGTCGCCGCGGTGCGCGTCGGGGTCGTTTGAATCGTGCTCTCGCGGTGAGCCTTCGAGCCGATCACGATGTCGGGGCGCAGTCCCTGCGCGAGCGAGCGCTCGAGTCCGTCGAGGTCCGTGAAGCCGAACGGGAGATCCGCCGCGGTCAACGCGATCCATCGATCGGGCTCGTCGTCGCGCGCGAGCTCTTCGACCACCCCGCGTTGCAGCGCGTAGCCGAGGCCCGCGTTGGGCTCGCGGTACGGGATGATGGTGACGGGGCCTTCGGGTCGCGCGAGTCGCTGCGCGAGCTCCCACGAGTTGTCGCGGCTGCCGTTTTCGACGAGGAGAATGCGAGAGCCTGGGTAGCGCTGCAGGTGCTCGTCGAGCCGTCGGACGTTGCGCTCGAGCGTCGATTCCTCGTTGTGCACGGGAACGACGTAAGAAAGCGTGATCGCCATGGGATGCGGGCGGACAATATCGCGTGGGGATGCTCGGTCAACGGGCGAAGTCCGCGTGACTGGTTGCAACGACGGGGGCGAGCGGTCGAACAACGAGGTCGATTGGTGGCGAGTCCGGAGGTAACACTGCGCCATGACATTCTTTGCTCGCTGGAGAGAGAGGCTCTCCGTCGAGAACGCTCGGGGCGCGGCCAAGCGCGCGGTCGAGCGGCTCCGATCGATCGACGAGCCGACGCTCGTGCACGCGATGTTGTTCTTCGCGCTCGCGGCGCTCACCGTGCGGATGCTCTATCGAGCGCCGATCGGGCCGGGGCAGGACTACCACTATCACTTGATGAGCGCGGCGATGGACGCGCGGTCGGACTCGGATCCGTTGCGCGCGCTCTACCATCGCATTCATCCGTTGGACGCCAACTCGTTGGCGTATCGGGTCGCTTGGCCGTTCGTGCGGTGGCTCGGCCCGTTGCGCGGGTTTCAGGTCGCGGTCGCGGTGCTGTTCTACGTGGGATTTCCCGCGGCGGTTTGGTACGCGTTGCGGCGGTCGGGGCGCGCGCCGTGGGGATCTCTGATCGCGTTCATCACGGTGTACACGCGTGGGTGGGCGGTGGACGGGTTCGTTCCGTTTCTCTCGTCGGGCTCGATCATGGTGCTCGTCGTCGCCGAGTGGAACGCGCTGCTCCGCCAAGAAGACCCCCAGCCGAAGAGCGCCATGATCCGCGGGACGATCGCCGCCGTGCTGCTCTTTCTCGCGCACGCGCACACGTTCGGGTGGACCGCGCTGTGGCTCGGGGTGTTTACGTGCGGCGCCGTGGGGCGCGAGCTCTTCGCGAGCAGCGATCGCCGTGTGCGAGAGCGCGTTCGCGCGGCGGTGATCCTCGCGGGGCGCTCGCTCGTGATGATCGCGCCAGCCCTGATTTTGCTCGTGCTCTGGAGGGCGCGCCTCGAAGGGCACGCGCCTCCGTTGCCGCCGCCACCGCCAGGGACCGAGTGGAAGTACCCAGGCGTCGAGGTCGTGCTGCGCAACGCCATCCTCGCGGCGCCGTATTTTCTCATACCGATCAAGGAGGCGTTCGACCTGCGTTTCGTCGCAGGGATCATCGTCGTCGTCGTCTCGCTCGCGCTGCTCACGCGCGGTGATCCCTCGCGCTCGCGGCACTTCGAGGTGCTCTTGCTCGTGTCGCTCGCGAGCTACTTCGTGTTGCCCGTGACCATCAACGGTCAGTCGATCGCGACGAGGCACATGGAGTTTACGCTGTGGATGGCCCCGTTGGTGCTCTGGCCGTCCGCTGCGTTCGATCGCCGTCCCGAGAGCGAGCGACAGAAGCGCGCGTGGTGGCTGCCCGAAGCGGCGCTCGCGCTCTTGCTGTCGATGTTCGTGAGCAATCGTCTCGAGTCGATCGAGCGCGCGATGGTGAACCTCAATCAGCAAGAGCTCGGGCCGATGCTCCAGCTCGTCGAGCCTTGTCGACGCGCGAAGCGCCAGCCGTACAGCATTCTCGCGTACGTTCCGATGGCGACCGAGAGCCGCTTCGTGCAGAGCGTGAGCATGCACCAGGCGCACGAGACGCTCGCTGCGCTGTGTGGCGTCGAAACCCCGGTCTACAACACCAATATTCGCCCGTTTCATACGCCGCCGTTGCGCTACCGCGTTCCGATGCCAGCGCCGACGGGGGTCTATCAGAGCGCGTACGATTGGCCCGATCCGGGGCTGGGAATCTTCAGGCACTACGACTTGGTGCTCACGTACGCGTGGAGCCCCAACGAAGCGCAACAAGCGATCCTCGACGCGAGCTCGACGCTCGTCGGAGTGTCCGGCCCCTATCGCTTGTACCGACGGCGATAAGAGAGGTCCGCGTCGCGCTCAACGACGCGATTCGGAGTCCGGTCGGAAGGGTCTTCCCGCGCGTCGCGGCAACGGCTGCTCCATGAACTCCATCGTCTGGAGCGTGAGGTCGCGATCGCTCTCGAGGACGATCTCGTTGAGCCCCGAGGTGATCGCGTTTTCGGGCACGGACCACTCGATGGGTTGATTCGGGCCCGGCGCGTAGGTGCGCGAGCCGAGGTCTTGCCCCGTCCAGAAGCCGTTCGATCGCATGCGAACGACGGCCGGGCGATCGCCGTGCACCGTCGCCGCGATGCGCAGGTGCGTGATCCACGGCCAGTACATCGTCATCACCCAGCGGCAGCGCTGACCCGCGCGCACGCGCACGCCCTCGGGTGTCTGCTCGCAGCCCTCGGCGTAGCGAATGTACTGATTGGGCACCGCGAAGTTGAGCGTGCCCTCGATCTGCAGATCGCCGGTGACGTAATAGACCTGATAGAACCCCGTGTGGATCAGGTCGCTCATGTGCTTGGGGTGCAGCCGGTAGCGCGCGGCGAAGACCGCGTTCGCCGGTAGATTTACAGGGTTTCCGACGGCCTCGTACATCTGGTCGAGGTTGGCTTTGAGCGCCACGGAGTACGCGTTGGGCGCCCAGTGGTTCTTGTCCCAGTTGCCGACGAAGGGCAGCCCCATGGTGATGAAGGCCCACGGCCCGAAGATCAGCGTCGAGAGGACGACTTGGCGACGGATCTTCTTCGCCATCACCCACGCGTACGCGCGCTCGAGAAAGACGGCGCTGAAGACGACGACGGCGGGCGCGACAGAGGTCATCGTGCGCATGCCCCAGGAGCCGCCGGAGTTCCACATGAGCGCGGCGGACGAGACGTAGCAGTCGACGAGCGCTGGAATGATGATCGCCAGGGTCATCCAGCGCCATTTCGCGTTCCGCAGCCCGATGATGAACCCGAACACCCCGAGGTACACGAGCGGCGTGTACGTAAAGAGCCCCGAGAACGGCCCGAACGCCGTGAGCCACGGGTGCGCGTGCCGAAGCTGCACGTACATCGTCCCTTGAGGAACGAGCCAGTACACCCCGAACATCTTTTTGTAGATGTAGAGCTGGATCCAATAGACCGACGCGAACCCCACGATCGTCAGTCCCGCCGCGAGCAGCGGGAGCTTGAGCGAGCGGGGCTTGCTCTGGACACCCTTGTACACGGTCCGCAAGAACCACGGCGCGGCGAGCAGGCACCACACGCCCTCCTGCGGGCGCATGAGCGCGGCGAACGCGAGGCACATCCCGAACAGCACCCAGCGTCGGAGCTTCTCGGGCTCTTCGATCGCGCGAAAGCCCGTGAGCATCGTGAGCGCGACGCCGAGCGCCGACCACATGTGGCAATAGAACCAGACGATCGAGCCGTACGTGACGAGCGTCGTTCCGAAGGCGCCGACGAAGGCGCCCATCATCGCGAACGTGGGCTTCACGAAGCGCGTCGCGACGCGGTACGAAAAGTAGATCGTCAGCGTCGTAAACAGCGGCGTCCACGCTGCGACGAACCACGGCCACGGGCCTTCGCACGCGCGCTGCATCCGCGGCGTCGCGCCGGGCGGAAGCGTGATCAGCGCCTTGGCGAGCTTGAGCAGCGGCGTCCAGATCAGCGCAGGCCCGAAGTAGAAGTGATTGGCCGGACGCCCGCCGCCGCGGTCGGGCTCTGCGAAGCCGCACACGGCGTAGTCGTTCGTGAAGTCGATGTCGTTGTCGAGCGCGAGCGACGCGGCGTACACCCACGAGCCGAAGCCGTCGCCGTGCGGCATCGTGTGGAGTTTGCTGCACCGAATGAGCTGCAGCACATACGCGAAGAAGATGAAGAGGATCCCGAAGATCGCCACGCGCTGCTCGGGGTCCGCGAGCCGCGCGCGAACGGACGCCACGCGATCTCGCAGCCAACCATTGCCTTGCATGCGCGGAGTATATCGATCGCGCCGTGAGGCTGAAGATCGACATTGTGTCGCGCAGCCGCGAGGGGCTCGAATCCGTTGCAGAGGGTCGCGCTGTGGGCGTACACATCTCGGCGATGGCATCCGGCAAAATCAAGATCGTTCTCTTTGGTATGGGTCGAATGGGCCGCAATCACTTTCGAGTGACCAAGCTCGAGCCCCAGTTCGATCTCGTGGCGGTGGTCGATCCGGTGAGCAACGCGACGCCCGCGGAGCTCGGCACGACCAAGCTCCTTCGCTCGATCGACGAGCTGAAGGGAGTCGACTACGACGCGGCCATCATCGCGACGCCGTCGTCGATGCACTTCGACAACGCGACGGCGCTCATGGACGCGGGCAAGCACCTGCTCGTCGAGAAGCCGCTCTGCACGACGGCGGTCGACGCGATCAAGCTCGTCGAGCACGCCAAAGCTCGCGGGATCAAGCTCGCGGTCGGCCACGTCGAGCGCTTCAACCCGGCGGTGCGCAAGCTGCGCGAAGTGCTGCGCCAGGGCTTTCTGGGCACGCCGATTCACATTTCGGTCACGCGCGTCGGCGGCTATCCCGAGAACTTGTTGCCGGGCAACAACGTGCTGCTCGACCTCGCGGTGCACGACATCGACGTCGTGCGCTCGCTCGTCGGGTCGCTCAAGGTGGAGGCCTCGGTGTGTCACTCGACGGTGAAAGAGGGCGTGCTCGACACCGCCGAGGTCTTTCTCGCGAGCCCGAAGGGACCTACGGCGTCGGTGCACGTCAACTGGATCACGCCGACGAAGATCAGGACGATCCGCGTCACGGGCACGCGCGGGGTGTGCTTCGTCGACTACATTCTCCAGACGTGCGAGCTCTTCGGCGGCGCGCTGCTCAACGCGCGACAGCCCGTGGAGGCGACGTTCTCCGAGCTGCTCGAGCTCTATCGCAACAGCGACAAGATCAGCTTCGGCGTGAACAAAGAAGAGCCGCTGCGCGTGCAGATCAACCAGTTCGGTCGCTACCTCAACACGGGCGATCGCGGAGAGCTCTGCGTGGGCCCAGACGCGGTGGCGGCGGTGCTGTTGGCCGAGCGCTCGATTCGGCTCGACGCGCGAAAGCACGACAGCTCGGTCGATCCGGCGACGGACGCGGTCCCGACGCTCGACACTGAGTTCGTCTGACGACAGCCTGCTACCTTTCTACGCGAGCAGCTCTGTTGTCGAACGCGCCTACGCCATCGAGTACAACGCCGTCTTCTTCGAGCGCCGCGCAGCCGTCGGTGCTGGGGCGACTCGTGCGGATCGTGCTCAAGTGGGGCGTTCCCTTGTTGCTCATCGGGTGGCTCGTTTTGTCGGGCAAGCTCGATTTTCGCGCGCTCGTCCGCGTGTTCAGCGACCCGAGGCTGCTCGCGCTCGACGTCGTGTTCTGGGCGCTCGGCTCGATCGTGATCGCGGGCGTGCGGTGGAAGCTCTTGCTCCGCGGGCTCGGCTTCGAGCTCGGGCTGCTTCGGGCGATGCACTACCAATGCATCGCGCTGTTCATGAACACCGCGGTTCCGGGAAACGTCGCGGGCGACGTCTACAAGAACATCCTCGCCGCGCGGCACATCGAGGGGCTCACGCTCACGCGCACGCTCACGTGCGTGATGGTCGAGCGCGTGCTCGGGCTCGGCGCGCTGCTGGTCCTCTCGGGCGTCGCGGTCTCGCTGAAATTCTCGGTGATCTACGCGCGCGCGCCGGCGCTCGTCGCCTTCGTATACCTGCTCAACGCGGGGCTCGTGGTGGGCGTCTCGCTCGCGCTGCTCGCGGCGCGATACTCCGCGCGCCGCAAGAGCACCCAGTCGACAGGGCCCTCGACCGAAGCTGCTGTCCCGAGCGGGCTGGTCGGCAAGGTGCGAGCGCGCGTCGCAGAGGTGGGCGAGGCGCTGCTCGCGTACGCGTCGAGGCCGCTGACGTTCGCCGCGGCGTTCGGGCTCTCGGCGCTGATGCACGGGCTCTTCATCGCGCTCTTCTTCGTGCTCGCGCGCAACGTGACGGCGCTCGATCTGTCGGCGATCGAAGTTGGCGTGATCTATCCGCTCGGGATGCTCACGGGGATCCTTCCGCTCGCGCCTGGAGGCATCGGCGTCGGGCACGCGGCGTTCGCGTCGCTCTTTCAGCTGTTCGGCGCGACGCGCGGGGCGGACGCGTTCAACGTGTTCTTGCTGGGGCAGCTCGCGCCAAACTTGTTGGGCGTCGTTCCGTATCTCGCGGACGGCGGTCGGCGCGAGAAGTAGTCGCTCAGCGCTTCTTCGCGGTCTTCTTCGCCGCGGGCTTCGAGGACACCTTCGCGGCGGTCTTCTTCGTTGCCTTTGCCGCGCGCTTCTTCGCGGCCTTCTTTGCGGCCTTTTTCGCCGCGGGCTTGGCGCTCTTTTGGGCTGCTTCTTTGGCGGATTTCTTCGTGGGCGCTTCGGGCTCGTCGTCGCTCTCGGCGCTGTCTGCGCGCTTCGGGCGCTCCCAACCCGTGGTGCTCCGCAGCGCCTCCATCCAAGCTTTGGCCTGCGTCGTGTCGTACGGCGCGAGGTCCACGGGGACCTCTCGCTCGAACACGAGCCCCTCGTTTGTCGCGCGAAACACAATCGCGAGAATGCGGACGCCCGCGGCACCTGCGGCGCGCGCGGCCGCGGCGAACTCGGGGTCGTGCACGTCGCTCGGCCGCAGAAACTTCGCGTCTTCGCGTTGAATCAAGAACAGCACGGTCGCGCGCTCGCCCTCTTTGGCGATCGCGGTGAGCTCGCGCATGTGCTTTGTCGCGCGCTCGCTGACGCTGTCGGGAAAATACGCGCCGCCATCGGGGTACACGAGGTGAACGTTCTTGATCTCGAGCATGTTCATCGCGCCGTCGTCCTCGTGGAGCACGGCGTCGACGCGCGAGTGAGAGCCGTACGCGACCTCGAAGCGCGCGCTCTTCGCGCGAGAAAACCAAGGAGTGACGTCGGAGGGCTCCGCGCCTTCGCGGCACTGCGCGCGCAGCATCGACTGGACGATCGGGTTGGGCAGCGACGTGTTGGCGCCGATCTTCACGCCGTCGAGCTCGATCATCTGCCAAGTGTATCCGAGCTTCTTTCCTGCGGCGTTCTTCGTGAGCCACACGCGGGCGCCCTTGACGACGAGCCCCTCCATGCGGCCGCTGTTTACGCAGTGCGCGGTGACCACGCCCACGCCGTCGACCTCGACGTCCGCGAGAAATCGATGGTAGCGCCGGAGGAGCCTGCCTTCGATGAGCTCTCCTGGCCACGAGAAGTGAAACTTGTACGGCGCGCGCTCGGTCATCGGCTGGTGGGCCGGGACCCTGCAACGGCGGGCGCTCGATGAGCAAGCGAACAGCAGCGCGCGGGTGCAAAGCGGCTCGATCTCGTGAAAGTTTCGAGCGATTCTGCCGTTACAGCACTCGAATGAAACGCCTCGCGCTCGCGCTCTTGTTGTCCCTCTCGACCTCGTGCGTGACGGTCTCGTCGGTGCTCGCGCGATCGTCGAGCGCGCCCGTCGTCGGCGCGTGCACCGTGCTCGAGACAGGGCACGATCGGCCGGATCCCGCCCGCACGCCGCCGAGGCAATCGCGTTGGGTGTTCGACGCGCGCGGCAGGATCGTCGAACACGAGTACAGCCCCGAGTACCACTCGCGCGCGCTCGTGCGGTTTCGAAGGAGCGCCTCGGGCTTGCTCGCGGCGATCGACTATCGATACGTGCGACAGGCGGAGAGCTTTCCCTGCGGCAGCGTGAACGGCTGCGACATGCCCGCGGTGAACGTGCGCGGGCGCGTCGAGTTCGAGTACGAAGGCGACAGGCTCGTGCGACGCGTGGCGGCGCAAGAGCCCTCGACGGTCACGATCGACACGTTCGCGTACGACGCGCGCGGGATGCTCGTCGAGCACCGCGCTCCGACGGGCGTCGAGCGATTCGAGTACGACGGACCGCACCTGCGCCGCCGCGAGTGGAACTTCTCTCACGGCCGCGGCGACGAGCTCTTCGTCTACCGAGATGGCCGCCTCGCGTCCGTCGGTCGCCAGATGTGCGACTCGGTCTGCAGTCCGCGCGTCGAGCGACGCTTGCGCTACACGAGCCGAGGCTTGCTCGAGCGCGCCGAGCACCCCGAGGGCAGCGTCGAGACGTGGTCGTACGACGAGGGTGGGCGGCTCGTCGCGCGCGGCGATGGCCAGGTCACGCGCGAGTGGATTCGCTACGACAGCGAAGGGAGGGTGATCGCCTCGGGCGTCAGCGAGCCGCCGCTGCGCGAGTACCGCTACGAGGGCGCGTGCAGCGCCCCGAGCGCGATCGCCGTGATGAACGCGAGCATCGTGGGCGACGCGAACGCGAACGGGGTGGTCGAGGGCGAGCGTCGGTGGTGGCCGAGTTTTCCGTGACGAGCGCTCGGGCGTCGCAGCGAAAACTCTGAGATTCTCTCGTGTCGTGCGAATCCTTCGACGCTCGTCACTCGTTGTCACCGTCGCGGCGATCGCCGCGGGGTGCAGCGCAACCTCGACCGCGCCCGACGGCGCAGCGCCAAACGACAGCGCCAGCGACGGCGCCCGCGACGCGACGGCCGCCCCAGACGGCGCAGCGATCGACGCACCCAATGCGCCCGAGGACGTCGCTTCGTTGGATGCCACGGAGGATGCGTCCACCGACGATGGGATCGCGATGGACGTTGCGGTCGTTGGCGACGCGACGACGGACGCGCCGGTCGTCGTGGACTCGGGCGTGGTGATCGACGCGCGCGCGGGGGACGCGGGGCGACGAAGCGTGTTCTTTCCCGCTGCGTGGCAGCCGCAACACGCCGGTGGAACGCCGGACTCGATGGGCCGCATCCTCCCGGACTTCGCGTACAGCGGCTACCACCAGAACGTCGAGCCGCCTCCGTGCGGCGCTCGGCCCGTCGTCGCCACGGTGGACCGCGCGCTCGGCGATGGAATGGCCAACGCGACCGCTGCGATTCAAGCGGCGATCAACACGGCGTGCATGGCGCCCGGCGGCGGCGCGGTGCGCATCCCCGCGGGCACGTATCGCATCACGTTTCCAGCGGCGTCTCCGTCGACGGCGCCCGCGCTCAATATCAACTGCAGCAACGTGGTCCTCCGCGGCGAGGGTCCGACGACGCGCTTGTGGCTCGATGATCCGCGCAACGCGCGCAACCGTCCGATGCTGCTCTTGTCCGGCGGCGGATCGCTCTACGACACGGCCTCGACGACGACGTACGCGCTCACGGCCAACGCGCCGACGCCCACGAGGACGCTCTCGATCAGCGCGACGGCGACGCTGTCCGTCGGCGACTGGATCGGGATCCACCAGGACAACACCGCGGCGTTTCGCGCGGACCACGACATGAGCGCGTACTGGCCGGACACGGGGTTTCAGGGCCTCGTGTACTTGCGTCGCGTGACGAGCTTCGCGGGAGGGCGGCTCGGCCTCGACGCTCCGACGCCGTATCCGTTGACGACGCGCGACCGCGCGCGGGTCTACCGCGTGACGGCGCACATCAGCGAAGTGGGCGTCGAGTCGCTCGCGATCGGAATGACCTCGAACACGCAGACGACCGTGCGAGAGCCGGACGACGACGAGGCGTACGACGGGCCCGCGGGCACGACTCCATACGAAGTGCACAACTCGAGCGCGATCAACTTCGGGCGCGTGCACAACGGTTGGGTGTGCGACGTGGCGAGCTTTCGGCCCACGCGCAACAGCGCCAACGTTCACGTGTTGTCGAAGGGGATCGTCGTGTCGCCGCACGCGGCGCGGCTCACGATCGCGCGGACGACCTTGGGGTATCCGCTGTATCGCGGCGGCGGAGGCAACGGGTACCTCTTCGAGATCGACGGCTCGGACGTGCTCGTGCGCGACAGCGAGAGCACCAACGCGAGGCACGGGTTCGTGATCAACAACGCGGCGAGCGGCGTGGTGTTCTTGCGGGACACGATTCGCACCTCGAGGCTCGCGGACGACTCGCATCGGTTTCTCGCGCACGCAAACCTCTACGACAACGTCGCGCTCGACAGCGCGTGGCTCCAGAGCGTCAACCGCGGAAGCACGAGCACGGGCGCGGGCTACACGGGCACGCAGCACGTCTTCTGGAACACCCGCGTCACACGAAATCATCCGACGGCGCGCGGCGTCGCGATCGAGAGCGCCCAGTTCGGCCACGGGTACTTGTTGGGCTCCATCGCGGCCGCAGGGCAGACCGCGACGCTGCGCCCGCAGAGCTTCACGAACAGCACGTGGGCGGGGCTCCCTGGGCAGGGCGCGCCGACGGACACTGTCGAGTCGCAGGGGACGCTGCTGGATCCGCCGTCGCTCTACGAAGCGCAGCGGGTATTGCGCTGCACGCGCGAGGGACTGAGCTGCCGGTGAGGTGGGGTTAGGGAACCCTCCGCAGCACCACCACCGGAACCCGCTCGTCGCGCGACGGCGTGAGCGCGCGCAGGGCGCCCTCGGCCGTGACCTCGAGCTCGATCGTGCGCTCGCTGGTCGGGGCTTCTCGCGCGAGGCGCACGACGCAACGGCCGTCGCGCTCGACCATGCTCACGACGCGCTCTGTCGCGGCGCCCTCGCGTACGAGCTGCTGCGCGCTCAGCGTCCAGCGCTCGCGGGCGATCGCCGAGCGCATGACCGCTTGAAGCTCGGGCGCGGCGCCTTCGACGCCTTCGACGCGCTCGCCCTGCCAGCGGCCGACGATCCGCTGACACACGGGCGCAGAGCGCGTGCAGGATGCCGCACACGCAATCAACGCGAGGAGCCCGGTCGCGAACGTCGTCCGCGTAGCGCGCATCGTCTTTGGCACAGCGCGAACGGTTGTACCAGAGCGGCGCAGCGTCGGCTCGGACGACACGGCGGCGCGCTTACAGCCGCACTGTCACAGGAACGCCGGAGGTAAACGACACGCCGAGCTGCCCCTGGCTGTTGTCGCCCCAGCAGCGGATCGTTCCGTCCATCGCGACCGCGCAGGTGTGCGTGGTGCCCGCGCTCACCCAGCGCGACGGGGGCAGCGGCAGCGCGGCCGTGGGCGTAAACGCGGTCGCCGGCGTCGCGCCGAGCATCGCGCTGTTGTTGCCGCCCCAGCAGCGGATCGTCCCGTCGCTGCGCCGCGCGCACGCGTGCGTGACGCCCACCGAGAGCTGCGCGGTCTCTTCGGTCCCCGCCACCATTGAAAACGTGTGTCTGTTGGTCGTCGTTCCGTCGCCGAGCTGTCCCGCCCCGTTGTTGCCCCAGCAGTGGACGGTGTTGTTTCTTCGGCGGGCGCAGTTGAAGCCCGAGCCCGATTCGACCTCGACGACGTCCGCGAGCCCCGCCACGGTCCGTTGCGTCGGCCACCCGCCGCTGAACGCGGGCTCGCCGAGCTGTCCCGAGTAGTTTCCGCCGACGCAGTACACTTGTCCCGCGGCGTCGATCGAGCACGAGTGCGTCGCGCCCGCGCTGGCGCTCGTGACGGTGTGCATCGCGACGAAGGGCTCTGGCGCGAAGCGACGACCGGTCGGCGGAGAGCCCGTGCACTGACTCTCGATGCAGTAGCCCCAGGCGAAGGTCGCGAGTCCGTTCCACGCGATCACGTGGCGCTCCATCGCGATCCCGGAGATCGGCGGCGTCGAAGGCAAGCCCGGCACTTGGGTTGGCGTCGGCGACGAGTCGCCTTCGCGTCCGTTGGCGAGCTGGCCCGTGGCGTTGTTTCCCCAGCAGAATACGCCGCGACTCATTTGGATCGCGCACGCAGACTGGCCCATCACGTCCATGGTTTGCGCGTTCGAGAGCACCGCGGCGGTGGGCGATGGCGATGGGGTGCGCGTTCCGTCGCCGAGCTGTCCGAAGTCGTTTTTGCCCCAGCAGCGAACGTCACCGGTGTCCGTGATCGCGCAGGTGAAGTCTTCTCCCGCGTGGACCGAGCGCGCGTTGGTGATCGTGGGCACCGTCGGAAGGTCCGCCGTTCGCGCGGAAAATCCCTGCCCCAATTGCCCCGCCGTGTTGTTTCCCCAGCACGAGATCTCACCCGACATCCGCCGAACGCACGTCACGAGCTGTCCCGCTGCGAGCTCGACGCCGTCGCTGATGCCCGTGACCGCGACGGGGGGCGCGCTCGAGGTGGCCGCGATCCCTCCGCCGAGGGCGCCGTTGGCGTTCGATCCCCAGCAGAACACAGCGCCCGTCGTCGCGAGCGCGCACAGGTGGTTTGCGCCCGCGGAGATCTGGCGAATCGTCGGGAGCCCCATCACGCGCGTCGGCGTGGGCACGCTCGGAGTTCCGCTCGAGTGCCCGAGCTGTCCCGAGTTGTTCGCGCCCCACGTCCACACTTCGCCCGTCGCGGTGAGCGCTGCGGAGAACGCGGTGGCCGAGCTCGTTCCCCCAACGGCGATCGAGCTCGCGTTGAGTCCCAGCAGGGGCGTCGGCATCGTGTAGCGCGTCGTGCTCATCGGTTGCCCGACTTCGCCCGCCGTGTTGTCGCCCCAGCAAAACACCGCGCCAGAGGTGTTGACCGCGCACGCGTGCACGCCGCCTGCGGACACCTGACGAACCGCAGAGAGCCCCGTGACGGGCGCGGGACTCGTTCGATCGACGATCATTCCGTCGCCGAGCTGTCCCGATGTTCCGCGGCCCCAACACTGCGCGCTGCTCGTGTCCCACGCGCACGCGAAGCTCGATCCCACGCTCACGCCGCGCTGCGCGGTGAGCATTCCGGCTCGCACCGGCGTCGAGCGCGCTGTCGTGCTCGCGTCGCCGAGCTGCCCCGATCCGTTGAAGCCCCAGCAATGAACCTCGCCCGAGGTCGCCAGCAGCGCGCAGCTCGACGAACCGCCGGTCGCGATCGCGTCGGCCGATCCCGGCAACCGCACCGCCGCTGCGGGAATCGAGCTCGGCGCGCTGTCGCCCGTCCCGCGCTCCCCGTTGTTGTTTTCGCCCCAGCAGCGGACCGTCGCGGGTGATCCGAAGCCCGCGCACACGACGTTGCGCCCGACGCTGAGCATCGACGTCGCGTCGCAGCGACCGGCGGTGCACGTTCCGTTGCAGCGCGCGCCGCACGCGCCGCAGTGCCGCGGGTTGTTCTGCAGATCGATGCACGCACCCGAGCACGACGTCATCATCGGCGGGCACGCGAAGGTGTCCGTCGGCGTGTCCGTCGTCGCGTCCCGCACGTCGGGTGTCCCAGCGTCGTCAGGGACATCGCTGATCGTCGTGTCGATCGATGCGTCGCGGTGCACGTCGGGGCGCGCGGCGTCGAGCTCTGCGCCCGGGCTGAATCCCCCCGTGACGATCTCGGGGACGACGAAGGGATCGACGCACGTCGCGTCGTCGCCGCACGTTTGTCCGTGGGATGTACACAGCGCAGCCACCGTGCACGTCGCGACGCTCGGCGGGCACCCCGTCGCAGGATCTCCGCAGCGAAGCGGCAGATACACGCCCAATCGCTGCCTGGTGTTCGGGACAAACTGAAAGGTTCGCTCGACCGCATATCGCACTTCGGGCGCGCTCGCGCCCGCCGCGACGGCCACGTCGAACCGTAGGCTCACGCGCTCGTTGCGTTCACCCTTGCTCGGGACGACCGCGAACGACGCTGGTAGCGCGCTCGGGTCCCGCATCGCAGCGAAGTCGAACGCTCGCACGATGCTCGCACGCGAGCCGTCTGCGCCGAAGCGCGCCGTGACATTCACGCGAAGCGCGCGGCTCGGCGGAGCGTCGGAGTCGAGCACGACGAGCGCTTGCGTCGCCGGCGACGTGCAGCCTGCGATGACAAATCCCCCGACGAGCAGCGGCCACGACTTCACACAGTCGAGTGTCGACCAGCGAACATCGCGAGATCAAGCGCCGTGGATCGCGGCGCTCACGCGCTGTCTTCGACGAGCCCGCGCTTGGCGAGGAGCGGCGCGACTTCGGGGTCTCGCCCACGAAACGCGCGGTACGCAGCGCCGGGCTCGATCGTGTTTCCCGCAGAATAGACGTAGCGGAGCAGTCGATCAGCGACTTTCGGGTCGAAGATGTCGCCCGCTTCGATGAACGCGTCGAAGCCGTCCGCGTCGAGCACCTCTGCCCACAAGTACACGTAGTAGCCCGCGGCGTACCCGTCGCTCGCGAACAAGTGCGCGAAGTGCGGGAGCCTGTGGCGGAGCACCATTCCCGCGGGCATCTCGATCCGCGCGAGCTCTTCGCGCTCGAACTCGGTGATGTTCACCCCCGCGGCGTCGACGCGGCTGTGCAGCGCGAGGTCGAGCAGCGCGCACGCCGTGTACTCGACGGTGTCGAAGCCCTGATTGAACTTGCGCGCATCGCGAGCGCGGGCGACGAGCGCCTCGGGGATGGGCTCGCCCGTCGCGTGGTGCCTCGCGTGCTGACGCAGGACCGCGGGCTGCTCGATCCAGTGCTCGAACAGCTGCGAGGGAAGCTCGACGAAGTCCTTGAGGACGTTCGTCCCGGACAGGCGTCGAAAGCGAACGTTGGACAAGAGCCCGTGCAACCCGTGGCCGAACTCGTGAAAGAGCGTCCGGACGTCGTCGAGCGACAAGAGCGTCGGCGAGCCCTTCGCGAAGTTGTTGTGGTTGGCGATGATGGGGAGCGTCTCGCCGCCGTTGCGCGATTGAAGGCGGTGCTCGCTCATCCACGCGCCGCCCATCTTGCTCGGCCTCGCGAAGTTGTCCGAGAGAAACAGCCCCACGGCGCTCCCGTCTCGCGCGAACACTTCGTACACGCGCACGTCCGGGTGGTACGCCTGGATGTCTTCGCGGCGCTCGAAGCGCAGGCCGAACAGCTTGTTCGCGCAGTCGAACATCGCGTCGATCATGCGGTCGAGCGAGAAGTACGCCTTGAGCTCGGACTCATCGAGCTCGTAGCGGCGCTTGCGGACCTTCTCGGCGAAGAAGCGCCAGTCCCACGGCTCGATTTCGTGTGTGTACCCGAGGGCGCGCGCCTCGCGGACGAGGGCGTCGCGCTCGCTGAGGGCGCGCGAGCGGGCGGGGCCCCAGACCTTTCGCAAGAGCTCGAGCGCGCGCGACGGCTCCTTGGCCATGCGATCGACCAGCGCGTACTGCGAGAAGTGCTCGTACCCGTGGAGCTTCGCTTGCTCTGCGCGCAGCGCGAGGATCTTCTGGGCCAACGGGCGGTTGTCGGTCGGCCCGTCGTTTTCGCCGCGTGAAATCCAGGCGCGAAACGCGGTCTCTCGGAGGTCTCGCCGCTCGGAGTACGTCAAGAACGGGACGATGAGCGATCGGCTGAGCGTGATCGCCCACTTGTCTTCGATCCCGCGCTCGCGGGCTGCGGTCTTCGCCGCGTCCCGCAAGAACGCAGGGAGCCCCGCGAGGTCGTCCTCGGTCGAGAGCACGAGCGCGTACGCGGCCTCGTCGGCCAGGACGTTTTGCTCGAACTGCGTGCAGAGCGTGGCTTTTTGCTCGGCGATCTCGGCGAGCCTCGCGCGCGCCTCGGGCGAGAGCCTCGCGCCAGTGCGCACGAAATCAAGATGCAAGCGCTCGAGCAGCCGCAGCGACTCGGGGTCGAGCCCGAGCGACTCGCGCTTGGCGTACACCGCGTCGATCCGCGCGAAGAGCGCGGCGTCCGTGCGCGCGGCGTGGTGGTGCGCCGCGAGCTTGGGCTGCACGCGGCGGTCGACCTCTTGGAGCGCTGGGGACGTGTGCGCGCTCGTGAGGTTGTTGAGCAGGCTCTCGACGCGCGCGAGGGCGCGGCCGCTGCGATCGAGGGCGGCGATCGTGTTGTCGAAGTCCGGCGTCGCGGTGCTGTTGGCGATCGCGTCGAGCTCTCTTCGGTGCTCGGCCATGGTCGCTTCGAGCGCTGGCTCGAAGTGCTCGGGGCGCACGAGAGCGAACGGCGCGATTCCGTAGGGAGCGCTCCAGGACTCGAGCAGCGGATTGTTCGAAGTGGTCATCGGTGGGGCCGCGAGCGTAGCGCGGGTTCGGCGCGCGTGTGGGTGGCGGTGCATCGATCCCGTGGTGCGAGCAACGGCGTCGGTGTGCGTCGCGAGCCATGGGCAGTTCGACGATGGGCGCTGCGACGATCGATCGAGTGTGCGATCACTACATGCGTGAAGCGAAGCAACTTTGCCTATTGGCTCGGGACCGCGAGCCTGTGCGCGGCGGTCGCCTTGGGCGCGCGCGACGCGAGCGCGGTCGATCTGATCTTGAACGGCGGCACGATGACCCTCGGGGGCGTTCAGCGCTTCGATCGCGTCGTGTTGACCAACGGCGCGCGCATCGTCGTTCCGCCGTTCAACGGGACGGACCGGGTGAACACTGGAAACCTCGAGCTGATCGCAGAGTCGATCAGCATCGACGCGACCTCGTCGATCGTGGCGGACGGAGCAGGCTACCAACCCGCTCGCTGTCGCGACGGCACAGGTCCCATGAGCGCGCCTGCGTCCGGCGGGCGCGGCGGCTGTGGTGTTCGCGACTCGGGCGGCGGCGGAGCGCACTTCGGCGGCGGCGGTCGCGGGACAAAAGACTGCACCAACGGCGCGGCGGGCTGCGTGTTTCCTCGCGACTTCGAAGAGGACTGCGTGGGCGCGCAAAACGCAGCGATGAGCGCGTGCGCGTCGTACACGGATTGCCGCGACAACAACGCGTTGCCTACGGTCGCAGGGCAAGCGTTTCGCCACTCGATCTACGACCGCGAGTTCGGCGCGGCCGGCGGCGACAAAGGCTGTCGCGACAACGACGGGTTCGACGCGGCTCCCGCGGCGGGCGTCGGCGGCGCGGGCGGCGGGCGCATCGTGCTCGTGGGGCTCAACGCGACGAACACCGGCGCGATCACGATCAACGGAACGGTCAGCGCCAACGGCCGCCGCGGCTGCGGCAACGGCAACGACTCCGGCGGCGGCGGCGCAGGCGGGACCATCTTCGTCGTGAGCGACGCTGTCACCGTCGGGACGAGCGCTCGCTTGACCGCCGGCGGCGGTCGCGGCGGAGACACGCAAGCGGATCCGTACTGCGCGAGCATCGGCGCGCAGCAGGGCGGGACGTGCGACGACTGCGGCGGCGGAGGCGGCGGCGGGATCATCAACATCCAGAGCCGCGCGGTCGCGAACCTCGCGCAGTGTGCAGTATTCAACGTCTCTGGCGCGCTCGGCGGCGTGTGCACGATCTGCCAAGGCGAAGCGGGCGGCTCTGCGGGCGAATTGCAGCTCAGCGAGGCGTACGTCGGCGAGGTGTGCGACGGCTACGACAACGACTTCGACGGGATGGTGGACGAAGGTCTCGGGACGACCTCGTGCGGCCTCGGGATGTGCGCGCGCACGATCAATCAGTGCACCTCGGGCTCTCCCACGACGTGCTCGCCGATGGTGGGCGCGGACCCATCGTGCCGAGGCGCGGCGGGCGGAGCGCGCCCGCGCGTGGCCGTGATCCTCGACTCGAGCGCGTCGATGTTGCTCGATTTGCAGGGCGTTCCGACGTTTGGCGACGGGTCGACCAATCACCCGGGCATCGACACGAACAACGACACGCGCCCCAATGATTCGCGGCTCTTTCTCGCGAAGAACTCGCTCGCCGAGGTGATCAGCGCGTACCCCGAGATCGACTTCGCCCTCGCGCGCTACCACCAAGATCAAGCGGTCAATCGCTCGTGTTCGATGGCGAGCTGGATCGAGTGCCAGGGGCTGATCGCGAGCTACGACAACCCGCGGGACAACACGGGCACCAACGCGTGCACGCTCTCGTACGCGGCGCGCACGGGCGTCCCTGCGCGAACGGAGCCTGTCGCGTGCAGCGACGCGACCGCGCCCACGGAGCAGTGCATCAATTACGCGGGAACCTGCGGACCGTCGCGACGCGGCGCGGACATCCTCGCGGGCTTCGGGATGGACACGCGGGACATCGTTCGATGGCTCGACGGGCGCGAGACGAATTTCGTCGCGGACGAGACGACGGGCAACGTGTGCAACCACCGTGGCGGCGGCGACTGCGAGCTTCGTGGTTCTGGAGGGACGCCGCTCGCGGGGTCGCTGCAGGCGATCGAGGACTACATCGTTCCGATCCGCGCGACGGACCCGGCGACGATGTGCCGAGGCTACAGCGTGATCCTCGTGACGGACGGCGCCGAGTCGTGCGGCGGTGATCCGGTCGCGGCGGCGCGTCGCCTTCACGACACGTTCGGCGTGCAAGTGTACGTGATCGCGGTGAGCGACCTCGGAGCAGAGCTCGCGAGCGTCGACGCGATTTCTGCGGCGGGCTCCGGCGGAACGCGTCCTCGCGCGACGGTGGTCACGCGGCCCGATCAGCTCGTGCCCGCGTTGACCGCGGTGATTTCGGGCTCGATTCGCACCGAGCGATGCAACGGCGTCGACGACAACTGCAACGGGCTCATCGACGAGGGCTTCGCGGGCCTCGGCGATGCGTGCGACGACGGTCGCGTCGGCGCGTGCCGCGGCACAGGGACGATTCAGTGCCGCATGGACGGCGCGGGAACCGAGTGCAGGATCACGCGTCCCGGCGGCATGCCCGGCACCGAGGTGTGCAACGGCATGGACGACAACTGCAACGGACGGATCGACGAAGGGCTCATGTGCGGAATGACCTGCACGCCCACGGGTCCCGAGGTCTGCAACGGGATGGACGACAACTGCAACGGCGCGATCGACGAGAGCGATCCTGCCGTGGGGACCGCGTGCGGTGAGTCTCGCGGGACGTGCCGTCCTGGCATGCAGCGGTGCGTGCGCGGTCGACTCGAATGTGTGGGCGCGACGGGACCACGCGCGGAGATTTGCAACGGGCTCGACGACGACTGCGACGGGATGAACGACAACATGGCGGTCTGCCCAGGGACGTCGCGGTGCCTCGAGGGCGCGTGCCGTCGCGTGTGCGATCCGACGTTGGAGTTTCCGTGCCCGCTCGGGCAGGACTGCGTGCGGCCGACGGGATCGACGATGCCGTTCTGCGTTCCGTCGCCGTGCGCGTCGTGCACGGCGAACCAACGGTGCGTCGAGGGCCGCTGCGTCGACGCGTGCGAAGGCGTGATGTGCGCCGCAGGGCAACAGTGCCGACGAGGCGTGTGCCTCGACTGCAACTCCCTCGGCTGCGCGGCGGGGCAGCTCTGCGTCAACAGTCAGTGCATCGCCGACCCGTGCGCGTCGGTCACGTGCCCCTCGGGCCAGAGCTGCTTCAGCGGAACGTGCCGAAACAACTGCGACGACCGCGTGTGCCGCGAGGGCGAGCGCTGCAACGCCCAGGGCAACTGCGAGCCCAACCCGTGCGCCACCGTGCAGTGCGCAGGCTCGCAACAGTGCGTCGACGGGGCGTGCCGCGAGCCCGCGTGCAGCGCAGCGATGCGCTGCCCCGTGGGCAACGTGTGCACCGCGCAGCGCGGCTGCATCGTGGACCCGTGCGCGACGACCCGCTGCGAAGCCGGTCGCGTCTGCCGCATCGGCGCCGACGGAAACGCGCAGTGCTTCATCAACGGCGGCGCCGAGCGGCCGCGCTTTGATCGCGTGATCGCAGGCGGCGGCTACGAGCCTCGCTGCATCGTCGGCCCGACGCCCGGCCACGCGCGCGGCCCCAACCCGTACCTCGTCACGATCCTCGCCCTCGCTGCGGCAGTGGCCGTCGTGCGCCGGAGGTTCGAAGGATGAACACCCGAGCGCTCATCGCCATGTTGGCCGTCGCCGTGTCGACGTCGGCCTGTCGTTGGACCCCGTACTGCATCGAGTGCACCGAGGGGGGCATCGTCGACAGCTCGACGATGGACGGGAGCGTGGACGCGGGCCCCGCGGACGCGAGCAACGCGGATCGACCGGCGTGCGTTCCGTCCGACGCCGAGGAGCTCTGCAACGGGCTCGACGACAACTGCGACGGTCGCGTGGACGAGGGCTTCGACCTCCAGACGGACCTCTTGAATTGTGGTGCATGCGGAACGGCCTGCGCTCAGCCCAACGCCGAGCTCGAGTGCCGCATGGGCGCCTGCGTCGTGACGCGCTGCCAAGAGGGCTACCTCGATCGAGACCCGATGACGCCGGGCTGCGAGTACCGATGCCCTGTGTTTCCCGCGCTGATGCGCGAGGAGTGCAACGGGATCGACGACAACTGCGACGGCCGCATCGACGAGGTCGAGAACCTCCGTGATCCGCCGACGGACCTCTGCCGAAACACGCCCGGGACGATCTGCGCGATGGTCCGGCCCGTGTGCGACACGCGGATGTCCAACACGACGTGGTACTGCGACTATCCCGCGGGGGTCGAGTTCGACCGCAACGTTCCCAACGGGATCGTCGCGGAGGAGACGCGCTGCGACGGCGCGGACGGCGACTGCGACGGCGTCGCGGACGACTCGTTCGCGATGCTGGGCCGCACGTGCAGCAACGACCAGCGCGGAGCGTGCCGCGACGAGGGGACCGTCCGCTGCGATCCCATGGACGCCACGCGAACGCGCTGCGATCTCGCAGGCGGAATCGATCCTGTCCCCGGCGCTCCCATGGCCGAGACGTGCAACGGCGTCGACGACAACTGCGACGGGACGATCGACAACTCGGACCCCATGGACCCCGCGCGCGTCCGCGAGGACATGGTCAACGTTCGCCGCGGCGCGCTCGACTTCTGGATCTATCGCTACGAAGCGTCGCGCCCCAACGCGAGCGCCACGAGCGAGGGAGACTCGTCGTCGCGTTCGTGTTCGCGCGCAGGGGTTCGCCCGTGGACGACGGTGGGCTACCCCGCGGCCGCAGCCGCGTGCGCCGCAGCGGGGCTGCGCTTGTGCACGGGTCCCGAGTGGCAAGCCGCGTGCGAGGGCGCCGCGGCCAGCGCGTATCCGTACGGCGCGACGTATAGCGCGACGACGTGCAACGGAGGCGACCGCGACGCGGTTCCGGGAGGCATGGTCGATCACCAAGTGTCGCTGACGGGCGCGCTCGCGATGTGCCGCACGACCGACGGGATCATGGACCTCTCGGGCAACGTGAAAGAGTGGACCAACGACGCGCGCGACATGTCGATGCCGCCGATCTACGTCATCCGCGGCGGCTCGTTCGAGAGCCCCGAGCGCGGCCTGACGTGCCAGACGGACCTGTCGCGCGCGCGCAGCGACACGGCGCAATCGACGCTCGGGTTCCGCTGCTGCTCGGACCGCGCTCCGTGAGCGGGTGACGGGGCGCCGCGATGAATCTCGGCGCATGCACGCTGCTCTGCAGCGCGCAGAGTGCATAGGGAGCAGCGCGCGGGCGGCGGGCGAAGAGTGCATGGGGAGCAGCGAGCGGGCGCATGCAATGGGTGCGTATCGAGCAGCGCCGGCAGCGGGCGCATGCAGTCGGTGTGTATCGAGCAGCGCGGGCAGCGGGCGCATGCAATGGGTGCGGATCGAGCAGCGCCGGCAGCGGGGCGCATGCAACGAGTGCATGCGCATGGGCGCCGTGTGCGGCGGGGCGTCTGCGGTCGAAGCGACCGGACGCCGAGGAAGGTGGCGGTGGGATCGGCGAGCACTGAGCTCACGGCGGCCTTCTGCCCCGCGGGCACGAGAGTCATCACCGAACTCCTCGGCGTCCGGGCGCTCTGGCCCGTGACGCCCCGCCGCACTCGGCGCTCATGCGCATGCACTCGTTGCATGCGCCCGCCGCTGGCGGCGACGCTCGTGGGCAGGGTGCGACCTCCGGTTCGACGGTGACCACCGAGCCCTGGGCACCCTCCGGGGTGCTCTTTGGTGCTGGTCTTTCCCGAATCGCAGGCTCGAACCTGCGTTTTCGGAGCTGGGTGGTCCGAAACGCACCATCCGAGGGTGCGTTTTGCCGCACGCGTGGTCCCAGAGGCACCCTCCGACCTTCTCGGCGAACCGCTGCTGGTCCGAAACGCACCATCCGAGGGTGCGTTTCAGGGGGAAACGGGTCGAACGGGCACCATCCGAGGGTGCGTTTGCTGGGGGCGGAGGGCGCCAAGGAGGGCGCCGAGATGAATCTCGGCGCATGCACGCTGCTCCGCGGCGCGCGACCGCACAGCCGGTCGCGAAGGAGGGCAGCGCGGGCAACGAGTCCTCATTGTGGCCCACGTTGGGTGAGGCAGAATCCGAGCGGTGGGATTGCGCGTCGGCGCACACGCGAGCCCGTTGGCGATGGTGAGGGCTCGTCTCCGGGCGCGCGCTGAACGGCTACGCTCTCGATACTCCGGTAGAGACGCCGGCGATTGATCGTGCCGACTCCGTAGGCCAGGCCCATGATCGAGGAGTCCGCTCTGCATCGAAGTACGGTGCGCCCACTCGAGCCGGACGAAAGGACCGAATCATGACCTCGAACGGAGACTGCGGATGCAGTCCGCTCAGCGCCGCATTGCCTGGCGGATAGTCGAACGAACAACACGGCCCGTTGATGAGCCCGTCTCACGCGTTGGACCTGTCGCGCTCTGTCTGGCGTACGGGCCAAACGGCGAAGGTGAGCGATCTCTTCTTCGCGGTTCCGATGGTGCGGGGCGAGCCAGTCCTTGGTGTCACCGCCAGCGGCAGCGACGAGATCACCGTGCAAATTCAGCGAGCGGCGAACACACTGACCCAGGGCGCCTACTACGATCTCTCGAGCGCATCGGTGCAGGATGTGCAGACCCCGTCCGCCGCGCCGGAGGTGATCTCACTGCGGCGTGTCGGTGGACGCGTCCGGATCCTCCGCATCGACAAGTACGCAACTGCAAAGAACTCCGCGCAGAGCTACTCGTCCAACGAACTTCAGGTGGCCTCGCTCGCGGTCCTCGAGTATGTGGACAACCAGCTCATCCAGGGCAACGCATTCATCGGCAACGCAATTCAAGGATTGAGCGCGATGTGCGCAGCGTACAGTCGCGCCGGGACGATCACCGATCCGGACATCGCAGCGCGCGAGATCATCGCAGCCGTGATGTGCCGCGGAGAGAGCGGCGCAGGAGACGGAATCGACTGCTTCTTCGCTGGCCGATCGATGGTTCGAACGCTGATGAGCACCGCCGCCGGTCAGCGTGGGACGAGCGGCTGGCGACGCGACGCGCGAACCGGAAGGCTCGTGTACCACTACCAGGGACTCCCGGTGTACCGCGTCGACAACACGGACAGCGAGACCGGAAAGCTCTGGGGCGCGAATCTCAGCAGCTGCGGGCTCAACATCGTTCACGCCTACGGCTCTTCGGACTCGTTCGGACTCGTGGCTGAAGAGACTCCCGTGACGTCTGCGACTGGCGCACGCGAAGTCACGGTGCACGGGGCGTTTGCGCTCGTCGCCTGGGAGCAAACCGCCATCTTCGAAGTCAATGGGATCACGCTGGCCACGTGAGCACAAGTGCAGGAAGGACTGGATGAGCGCCGCACGACGGAGCGACGAGCTAGCGGGAAAACGCCGAGATCACGCTCGTCGCTCCGTCACGCGAACTCGATGACAAGACGAGCGTCATGGCGGCTCGCTCTGCAGGCCCGCGAGTAGCGGCAGTGCTAGCGACCAACGCATGGAGACCGAACATGTTGATCGAAGGCTACTCATTGCAGACAATTCGCTTGCAAATCGATTCCTCGCTCGCGCACGGTTCGAAAGCACGCAAGGGGTTCGATAGGCGAGTCGTTGTACTGCCGTACGCCGCGAGCGGTTATCCAAGCTCCACCGCCCTCGGTCCAGACAGTCGCGGACTCGAACTCGAAAGACTCTCGCCATCGTGTCGTTGGAGTGCGGGGGAGGCGCGTCCAGTTCCACTCGACTCTCATCGGTCTCGCAAGTTGCCAGAGTCCCGGGCCCGACGCCCGCAACGGGATGACCACCGAGCGAGGCGTCGGAAGAGCGTCAGACCCTTCTCGATAGATGAACGACAGTTCGAGCTCTGGTTCGCCTGCGCGATTCAACCGAAGTTCCGATTGCAGAGGGTCCAAGAAGGCCACGTCGATCGTGCAATACGGAGAAAACGCGTTCACACAGTGCCGGACAGGCAGCGAGACGGTCGGATCGGGTCGAATGTCCAGAGCAGCGTCGCTGTGCGAAGGAGCAGCGTCATCGAGACGACGGTGCACGACGAGCTCGCTTCGAGCTCCGCAGCCTGCGAGGAGCATCACACAGCCACGAGTGACAAGAAGAATCATACGATGACGCGCCACCGGACAGCACTACCGGCAATTGGGCCGAATCCCAAACGTATTCGAAACGACTGTTCGAAGACAAGCGCCGTCTTCTGCGGGTCTGTCGTTGTACTGCCAGGCCCCGCGTGCGATCATCCAGACTCCGCTACCCTCAGTCCAAACGGTCGCGGACTCGAACGCGAACGCGATCCGCCATCGGCGCGACGGAATCCGAGGAACTTGCGTCCAGATCCATTCGATTCTCGTAGGGCTCGCCAGTTGCCAAAGACCGGGACCCGACTGACGCAGCGGAATCACGACTGTGCGAGGGGTCGGGTTTCCCTCGTTGCCTTCGGGATAAATGAACGAGAGTTCGAACTCTGGATCTCCGCTGCGGTTCAATCGAAGTTCGGTTTGCAGAAAATCTAGGAACAACAGATCTGTGGAGCAGTATGGGACGATCCCGGAAACACAGCTTCGCACGGGCAGCGAGACCGTTGGATCGGGTCGGACGTCCGCAAAGGCGTCGCTGTATGATGCGGCGGCATCAACGACACGATGGTTCACGACAAGTTCGCTACGTGCCCCACAGCCTGCAACTAGCAGGAGTGCCGACCAATTCACTTTCATCTCTCGCAGCGTAGCAAGAGACCGCTCAACACTCAACACTAGGAGAGCCACAAATGGACATCGAATTTCAAGTCGAAATGGCGGATGGCTCGGAGGTCGCGCTTCCGCCCCGCGGCATCAACTGCGCAACTCCTCGCCGGAGTCGCCGTTGGTGCTTCGCGGCATTCCCAGACGCGACACGGGTTGTCTCGGGTTGGGATGATCTCGCAACTCTCCCGCCGGCTGATCAGTCGATTTCGGCCGCGTTTCTTCACGTGAATCTGTCGCGCGTCCTGCATTCGACTGTGCCAAGCACTGCGTTTGTGCTTGCACCGAACGCGACGACTGGAGTGATCGCTCCTGTCGCGCCCGCGGCGCGTCACCTTGCCACCAGCACGACGTACGAAGGTCGCATGATGGTTGCGTCCGAGGACGCACTCGAGGGCAGCGGTGCCGGACCCGTATTCGATCTGCGATTTCGCTTGGCAAAGACGCTTACGATCGTCCGTTCGCCTCGCACGCTCGTGCTCGCGGCGACTCGCCGTTTGTTTCTCAGCAGTCCTCAGCGTAGCAGTGACCTGCTCGAGGTTCCCGAGTCCCTCATGGAGCGCTTCTTCAGTCACATCCCGTGGATCGGTCCGAACAGCGTCACCACCCCCATCGACCTCTCGTTCATCCCATCGATCGCGCGCGGCGACGCTGTGATCCTCAACGCGGGCTTCGGCGCGATTCGTAACGGACGCGCTTCGGTGGGCTTGCAGTTCATGAAGGGGATGCCCGTGAACGCTGCGGGACTCGATGCGCCCGTGACGCCGCTCGACGCTCGAACAGCGGCGCTCTTTCGACTCGTGTCGGCTGCTGTGGCCGCTGACTGGGCGTCGTTTCAATCGCCGACCACTCCGCGGCCGACGAGCCCGCCGCTCGGCGCGGACTGGGCAGTACAACTCAACGGAACGACGCTCGCCGAGCTCTTCGCCGCACAGCTCGCATCGAGATTTCCGAGGACGCACTCGGTGGACGTGGGCAGCACGGTGCTTCCTGGCGGCGTCACGACGCGCGTGACTCGTACGTTTGGTCCAACGGACCTCCGCGCAGCGCCAGAGGCGCGATTCTTCCCGCCAACCAATGGACGCCCCGCCGAACTCGCCGTGACGCTTCCTCTTCGCACGGTTGGACAGTGGACGGACAACGCGGGAGGGCGCGTCATCGAGGATGTCGAGTTGTGCCCGCGCGTCGACGTCGATCTCGACGCGACGGCGACCCTCTCGCTCAGCGGCGACCAACGAACGCTCTCTTCGACAGTCACGTTGCAGTCGCGATTTCCCGCATCGGAGTCCATTCGTTGCGCTGGTCCGGTGCTCGGCCGCGTCGACGTAAGGCCCGGCGGCGCTCGAATCATCGTGCTCCCCGCGGTGGTGATGAGCAACGCGTTCAGCGTCTTCGGCTTCGACGGCAACGTGTGTGTGCTTCCTGCAGCGGGTGGATCGGGATGCGCGCTTGTCGCCAGCCCCGTCGCGTCGATGCGTAACACGTTGTCTGGAAGTGTTGCGACTGCTGAGATCGTCCGAAGTTTGGTCGAGCCGCTGTTCCGACAGTTCGCAGGCCCGCGAACAGCAGCTCCGTCCTTGACGATCGCGAGCGTCACGCTCGACAGCCGTGGACTCGTCATCAACGGTCGTACGCCGTCGAGACCGCCTGTGCAGACGTTTCCTGAACTGACGATTCCCGACGCACAGCGGCGCCCAACGATGTCCTGGGCCTGGCAGCCACTACACCCGTGCATTCCAAACGTTGTTGCGAGGGCAACGACGACGCTCGACGTGCCACCAGGGCCAAATCGCTTCTTGTTGCGCTTCGCGCCGATCGTCCTCCCTCCGTACAGCGAGGTCGACCAGATTGGCTACCAGCTTTCTGGAACGCACTATCGGATCGGGACGGACGGCGATCGTCAGTTCTACTTCGATCGCGAGCGCGGAGCGCTTGGGGTGCGGGCGCTGTCTCAGTCTGTCGAGATGGTGGCGTCGAGTCAGCTTCGCCTTTCGGCGACAATTCCCGCGCTGAACGCAGTTCCTCTGCTAACTCCTGGGCCGATTTCATCTGCCCCGCTGCGGGTGCTGCTCGTCACCGACGGTGGCCTCATCGACGCAACAGCACTGCCGTTCGCGTCGTCCGGACTCACGACCGCTGTTTCGTTGACGTTTCCGTTCGACCCGTTCGCCTGCAACAGCTTCCGAAGAAGTCGAGACGGCGACCCGATTCGCGAAGCGCTTGCTGACGCCTCCCGCGGCATCGGTCGCATCGACCCGCAAGTTCCGATCGACCCCCGCGGCCCGCGCGAACTCCCGATCCGCTCGTTGCGCCCGTCGTTCGTTCGCACGAGCATCCCGCAGTTGAACAGTCGCTTCGCGCTCGGCATCGGGGCTGCGCTGACCAAGCGCGTGCCGGCAGGCGCGATCCCCACACCGATGGCCCCGCCGCCGCGCCGCGCGCTCCCGATGCTCGCGTAGTCCGTCGCGCCTCGCTATACCGCGCCCGCGACGGGCATCGAAGATGACCGGAGCGGATCAGCGCGGTTGAAATCCAGTCCAAACCAAGACCGCGGACTGAGAAAACTACGACGACCGTCGCGGTATTGGTTTAGTCCCCGCCGCCGTCGCGCGCTATCTCCCCCTTGCCCGTGACACTTCTCGACTCGCTCACCCGTTCGCTCGATCGCATCCTTGCGCTCCGCGACAACGCGGTGCCGCTCGCTCGCGCGCAGGTCGCTCACCTCGATGAGCCCGCGGCGCTCGCGCTGTTTCGCTGGTTGATCGCGCGGGATCCTGCCCTCTACTTCACTGCGGACACGCTCGCTCCATGGCCCGCGCGCGTTCGCGAGGCGGCGATCGCTCACGTGCTCGCGATGCCCTCCGGGCGCTCGCGCATCGAGGCGATGCTCGCGCTCGAGCGCTTTCTTCCCGAGGGGTGTCGCGACGAAGCGCTCGACGGAATCCTCGATGGAACCGCGCCCGAGTTCGAAACGCTCTCGATGCCAGTCTCCTACGCGTCCTTTCACGAAGCGTTCGTGAAGACGCTCTGCGCGCAGCAAAAAGAGCGCTGGCTCGCCACAGCGGACCGCGACGAAATTCGCTCGCGCAACGCCATTGAATACTGGCCACCCGAAGCGATCACCCGCTGTTGGAACGAGCTGAAGCAGAGCACCACCAGCGGCCGAGCGCTCCCTTCGGAGGCCATCTCGATCTATCGCGTGCTCCCTCCAGCATTGCGCGCAGAGGCTCTCTCGATCCTACGAGCGCGCGCGACACAGGACGAGCGGCGCTACGCGTTTTGCTACTTCGAGCGCGACGACCTCACCGACGAAGAACGCGAGGACACCGTCGCCACCCCGTGGAACGTCTACACCCGCAGCACCGACCGCGCGTTCGCCGATCATTTGTGCCACGTGAAGCACTTGTTCGCGAGCGTGTCCGCAGCGCTTCGCGCGCAAACGCTCGAGCGAGCCCTCGCGCTGCCCGTGGCGTACGACCGGCACTGCGCCCTCGCGCACATCGTCCGCGTCGTCGACGAGCGCGATCGCGCACGCGTGGTGCAAGAGCTCGCGCGGCTCACCGTCGACGAAGCGTTTTGGCCGACGAGCGAAGAGCGCTACGACTTCTTCGATACTCAGACGCTCGCGAGCCTCGTCGCGAACCCTGCGCTGCAAAAGACGCGGTGGCTTCTCGCGAGCTTCATCACCGAGGCCCTCTCGCGCGACGAGGCCTCGCAAGACACGGTGTTCGCCGCAGCGCTCGACAACGCCATCGCAGCGGCGCTCGACGAGCAGCCAGAGCCCCTCTGCGCCATGAGCCCGTGGCTCGCAGCGCGCTCGAACGGAGAAATCCCGCGCTGGATCGCGTCGCGTTTCATTGCGTAATTCGCGCGACGCTCTTCACGATCTCGACGACGTCGGGGGCGAGGTCGATGAAGGGACCCGTTCCCGTCTCCCACGATCGCGCGATGCGCTGGGGGTGTTCGCGCGCGACGCGCAATCGTCGCTCGTAGTCCGCGCGCAATCGCTCTTCGGTCTGTAGTCCCGACACCGCGTCGAGCGCGCCGCGACGACGCTCGGCGGTCACCGCAGGCTTGGTGTGCACGAACACCGTCACCGGAGCCTCGCTCACCACGCTCGCCCAGAGCGCGTCGATCGCCGCCCGTTGCGACGCGTCCTTCGCCCAAGCGCCCTCGTACAGGTACGCGTGCAGCGTGATCCACCCGCGATCGCTGAGCAGCAGCGCAGGTCGCTCTTCGCTCGCGTGCGCGCTCACGAACGCCTCGCGCACGGCGCGGGCACGCTCGATCAACCATCGAACGATGCGCTCGTTCGGCTCTCGCGCGCACTCCATCATCGGGACGCCGCCCTCGAATCCTTGGGTCGTCGCCCAGTCGTTTCCCTCGTGAAAGAGCGCGTGCGCTTCGACGAGCCAGCCCTCGCGCTCGAGCGATGCGCGCACGGCCGCGATGGTGGTTGTCTTTCCGGCCCCCTTGGTTCCTTCGACGCAGAGATGAAACGCGGTCATGGCGTGGCTCGCGACCAGGTTGGACGAAAGGCGTACGTAGCGCTCGGCGAAAACAGCGCTGGATGCAGCGCGGCCATCACGTCGTTGATCGCCACGAGCACGCGTCGGTACTCTTCTTCGCGGCCCGGGTCGTCGATCGCGCCGACGAGCTTCTGCATGTTGCGAAGCGAGCCCGTCAACAAGACCATCGTCGCCTTCGACGACGCGTGCGAGAGGTTCATCGCCTCCATTGCGAGCGCGCGATGCTCAGAATGCACGGCATTTTCATTGGCGAAAATCGCCTCTCGCGCCGCGCGAAGCGCCTCGAACTTGGGCACGTCTTCTTCGCAGAGCACGCACACCGGCGGGTCGCTCTGCGCTTCGGTGCGCGCCTCGGTGAGCCTCGCGAGGTGAACGAGGTCTCGCTGCCCGTTGAGCTCGTTTTCGACCGCCGTCGAGAACCCCGCGACCAGGAGCGTGACCGACGCGAGGTGCGCGATCGACCCGTGGCCCTTCTCGAGCGCCGCGTGGGCCAGCGCTGTTGTTCCACGATCCTTGGGGTCGAGGTACGTGATCGCGGCCGCGGCGCCCATCGTCGCGAGCTGCCTCTCGCGGAGCGCTTCGAACCATCGCGTCTCGCCGTGATCGCGGACCGCGTCGATCGAAAATCCCTGTGAAATATCATGTGAAAGCGCGAGTCCGCCCACGGCGACGAGTCGCGCGCTCGGGGCCTTCACGAACCGATGCTCGCGGTCGTGAAAGCGCACGCCTGCCTCCGAGAGCAACGCGCGAAGCCGATCGCGATGCGGAAGGCCCTTGGCGCTTCGAAAGAACGCGTCGAGGTCGATCGCCGCGGGCTCGCGCACAGCGCGCGCGGGCGTCGCGAAGCACTGCGCGCACACCGCCGCGAGCGGGGCCGTGTCAGTCTTGCTCTCGTAGAAGACGTACTTCGGCTCGAAGAGAGGAAACACCCCGTCGTACGTGCGTCGATCGTCCTCCGAGAGCAGCCCTTCGCGCACGAGCTCGTCGATGTGGTCGCTCATCTGCGCGCGCACGCGCGCGATCACGTGCTCGTCGATCGGACCGTCGATCGCCCGCAAAATCGCCACCGCCATCGGCGTCGACCGCGGAACGAAATCCCACGCCGCGAACATCATGCACTGCCCGAGCACCCAGCGCGAAAACGCCTTCGCCCTCCGCGCTGCGAGCGTCGCTTCGTCTGTGACTCCGCCGTAGATCGCTCGCGCTTCGAGCTCTTCGAGGACCACATCGAGCACGAGATCGACCGTTCCCTCGGCGGTCGCGAGGGCGCGCTCGTCTCGGGCGCGAAGCTCGCGCACGAGCCCGTGGAGCGTTCGCAACCCGAGCGACGCGAAGCGCTCGGCTCCAACGAGGGCGCTCCACCGCGCGAACACCGCGCGGCGCTCGGAGAGCTCGTCGAAATTGTCCACGGTCCAGCGCCAGTCCGCGCGAAAATAGCCCTCGTACTTCGCTCTGTACCCGTCGAGCGCCGTCGCATACGCATCCCTGTCGCAGCCCTTTCGCGACAGCTCGTCGAACGCGCTCGCGTCACCCAAGAGCGCGTAGCGCGCGTTGGCGCGGACCAGCGCGCGCATCGCGTGAACGAAGTCCTCGGTCATCACCGCGGGCCGCAGCGCGTCGAACAAGGGATAAATCCGACGCTTCGCGAAGTCGTACGCGAGGCCCTTCTCGCGCAGCTCGTCGACGAAGAGCATGTCCGCCACGACGAGGCTGCACGCCTCGGACACCATGCGCCACGCGGCGTACACGTTGCGGGCGATCGCTGGATCCCCGCCCATTTCGCCGGTGAAAATCAAGTCGGGCTGCGCGAAGTGCACGAAGTCGTGCACCATGAAGGTCACCTCGTGCACCGCGTCTCGCTTGGGCGTGAGCGGAACGCCCGCGTTGAGACCGGGCCACCAATAGTTGCGCTCGCGCCGGTTGTGCGCCGCGCGAAAGAAGAGCCCGTCCGCGACAACGCTGTCGATGATTCGCCCCACGCCGGGCCGCGCTCGGTCGAGCATCGAGAGGGAGGGGTGCGCTCGAACGAAGGCCCCCACGTCGCGCGCGAAGTCCACGGTGGCGCTTTGATTTTGTGGTGTGTGATTCAAGTCCGCGCGCTCGCGGAGGTACAGCTCGTCCATGGCGAACTGCGCGAGGACGCGGTCGCGAGCGCTGTGCTTCAGGCCCGCGGCGCGGAGCTCGTGGTAGCTCTTTCCAAGGGATTTCGTTCGAAACACGGCGTCCCAGCCGAAGACTTCGCGCTGTCCGACGATCGCCTCGGGGTCGAGCCAGCCCTCGACGACGCTCTCGTAGAGCTTTGGCGGGCGCGCTCCATGCTCTCCGCGCGTCCACACTTGCAGCCTCGCGACGTTGTCGACCGGGAGCACCGCGAGCGCAGGATCTCGCCAGTGTTGCAGCACCTCTCGGCTGTCTCTCCGCACGAGCTTGCTCGTCTCGCGCAGGACCGCGACGAGCTTCGGGTTCGCCTCGAACACCGCGTCGATCGAGCCCTCGTCGAACCACGCGTGCGACCTGCGCTCGACGCGCATCCCGTGACGCCCGAGGATGCGCGCGCACTCGTCGTACTTGAGCAAGTTGTCCGTGACGAGCCAGAGCATGACCGGCTTCGAGCGTACCCCGCCGCGAGATCCCGAGCGGCTCTGTCTGCGAAGGGGGCAGAGCGGCGACGTCAGCAACGGGGCTGCGGGAGAGCGAGCAGCGTCAGCAACGGCGCTGAGGCAGAGCCTCCGCGCAGCAACGGCGCTGAGGCAGCGCGAGCAGCGCCAGCAACGGCGCTGAGGCAGAGCCTCCGCGCAGCAACGGCGCTGAGGCAGAGCCTCCGCGCACAACTCGGGCTTCGCCCGAATCGGCCCGAAGGGCCGATGGATTTCAGCAGCGTCAGCAACGGCGCTGAGGCAGAGCCTCCGCGCATCACTCGTGCTTCGCACGAAGCGGCCAAAGTCGGCCGCTGTTTGGCGCGAGACAACGGCTTCGCTCGTTCGATCCCAATGACCCTCGAAGACTGAGGAGATGCTCGCAACCCATCGGCCCTTCGGGCCGATTCGGGCGAAGCCCGAGTTGTGCGCGGAGGCTCTGCCTCAGCGCCGTTGCTGACGCTGCTCGCTCTCCCTCAGCGCCGTTGCTGACGCTGCTGAAATCCATCGGCCCTTCGGGCCGATTCGGGCGAAGCCCGAGTTGTGCGCGGAGGCTCTGCCTCAGCGCCGCCGCCGCCGCCGCTCGAAGCCCTCTTGAAATCAGGTGCCTCTCCCTCAGCGCCGTCGCCGCGACGCTGCACGCAAGTCGATGCGCCCGTCTGCGATCGCGCGCTCGGCGCTCACGGCTTGGCATCCATGAAGAACGGCGTCGCTTGCGCTGATTCACGCCTGGAAAAATCCTCGCAGAAGCGCCGCAGCTTCGGGTACGGCTCGAGCGGCGCGGACCGGAGAAACACGAGGTGTTCGTACAGGCAGAACAGCGTCACTTCGAACACGCTGGTCGTCCTCGGCGACGGGAGCGCCGCGATCACTTCGTCGATGTGCGCTTCGAGCCATGCGAGCGACGCGATCAAGCTCGCGGTGGCCTTCTCGAAGTACGCGTTGTCCGCCGGGAGCTTGCAGACGGCGATTCCCATACGGAGCTGCACTTGCGTGCTCATCGCGGTCCACACGAGCTCTTGCGCGCATCGCAGCGCGTCGTCCGCGTAGTGCTCGCACAGGACGAACGAGCGATCGCCGCTGCGTCCCGCGAGCTCGAGCAGCTTGCGACAGATGTTCTCGGTGCCCCACAGGCTCTTTGTCCCCATGTGCAGCGTGGGAATCTTCAGCGCGGGATGTCCCCCGAAGCGCTCGGCGTCGCGCTGTCGCAGGTCGTACACGACGTCGAGCTCGATCGGTACGCCGAGCTCGTGCGCGAAGATCCTCGCGACGCGCGTAAAGTGAGAGCTGTTTCGCCCCGTGAGCGTGAGCGCTGTTGTGTTGTTCATGCCTTGCTCGCCTTCAGTCGCATCGCGAAGAACGCGATGATCTCGTCTCTCGCGGCCGTTGTGGGCTCCCCCTGCGCGTCGATCAAATGCGCGGTCACGACGCTGTGCGGACACCCGACGACCTTCGCGAAGAACGGCGGCGGATGCGGGTTGGCTGCGGACGCGGGGAGCTCTCGCGGCTCGAAGCGATCGCCGAGCGCCGAGGCGTACGCAGCGAAGCGTCGCGCCGTGCAGAAGCGATCTCCCTCGAAGCGGTACGCCCGCACCGTGAGCGCGTCGCGTTCGAGTCGGCCGCGCAGCGCGACGAGCTCTTCGGCGCTGCACTGGACCGCGTCGGGCTCGTCGAGCGGGAGCGACGGTTGGCACAACACGGGCGCGAGGACCGCGGGTTCGAGCGTCATCGAGAGCGCGAAATTGCCGGTGAAACACATTCCGATCGCGCCGACGCCGGGGCCGCCGCGCTCGTGGTGCGCGACCCGCGCGAGGCCGCGGAGCCACGCGGTGACGGGCGTGGCTTTATTCGCAGCGAGCGCTCCGAACTCGGCGCTCACGCACGCGCGCTCGAGCACCGCCAGTCCCTCTCGAGCGGTCGGGTACGCCCCGTCGCGCCCGAACAACGAGGGCATGTAGACCGAGAATCCCGCGTCGCGCACCCACCGCGCGAAGCGGGCGACGTCCGGGCTGATCCCGGGCATCTCCGCGAGGACGATCACCGCGGGGCCGTCTCCCGCGACATAGACGACCTTGGTGATCCCGTCGCACGTGACCTCGCGCCGCGCGAAGTCTCCTAGCGAATCGTCGCTGGTGTTCGAGTGCATGCGCGCAACGGTGCCCGAGTCCGAGCGCGCGACGTAGCTGGCAGAATCGACAACGATCGGTCCGAATTGGTCATCAATGCCCAGCCGCTCCCCCGGTCACCGCGGGACGATCACCATGAACCACCGCGCGGCCCACATCGGCTCGACCAGGTCCCACCCTGCGTTCGCGACGATCTGCTCTCCGTCGGGCCACGGATCGTTGTCGAGCAGCGCTTCGACGAGATCGATCGCGCCGTTCGAGCCCGTGGCAAGCACGCGGAGCCAGTGAACTTCTCGGGACAATTGTCGCTTCGCGAGGGCGCTCTTCAGCGCGCGAAGGAGCGCGGCGTAGTCCGGCGCTCGCGTCTCGGCGTAGAAGCTCATCGGCGGGTTGACGCAGAGGTCGAAGCGCGGTGACACATCTTCGAGCGGCTCCCAGTGCGTGTGCGAAGCGCACCCGTCGCGATCGATCAGCGACGCGATCACCGTGTGCAGCGACCCTTGCATGAACTTCGTCACCGCGTCGACGATGGCCTCTCGCCACGTGTCGCCGAGGCCCACGTAGCTCTCGATCATCCTCGGCGCCGCGAGCCTCGGGTGCCACACGCTGAAGTCCGCTTGTAGCCATCGAAAGCGGCCCTGCTTCGGATAGATCCACGCGTCGAATCGCAGCTCGCCCACAGAGGGACACGACTGGTCGAGCCCGCGCGCGAGCCACGCGCGAGGGGCGCTCCGCGCGAGCGAGCTCGCCTCGACGCCGTTCGTGACATTGATTTTGTGTGCTTCAATGAGCTCGGCGAAGAGGCTCCTCACCGACGGCGCGCCGCCGTCGCCGTCGCCGAGCGCCAGCTTCGTGTCGAGCGAGAGCGCGACGCGCGCGCCTTCGGGTCTCGCGTCGGGCCCGGCGGCCCAGAGGGCGTTGTTGATCGCCCGATACTCCGCGCTCCGAGGCCGTGTGGCGTCGAGCTCTTCCTTCGATGCGTTGGCGGCGCGCGCGAGGGCGGCCACGTACACGGGTTCGTCGACGAGGTCGTACTGTCGATCGCCAACCGTGTAGGTCGGGTCGACGATGACCTTCATACGCTCGAGCAACGGGCGCGCAAACGCGATGGGAATCCACCGCACGAGCTGCGCAGCGAGCCACCGATCGAGCCCCTCGCGGACGAGCTTCTCGAGGATCTCGTCGTCGCTGGCAGAAGGCTCCGCGCAAAACGCCGCGAGCGCGACGTCGACTGCTGTATCGAACATCGCGCAACCTCAGCCTGGAATCGACCCGGGCTCGCACGCCTCGACGGTGACCTCGGAGTGATAGAACCCCTCGGCGTCGCCGTTGCGGTTCAAGCCGAAGTAAAGATACACCGCTTCGCGAACGCCCCCGTCCGGCGTGCGGTACAGGATCGAGCCGAACGCGTAGCCGCGCCCGTCGCGCCCGCTCCCGTCGAGCACGGGCATCGTCTCGGACGTGTGAAGAACGCTGCCCATCGGGACGCCGAGGTTCGTGATCGCGCCCATTTTTGCAGCGGCGAGCCCCGCGAGGATGTTCGCCTCAGTGACCCCTCCGCGCGTGGCGTCGATGAACTCGTTGCCCACGACCACCCGCGCGAACACCATCCGGTACATCGTCGTGCGCGGCATGAACGTCCCGACCGCCGCGGACGTACCCGGCATCATCGCGAACCCTCGATATGTGGTCACGAAATCATCGAGGACGGGGTGCGGCGGCGTCGGGCCGAGCGCCGGACAGCACTCGGCGCGTCCGGGTCTCGGCAAGATCGCGCCCGTGCAGGCGCCCCAGCGCTGATCGGCGCCGCAGCTCTGCATCCCGCGCGGGCAATTGTTGATGAACGCGAGCGCTGGGTAGCAGCTCTGCGTCGCGCCCTGCGTGCAGGGGCAGTCTTCGTCGACCGTTCCGTCGAGGTCGTCGTCGAGGTTGTTGCATTGCTCGGCGGGCGCTGTATCGATCGCGACGTCTCGAGCGCCCGAGTCGCTCGCGTCTCCTGGGTCCGCGGCGTCCCGCGTCGTCACATCACGAACGCTCGCGTCCTGAGAGGGTTCGGATGCGCACGACGCGCAAAGGAGCATCACGGACCCATAGCGCAACTTCATCGCAGCACCTCAGCTTCGCGCCCGATCGTACGCGACGATCGACGCACGGCAATGGGAGGAATCTCGCGCTGCGGCCCTCACCCGCGCTGCCGCGCGCCCCTCTCCCGCGAGGACCGCGGGAGAGGGGCTACGGGAATCAACGCGTGGTGGCAGAAGCTCGACGGCGATTCACACGGCCCACAAAATCAAAGCCCCTCTCCCGCGATTTCGCGGGTGAGGCCCGCGCTCGTGCCTCTGCGCCGTCCGACCGCTGCAGAGTGCTATCGTCCATCCCCATGACGACGCGCGCCAACCGACGACACGCGTTGCTCGTGGGGACCGCGAGCGCCGCTGTGCTCGTGCACGCGCTCGTTCGACGATCGCGCCCGCGTGATGAGTGCTCCCGCGGCCGAAGCCGCATCTACTGCGAATCGCTGCGAGCGATCGCTCCCATCGATTGCCCGACGCCTCGCTGCGGAGGGTGGGCCGAGCCCACTGGGCACGCGCACTCCGAGGGGGACGAGCCTCCTTGGTACATCGAAGCGCACTGTAAATCCTGCGACGAATCGCTTTCGCGATGGACCGCTGCGACCGACGAGCTCGTCGAGCGACTGCGGCGCGACGGGGCGTGTTCTGCCGACGACGGGGCATCGCGCGAAGCACGCTCCCGAGACGAACGCCGCCGTCGACCGTGAGCCGAGAAGAGAGGCCCGAGGCCGAAGGGCAGTGCTATCGTCTGCGTATGCGACGCCGCGTCGGGGTATGGGCCGCGTTTGTTCTCGCGCACTGCGGGGCGCCCATGGTGAGCGCGCCTCCCGAGGGCCTCGTGGACACACCGCGGCTGATCGCGCCGATGGCCAACGGGCGGTCGTCTGTACGCGCCCCGACCCTCGAGTGGCAGGCCGCCCGAGGATCGCAGACCGTCACCGTGTGCCGCACGCGCGCGTGCGCGCCGAGCGACGTCGTGTGGTCGCAGTCGGTGTCGGGCGGGCGCGTGACCGTGCCGCGCGAGCTCGCGCCTGGGCGGTACTACTGGAGGGTCGTCGCGCGTGATTCTCAGGGGATTTTCAGGGAGAGCGCGACGTGGGGCTTTCAGGTTCCGCGGCGCAGCGCGCCGGTCGAGACCGTCGTCGGAACGTACTTCGACGCAGACGGCGACGGCTACGACGACGTCGTCGCAGCGACGGACAACCGCTTCGCTGCGCTGTACGGCGACGCTGCGCGCGGCGCGACGTGGAGCGTGTCCGATCGCCGCGCGGACATGACGGCAAGCGTCGGCGATCTCGACGGTGACGGCTTGAGCGACGCGGCGTACCTCTCGGGATGCGGTGGCGACACGACGTGCGATCGAAGCGTGTGGGTCCGCCGAGGAGCGCGCGATCGGAGCGAGCACGCCTTCTGGTCGCAGCACGCCGACGCGATGTTCGCTGCGTGGTTGTGCGCTGCGGGCGACGTCGATCGCGACGGCTACGGAGACGCCATCGCGGTGACACACGAACAGCGACTCTTCGTCGTGCACGGCGGACCGACGGGCTCGACGCGTCGGTCTCCGTCGCGTTCGATCCAGGGAATCTCCGCGTATTTCTTCACTGCGTCGGCGGCGGGCGACGTCGACGGCGACGGCTTCGGCGACATCGTCGCGGCCTCGGCGCAAGAGAACGCCATCACAGCGCGCGTGTACCTCGGGGCGCGCGACGGCATCGCCGAGGCGCGCTCGATCACCGTCGAGCTCGCGGGAACAAGAAGCTTCGGGCCCGCCGTGTCGGGCGCCGGCGACGTCAACGGGGATGGGTACGCAGACCTGCTCGTCGGAGCGCCGGTTGGCGTCGCGCCCAACGGTCGCGGCACAACGTGGTTGGTGTACGGAGGACCGCGAACGAGCGGACTTCCGACGCGCGTTCGGCTCGACGGAGGGGTCAACGATGTTCCGATCGGAAACGTCGTTCGAGGCGTGGGCGACATCGACGGAGATGGCTTCGACGACGTCGCCGCCGCGGGCGGGATGGTCTGGGGAGCGTCCGAGCCGCGCGGAGTTCTCAGCGTATTTCGCGGCGGAGCCACGGAGGTGTCGTTCGGCGCGACGTTCGTCGACCGCGGGTCGTTTGGCCATGGAATCGCGGGTCCCACCGACCTCGACGGCGACGGCTTCTTCGACGTGATCGGGCACAGGATCTCCGAGCCGCAGGGCAACGGCGCCCTCGTGTTTCGCGGACGCGAGGGCGCGATGCCGCTGAGCGAACCCGAGGTCTTCGCGATTCCGTCCTCGAGCATCATGGCTGGCCCGCTCGGATAGGGCGCTCCGCGTCGAGCACGACGAGCGCCGATGGCGTGGTGTACTCCTAAACCAATACCGCGACGGTCGTCGTAGTTTTCTCAGAGGGCGTTGGAGTGGAAGTTCGAGACTTTTGCAAGGAGCTGCGAGACCAGCAAGGAAGCGATTCGCAGCAATAGCAGCGCTATTGCAAGAATTGCTGACGCCGATGGTCGACGCAGATCTGCAGCAAAAGGCCGAAATCCCACTCCAACGCCCTCTCAGCCTCGGGTCCCGTCATCGCGATCCCTTCGGCGCGACGATCGGCGCGAAGCGGGTTGTGTGCATGGCGTGCAGCATAGCTGGCCGCGGAGCCGCGAAGGGGACGGTGCTCTGATTGTGAAATTCGCGATCTACCGCAGCGGCTGCCAGACGAATCGAATCGGACACGTTGGTACTTATTGCCAGCGTGCATTTGCGTTTGCGCGGTGACGTCCCGTGTGCAAGGACAATAAGTACCTTTTGGTCCGATAGAATCTGCGTGGCTGTGGCTGCGGCAGATCGCGAATTTCACAATCAGAGCACCGTCCCCATGGTGTCGCGCCCGAGTTCTACGGCAGTTCTGCCTTCTTGCGCGCTCGTTGGAGCACGGGAGCGCGCAACGCTTCGACGAGTGGGTCGACTGCGAGGACGATGAGGTGCTCGCGCTCGAGAGCGAGTCGGCCACGCCCCTCGAGCCTCAGCGCGCGAACGAGAAGCATCGTGCGACTCGGATCGACCGCGAGCATCACCACGCTCGAGCGCCCAGCGTGATCGAGGAACTTTGGCGTGTCGAAGCCGTGGACGAGCGCTTCTTCGCCCGTAAGCGCGTCGCTGACAAACACGCCGTGCGTGGGTTGCTTGTCGCCAATGGACTCTGGAGGAAGTGTCGAGCGCTGCGCGGCAGAGAGCTTCGCGACGTGGGCTTGCAGCACTCGCGTCGCGCCGCGCGACGAGACCACAGCGACGGCGAAGGCGGGGTCTGCGTGTTCGCGAAGGAGCCGCGAGCCGACGGTTCGCTCGCTTTGATCCATGGATCGAGCGATGACCTGCACTCCGTCTTCCGCGAGAAAGAGCTCTTCGTTTGTCAGCGGGTCGACGCCGAGCCACCAACGCGACGAGAACGTTTCGGTGGTCAACGCGCGGGGAGTTCGAAGCGTGAGCGTGCTGTGTTGCGCTACGAGCCGGTTCGCGGGGGCTTGGCGAGCGGTGTCCCCGTCGAGCCAGCGAACGCTGCCCCAGTGAGCAGAGACAAATGTCTCGGGCTCGTCGTCCTCTGGACTGCGGCAGGAAAACGCGTGGAGATGGTCTTTTGCCACGGCAAATGAGTTGGCCAGGACGTGCACGCCGGTTGGAGACAGGCTCCAGTTCGACCGATACTCGTGGCGCTCGTCGTCTTGCAGTGACGGTCGTAGCGAGAACTCTCGAACGAGCGTTCCGCGCTCAGCGTCGACCAGCCACGCGGCGCCGGGTCCGCAGCGAACGCCATCGGTCGATTTCTGCTCGAGCGCGCCGACCAAGTATCGGCCAGCGTTCGGCGCCCCACACAGCCTGAACAAAGAGCGCTCTCCCCACCCGTCGGGCAGCGCAAACGTCGAAACTTCGCGGCCAGACGGCACATCGATGACCACCGCGAGCAGCTGCGGGTCACGGGAGAGAAACCTTCGCTCGTCCAACAACGCGAGCTGCGCGGTCCCGACCCACGCGAGCGCGTCGAAGCCGAACCGAACTTCGCGCCGAAGGACTTCGACACCAGAATCGAGCGAGGCGCAAACCAGCTCATTTCGATGCTGGCGAATGCACTCGATCCACGCGAAGTAGCGTCCGTCTGGCGAAAATTGCAGGGCGCCGACGATCGCTGAAGGACGGGCACGCAGGCGAACGAAAGGAAGTTCCATGGGGCGAGTTCTCAACCGATACCGCGACGGTCGTCGTTGGCTCTCTCCGCTGCGTTGGGGTGGGTTGGACTGTGGATGACAACGGTCCTTCCGCTGTCGATCCGCTCCGGTCCTCTTCGATGCCCATCGTGGGCGCGGAATCGCAGCGACGACTCGGTGGAGACGCGATCAGAATTCCCACTCGACGCCGGCTTCGAGCGGGTCGAGCAGCGACGCGTCGTCCGCCTCGATCGTGATGTCGAGCACGCCGCAGATCTTCATCACAACCTCGTGAAAGAGCTCTTGCTCGGCGGGGTATCCAGCGGCCACGAGCCGCTCGCGGCGGTTGTCGTCGTTGTACGCCGAGCGCACCAGTTCGACCTTCTTCACCGTGATGCCCTCGACCGCGCTCGCGGGCGCGTCGAACAAGTTGTCGAAGCCGCCGAAGCTCTTCGCGAGGTTCGTCGTCTGTCCGCTCTCCAAGAACGGAACGTACGGCGTGTCTCGGTTGGGCGACGACAATCGAAAGTTCTTCTTCGAGTACATGTCGGCGTACGCCCAGCCCGCGACCGCCATCGCGCCCCACTCGTCGATGAAGTACTCCGCGTCCAGACCGTAGTCTGGATGGTGTTGATACACGCGGATCGTCGCGGTGTTGCCTTCGCGTGCGATCACGCTCCCGATGTATGCAGAACCCATGTGTGCTGTCGACGGTAGAGCGTCCAACGGGCGCGGCTCAAGTTCTCGTCACGCACCGCTGGTCAGCGAACGTCCGGCGTTTTCTCGCGCCCACAGCGTGTGCGCGACGCTCGTGCTCCGCGCTGCGCCACTCACCGAGCGCGCAGCGCAGCGCCTCTACGCGGTCTCCGACGCGCTGTTCGATTCGTGGGACGCTCAGCCCTTCATCCCCAGCCACAAGCCCATGTCCGAGAGGAGCTCCTTGAGCTCTCGGATCGATCGGGGAGCGACGGAGTTGTCCTTCAGATCACTCTCCGATCGCTGCACGAGCTCGCCGATCGTGCGGATTCCCAGCGACTGCAGCGCGTTCATCGTGCGCACCGACAGCTCGAGCTCGTCCACGCTTCGATCGAGCAGCTCGCTCGTTGTGCTGCTCGCCACCTCGGGCTCGATGAACGGAACGGGGTCGCGATCAACGAGCCCCGCATCGTCGTCGAGCGCGTAGCCTCCGACGAGCCACGCTGCGTTTGGCGTCGCGCACGGGTCGCTCGCGCCGCGGACAACGGCCTCGGCGAAGCGCGATCGTCGCTGACTCTGCGCGCAGAACGCGAGCTCGTCGACCCATCCTTCGGGGCCGACGTCGACGTCTCGAAGCCGCTGCGAGGGAGCCGCTTCGGCCAACCACACGCTCTCGCGTACGGCAGCGTCGCTGAGCGCGATGTGCGCGACGAGGCGATCCCCCGTTCGAACGCCGAGGGATTCGGCGAGCGAAGCCCCGAGGCGAAAGACAGGGTGCCGCGAGACGTCCCGTGTCCACACGGCGCACAGCTGCGTCGCAGCGACATCGTCGCGCTGAAGCAGCAACGGACGAGTCTGCAAGAACCACTCGAGCAGCTTCGCGCGCAGCGTCGGATCGTCGCGGAGCAGCTGCGTGGCGCCGCGAACGGTCGTGCTGAACCCGCCGTTCTCTGCAGCATAGACGAGCAGCGGCGTCGCCATCCGCGCCATCACCGCGTCGGGAACGACCGCGTGCATCGGCCCGAGCGACGGATCCACCACCGCGATCGCGCCTCCGGACAGCGCAGACAGAGGCGCGATCGGCCAGCGAATGACCTCGCAAAAACGCGCGAGCAAGAGCTCGTGCACCGCGGCGGCGTCCGCGGCGGAGCGCGTGTCGAGCGCCCGTTGGTACGCCCGCTCGAGCTCGGGGTCGCGCGTCTCGCGCAGCGCAGGAGGGAGCACCGCGAGCGCGTTGCACTGCCCATCGAGCCACGGGTGACGCATCGGCTCGCGGAGCGCGATGTGCGCGAAGAGCTTCGCGCGCACGCGACTGCTCTCGACAACGACCCCGCAGCGCTCGCAGCGAACGCCTCGATGCTTCATGCGCGAAAGCGCGCCGCACTCGCACTCGTAGTCCTTGCGCGGGCCGAAGAGCCTGGGGTCGCCGAGGTCCGCGGTGACTTCACCTTCGGACTCGTCCGTGGGTTCACCGCGAAGCGAGAGCGACAGCGCGGCGCCGTCGTGCGCGAGCGTCGCGCCGAGCGCGCGGGCGTAGGCCTTGGCGCGGTCGAGCGAGGCCGTGCTGCGCTCGCGTCGCTTGGGCTGCTCGAAGAAGTCGAAGATGGACTTGTCCGCGAGGCTCGTCACCGCGGGCGCGACCGTCGCGGACGAAAACGGGTGCTCGATCGTTCCTCGCTGCATCAGCGACTCGCGCACGGAGTACATCGCCGGGCTCGCGTCGCAGTGATGCGAAGCGAAGTCCGTGACCAACGCGAGACATCCGCGCGACGCGAGCGACGCGAGCAGGGCGCTGGCGATGCGCTCACCGACGATTCCAGGCTGCGAGGCGTCGGCGCTGGGCTCGCACTGTACGAGCGCCGACGGAGACGCGATCGACGCCAGCGCCTCGCGCGTGGCCGTCTCGAAGGGGCCGTAGATTCGCGGCTCGTCCGCGCCGTCGTCGCGCACACCCGAGACCACGCCGAGCGAGATCCCGTCGCACACGAGTGTGTCCCCGATCGAGAGCGCAGCCGTGCGCGTCACCGTCACGATCACGCGCTCTTGCACGGTCGCTGCGAGCCCCTCGCGAACGCGCTCGACCGAGCGCACCTCGCCCGAGTCTGCCTCGGTGAAGTGCACCTTCGCGCGCGATCGCGGATCGCACAGCGCTTGTTGTCCGCGCACGATCGTGGCGCCCACGGAGGGCAGTCCCTCGTCGTCGAGCCCATCCACCGCGACCGAGTCGGACTTCTCTCCGAAGATCGCGTGCAAGAGCTTCTCTTCGGGAGACCACTCGCGCGCGACGTCGCGCGAGGACGCGAGGCGCTCTTGCGCGACGGTCCACGCGTGTTCGATCTGAAGCGCTCGTGCTGCGCGCTCGTTGACGATCAGCCCCGCCGTGCCGTCCTCGCGCACGAGCGTCACGCGAACCGGTGATGACTGGTCGTGGCGCTCCCACGCGCGCGGGAGGGGCTGCGCATCGAGCGGTTCGGAGGCTGCGTCCTCTTCGAGCACCGGCATGGGCGCCGTTGTAAACCGCGCCGCGCGAGGGGAGCCACCGGCCCGAATCGATCGCGGCTCGCGGCGACGATTTAGGCTACCATACCAAACGGTGCATTCTCGAACCTCGATCGAGCAGCGCGAGGGATTCGTACTCGTCGCCATGTTCGGAAAGCTCCAGACGATGGCCGAAGTCCTCGCCGAGCAGCGCGCGATCTCCCAGGCGTGCGCGGTGCGCGGAGACCGCCGCGTGCTCTTCGACAACCGCAACACGCAGGCGCCGAGCGAAGCGCTGCGCGACGCGATGTTCGAGTGGGCTTCGACCTTCGAGCGTTCGGCGCTCTTGCTCGAGTCCGAGATGGCGGCGGTGCGCACGAATATGTGGGCGCTCTCGAAGCGCGCTCCAGTGCGGGCGTTTCACGAAGAGCGCGCGGCGGTGCTCTGGCTGCTTCGCTGAGCGAGCTTGCCTCGCGAGACGGGTCCGAGCGCGATCGAGCATGCGTTGGCGACGCGACGAGCGAGAAAACAACGTTGGCTCGACGCGCGATGGAGGTACGTTGCCTGACCGTGAGCACGATGGCCGAACGCTGGAGGGCCCTTCCACTCTCGTCGCACTCGACCGTTGGCTTCGCCGTGTCGCCGAACGGCGCGCGGATGGCGCTCGTCACCGTGCGCTACGACGCGAACAACAAGGCCTCGACGAGCCTGCGCGTCGGCGCGCTCGACGCGAACCTCGCTTGGGTCGAGGAGCGCTGCTTCGAGCTCGGCGACAAGACGATCGTGGGAGTGTCGATCGACGACGACGGTCGAGTCTACGGCGGTGCAGGCGGCAAGCTCGTGCGCTGCGACCTCGACGGAACGATCCACGAAGGGCCGACTCCAGGGTGGAGCTTGCTCGGTGTCACTGCTGTTCCCTTCGAGCAAACGTCGAGCGAGCTGCGCCTCGGAGTGAGCGCGAGCGTCGTCTCGAGCCGCGATCGGCGATGGCTCGCGGCCAACAACCTTCGCAACGTGGTGAGCGTGGTGTTCGCGACGGACGGCTTCGTCGAGCACAAAGTCTTGCCGAAGCTCGCGACGGTCTCGGACTTCTCGCGAGACGGTTCGCTCGCTGCGATTCGCAGCAAGACGTCCATCGAGCTACGCGACACGACGACGTGGAAGAAGCTGCTCTCGATCCCCCACAGCGAAGTGCAGTACGCGCTGTTTTCGCCGGATCAATCACAGATCGCCCTGCTGCGCGATCGAGCTCCGTGCTTGGCGATTCACCGCGTCAGCGACGGCTCGCTCCTCGGTGAACTCGATCAATGGGCGACGATCCGCGCGCCGGTGTGGGTGAGCGATCGCCTGATCGTTCACAGCACAGGTATCCTCGTGCTTTCGGAGTAGCGCTGACTGCCTCGACGCGCCGTCGGAGCTTCTCGGGATGTTTCCCGGGGTTCGTTGCAGAAGTCTCGCCGCGCGACTTCTCCCAAGAGGGCTGTGCTCACTCGCGCTCCGACGAAGGAGCGAGGCGGCACTCGACGTCGATGCGACGCACGGGTCTGTCGGGGGGCTGGATGGTCCACGTTCCGCGCAGCTGGCCGTCGCGCGACGCGCGTACCGACAGCGCGTGCTGCTCGCCGGCGCCACGAAGCACCGACGCAGGGTCGTCTGTCGCGGATTCGATGCAGTAGCCGCGATCGAGGGATCGAAGCTCGGCCAGCAAGATCGTGCTGTCCGAGCCGAGCGTTGCGCTCCAATACACCGCTCCAGGCAGGAAGATCCGCTCGCCGCCGCCATCTTCACCGCGACAGACGCGCAGCGTCTCGATCGCGTCGAGGGTCCGCTCTCCGCGTTGCTCGTAGGACACAACGCGCAGCGTGTCGTCGAACGCGGGCTCTGCCCACGACCAGACCCCGTCCCGAACCACCGTCGCGACGTCGGACGCGTGCAAGCGAACGACATCGTGTCGCTCGACGAGCGCGCCATCCGCGCCGCGCCGTTGTCGTTGCGCAAAGCCAGGATCGACGTGGAAACGATCGCGAAATTCGAGCTGCCAACTGTCCGCTTCCCATCGACAAAACGCCAGCTGCCCCTCGGTCTCTGCGGGCGGCGATTCGACGAGGAGCGGGACGGGGTCGCTCCCGCCTTCGCGCAACAACCACTGCGCGCACGCGGGCGACGTCGGAGCGTCGGCGCACCGCTCGACCACGACGCCGCGGTCGCTCGCGCACGTGATCGACAGGCGCGCCTGCGGGTCGGCGCGCCACGGACGCGGGCCTCGCCACCGCGAGCGTGCTCGCCCTTCGAACGACCACTGCAACGACACGTCGGAGTCGTCAGCGCGGTCGTCGATCGAGACTCGTGCGCTCCCGTGAATCAACGTGATGGTGCTCGTCGGGTCTCGTCTCGCGACACGTTCTCCGCGCGCGACGCACGTGATGGTCCGTTCTTGCGCTCGCATCCTCGGTTCGAACATCGGTTCGTAGTTCGGCGCGACGGACGCGGTGAGCGCCCGCTCGGAGCCGTCGCGCGTGACCCGCTGCCAGGGAGGAACGATGATCGAATCGCCGAGCGCGTAGAGCCTCGTCGACTCCCAACCAGGCTCGCCTCTGCGCGGAAGTTGCGTCGACGCTCCCGCGCTCGAAACAACCTCGCGCGCGAGCGTCTGCCATCGCTGGCCATCGCGAAACACGAGGATCGAGTGCTCGGTCGACACGACGCCGAATCGTCGATCGAGAAAGAGCACCGACGTCACGGGTTCGCATCGCGGCATGTCGATCGTCGACGCAGCGCTTCCGTCCTCGAGCAGCACCGCGCAGCGCTCGTGTTGCGCGTCGGACAAGACCCACGCGCGGAGCGATCCGTGCGCGCCCGACGCGAGCGCGGTCGTGTAGCCAGCGCCGCCGTCGACTTCGAATCGCGCGACCTGTCGCAGCTCAACGCCGGGGTCTCCGACGAGGCGCACCGCGACGAGTCCGCGCGCGCTCACGCCGAACACCTGACCGTTCGCCGCGTCGAGGAACTCGATCTGCTCGGGGACCGCGCGCTCTCTCCATCCTCCGTCTGGAGTCCACACGTACAGCGAACGCGAACCGCGTTCGTAGCGCGCGACGACCGATCCGTCGGAGGCGAACACGACGTCGCGGTCGAGCTCGAACGGCGTTTCTACAGTCCGAATCGCGAGCGGCTCGACGTCGATGAAGCGCAAGCGAGCGCTCGGACGCGCACGTTGGCAGCGGACCGCGAGCGAGGCGCCGAAGGGAAACAGCGAACAGTCCGAGGCGCTCTCGACGGTCCGTCGGACAGGCGGTTCGGAGCCTCGCTGCGCAAGGAGCATCGAGCCAACCAGGACGACATGCGTGTCGCCGAGCCAACCGGCGATGGATGGAGCTTCGAAGTCCCCGGACACCCTCGGCATCGAGCGACGCGCTAGCTCGCGCCAACGCGCGACGGCGCGCGCGCCCTGCTCCTCGTTTCGATCGGCGTCGGGCTCCTCTCGGACCACACGGCCGAATACGCCGCGGTCGTCGAGCGCCCAACGCTCTCGCCATCCGCGAACGATCACTCGACCATCGCTCCGACCGTCCAACGCGCGCGGAACATCCCCGTTCATTCGAAGCTGCCCCCATGATCGACCTCCGTCCGACGAGAGCAGCACGACGCCCGGGACGCGCAGCGCGATCGCGCGATCGCGCGCGAAGAAGCGCAACGCGAAGAACTGACGACTGAGCGCTGTCGCGAGCGCGCGCGGTCGCGCAGGGTCGTCGAGGACCCACCATCGGCCGTCCAACGTTTGCACGGCGGCGGCGCCGACGACACCGTTTCCTTCGACGTGACGCGGCGCGACGGGCAGCTCGGCGCGCGTCTCGAAGGGCCCCGTGAATCCGCGAGACGAGAGCACGAGCCCGTCGACGGTCACGAACACCCAACGGTCGTCTTCGAGCGAAAACCAGTGATCGATCGCGAGTCGTGGGCGATCGCGCGCGACGTCGATGCGTCGTCCCTCGCGCACGACCACGCGAAACGGTCCGTCCACGATCAGCGTCGCGTCTCGATCGGCGCGGACCACGATCGCTTCCTGCGCCGACCGTCGGCGCGGGAGCCAGTCCGCGAGGGGAATCAATGGGTCTCCGCCGACTCGCAGCGCCTCGGCGTCCGGTCGGCTCGCGTCGAGCTCGCGCGCGGGTGTGCCGTGTTGCCTGCTTTGCTGTCCGGCGCACGCCGCGACCAAGATGCACGCGCACACCGCGCGATCCAGCTTCATCGAAGCGCATGATAGACGCCGCCGAGCGTCGACTGCGTGGAAGGTCGTTCTGCGCGACGCTCTCGGCGAACGGCCAGCGACGGGAGCCTCGCGGATCGAGCGTCGCGTGGCTCGAGTCACGGCGTCGAGACTCGCGCTGGGTCGACGGATGGCGAGTCACGGCGCGTTGGAACCAATCGATCGCTGTTGGATGGACTACTCTTCGCGCAAATGAGCGTCCAAGCCTTGATCCTCTCGGTCGATCACCGCGTGTTCCGGGGCTCGTGGGTCGAAGCTCCGAGCCTCGAAGCGCTCGAAGCCCAATGCGCCGAGCTCGGGCTGAAGGTGAGCTCGCCCGTGGCGATCGATCCGCCGCGATTCGCGGTGCTCGTCGAAGGTTCGATTCCCGGCGAGTCCGAGGGCGATTCGTTTCGACATCCCGACTGGGTGCCGTTGGCGCGGGTATTCGAGAGCCGCGACGACGTGTGGAATTTCTACTGCGAGCGCATGCTCGGAGGCTGGCATCCGCCGAAGCGCAGCGTCGATGTCTTCTACTTCGGGTCGAAGGGACTGATGGCGTCGCAGCTCGCGCACCTCGTCGCCAAAGGCAGCAAGCGGCTCACCGCGGGGTGGAGGGCCTCGCACGCGAAGACCGGCATGCCAGAGCCCGAGGTTGGTTGGGTTTCGATCGTGACGGATGGCTTCGGGATTCCGATCGCGTGCATCACCACCGAGGAGGTGCGACGTCTGTCGTTTGCGTCCGTGACCGAAGAGATGGCTCGCCTCGAGGGCGAAGGCGATCTGACCCTCGACGACTGGAAACGCGGCCACCGTCGATACTGGCGAGAGATCGAAGCGCCCATGGTGGGGCTCGAGTTCGAAGAGGACGCCGAGATCTTCGTCGAGCGCTTTCGCTTGCTGAAGGTGTTCGCGGGCCAACACGCCGTCGATCGACCCGAGGTGCTGTTGCCTGTGGGGCTGACCGGCAGCGGAAAAACGACGTTCGCGAAGCGCGTCGCGCGCGAGCGGGGCGTCGCGCACTTCTCGATCGACGAGTGGATGCGTCGGCTCTACTGGTCCGATGCGCCGAGCCCTCCGAGTCTCGAGTGGGCCCTCGAGCGTTGCAGCCGATGCGAATCGATGATCGAGGCGCTGCTCGAGCAAGAGATCCGCGCTGGACGGGGCGCGGTCCTGGACCTCGGCTTTTCGAAGATCGACGAGCGAACGCGATGGCTGAAGCGCTGCGAGGAGCTCGGCGCGACGCCTCGCCTCGTCTACATCGACGTCCCTCGCGAGGTGCGCTGGAGCCGCGTCGAAGCGAGGAATCGCGCTCTCGAGCACAACTCGCAGGCGATCGCGGTCGACCGGGCCACGTTCGATTGGATGGAGGGCTACTTCGAGCCGTTGACCGACGACGAGCTTCGTCTCGCTTCGGTGATCGAGTCCGAGCGATGAGCCGCGCAGCGTCGTTTCCGTTTCGATCCGAGGCGGCGAGAGAAGAGTACTTGGCGTTCTACGATCACCGCGCCGAACGATGGCCGGTCCCTTCGGAGACGCGCCTCGTCGCGACCTCCTTCGGGCAGACCTTCGTTCGCGCGAGCGGCCCCACGAACGCGCCTGCGTTGGTTCTGCTGCCCGGAATGAGCTCGAGCGGACTCATGTGGGAGAGCCTCATCGAGCCGCTCTCGCGTGACTTTCGCGCGTACGCGATCGAGAGCGTGTCGGACGTGGGGCGCAGCGTTGCGACCCGAGACGTGCGCTCGGCCGAGGACTACACGCAGTGGCTCGACGAGGTCTTCGCCGCGCTCGACCTTCGCGAGGTCAACCTCGTTGGAATGTCCTACGGCGCGTGGATCACCGCGAACATGGCCCTCCATCGCCGCGCGATCGCAGCTCCGCTTCGGGTTTGTGACAGGCGCGAACGCTAGCGCCCTGTAAACACAGGCGGTTCTCGATCTTGCCTGTCATCCTTCAAACCCGGCTCCGCTGTCGCGACTGCGGCGCGCGGTGTGGCTCGCGCCCGCCGCTGTCGTCGCGCGGCTCTCGATCCGCTGGGTCGTGCTCGCGCTGCTCACGGCGTTCAGCAAGCGAATCCACCGATGGTTTACGTACTGGATGTTCGCGGACGCCGTGAAGACTGTGGAGGGCCGCCGCGTGGCGGACGAGCTGATCGCCGACACGCAGGTGATGATGCGTTGCTACGCCGCGCGCCCGATCGTCGCGCCGACGGTGTTCAGCGACGCCGAGCTCGCGCGCATTCGGGTTCCCACGCTGCTGCTCATCGGGGAGAACGAGACCGTGGGCTCGGCGGCCAAGGCGATGAAGCGCGTCCGCGACGTGGCGCCGTGTGTTCGCGCGGAGCTCGTCTCCAATGCGGGCCACGACCTGCCCATCGCGCAGCGGGCGATCGTGATCGAGAGGGTGATCGGGTTTCTCAGCGAGCGGTGAGGGGGATTCCGCGTCAGCAAGTGCGGCGCTGGGTCGTCAACATGCTCGATCGCGTTGCTCCTGACGCTCGCATGGCGCTAGCGTTCAGGTGGTCACGACGGGGGCTGCTGTCGCCTTCGTCTCGCCCGACCCTTTCGCGGTTCGCACGGAGCTGTCCCACATGTCCAAGCTGCCGAACGACTTCGTCCTTCGATACGCCCGCCCGCCTTCGGAGAGCACGGTCGCACAAGCCAAGTCCCTCCATCAGAACGTCCGGACCGCGCTGGGAGACGGCTATGCGACACTTCTCCAAGGCAGCTACAAGAACGATACATCGCTCTGGGACATGAACGACGTTGATCTCGTCGCGGTCTCCTCCGGCGTCGTGAGCAACGCCTTTGGTCGAGTCACGACGGGCGGCGCTTCTGTCTCGTGGGACGAGATCTTCGCGCGCATCGAGCGCACGCTTCAGGCGGATCGCCGCTACGCTGGAAAGTGGCAGCGGAAGGACAAATGCATCCAGCTGAACACGGGCGTCACGATCGACATCGTCCCCGCGATCTACGTCACGAACCCCGAGAGTGACCCTGTCGCGATCTACTCGTTCCGCGAGCGGCGCGAGCGCCGCAACTGGCCTCGCAATCACTACGAAGCGGGTGCAGAGAAGAGTCGCCGTACCGACGGCGCGTTCAAGCAGACGGTGCGTCTTTTCAAGGCATGGCGGCGTGCTGTCTCGACGGATAGCAAGATCGCTCCGTCGTTCTACATCGAGTGCCTGCTCCACGCCGTCCCTGACAACTGTTTCTCGAACGTTGGTGCGGACGCTTTCATGTCCGTTGGGCGCGAGATCGTCTCCTGGAACTACCAAGCGCGCCCCGTGCTCCGCCCCGGAGGCGGGGACAGCATCTTCACGAGCGTCGAGTGGGACGCACCACAATTCAAGTTGTTTCAGCAGAAGCTCAGCAATGCGCTCGGGTATGTTGAAGATGCCCGACGTGCATCGAACGAGCAACTCGCGCGTGAGGCGTGGATCCGCGCGTTCAACGGGCAGTCACCGTCATGAGCACGAACTTTCACCCGTATGCCCACGAAAATCAGGAGGCAGCGCAGCGGTGGCTCTTCTTTCCCGCGCTCGTGCTTGCCTTCGGTTTGGGGAAGGTCTTGGAGGTGGTGCACGCGCCCTGGTGGATCGACACGCCCGCGCCCTTCGGATTCCTCGCAGCCCTCGCGTGGTTCTTCAACAAATGGGGCTGGCATGCGTTTCGACGGATACACGACATCCCCGACCTACGCGGCACGTACGACCTGGAAATTCGCTCGTCGAATGATCAGCACGAGAAGCCGATCAAGGGGACACTCACGATCGCACAGGAGTGGACCCGCATCCTCGTGACCGTGAAGACTGCGACATCGAGCTCGTCGAGCATCGGGGCGTGGCTCTCGGACGATCCGACGCAGGGCGCTGTGCTGACCTACGCGTACCGCAACGAGCCAGATCCAGCAGCGAAGGAAGACCTCCACGCGCACTCAGGCACGGCGAAGATCACCTTTGCGTCGGATGGCACGGCTCGAGGTCGCTACTACAACGATCGCGATCGCGTGACGTTTGGATCGATGACGCTGACGAAGCGTGCGGCAGCAGGAACGTCAGCACCACCGGTAACGGTGGCCGCGTCGACACCTACGACGTCACCCCCCAGCGACGCGACGGGGCCATGACCATGACTGCGAACCTGCAATTCACTCTGCGCCCGCGAGAGCGGTCATGCTGACGATCGCCGAAGGGATGGACGGCAGAGTCATGCGAATCGCAGAGCAAGCTGTGGAAGTTTGGATCGAACGGACGCGTGGAGCCGACGAACAACCGAGCCGAGCGAGCGCCGCGGCCCGAGGTGTTGTTGTACAAAAGCAGCCCTGGCAACGATGGCGTCGCCAGCGCGCTTCATCGTGCGATTGCTTGCAGTGCGAGCCTCGCTCCACCGACAGGGCACAATCTGCTCGCCTTCGTCGCCGACTGCATCGCCGCAGTCCGGTCTACCAACGTGGCAGCGCAATCAAGTACAGCACCGCCGCCCCGCGAGCCGCCGTCATGACTTGGACACCTGCGCGGGCGAACCACCACTGCATCTTGCACGGCGAGCACAGCCGCGCGATGCCGACCAAGGACGAATTGGCGTCGCCCCGGCGACACACCCGACTTACGGCTGGTGCGACCCTTGACAGCAGGACTCGTTGGTAAGATATTGGTACCACCACGTATTGAAAGGCAACCATGACACGATCCGAGGTCCGCGATGCGGTACACAAGGTGCTCTGCGATGCGCAGCAGGCGCTCGGCGAGGGCGAGGTGAATCCGCTCGGCGACGAGTGCTGCCCGTTCGAAGCGATTCCCGGGTTCGACAGCCTGGCTTCCGTGGAGGTGACGACCTCGGTGTGCGCAGCGCTCGGGATCGCGGATAGCACAGCGAACCCGTTCCTTGATGGTGGACCCACAACGGTGGGCAGAGCGATTGATCGATTCTGCAGCCTCGCAGGGGTGACAGATGACTGAGATGACAGACATCGCGAAGCGCCACGCCCAGATCGCCCAACGTGTCCGCACCGCGCGCGAGAACGCCGGCCTTTCGCAAGGCCAAGCGGCCAAACATCTCGGGCTCCCTCGCCCGTCGATCACTGAAGTCGAGCAGGGACGGCGCAAGGTTTCAGCGGCAGAGCTGGCCGCGATGGCCGCACTCTACGGCGTCAGCATCGGCTGGCTCGCATGTGAGGACGACGACGTGCCCGACGCGGCGCAGGACCAGATCCAACTCGCCGCGCGAGAAATCGCGTCGCTGAAAAAGGATGACCTCCAGGCCGTGCTGAGCCTTGTCCGCTCGCTGCGAGCGAAGAGGCGCTGATGGCCACGCCCGCCGTCGATGCCATGACCACGGCTGCACAGGTTCGGCGCGTTGCCGGCCTACCCGGCGACGTGCCGCTCTGCGTGTACGACCTCGTTGACGGATGCTACGGACACGAGGTCGACCTCCGGTTCCAGCCCCTCAAGAGTTTGGAGGGTATGTACAGCCGTGCGAGCGCGGGCCGCAGCAGCATCGTCGTGTCCACGGAACGGCCCGGCGGGCGGCGGCGCTACACCTGCGCGCACGAACTCGGTCACCACCTGTTCGGACACGCACTGAGTCTCGACGAGCTCATCGAGGAGCAAAGGAGCGGACAGCGCGATCCCCGCGAGCACCTCTGCGATCTCTTCGCGGGTTTCCTCCTGATGCCAAAGCTAGGCGTTGCCCTGGCCGCCCGCGAACGCGGAGTGGACCTCGCGGCACCGAGCGTTGAGCAGGTGTACTCCCTCGCTGGCTACTTCGGCGTCGGATACGCAGCTTTCCTTCTGCACGCGAGCCGCACGCTCCGGCTGGTCCCTGGGAGCGTCGCTGAGAGCCTCGCGCGAATCAGCCCGCAGCGCATCCGTCGCAAGATCCTCGGGCGAGACACTCCCGGCGAACTGTTGGTCGTCGACGAAACTTGGCGCGCATCGCGGCCTGCGGATCTCATCGTCGGCGATCACATTCTCGTGCCGCGCGGCACGCAGGTCGAGCACGTCGGACTGAAGGCTGTGGGGGCCGTTCCAGATGGCGCGATCTACGAGGCCACTTCACCCGGGCTCGGGCGCGCCGACGCGGCGTCCTGGTCGGTCTTCGTTCGCGTCGAGCGCGCGCGCTACAAAGGCATGGCGCGGTTCCGCAACCTGGAGGAGTGCGATGACGAGTAGGCGTAACATAGTGGTCGAGGCCGCTAATCTCACGGATGTCTGGCTCGCGACCGCCGAACACCTCGTGGCACCGAGCGTCAACCAACTCACGCATTTCGAGGCGCGGCTTGTTGGCTTCGACGGCAGCCGCCCCGATGAGTTTCCTTCGGCGCGCAGACCGCTCGACGACGCGCTGCGCATGCATGGACCGTGCGACACCAACGCCACCGCAAACCTGATCTTCCCCGAGTCTGCGTGGGCGATAGCGCGCGCGCGCGGACAGTCACCCGACGAGTTCTTCGCGCATTACCACACGGCGCTGATGCCGCGCCTGCGGCGTCAGGACCGACGCAACGGCGGCGGAACGTACTTTGACCGGATGGTGGCATATCCGACGTCGGATGGCCCAGTGAACCAACTCGCGAAGCTGCTCGGGTATTGGGGTCGCGGAACCCGTCGGCAGAGTGCGTTCCAGGTCCTCATCTACCAACCGACAATCGACCTGCACGGACGGCCATACATGGGCTTCCCGTGCCTGGATTACATCGCGTTCACGCGCGAGGGCGGGCGCAACTTGGTCATGTCGGCGTTCTATGCGTCGCAGTTGATCTTCGAGCGCGCGTTCGGCAACTATCTCGGGCTCTGCAGGCTCGGCGCGTTCATGGCAGAGCAGATGGGCCTAACGCTTGTCCAGGTCTCGTGCCACGTCGGCGTCGCGACCCTCGGCGGCGAGAAGATCACCAAGGCGATGGTCGGACAGGTCATCGAGAAGATGCGAGTGTCAATGCGGGGCGACATCGCGAGGAAGGCCGCGTGAGCGGCGCATCTGACGGCCCGCGCGGCGGCCCGGTGGGTGACTCCAAGACTCCTCGGTCTGGACCGACGGTCTTCTCGCGGCTTGCGCCCGCCAAGCCGAGCAAGGTCTACGACACGTACTGGCGATTCGCTGTCGAGCGCCAAGCGGTCTTCTTCCGCCGCATCGAGCAGCCCCGGAGCCTGTGGAGCGAGGATCCGATCCTCACGAAGCACAAGTTCACGAACGCCTACCGAGCATCGGATCGCGTCAGCCAGTACCTGATCCGCCGCGTAATCTACAGTGGCCCGCAGGAGCCACGTGAGGTCTTCTTCCGGACGATCCTGTTCAAGCTCTTCAACCGCATCGAGACGTGGTCGCTCCTGGAGGAACGCTTGGGCCAGCCGATGTGGGAGAGCTTCAACCTCAAGCGCTACGACGACGTCCTTACCGCCGCAATGGCGCGGGGCGAACGCATCTATTCGGCGGCATACATCATCCCATCGGCCTCAAGCTTCGAAGGCGATCGGAAGCACCAGACGCACTTGGCGTTGCTCCAGAAGATGATCAAGGACAGACTGCCGGAGCGTCTCGCGGAGGTGCGGTCGCTCCGCGCTGCGTTTGAGCTGCTGCGCACCTTCCCGATGATGGGGGACTTCCTTGCGTTCCAGTTCGCGATCGATCTGAACTACGGGCCGTTGCTCAACTTCCCCGAGATGGAATTCGTCGTGCCTGGGCCTGGCGCGCGCGACGGCATTCGGAAGTGCTTCACGAGCCTAGGGGGGCTTTCGGAGGCAGACCTAATCCGCGTCGTCGCGGAGCGGCAGCACACCGAGTTCGAGCGCCTCGGGCTCGACTTCCGCGACCTCTGGGGTCGACCGCTCCAGCTCATCGACTGCCAAAACCTCTTCTGCGAGGTCGACAAGTACGCGCGCATCGCGCACCCCGACGTCCGGGGTATCAGCGGGCGCACACGCATCAAGCAGAGCTTCAAGCCAACGCACGATCCGATCGAGTATTGGTACCCGCCAAAGTGGGGTCTTAACGAAAAGATCGCAGCGTCGACGCCCAGGGCACTCCCGGAAGCTGCGCGGTCGGTGGTAGCGCCGGTACCGGAGCTGGCCCTCGTCGCACGCAGTCCCGACAACATGGCAATCACGAAGACAGAGACGCAGCAGGTCATCGTCGCTACCAACGATGCCGATTCAGGGATCGGTCTCGACGACTACCAAGAGTTTGTGCGGAAGACCCGCGCGCCGAGGCGCGGCAGCCGCGACGACGTGTCGTTCACGGTCTTTGGGCTCTACGGAGAGACCGGAAGCCTGCTGAGCGAGCTGAAGAAGAAACAGCGCGAAGCGGCAGCCTACCCGACCTACGCTGACGCGGTCATCGAGGAGTTCGGCGACGCCCTGTGGTACCTCGCCGACCTCGCTAACGAGGCGAGCTTGACGATGAGCGAGATCGCGCAAGCCGCGCTGCGGAACGCGGCCGCGCGCGTGGATCCCGACTTCTGCTTCGGTGATCTGCAGCCGCGCGAGCAACCATTCAGCGGCCCGCGCGTCAGCGAACACTACGAGCGCAAGCTTGTGCAACTCGGTGTTGTCGCGGGCGAACTTCTGCGTGCATTGGAGGCGCCACGCGGGTTCAGCGACACGGACGCAGCGCGAGACCTGCTCGTGCGTTACCTCCGTGCTCTGGTCGGTGCTGCCGATGCTGCGGACATTAGCTTGGAGCGGGCTGCTTCGCTCAACCAGGAGAAGGTCCTCGACCGCTGGCCGCTGAGCCGCGAGAACCGCGTGCCTCTGTTCGACGAGAACTTCGACGACGACGAGCGACTCCCGCGCAATTTCGAGGTGCACTTCACCGAGAAGAGTGTGCGGGGCAAGAAGTACGTCGTGCAGCGGTGCCAAGGCATCAAGATCGGCGACCACCTCACCGACAACATGGAGGTCGACGATGGCTACCGGTTCCACGACGTCTTCCACCTCTCATATGCCGCGTTTCTCGGCTGGTCACCCGTCCTGCGAACGCTGTTCCGGTGCAAGCGCAAGAGCAACCCCACCATCGACGAGGTGCAGGACGGCGCGCGCGCCATCATCATCGAGGAGGGTGTCTCGACCTGGATCTTCAACCACGCCAAGGGGCGAGAGTTCTTCGTTGGCCTCGACAGCCTCGACTACGGTTTGCTCAAAGCGGTCCGAAAGCTCGTCGCGGGATTCGAGGTCGAGGCGTGCCCGCTCTGGCAGTGGGAGCGTGCGATCATCGAGGGCTTTCGTGTTTTCCGCGAGGTGCGCGACAATGGTGGTGGGGTCGTGTCGGTGAATCTCAACCGGCGGGAACTTCACTACCGGATCAAGCCGGGGTGAAAGGCACTCTCCATATCGCGGCGGGCGCAGCAGCCGACCGCGCCGAGAGGGCGAGGGCGAAGCCCGCGCCTCGTGCTGTCACTGTCGCTGACTCACCAACCCGCTCACGTTCCGCGCAGCAGATCGTTTCGTGTGGGGCTTGAGAATCCTCAAACTTCGGCGATGCCGCGCGCCGCCTCGACGATCACGTCGAACTCGTTTGTAGCAAAGACGAGTGCACTGCTCCGCCGGCTCCTTCCTCCAGAGCATCATCAAGAGGCGATCGACTTCGTGGGGGTCGTGGGGAGTCGATCGCTTCTTCATGCTGCCGCCCTGCTCAAGAAGAAGGCCTTCAAGCGAGTGTGGCTCGACGGCCCGTACGCCAAGACACACGCGATGCTCAACCCTCCGCGACGCGTGCTCGAGCAGCGCGCGCTACGAGGGCACTGGCCGCGGTTTCCGATCGATCCCTCGATGTACGAGCCGGTCTTCGCGCGGTTCACGCGGGACGCGCTGCGCAGCCACGGCGCGGATACGACGTACCTCGCGCGCACCATCGAGCTCGAAGTCGAGAGCACGCGTCGGCGACTTCGCTGCCCCGCGCGTGTCCTCGCGCTTCATCGATGCGCGCTCACGGTGATCCTCGAGGCGATGAACCACCTCGACGACTCGGGCGCGGACATGGCCAGGGCCTACAGCGAGATCGAACGTCGCTACATCGAACTGCTCGAGACCGAGTGCACCGACGCCATGCTCCGCGACCTGCTCGAACTCTTCGTGTGGGAGGACTTCGGGCTCTCGGAGGCGATCGAGCCCTTTCTTCGCACGCTCCGCGAAGATCGCGCGGACGTCGCAGTGCGCGAGCTCGCTCGAATCATCCCCGAGCTCCGCGCCCACGAGCTCGACGATCAGCTCGCTCGCGCGCGTCGAGCACGCACGGCGGTGCTGGCATCGAGGCCTGCGTTCGACGAAAGGCTCGACGAAGCGTAGCAGCGCAGCGCTCCACACCATTTTGGCCGCGCTCGACCGCCCCGCGCGCTGCCCTTTTGGCCAATTTCGTCTCGCACAACGGACCCACTGGCACTTTTTGAGCCTATTTGCCCGCCAGAACCCCGCCTCGACCCGCTCCGAACGACCATTTTGGCCACGTTCACCGCGCCCACGCTGCTCGCTTCGGCCATTTTGGCCGCCGCGCGCTCGCCCCATCGCCATTTTTTGCCCTCGGAGGCCATTTGGCTCCGCCTGCGTTGCGGACGTTCGGCCCCCAGAGGCCGTTCGGCTCCGGCTCCCTCCGCTGGCCGGGATCATTTTTCTTCCCGCGTCGCTGCGATCCCCCCGTTGACAACCTTTTTGGCCGTGCGCAGTGGTCGCGATCGACGCCGAAAGAAGTCGGCAGGGAGGTGGACGCAATGGGAGACAAAGAGACTCCTACGCCCGTGCAGGATACGCCCACGGGACAAGCGGCGATCGACGCGATGAAAGCGGAGATCGGCGCGGTAGACCCCAACAGCATCGGGATCTTCAATCTCGAGACCGTGCACGCGACGACGACCGCGATCGGCGCGTACGACAACATCGTTGTGCATCGCCCGCTGCTCGAGCGGCTGTGGGACTTCGACGTGAAGCACGTCGACAACTTGAAGCTGTACGCGCACGCGTTGCTGCACGCCAACGCGCTCGTGCTCGCGCACTCGCCGGAGACTTCGAACTTCGACGAGCTCGCGGTGCAGGCCCGCGCGTTGCGCGAGGTGCTCCTGGCTGTCGCAGACGTTCTCGTGAAGCGCGGGACGCTCGCCAAGTCCACGGTGGACAAGATCCGCGACGGACAAGGCAACCTCGATCTCATCGCGGACGTCTCTGCGCTGCTCGTGATCGCCAAGGAACACGAAGACGGCGCGCTCGTCCGCCACGAAGACGTGGCGCTCGGGACGAAGCTCGTCGCCGAAATGCCCGCTGCGTACGCGCAGCACACGGGCAAGGACCCCAAGCTCCAGCCCATGCTCCAGCAGCGCCGCGTGATCGGCGCCGTGCTCGTCAACGCGTACTCGGAGATCGTTCAGGCGTTGCGTTGGGTTCGTCGAAAGCAAGGCGACGCTGACACGATCGCGCCGAGCATCTATGTCACGCGCGGCGCGGCGAAGAAGGAAAGCGCAGAGCCCGTGGTCAAGCCGACGCCCGCGCCCGCACCGGCGCCCGCGCCCACGCCGGCGAACCCGCTCGTTCCATCGGACAACCCGTTCGACGGCAACACCAACAAGCGCTGAGCGAGCGTGCTGCGGCTCGGTCGACGACTTCCCATCACGGGGGATGGTGATCTCGAAGCGTTCGAGCTCGCGCCATCGAACCTCGTCACGCACGCCGTCGTCACGGGAATGACCGGCTCGGGAAAGACCGGGCTCATCTTCGTGCTCGTCGAAGAGGCGCTGCGAAGTGATCTTCCGGTGTTGATGGTGGACATCAAGGGAGACCTCGCGAATCTCTTGCTGACGTTCGACGTCGACGACCGCGCCGCGATCGAGCGATGGCACAGCGACGAGAGCGCTGCGCACAGCGACGGGCGCGACCCGATCGCCGACGCGCTCGAAGCCCGCACGCTCGGCCTCGACCGCGCTGGAATCACCAACGCCGACATCGCTGCCTTTCGCGAGCGCGTGCGCGTTCGTGTGCTCACGCCAGGAAGCAACGCGGGCGAGCCCGTTCACTTGTTGTCGTCGCTCGAGCGCCGCTCACCCTTGTGGGACGGCGCGCCGCAAGACATCGAGGTCGCTCGCAACGCGCTCGCTTCGGCCGTCTCGCTCGTGCTTCGCTTGCTCGGACGAGACCCAGACCCCGCAAGCTCGCGCGAACACGTCTTGCTGTGCGTCTTGGCCGAACGACGACTGCGCGAAGGACAGAGCGCGGACCTCTCGTCGCTCATCGCGGACCTCGACGCGCCGCCGATCACCCGAGTCGGCGCGATGAGCCTCGAGCGGTTCTTCGCGAAGAAAGAACGCAACGCGCTCGCCGCGGCGCTCAACGCGCTGGTGGCGTCGCCGAGCTTCGCGAGCTGGCGCGAAGGCGTCGCGCTCGACGTGCGCCAGTGGTTCGCCCGCGAGAGCGACGGACGAACACCAGCCGTGATCGTCAGCGTCGCCCACTTGGACGAAAACGAGCGAGCCCTCGTGCTCGGGCTGCTCTTCGAAGAGCTCCGCGCGTACGTGTTGTCGCTCCCTGGCGCCAACACCCTCCGGGCGCTCTTCGTGATCGACGAAGTGTACGGGATGCTCCCGCCGCACCCTGCGAATCCGCCCACCAAACGCCCGCTCATCGCGCTGATGAAGCAGTCCCGCGCGTTCGGCGTGGGGATCGTTCTCGCGACGCAAAACCCGATGGACGTCGACTACCGAGCGCTCAGCAACGCGGGCCTGTGGTGCATCGGAAGACTGCTCACCGACGCAGATCGCGAGCGCGTCGTCGACGGCCTCGCGAACGCCGACGGCGGCGTGGGCGACGGCGCGAGCAAGAAGAGCGTTCACGACGTGCTCAAGCGATTGGGCAAGCGGTGGTTTCTCGTGCGCAACGTGCACGACGCTGCGCAGGGGCTGTGCGTCGCGCAGCCGAGACACACGATTTCATGGCTCAGAGGGCCGCTCACGCGCAGCGAGCTGCGCGCGCTGCTCGACGGACACATAAAATCGAGCGATGGGTGAGCGGCCTCGGCATCGCGCGTTCACGATCGCGGGCGCCGTCCGCAGGAGAGCGCACCTCGTGCTGGTGGGCGGGGACTACGTCGACGGCAAGTACAACCGACACCCGCGATTCATGGAGTGGAACTCCGTCGCCTCCGCGCGAGCGCATCGACGAGGCCAAGGCGTCGCCGGATCGACCGCGAGTTTCCTCTGGCGCCGGGCGACGAGCACGAGCGCATTCCGTTGTCAGGCGAGTGAAGACCGTCCGTCGCGCGAGGGAGGGCGCACGATGAGAGCTAGCGCTCGACGCAACGCTCATTGTCGAAGGGCCCCGCGCACGTGAACCCCGGGCAGCAGGGCTGCGTCGATGAGTTACACGGCTGTCCCAAGCGTGGACAAGTGGGCTCGGCACACTGGGGTCCCGCGTCTGCCCCACGCGACATGCACACGAGTCCAGGACAACACGCTCCTCCATCGCTGCAGTCTGCAAAGAGCGACGGGCAGTCGGACCGCGGCCCGCATTGCGCCGCTCCGCCCAGGACTCGACAGGTGAGGTGAGGGCAACACTCGTCGTCCCTCGGGACGCAGGTGCTGTAGATCCGAAGACAACCACGCCCTCCATCGGTCAGCGTCGTCGATGGCGCGTCGATCGTCGAGTCGATCGTCGAGTCGATCGCGACTGAGTCGGCCTCGGTCACATCTGGTCGTGATCCCGGACTCGTACACCCCACAAGCAACGCAAGCAGCCATCCAACGGTGCGGCGATCGAAGCGCGGCGCTGCATGATCGGATCTGACCATCGCCGTCGATCCTATCAAGCAACTCCGAGCCGTGCGCTCGAAACCGAGTCGGCGCTTGTTGTTGCTCGCGATGAGCATCGAGGATGCCCGTCGCGGGCGCTGTGTAGCTCGTCGTGGCGGAGGTTCGTTCGCGGCGCGCTACGCGTCGAGCCCCAGCGTCGCTCGCGCGGGCGGACGTACGCAGTCGGGGAGGGCTCGGTCCTCGGCGAGCTATCTGCCGTAGGACGGGATCATCGCCCGAAGCTTCGCGCGCCACGCTTCGCTCTGCATGCGCGCGGGAAAGCAGTCTTCGAGCAGGCCGAGGTCGACCGAGACCGACGTCGACGCGCTCGGCGTTGTTCACGCGGTCCAGCGCCAGCAGGCGCGCCCCGGTGATCTTCGTTCGTTGTTGCCCGAGCTCGATGAGAGACGAGCCGTGCTCCGCGAGCGACGATTGAGTCCACTGGCGCGAGCGAGACGAGCGCGTCGGGCGATTGCTCGGCGGTTCCGAGGGAGAACCCAGCGTGTCCAGTGGCGAGGAGCGCGACGAGGGGACAGCAAAAGGCGATTTCGTCCTCGATTGCGAGCGGCAATGTACAATGATACTCTTCGACTCACGATGACGTTCAGTAGTCGGGTAGTCCTGCTCTTTGGAGCCAGATTGGCTTGTTTCGCTGTGACTACTGCGGCGTGCTCATCCGGGCAAGCACCAGATACGACACCGACTGTCGTGGATAGCGGACTTCCCGACCTGGCAGACACAGGTCGCTCGGAAGCGCCCGATGCAACGGTCTCTGACGCCTCTGGCGATGTCGCAGACTTCGACACCTGGGACGCAACGAGCCGTACCGTTGACGTCGTTTCCGACCTGCCGTCGGTTGATTCAATTGTGCCAGACTCTGGCATCGGAGATCCTAGCATCGCTGCCCCACGCCTTATCGCTCCGATGAGCACCAGCAGCGTAGCGAGCACTCGCCCGACACTTCGGTGGGAGCGGCCCGCCGCGGTCGACGGGGCAGAGGTCCAGCTCTGCCGTGATCGCGGCATGCGATCGGGGTGCCTAGCTGCGACAGTTGCCCCGGGCGATAGGATGCGTGTGGATTCGGCACTTTCGCCTGGGTGGTGGTACTGGCGCGTTCGCGGAACGTCGGACGGACGGAAGGGAAGAGATTGGAGCCACACATGGCAGTTTCGAGTTCGACACAGAACAGCATCAAACGACTCGAGCTGGGGAAGCGAACTTGATCTCAATGGTGACGGATTTGGAGACATTGCGGTGGGCGTGCGAGGAGGATTAACCGAACGTAACCGAGTCGACATTTTTTGGGGCTCATCGACAGGAATCCAGTCCACGCCGCAGCAGAGAATCCCCGCTCCTCCAACCTCTCAGTGCTTCGGGTGCTATCTTCACCTCATTGGGGATGTGAACGGTGACGGATTTCCGGATCTCCTGGTGGGCGCATCGCACGACTCGACGCTGTCTGGTTTGTTGGACGCCGGGGTAGCGACGGTCTACTTGGGCGGATCTGCAGGAGTAAACGTTGCCTCTGCGGTTCGCATTGAAGGCACAACAACGAACGGACTCGTCAGCATGTTTGCTTCTAGCGGCGATGTGAACGGAGATGGCTATGCCGACGTCGTCCTGAGCAACGCTACGCTTCGAGATTCCACTGGAATGGTTCGAGGTGGCTATCTCGTACACTACGGAAGTACCACCGGAATTCGATCCGCTCCTGACGTAGTGATTCTTCCTGACTTTGCCGGGAGGCGCTACTTTCAGCGCCTTCTCGCCCACTGTGATTTTAACGGCGACTCGATCGCAGATCTGCTGATTGCCTCGAACAACGGTCCACTGCTCGCGCTCGGCGCGAGGAGCGGACTGATGCCGCTTGCTACGGAGCCCGTTTCACGCATTGGGACGGCGCGAGCGTTTCACTGCGGTGACATCAATGGAGATGGCTTTGGTGATGTTGTTACGCAGGATATATATTATCCTCCAAGCGGGGGGACGACCGGCGCCCTCATCCAGCTAGGAGTCGGCTCTGAATCCGGAAATATCGCCCCGCTCGGTTCGCCAGTGGTTCATAATAGCAATCAAACGTTCGGAATCTATGCCTCGATCGGTGACATCAACAGCGACGGGTTCGACGATATTGCTTCTGGACTCCCTGAAGCTGGGGGCTTCCGTCGATCAGGAGAGGTTCTCTTGGTTGTTGGTTCGCCAGCGGGACTCGCTGTTCCTCGAATGGCGCCGATCGACAGTTTCGCACAAGATGATCACTGCGGTACTTCCGTCTCGATCAACGGCGATGTCAACGGCGACGCGCGGTCCGACCTCCTCGTCGCGTGCGAGTATGATGTCAATCCGTCTCCCCGAAACGTCGGACGACTTCGAGTCTTTCATTCAGGACCAGGTTCCATAGTACTTACACCTGCCGCTGCGATTTCGGGCGCTGGGGCATGGGATAGTTTCGCTCGCTCGCTCGCCCCTCGCTGACGCCGACTTTCTTCTCGAGGACGCGCGTTTGCAGGTACGTCCTCGCCGGCACGCGTCGTGACGTGTCGCCGATCTTCGTACACGCGCGTCCGCTCAGCGAAATCGCAGCCCAATTTCGAACCAAGAACGATTGAGATCTCGTCGCGTCAAAGCATTCCTCCCGCGGTCGCGCCCCTCGTCACGCACGTCGGCCTCCTCTTCGGAGGCGAGTGCTGTACGCCGTGACCGCGAGGAGGATAGGCCATCTGACGAATCATCGTCGATCTCGGTCGAGCACGCGTGAGCCGTTGGCGACCCGATCAGTCATCACCTTGTCTCCACCCTCACTCCTTTGCTGCCGCGCCGCGATGGGTCAACCGCGCCGCACGGTATGTTCGAAACCCTAGTTCGCCTCTCGTTTCGCAGGCGAAACTGAGTTAGCACTTGCGTTCCGTAGCAGCGACACGCATCGAGAGAGGGTCGCGGTCGACCCACGGTCTCGGGAGAACTCATGGAACGACCCGCTCCGACGAAGACAACCGCAGGCAGCGGAGCAGCGCCGATCCGATTGGGCGCTGACGCGTTTGTTCGGCTGTTCTTGTTCGCGACGCTCACCGGCGGACCGGTCGGGCTGCTGGCGACCGCGGGCATCACCGCGAGCGTCATGAATTGGCGCACGCGACTCGCGACGAACAATCTGCAGGCGTACGCGAGCGCGTCCGAGAGAGACCCCGCGATCCTCGCGCTCGTGCCCTTGGTGACGCTCGTCGTGCTCGTGATTCCGGTCCTGTGCCTCGCCCTGCGGCGCGGAAGGCGAACGAGGGTGACCTGGGACGAAGCCGGGATCACTGAGTGGGAGGGCGACTCCGTCCGAACGTTCATCGCGCGAGCGACCGCGCGCGTCGCCAGCGAGGTGAACGTGCGGACCTCGAAGCAAGGGTCGCGCGTCTCTACGCAAACGGTCTCGCATGTCGTTCAAGTCTCTGACGCGCACGGTCGGCGCATCACCGTCGCGTGGCGTGATCCGCGGTATCGGCTGGGCTTCGGCTCGCGTCCGCTGTGGATGCGTCGCCGCCCCGTGCTGACGAAGCTCGAGGCGGTCGAGGAGCTGCTGGCCACGTTTGCGCCGAGCGTCGCTCGCCTCGCGATCGAGCCGGACGAACGCAGCACGCGCAGGCCCCTCGCGAGCCTCGCGACTGCGCTCAACCTGCTCGGCTTCGGCCTCTGTGGGCTCTCGCTCTACTCGATCAACACAAACAACGGAGCGCGAGAGCAAAGCGGCTTGTTGCTCATCATCGCGGGTCTTCTGTTCGCGGCCGCAGTGCTGCGGCCGATCGGCGAGTGCATCGCCGTCGCTCGCGTCGCGAAGCGCGTGGCCGACGCGCAGAAGGCCTCGTTCGACGTGACGCCGCAGGGGGTCGTGCTCGTCACGCTCAGCGACGGTCGCGCGCTGCCCGCGGACAGCAGCAAGCTCGTTCACGCAGACTCGCACGTTCATCGGCGAGCGGGGGCCGTCCGAGCGGTCGTCGAGGTCATCGAGAGCTCTGATGTGTATCGCGGAGAGCCAGCGCGGGCCGTCGTTCACGCGGTCGACACGGAGGTCGAGCGCGCAGAACGACGGCGGATCCTCATCGCGAACGCGCTCGAGATCGCCGCTCGACTCGCGCACGTATGCCTGCTCTTGACCATCGGCGCGCTGATCTTCACGAGGATTCAGCAGTTCTGAGAGCGAGTCCCCCCTTTGAGGGCGCTGCGTGCTCGGCACCGCCGCCCCAGCCCCGCATGTTCACCCGCGGCGTGCGACGCTGACGTCTCGAAGCGCGAAGGCTCACCACACGGGAGAAGTCGCGCGACTGACGAGCATGTACTCTTCCTCGAGCCTCGTATACGCAGCGCCGTCGAAGCGACAATGCGCAGCAGCGCCAAACGCGTACCGCGAGAGGTCGCCGCGAACGCCGCCCGTGTACCCGTGGTCGAAGAGAAACGAGTCGAGGTACACCATCGTCGACGTGTAGAAACGCGGCAGAAAATTGTGCTCCTCGCCTTCGAACGGAGCGACGACGCAGCCCGCCGCGCCGAGCGAGCGGTGCCGATCGCAGAACGCGACGGACGCGCTGTAGGGCGTGATGCTCAGGCTGTCGCGCGTTCCATGAAAGATGAAGGTCGGTACGAGGTTGGCAGCGCTCAGGTGTCGCAGCGGATCGATCTCTGCGTACTCGGCGCTCGGCAAGCTGGCGACGGGGTAGAGCGCGAAGTGCAGGTTGCCTGCTGCGGGGACGCCAGATGCACCGTCGTCCTCACCGACGATCCACGGGATCGCGCTCGTCGCGAGCGCGAGGTGACCGCCCGCAGAGTCTCCGACGGTGGCGATGCGATCGGGATCGGCTCCGAGCTGCGCGGCGTTTGTTCGGATCCAACGGATCGCCGAGAGCGCGTCCGCGGTCGACTGGCGAGGCGTCGAGCCGTGCAGGACTCCGAGCCGATACTGAAAGACGATCGCGAGCACGCCCCGCGCGGCGAGGTATCGCGCAGCGAAGATCCAGAGCACGGGACTGCCGAACTCCCAGCCTCCGCCATGAAACATCGCGACGACCGGCAATCGAGTCCTGGTGTCGTGCGCTGGCGGGCTGAACACGTAGGCCCGAGGATGAATGGGGCGGATCGTTCCTCGGATGTTCTGCGCGAAGATGCGCTTGTACGAGTACACGCGCTCGCGGATCGGCGGCCGCCCGAGCGCAGGAAAGCAATCGGCCACGTCGCGCGCAGACACCGGCTCGAACAGGAGCTGTCCCGACGGCGGGCCGAGCGCGACATCTGCCGTCGGAGCGCTCGCGTCCGTTGCGTCGCGCGCGTCGATCGTGTCGACGGCATCGATCGTATCCATCGGGTCCATCGCGTCGATCGATGCCTGCGCGTCGAGGGTGTCGGGCACGCGCGCGTCTTCCGGCGTGGCATCGCGAGACGCGTCGCTCGTGGGACCGCACGAGCAGAGCGCCAGGGAGCACGACAAGAGAACCGCGATCGCGCGTAGCAAGCGACGAAGAGCGTACCATTGCGCCGCGGTGCTCTCGGCGGCTGTTGCCCCAACGGTTATCGCAGCAACCAGAGCTGGGTCTCGACCGCTCGAGCGAGTCCGCCCATCTGTTCGCGCTCTCCCTCGACGACGACGCGTAGAGCAGATCGAGGCCTCCATCCATGTAGCCGAAGCTGTTGGCGGGACTCACGACCGCGTCGGCGTCTTCGGCCAGGATGTCGCCCTCGAGCACACGCACCCCAGCAACGTCGGAGAACGCTGCGCGCCACGCGCGGGCGAGGACAGGCTGCAAGGCGACGAGCGAGAACGTGGTGGGAAACATGCCGCGGTCCCCATAGGATACTCGACGGTCGCGGGTCGATCCGCGGTCACTCTGCGCGTCGTTGACCGACAGCTGCAGCGGCATCGCGTAGCCGCGCGTCGGGGTGTCCGTCCATGATCTTGTCGAGCTGCACGAGGCACGCAACGAACGTGACTGGCATCGCGGCTTCGCCTTCGACGATCACGGGCGTTGCTCCGGGGGATCGAACGGGCGACGCCGCTCGCTCCGTCCTCAGTGCCCGAGCATCGATCGAAACGCTTCGTACGCTCGCGCGATCGCCTCGGGGTCTGCCGCCTCGGTGGCAGCATCGCGACGCTCCACGTGGTGCGCGAAGGCGTCGCGCTGAGCGAACGGTCTTCATCGGCGTGCTCGCGCGCGCGGGCGAAGGGCTGCAGTGGCCGTCGGGACTCCGTGAACGATCGCCGCAGCGAACGGGTTGATGTCGAGCCACACGATCGACGTCGGAGGACAGGCCACCCAATCGCTCTCGGTCGAGCGCCCGCCACTCGTTGGTGACCCCCTCGCCCATCGCCTAGTCTCCGCCCTCACTCCGACACGAGCACGCCGCACTGTATGTTCGAACCCCCAATTCGCCTCTCGTTTCGCAGGCGAAACGGAGTTGGTCTCTCGACCCGATGACGCCGTCGAGCACCGCTCGCGAGGGGCGGACGTTGTATGCCTCTTCGTCAGTCGATCGCGCTGGCTGCGCGAGAAACGGACCGTCCCCGCGGCTACCTCCGAGCGACGCCGCGCGTATCGACGGTGAAGTACTGGACGCGATGATCCATCGTCGCTGAGACGTCCTGCGCGGTGTACGCGCCGAGGATGAAGCCGTCGCTGCTCACCGAGCGCGAGCCCGCGATCGCGTAGAGCGCACGTCCCGCGACGGGCGCCGGTCCCACTGCAAAGTCGAACCACGTCTGTCCGTCGTCCGAAGTCGCGAGCACGGTGAGTCGTCCGTCTTCTCCCGCGCCGACCGCGAAGAGCAATCCAGAGCGCGCCGTGTCGTCGACGAAGAAGCCATCGAGCGTGCGCAGTCCGTGCCCGTTGCCGAGCCAGCGTGGCTGCCGATCGATCGATCGAGCGCCGGTCGAAAGGTCGAATCGCACCGCGTGCTGACGGTTCAGCGGCGCCGCTGCGTAGTACATCAAGTGCAGCGAGCGAGCGGTCGGGACGAAGTTCGAGAGCCAGGTGTTGGTGTCGAGCTCGTCCGGCAACACCACCTGGGTGGCGGGCCCGGTTTCGTCCGCGGTGATCGGCAGCGTGAGGGGCGCGAGGTTCCACGGGCCGCGCACCCACGAGGCGCCGCCGTCGCGGGACAGGACGAAGTGAATGTCGCGGTAGTTGAGCCCCATCGGAGCGCTCCCAACGGGATCCGTCGTCCACGCGACGTACAGGTCTGATCCGATCACCTTGCAGTGCGGGTATTGCACGGCGCCGCGCGGGCCCGGCGCGTACAGCCGCAGCGCTCGCTCGACGGACCCGTCCGGGCGAATCGTGAAGAAGTTACGCGGCAATTCATCCCAGAATGTCAGCACATACAATCGAGAGCGAAACGCATCCCAGCACGTCGTGAACTTCGAGCCGGTCCCGTTGGGGATGCTCTGCTCGACGGCGGGAGCCGCGAGCGAGCCCGCGTTGTAGCGGTAGAAATAGCCGGGTCCCGTTTGATCCGTGCGCCAGTCCGAGTGGACGACGTAGAGCGCGTCGGCGCTGTCGGTCTCGAGCGAGGGGGCGTTGGTTCCGTGCATTCCCTCGCGCACGGTGCTCCACGAGAGGCCGTCGTCCGTCGATCGCGCGAGGACCCAGTGTGCTTCGGCGGAGTCGGTTCGACGTCGGAGGTAGGAGAGAAACGTTCCGTCGCGCGTGCGCACGACGCGTTGATTGTGGCTTTGAAACGTCCCGTAGATGGTTTGGATCGCCGCGACATCTCGGACGGTGATGGGGCGCGGTCGCCAACAGGACGGCGCGGCCCACGTGTATCGTCGGCCGTTGCTTCGGGGATCGCTGTTGTCCGACGCGCTGAAGTAGAGCGAGTTGCCCCAGTGACTGAACGTGCCGCGTCCGGTCGCGCGAATCGTCGCGTGCGCCGAATGCGCCGGACCGAGCGCCACCCCGTCCTCGAGGATGCTCACCGTCGATCGCGTCGGGTTCGTGGGTGTGTCGCCAACGAGCCCGAAGTCCATCGGGAGGATGAACGCAGACCCCGTCTCTCTCGCCGCGCGAGCGACCTCGAGGGTCCCGCACACCTCGAGCGATCGAGCGTCGAGCGTCGCGCCGTCTTCGCCGAGAACATCGGACCGAGCGCTGTCAGTGGCGGTCGAATCGGGGCTCGTGCCGTCGAAGCGCTGCGCATCGAAGTCCGACGAATCGCTGCTCGAAGCGTCGAGGTCCGACGAGTCTCGATCGGTCGCGTCAGTTCTCTCTGCGTCCAACGCGACACTATCGGGCGTGGTGCGGTCCACGGACGTCGTGTCCGTGTGCGCTCCGGTGTCGGCGTCGGTTGCAGTCGTTGTGCACGAGGCGAGCATGCAAGCGAGGGCTGCGCACGCGACCGCCTTGCGCGCGGCGCGCCAGCGAGAGAGCGAGCTCGTTGGAGAGTCCATGTGCCGCGTGAGGACACCGTATCAGAAGCGCCAGACGCAGAGGACAGGCCATCCAACGGATCACAAGCGATCTCGGTCGAGCACCCGTCCCTCGTTGGCGACCCGATCGCCCGTTGCCTCGTCGCCGCCCTCACTCCGACACGAGCGCGCCGCACGGTATGTTCGAACCCCCAGTTCGCCTCTCGTTTCGCAGGCGAAACTGAGGTGGCTCGGAGCTTCGCTTACGCAAGCGCAGGCAGAGATCGACACGGTGCTGTCGGGCGGCTGAGCCAATAGCCTCTCAATCAACGGTAAACGTCTGCGATCCGCCGGGACACTCGATGGTGTGTCGACCGCGTGGCAACACGCGATGGTCGTCGTAGTTTTCTCGGTCCGCGGTCTTAGTTTGGAGTGGATTTCAACGGGCCTTCCGCCGTCGATCCGCTCCGGTCATCTTCGATGCCAGCCGCGGGCGCGGTACAGACGGTGTTCAGCACAACGCCACCTACGGCACATTGTTGCCAATCCCGGGTTCAGAAATGACTCGTCGACCACCGCCAATTCCAAACACCATCGAACGCAATGCCGCTTCTGTTCCACTGCCAACCAATTCTAGCTGATCTGCAACCAGATACCAGGAAGACAAATTGGTTACAACGACCACCCAAAGAAGCGATTCGTCGTCCAAGCTAGTCCTACTCTCTAGTGCGTTTGCTACGCCTACGATTGTAGCGGATTCGCCAGTGGCTTGTTGTACTCTTTCGCATACCGCTGGATCGATTGCGCCTTCGGTCACTAACTGGGGCGCAAATCTGACAGCAAGCGGCAGTCTGTCTGACTCTGGTGCAGCGTGTGATGCGATCGATAGTCCAAAAAAACAACTCACGACGTTTAGGGCTTCGTTGTTCCACTGTTGAGTATTGAAAGGCGGAGTCTCCTTAAGAAATTGTTGGCATCGCCGAGTGTCTTGAGTGTTTGGCTGTCGCCAGCCGGCTCGGAGAACAACCTGGACTAGCTCCGGATCTTGAACTTGGTACACAGCTCGTTGAAGAGGATAGGCCATCCAACAGCGGTCGGTCGAGCACGGGTCAGCCGTTGGCGACCCGATCGGTCATCGCCTTGTCTCCGCGCCCTCACTCCGACACGACCGCGCCGCACGGTATGTTCGAGCCCCCAGTTCGCCTCTCGGGTCGCAGGCGAAACTGAGTTGGCGGCGATCGATGGATGCTCGGCGCGGCCATCACGTGGAGCGCTCTCGCGACCGACGTCGTGCAAACGTCCTGCGTCACGACGCCGAGGGTGCTGACCGCGCTTCGCGCCGGCCGCGTCGCGCTCGGAGATTTCACGGCGACGCGACGTGTGGACCGCGTCGAGGCTGCGCCGTAATCGAGGCCCTCGATCCGATCGAACGCGCCGACGCCCACGCGCACGCTATTTGCCGCGCAAATACTCGGTCCCTTGCGCGGCGAGAAACTCGTCGTAGGTGCCGTTGAAAAGATGGGCGCCTTTGGGGGACAGCTCGAGCACGCGCGTCCCGAGCTTTGCGACGAAGTGCCGATCGTGGCTCGTGACGATCACCGTGCCCGGGTACGCGACGAGCGCGTCGAGCAGCGCGTCGATGCTCTCGACGTCGAGGTGATTGGTCGGCTCGTCGAGCAAGAGCACGTTTTGCTTCTGCAACATCAGCCGCGCGAGCACGAGCCTCGCGGCCTCGCCCCCCGAGAGCGTCTCGGTCTTCTTCAAGCCGGCTTCGCCGCTGAAGAGGAGCTTCCCGAGCACCGAGCGCACCTGCTCGATCGTCGCGTCCTTGTCGAACCGACGGAGCCAGTCGTACGCCGAGAAGCCCGGCTCGAGCGCCTCGTGGTGGTCCTGCGCGAAGTAGCCCACGGACGTCTCGTGTCCCCACACGATGTCACCTGCGTCGAGCGTGTGCTCGCCGACGAGGCACTTGAGCAGCGTCGACTTTCCGATGCCGCTCGGGCCGATGACCGCCAAGCGCTCGCCGCGCATCATCGTGAGGTTCAGGTCGGCGATGACCTTCTTCTCGCCGAAGGACTTCGAGATGCCGTTCACGCGAAGCACGTCGCGGCCCGATGGGCGCGTGATGTCGAACTTCACGTACGGTCGAACGACGCTCGATTTGCGGACGACCATCGACCCCTCGAGCTTCTCGATTTCTTTCACGCGCGACTGCGCCTGGCTCGACCGATTGGCGCTCGCGCCGAAGCGCGCCACGAAGTCTTTGAGCTCGGCGATCCTGCGTTTTTTCTGCGCGATGTCCTGCTCGTTCTGGAGCTTTCCCGTCGTCTTCTGCTCGACGAAATCCGAGTAGTCGCCGGTGAACACGGTCACCGTTTGAAAGTCGACGTCCGCGACGTGCGTGGCGATCGCGTTCATGAAGTGCCGATCGTGGCTGACGACGAGGAGCGTCCCGCGAAAATCCCCGGTCAAATACTGCTCGAGCCATCGAATCGAGTCGAGGTCGAGGTGGTTGGTCGGCTCGTCGAGCAAGAGCACGTCGGCCCCGGCGAACAGCGTCTGCGCGAGGAGCACGCGGAGCTTGTAACCGCCGGCCAAGGACTTCAGCGGCTCGAGGTGGTGCTTGGTCGCGATGCCCAACCCTTCGAGGAGCTCTGCGGCGCGCGCCTCGGCCGTGTAGCCGTCCTCCTCGGCGACGACGCCCTCGAGCTCGGCGAGGCGCATGCCCACCTCGTCGGTCATCTCTTGCTCGAAGAGCTTCTCTTTCTCCTGCATGGCGTCCCACAAGGCGCGATTGCCCATGAGCACCACGTCGAGGATTCGCACCGCGTCGTAGTGAAAGTGATCCTGCTTCAGGACGCCGACCTTGAGCTTCTCGGGGATCGAAACGGTGCCCTTGTCGGAGTCCTCTTCGCCGGTGATGACCTTCAAGAGCGTGGATTTTCCCGCGCCGTTTGCGCCGACGAGCGCGTAGCGCTTGCCGGGGTCGAAGTTCATCGTGACGTCTTCGAAGAGGACCTTGGGACCGAAGCGCTTGGTGACGTTTTCGAGCGTGATCATCGACGGGGTCGCGCCTTCTGGCACCAATGCGGGCGAGACGCAACGAAGCACAGACGACACCCGACGTCGCCGCAGTCGTGGACTTCGCAGACCGCCCAGGCCGCGCGTCGGAAGTGGACCGAGCCGCTGGCGCCCGAGCACGGCGCTCGATTCAGCTTGCAATCAATAGCGAATGAGCTATTCACTATTAGTCATTCATCGTTTACGACGCCCGCGGTCGGCTCGATCGAGCGTCACGCTGCGAGAGATCTCCTGGGAATTGTCCCGAGTATCGCCGTGCGCGCGGCGCAGCCCGAACCACGGCCGACCGAAGGAGGAGCTCGCATGCACCCGCTCGACCGACTCGCGCGCCTCGACGCGACCGCGCAAACCACGCTCGTAGAGCGACGAGAGCTTACGCCGCTCGATCTGCTCGCGGCGGCCCAACGACGGTACGAGGCGATCAACCCTCTCGTTCGAGCGATCGTGTCGGTCGACTTCGACGCCGCGCGCGAGCGAGCCGCACGAAGCGAGGGAGGGAGCCCTCGGCTGTTCGCGGGCGTTCCGTTCGCGTGCAAAGACCTGCTCATGGTGCCGGGGATGCGCTGTGCGTTCGGCTCGCGATTGCTCGCGCGCAACGTCGCCAACGCGGGCTCGCCGTTCACCAAGAAGCTCGACGAAGCGGGCTTGGTGACGTTTGCGAAGACTTCGACCAGCGAGTTCGGCCTGCTCGGAAGCACCGAGACGCTCGCCGACGGCATCACGCACAACCCATGGAACCTCTCGCTCAGCGCCGCTGGATCCTCGGGTGGAGCCGCCGCGGCGGTGGCGGCGGGGCTCGTCGCGCTCGCTCACGCAAGCGACGGAGGAGGGTCCGTGCGCATCCCCGCGGCCGCCAATGGGGTGTTCGGATTCAAGCCGAGCCGGGGGCGCACTGCGCCGTCCGCCCCCACCACGAGCAGCTTCGACGCGCTCGTGTCCGACGGGTGCGTGAGTCGCTCCGTTCGCGACGCCGCGCGGTGGCTGCGCGCGGTGCAATCGGACGAGTGCGCGCTCGAGCCGCTGCCGACGAGCGCCGCGGAGCGAGCGCCACGACTGCGCATCGCGCTCGCGCTTCGGTCGCTGATGGGGACGGAGCCTTCGTCCGAAGTCCGACGCGCGATCGAGCAGACCGCGCAGCTCTGCCGAGAGCTCGGGCACACCGTCATCGAGGACGACGTTCTCACGCGCGAGGCCGATGACTCGTCGAACGGTCGAGCGCTCAGCGATGCCTTCTTCGCGGGCGCGGGGCTATCGCTCGGCGCGATGTGCGCGATGTTCGCGACGATGCTCGGCCGCGAGCCGGGCCCCGAAGAGCTCGAGCCGTTTACGCTCGCCGTGATCGCGCACGCACGAACGCTCGGTGCGGAAGCGCCCGCGATGGTCCGTCGCACCTTCGAACGCTGCGCCGCGCGGTACCTCGCCGCGACCCAACACTACGACGTGATCCTCACGCCCGTGATCGCGCAGAGACCTTGGCAGCTCGGGTGGCTGTCGCCGCTGCTCTCCCGCGAAGAGCTGCTCCGTCGGACCGAGAGCGCTGTTTGCTACACGCCGATTCAGAACGTCGCGGGATGTCCGGCGATGAGCGTTCCACTTTGCTGGGCCGACGACGAGACGCCGATCGGATCGCATTTCGCCGCGGCGCCTGGCCGTGACTCGTCGCTGCTTTCGCTGGCGTTCGAGCTCGAGCAAGCGCGACCGTGGGCCGATCGTTGGGCGCCGCACTCGTTTGTGCGCGCGTATGGTGCGTGATCGATGGCGCAGGTCCTCAAGCAAGAAGTACGCGACCGCATCGTCGCCGCCGCGCTCCGTTGCTTTTCGCGCAAGGGCGTCGCTGCCACGACGATGAGCGAAATCGCTGAGCAAGCCGAGGTCGCGGTCGCCAATCTCTACCGCTACTACGAGAACAAAGACGCGCTGTTCGCCGCGGTCGTCCCCGACGAGCTCGTCGCGACCTTCGACGCCCTGCTCGCCAAGAGCGCGCACGCGCACTCGTTCGTCGCGGACGGAAGCGCGCCAAGAGACCTCTCTGCAGCCAGCGAGCTGCTCGAGTTTTGGCTCGCGCACCGCCACGCGGTCATCGTGCTGCTCGAGCACAGCGAGGGCACGCCACACGAGCGATTTTCGCAGCGATTCGCGGCGCGGCTCGTCGACGTCTCGCTCGATGAAATTCGCGCCCACCACCCGCACGTCGTGATCGACCGCGAAGCGCGCCTCGTGCTCACACAAGTGTTCGAGAACACCCGGCGGACGATCGCTTCGATCCTCCGATCGACCCGCAGTGATCGCGAGGCCCGCGCGGCGATCGCCGCGTTTCGTAGCTATCAGGTCGCAGGCCTCGCCGCGCTCGTGCAATGGATCGTCGACGCATCGACGCCCGAGCCGCGTGAGCTCCCATGATGCTCTGATTGCACGGGCACCGCTCCTACGCGGTGCGTCCCTCGTCGGCGCTAGTTGACGCTCGTGCCCAGCGCAGAGAACGGCCCATCCAGCGCTCGTCGAGAGGACAGGGCATCCAACGGCGGTCGAGCACGAGTCAGCCGTTGGCGACCCGATCGCCCGTTGCCTCGTCTCCGCCCTCACTCCGGCACAACCGCGCCGCACGGTGTGTTCGAAACCCCAGCTCGCCTCTCGTTTCGCAGGCGAAACTGAGTTGGCGTGTGCTTGTACGCGAACACACAGACCACCGGCCTCGCGGCAGTGACCGGCTCGAGGTTGAGCGAGACGATGGGCGGCAGCGCGTGACCGAGCCAAACGTGAACGGTGTCCATCCACCCGCGCCCGTGTCGCTGAGCCACGGGCTGTGCCACCGTGTGGCCGCGAACTGTCGTCTGTAGCGGTCTGTCTGGTACCGGGCTGGGCTTGCGTTACCCTCTCCGTGTGACGAAGTGGTCGGTAGTTCGACGGGTGGCTATCGCAGCGTGCGGCTCGAGGTCGCTCCCGCTTCCCGCCAACCGCACGGAGGCGTGTGCTCGAATCGACGACCCGAGCGTGCTGCTCGCGCGCGGTGAGTTCGGCAAGCCAGGCGGAGCCGCGCGCTGTGGCACCGGGCTTCGTGGAGCGCCAACGATCTGCATCGAGTACGGCACCGCGAATCAATCGGTGTACGAGCACAACTCCACGTTCCCGCCGAACGAGTGTTTCCCCGAGAACGGTGGCACCGACTGTCCGTCCTGGCGGCGGTGCGAACGCTGCGCTCGTCCCGAGGACGACGGCGGCGTGCGAAACTGGTGTGTCCCCGGTCCCGTGTGCAGGGCCAACGCGGGTGTGCGGTGAGCTCACGCGCAAAGTTCATTCTGTTCGTGCTCGCGTGCGCGTCGCTGCCGCTCGTGATCTTCGCGATGTCCGCAGCGCAGTCCTACGTCGACGCACGACGCGATGCGCGCAGAGTCAACGCAGAGCGCGCACTGCTCGACCGTCCGCAGTCCGTCGAATGTTGGAACCTGACCGATATCGCGAACGGTCAGTCCGTGCGCATCACCGGTCGCGTCTCAGGCGACCTTCTTCAGTGCGGCCGCGACGCGTATCACATCAGCTTCCGCGGCATGGATCGCGTGCCCCCCGGGTTTATCCCCGACGAAGGACTGACTGCCACGATCGAGGCGCGATGGAACCCTCTCGCGGGCGGGTTTCTGTACGACGCCGTGATTGTATCGCGCGCTACCAACGAACCTCGAGCGGACTGAGTGCGCGCGACGGGGTGTCTACTCGCGCGGCGGCTTCTTGTCCCGCTTGGTGCTTGGGAGATCCGGCTAGCGAACGCTCCGCGTCACGCGCTCCGCCTCGTGGACCCGCTGGTCCGCAACAACCAGCGCCCGTTCGAGCTGCGCGCTCGGCATCGCGTCGAGCGAATGCTTCGGCGAGCGCGGATCGCGAACGTCCTGGCGCACCATGTCCTCGATCGTCGTGCGCCACGAGCCGCGAGCGCGCGGCATGGCCTCGTTCATGAGCTTCGCCGCGTGGTTGATCCGCGCCTTCAGCTTCGCCACAAGCAAAGGAAACGGGGACGGTGCTCTGATTGTGAAATTCGAGATCTACCGCAGCCAGAGCACGGCGGATCGAATCGGACACGTTGGTAATCATTGCCAGAGTGCGATCTCGTTTGCGCAGCGCTCTCCCGTGTGCAAGGGCAATAAGTACCTTTTGGTCCGATAGAGTTTGCTAGGTTGTGGCTGGGGTAGATCTCGAATTTCACAATCAGAGCACCGTCCCCTCTTCGGACCGGGCGGACGAGCAGAGACCGACGACCGATCACCAACGATCCACAGGCGCGCGTCACGCTCCGCGTCCGCCTCCGTGGGACCGGAAATCCCACAGATCCGTCCCTCTACGACGTGAACTCGGACGACGAACGGCGGCCCACAATGGCAACAATTCGATGTCGTGCCGAGCGAGACGTAGTGGGTTTCGATCGCGGACGGGTGCGTGGTCGGAATCGATCTTGATTTGTGGTGCACGGCAAGCATGTCGACTTCGTCACCGAGAGACACAAAGTCGACATCGACCAGCGGTGGACCAGCGCTGAAAGGCGAGCCATTGGCCGAGCAGTTCACGATCCGAATTTGGTTGGCCATCGCACGAGTCGTCGTGTGATCCAACGCACTGATTCCGAGCAGACGAAACGGCCCCGCGTCGAGCACAGCGCACTCACCGAAGCGCCCTACGGCCCGCTTCGCGGTCGCAGCTCGATCGTTCGTCGCGCTTCGTCGATCCGGGACACGACGAGCGCGACACGTTGACCCACCACTGGAGGCACGTCGCCCTCCGCGAAGATCCACAGACCACCGTCGTGCGCGCCTACGCAACACCATGCGCCGTACTCGACGACCCTGCGCACGACGCACTCGAGCTCGTCGCCCACGCTCAATCGCTGCGCTTCGAGCCATGGGTCCTGCTCGGGGTGTAGTTGGCGGATGGACGCAGAGAAGCGCTCGTCTTTCACGGCGATGACGAGCACCCGCACTGTGTCGCCGACCGAGAACCGCGCCGTCCCAGTCGCCGTGCGAAACCACGAGATCTCCGGCAACTGCAGCGCGCCGATCATCGACCCGCGCGAGAGCAACACCGCGCCGACGAACACCCGCGTCACGGTCGCGTCGACGATGTCCCCGACGGTCATCTCGGCCACGCCACAGCGCTAGCACCCACGCTCGTAGGCCGCCGCCCACTCACGCGCCCCGGAGAAACACCAACGCCGCAGAGCTCTTCAGCGCTGCGGCGTTTCGGCGTTTTCTCTTCAGTCGGGGCGAGAGGATTTGAAGGACCGGCAATGCGTCGGCATCCGTCGGCGTGTGTCGCGATTCGCAGGAGATTCAAGCTCCAACGCGAACAGATCGCGACAGGCTCTGGCAGATCGCTCCGGGTTCTGCTCCGTTGGCTGCGAACAGGACGTAGAAGCAGCTTCCGCGAGCGCATGCTCGAACTCGATCCCACGGACGCGGCGCACCAGTGCCAGTGCGGCGCGGCGCTCGGGCAGCTCGAGCAGTTCGACCGCGCGATGCAGCGCCTGTGGATCGAGGCTGATCTCGCGCCCGACTGCGACCGCCCGCGGGTCGAGATCGCGGTCGTGCTCGGCAATGCCGAGCGGCGGAAGGAAGCGCTCGATCACATCGTGTGCGTGGTCGCGAACCTGAAAGAGCCCACCGACTTCGCGTCGCACACGCTGGGGCGGCTGCGGCGACTGAACGGCAAGCACCGCGACGCTCGCGACGCTCTCAAACGTGCCCTCGCGCTGAACCCCACGCACGCCTACGCCGTGATGGATGCGCTTTGGGCCTGCGAGGACCTGGGCGACAAGCCGGGCGTACGTCGGTACACGAAGCGTGCGCGAGAACTGGGCGTTGCAGACCCGAGCGCCGTGGGCTAGCCCGTCGGTACAGACAACCCCAGCTACCGGAGGGCACTTGCCACGAAGCCCGGATCAAGCAGGCAAGCCAAAAGCGCAGAGGTTGCCGAGCGCACTGCGCCATGTCAGCGTCTTCCATGGTCCAGCTCCTTGGCTTCTCCCAGAATGGCGCGGACGCGATCCGGGCCGTTCATCGGGCTATTTCACTCTTCGCCCCAGCGTGGATCGCCCACTTCGACCAAGCACTCACGGCGGTGCAGTTCGCGCCCAACATGTGTCGGCAAGGGGCCGCGGCGTGTGTACGGGAAGACTTTCCCAGGGTCGCGTTCTTCGCGCTTCCACCAGAGCACATGCCGATGAAAGAGCTCGGGCGCGTGCTCACCCACGAGGCTCGGCACTGGCAGCAGAACGCATACGGTGCCTGGTACGTCCTGCCGCACAAGTGCAGCGATCCCTTCTGCACGCGGCCGTCCGAATGGGGGGCCGATCCCGTCTACCGCGGGGACGTAGCCGCCGCGCCGCATATTGAGGGAGCGCTTCGACTCGCCGGGTACGAGCTTGACCTCCCGTTCGTGCTCCCCCGGCCGAAGAGCGAGATCCCTTGGGGCAAAATCGCAGCCGGCGCCATCGTCTTTCTTGGCGCACTGGGAGGAGCCAAAGTGATCGGCAGCTCCGGCAGAACATGGGACAGGCGGGTCGGGCGATACCGGCACGCAAACGGCCAGTTTGCGTAGGCGAAAGCAGAAAAGGAACCTCCCCGATGGTCAAGAAAGCAACTGCTGTATTTTTCACCCGAGGTGCGGGCGGACAAACTGCGGTCGTCTACCTTTACGCCAGCAGAGTGAACGGGTTGTCTCCGAAAGGAGTCATGACTTCTGCCGTGAGTGCAGCAATCCCCGACATCCTGCACCTCTGGGTGGAACCCGCAGACGAAACGGAAGGGCTGGAGCGACTGGTGGAGGAACTCAAGAAGCTTCCTGCCTTCCAGGGCCAGGAACTTCTTGTGACCGGAATCTAGGTTCATCCACGAAGGCAAAGAGAGACGATGCCCATCCCGAACGAGAGCACAAGAGCGATCTTCCAAGCACTCACTCAATGCGCCCGAAACATGCGGACCATTGGTTACAAGACACTTGCTGAGCAGGCCAAGGTGCCTTGGTCGCGCAAGGCGGTCGCTCTTCACCTGGGCTACATTCGTGACGAGATCTGCGTGAAACGGGGCCTCCCACACCTGAATCAGCTCGCGGTAAACGCCAAGTCAAAGCGTCCAGGCGACAGCGTCCTGCCGAGCAAGTTCAAGATCCCGGCCGATGCCCAGGAACGGCTGTGGCGTGGTATGGTGCTGCAGGCCATGGCATATCCTTGGGACTCTGTTTCATTCGACCAAGCTTGAATCCCAGCCTCCTGGAGAACTGCCATGGTTACGACGCGCACGACAGGACCACTTCACTTCGAGGACCTCGAACCACATCGGTTCGAGGATCTTGTCCGTCAGCTCACGTGGCGTTGGAAGAGCTGGCAGCTTCTTGAGGCTACAGGGGTGAAGGGGGCAGACCATGGGGTCGATATTCGGGGACAGGAGCGCATGCCTCCTGGGACCACGCCCGCAACGCGTCTCTGGCGAATTCAGTGTAAGAGGGTCAAAGGGATCAAGCCCAGCGAGATGCAGGAACTGACGGAAGAATTGTTCAAGGATACGAGTGTAGTGCCTTATGGAGTCGTCTTGGCGGCCCCCTGTGACGTTTCCGCCGATGCGCTCAATAATTTTCATGAATCAGCCAAGAAAAACGGCGCCCAAGAGCATTTCCCTTGGACCGGCCGCCATATCGAGGACCTTCTGTTTCAACCCGCGAACCGCGATCTCCTGTTCGTGTACTTCGGGATCCAGCTTGATCCCACGATCAACGACGTCGTCGATTCGATTGTCGCGATCCAGAATGAACTGATTCACAATCTCGTGGCAGCAAAGTCTTGGACCCAGTTCAGCGCCATTGGGTTCAACAAAACGCACTACGATTCAGCGATGGGTCGCCGTTCCTTCTCGGATGCACCATTGGAACTTCGCATCCAAGCCGCCCATGCTTATGCCGCAATGGCGGCAATTGCCGGGCCGATGCAACAACGGCCAAACACAGGGAACTGGGGACGACCGATGGCCACCCACCAAGTCTACGAAATGCTCCAGATTGGCCCTCTGGTCGGGGCCGCAATCGCGGCGATCGAAAAAGCGATTACTACGATTGACGCCTTCATGAACAAGCCGCTCAAACAAGCGGAAGCTCCTGCCAACCAAGCGTAACTCCTTCGGTAGTGGGGATGTTAGCCCGGCCAGCTCCTCACACGTCCCACAGCTCTGCGTACTCGCCAAGTAAAACGGCCCCCGTCCTGGGGCCTGGCAAAAACTTGCTGGAAACGCGCGGCACTGCTTTCATGAGGGCAGGCTACTGGTCAATTCCCTATGAGCTGGACCGTTTTCTACGCGTGGCAATCTGATCGCCCCGGCAACACCAACCGCAACCTGATCCAGAAGGCGCTCGAGGACGCGATCGCCCAGGTTCGCAGTGACGGCTCCCTGACGGTCGATCCGCGGCTCGACAAAGACACTATGGACGTGCCGGGCGCGCCTGACATCGTCGCGACCATCTTCTCGAAGATCGACCAGGCCGCGGTGTTCGTCGCGGATGTCACGCTCGTGACCAAGGACGCCGAAGGGCGTCCTTCGCCGAACCCGAACGTCTTGATCGAGCTCGGGTACGCGCTCAAAACGTTGGGCTGGGAGCGGATCGTCCTCGTCGTGAACACGGCGTTCGGGCCTCCCGAGGACCTCCCCTTCGACATCCGCCAGAAGCGCGCGGTGGCGTACAGCATCAGCGAAGGCGCGGAAGAGAAGTCCCCAGAGCGCAAGCGTTTGCAAAGAGTCCTGGTGGATGCGGTTCGTCTCGGTCTCACGGCGGCCGAGGCGCAGAAGCCGAAGCCACTCGCACCGCCTGCACCACCGAGTCCTGCGGCCCTGCTCATCGAAGCGGTGGAGCGCCAACAACCGGTGCAGCGCGCGGCAGCACGTCGGTACATGGCAGACCTACTGCGAGTGCTCGATACCCTCCGTCCTCCGACAACGATCGACGACGAAGCGCTTGTGGCCGCGCTCACAGCGACGCGCGCACCCGTCGCGGAGTTCGCCCGGGTCGCGCAGACTCTTGCGGCCTACCGCGCGGAGGACGCCGCCGCCGAGGTCTATCGGGGCTTTGAGCAGCTCCTCGTGCGCTACGACCTCCCGCAAGGTTTCTCTGGCACCTACAACCGGACTGATTTCGACTTCTACAAGTTCCTCGGTCACGAGTTGCTCGTGGTCTTGGTGGCCGCCTTTCTGCGCGAAGAAGCATGGCGCTCAATCAACGCACTTCTGCGCACACCCCTAGCAGTTCGCGGAAGCCGCCCCGATCGCACGACCGACTACAAGGACGTCTCGAAGTACACGATGCTCCTGGACGATGTTCGGCGTGACCGGCTCAAGACCAACAACACCGTGCGCCTCTCGATCCACGCAGACCTCCTGAAAGATTGGTACTCGAACGGAGACCTCGCGGAAGTTGTAGGCTGGGAACAGTTCAAGGCCGCCGACTACTTCTTGTACGTGCGCTCCCGCATCGACGCGGACGGCCCTCACAGCGATGTGTGGCGCCCCTGGAGTGTCTTGTACCTGAGGGACCTGCCTGACTTCGTGGTGCGCGCCGAGTCCAAGCAGTTTGCGACTCAACTCGCCGAAGGTTTCGGGCTCGCAGACATGGCGTCCTTGGGGAACCGGATCAAACAGGCCACCGAGGAACTCCAGGAACTCTACCGCTCGGCGTTCTGGGACAGGCCAGGTCGCGACTACCGCTGGGAACGCATCGCGAGCCGCTGACGCATCGTTGGAGCCCTCCCGCGAGCACGGTCTCCTGCGTCCCCGCAGGGACGGTCTCTGCCCCCACGGAGTGCGACCCGCATGCGCATGCAGGCGGCTTGTGCGTACACGATGTCGAATCCCCCGTCGTGGTCGCGCGTGTTCGTCGCGCAGCCCGTCTGCGGTGATCGCTCGCGGACGTCGCGCGGGAAGCATCGATGCGATGCGGAGAAAACACAAAAGCCGCAGTGCCTATCAGCGCTGCGGCTTGATTCGTGTCCTGTTAGTCGGGGCGAGAGGAATTGATGGACCGGCGACGCGTCGCCATCTGTCGGCGTGTGTAGCGATTCGCAGGAGATTCACGTTCCGGCGTGAACAGGTCGCGACAGGACCCGACGGATTACTCCGGGTTCTGCTCCACGCTGACCCCCCTGCTTGAGGAGCCAACAACTATGTGGGGAGTTACAATCTCGAGGTGTCCGCGTAGGTGACATTGCTCCAGCCCTTTCAAGGTGGCTTCGTTCGACGAAACGGCTTCGATTGTGTTGTGCGCGTATGCCTCCACGATCCTGATGGTCGCCCGGTACGTGCTGGCAGCCGGGAATCCGTCGCCCGAAGGCACCTTGAAAGGGCTGGTGACATTGCTCAGGAATCAAGTACGGTGCAAAGGGCAAACGCCAGCTTCAGCACCAGCTCTGTAGCCGTCATCCAGGGGGAGCGAAAAGCTCGCCAGGTTCCGTGCGCGACACGATCGCGAACTTGCTTGATGGCATCGAGACTATCACGGAACCCGACGTCGGCTGCAGTGCCCGAGAAAAGCATCTGGAGCCGTTTGGGCTCCAACAGTTTGCCCTGTTGCGAGTCCAGAATTGCGAGCTCGCATTTGGCAGCGTCTGGGGCAGACGATGCAATAATCAGTGTTGGCAGTCCCTTTTCTTCGCACACTGCCCGAAACAGTTCTTCGAGTGTGATCAGCGAGCTAATCAGTGCAACCAGCTCATGAGAACGTTGCGCCGTCTTGTCGCGTTCATCCACCCAAAGGAGGAAGCTCCCTTTTCCAAGCATTGCCTTGTCGGGCATCAGACGCGAAAGAGTCTCGAAGACGTGCTTTCGTCCCTCTTCGACACCAAACACATTGAGGAGGCTCAGCCCAGGTTGCGTCTGCGTGCTAATCAGAGCGTCAACTTTGGGGTCCACACTTGTCGAACTGTCCCACGTTGCTGTAGTTGGAAACTTAGTCAGGATCCCGGTCGTTCGAAGGTCTGTGACGAGGCGCGCCAACGTGCGGGCCAAGCCATGCAGAGTCCGTTCAAGTGCGTGTTGCTGATCGGCGAAGAACGCTCCGTGGACGAGGGCATCGCGCAGGTTGAGTCCCTTGCGCGTGAACACGACGTCAAGATCTGCGCGGGTGAGGTGACTCAATCGTAGTGGTTCGGTGAGTCGCGCAACAAGCTCATGTCCGCGCAGACTTGCCGGGGCCTGGAGTCCGGCCACAGCCGCGGCTTGATGCATCGACCATTCAATCATGACCGCGAGGGCGAACGCACAGACGACCCCATCTGGAATGCGGTGCATTGCGGCTCGGTGAGCGTGGAGCGAAGCGGCGGTTGGTAGGACGATGCCGCCCTTGCTCATTGTCGAGAAGTCCGGAATCTTCGCGAAGTCCTCCGCGATCTCAGCGGACGGCGGACGATCAACGGGAAGCCAGTGTCCCAAGATACCTCGATGTTGAACGTAGCCATCATATAGATCTCGAATCGCTGCTGCATCAGGGAATGTTGCGATGATCTCTGGCGAGAACCCCTCAAAATTTGGCGTCAGATCTCCCTTGAATCGGGGCGCAGCCGGCAGTGTTCCGCGCTGAAGGAAGCGGGCGACATAGGGGAATGAGCGTGTCTTGCCATCGCGCAATTGCTCGATTCGACTGCCTCTATCTGCCGGATCTCCAGTCGTCAACAATGTCAGGAGCTTCAAGTGCCAGCGGGCCCTTGCCTCATTGCCCCCGTTCGCGATAGCGGTGCACTCATCAAGGCTGGCGTCGGCGAGTCGTTGGAATACCAGCGCACGAACATTGCGCGGATCGGAGATGCGGTCAGTTCCTTTTCGTTCGAAGAATTGATATACTTGCCGCTTGATGCTGTCTCTGTTGTGCTCCACATCGCCAGAGAGAATCCGGATGAGTTTCGCTTCGCGCGCGTGGGGGTTTGTAGCGAGTCCCTTGGGCTGATGAGCAGCGAACACTTCAGCCAAGTGCCGCACAAGCACCTCCTCGAATTCCGCGGGCACGGCGTCGCATGACAGCAACTCACTCGGGTCCGCACGGTCCAACGCGAGCACTAGTTCCAGTGGCATCGACGGCCAAAGGCGCGCGAAGAATCGATCAGCACACATCTTCTCTTGCGCAGCGGCGAGAGCGGACCCGACTGCAATCTCAAGCAATTCAGACCAGATCATTCGGACGGCATTACGAACCTCCTGTTGGCGGTCGATCGGCTTGCCAACCGGAGGTTGTACCGGATTCTCAGCAGCAGTCATCGTCGCGGGAAAGGCTTGGTTGGTGACGGTTTCTGGTTCGGCAGGAGAAACGACTTGTCCCTCCGCCAAGATCTCCTGCTCGGCCGCAAGCCAGTCGGTGAGTGCGTCGCCGTCTTCAGGACGGCGGTTTTGCCAGCGGAAGTAGGCGCGGATGCGAATGTTCTCTTCGTTCATCGTCATTCTCAAGAATGGTGGTTCTTCTCGCACTTCCGATCGCGACTGATAGCATACTGATCTCAGTACACGATGGGCGTCGCTCGCGTCGCTGTGCTCTTGATCTCCACGCAGACGTACATCTGGGGAAACGCCGGGTCCTTCACCCATTCGTGAGTCTTTCCTCGGCCAGCCGGCGGAAAGCCCCGCTCGGATGCCTCGTGGAGCCAGCGCTCGGCAGCAGCGTGCGCCTCCCCCTCTGAAGGCTTCACAGATGTGATCCGACACTTTCGGTCAGCCGGGTCGCGGATCAAACAGAAGAAGCCTGATTGCTCACCCGAGAGCGTCACGAGTTCAGGAACCGGCGTTGCGATCTTCGCAATGACCGACGCGTTCGTGACAGGCATCGTGTACTCCCACCGGCGGGCAAGCGCGTTGTAGCCGACAGAGAATGGCGAGCGTCCACCGTGGCGGTGCTTCAGCCTTCGGCCGAGCGCCCCCATTGTGCCTGCGACGGCGTGACCTCGCTCTGGCTTGCCGAGCACGGCGGCAATCTCCTGGCTCGGGATCGGTGCTCCGCCCTTGCGAGCAAGAAGCGTGAGCACGATCCGCATGTTCCCCTCCGAGTCGTTCCAGAGCTTGCGGAGCTCATCCTCCGGCCAAGCGTCGCTCGCCTCCACGGCGGCCTCCGCGTCTTCATCTGCGCTCGTGGGTTCAGGAACAGCGTTGCCCTGCAGGCGGCTGTGGATGAACCCCATCACCTCGACGACCAGATGGGACGGCACGGGAACGCTTACATACTCCATGTCTTACCTCGCTTGAAGCTAGCTTAAGCCATCTCAAGCTAAGTGCAAGGTACTCGAAGCCGCTGGAGCCCGATTGGCTTCGTGGCCCCCCTTTACACGCGAGATATCCGACGGGGTGAAGGCGGAGCGGGGAAGCAGTCGCTGGCCCCTCGCAGAGCCCAGCCCGCTACCCATCCCGCGGAGCGGAAGCTCGCCTGCTGGCGGCACGGTGCGTGATCGCCGCACCGAAGTGCCCGCAAGAGCGGGGCGATCTCGGACCCCAACGGTGACAGGAAGTGCCGGGCGAATAGACCCGTAGCCGGGCCGTCTCACCCGTGACCGCGGAAACCTTCGTTCGCTGCGTCAGCCTCAATTGCTGGTTTCTGCGAAACGAAAGGCGCGGCACTGTCCCTGCTCTGGGCATGACCACGATGGCACTCCTTCACTACCAGAACCTCGACGATCCGAACCCGAACATGCTGCTCGAACGGGCGAGCACCGGACTCCGGGACTTCCGCGAGTTCCTCAAACGAACGCAGGACTTCCTCGAGCACGAGGACAATGTCCTGCGCCTCGGCTGGGCCCCCGCCGAACCACCTGCGTGGGCTGCTCGCGACGAACGCGGCGTGTGGATCGAGCTCAACGAACCTGCCGATGTTCGCTCGGTGTCCGAGCGGACCTTCGACGCGTTTCTCGACGAAGAGGTCGGGGAGCTGTTCGAACTCCCGCGCACCTCGTCTTCGAGAACTTCGGGGCGCGTGGGCTTCAACGCCATGTCGCGGCTCCGTGTCTTCGATCGCGACCCGGACACCTGCCGACTCCTGCTCGACCGCGAACCTGCGGCCGACGAAGTGTGTCTGCGCCCGAACACAAGAACCCTGCGGCGTCAGCTCGATGCCGTGCACCAGTTGCAAGACGCGCCTGCGCCCGCACACCGTGCGCTCCTTCGGCTACTCGAACGGGAAGACCGCACGACCTGGCCTGCGCTTCCCGCCCTCGAACCCACCGAGTGGAGGATCTTGACCGATCTCTCGCGGCCGGGAACGGAGGCGCAACGGCGCTTCGTTCAGGTCGCCATCGCCACGCCCGACTTCGCGTTCCTCGAAGGACCGCCGGGCTCAGGCAAGACGACCGCGATCTGCGAGCTGGTCCTGCAGCTCATCGCGCGTGGACAGCGCGTGCTGCTCTGCGCGTCGACGCACGTCGCCGTAGACAATGTTCTCGAGCGCGTGGGACCGCTCACGCAGCAGCCCGGCAGCGACCTCGTCGCCGTGCGCGTTGGGGACCGCAGGAAGGTCTCCGAGCAGGCGCGGCCCTATCAGCTCGAAGAGTTCGTACGCACCGAGCGCGAGCGATTGCAGACGTTTCTCCGCGGACTGCCCAAGCGCTCGGAAGCGCAGGAGGGCCTCTACCGTGCTCTCGCCGCGGGCAGCACGGCCATCGAGCGGATGGTCCTCGACACGGCTAATCTGGTGTGCGGCACGACCTCGGGCATCCTCAGTCACCCCGACATCAAGTTCGCGCACGCCCCGGGCAGGGCCGGGATGTTCGACACGCTGATCGTGGACGAGGCATCGAAGACGACGTTCCAAGACTTCTTGGTGCCCGCGCTGTTGGCACAGCGATGGATTCTCGTCGGCGATCCGAGGCAGCTCTCGCCCTTCGTCGAAGAAGCGGCGCTCGCTGCCAACCTGCGCGCTGCGCTGCCGAATCCCGTGCGCCGCGACGCGTGTGTCGACGTGTTCCTTGCGAGCGGGGGACGCGCAGCCCGAGCGAGCGCGATCTGGATCACCACGCGAGAGGAGAGAGAGCACTACGAGCGACAGGCGACCGCGCTCGGGGTCGAGCTCGCCGACGCCGCGACGGCGACCGCCCGCGACCTTGCTACCTCCGGCATCGTCATCGGCACCCAGCAGCAGCTCGAAGCGCGCGCCGCGGAACTACCGCTCGACCTCGCGACGCTGCGCGGCCTGGAGGGCAGTTCCCTTGAACGTCGTGCAGCCGCTGTCCAGCGGCGGCTGGGCGCGGAAAGCGGACCGCCATGCTGGGAGGACGAGCTTGCGTGGCGGCTGTGCCGACACTTCGAGCAGCGCCAGCGGGGCGATTCACGGTCTGCTGCGCGCTTGCGCGAAGAAGCCGATGCGCTGCTTCCCACAGACCCCGATGAGGGGAAGGGGACGGCCTTCCGCGAGCAGATCGATCGCGTGAGACGCGTCGCCTTTCCCTCGATCCTCGAATCGATCCAATGCGGCTTTCGTGCTGACAGCGACGCGTTCCGCGCGCGAACGGCGCTCACCCACGGGATGCTCGCGACAGCCTTCACGCAGCGGCACGTGGTGCTGAACTATCAGCATCGAATGCACCCGGATATCTCGCGGGTGCCGCGCGAGCAGGTCTATCAGGGCACCGCGTTGCTCGACCCGCCCGACATGGCGACGCGTCGCGCGTGGGGATACCAGCGCTACGAGCAGCGTGCGGTGTGGCTGCACGTCAACGGACGCTTCGACTCGAAGCGCAACCGCAACGAAGAGGAGGTCGACGCGGTGCTGCGTGAGATCGACCACTTCGTTACGTGGGCCAGGCACAGTCCGAAGCGCAGCCACGCAGCGGAGGCTCGCGTCGAGCCGTGGGAGGTCGCGGTGCTCGCGTTCTACCGCGGCCAGGAGCGGGCTCTGCGCGACCGCCTGCGGCAGAGGACGGGACAGCGTGGTGCGTACCGACACTTCGAGCTGCGCAGCGAAGGCCGCACGGCAGCGCGGATCGAGCTTTGTACGGTGGATCGCTTCCAAGGACACGAGGCGGACGTGGTCTTCCTGACTCTCGCGAACACGCGGATGACCAGCTTTCTCGAAAGCACCAACCGGGTCAACGTCGCGATTACACGCGCTCGATTCCAGCGCGTGCTCATCGGCAACCGCAACACGCTCCGACGGCGTGAGGGCAGCCTGCTCTCGTTCCTTGCCGCGAACGAGCCGTGGGTACGAGACCTGGAGGCAGGTCGATGAAAACGCCGCTCGTGTTCAGGCGGAACCTCACCGTTGAGGGATGGAACGTCACTGGCGAGGTCGCCTTTGCGCGCAAACGGGAGATCGAACCGCTGGTGCTGATGGAGGCTGTCACGCGCGGGGCAATCACTCCGGAAGACGTCGCGGCGACACTGCTCGGAGGACGTCTTGCCGTGGCGCGGAGACTCGTCGATGCGTGTACTGCACTCGCGCTCCTTGAGCGCGAGGGATCGACATGGCGACCGACCGACGCTGGGCGTCGCTCGGCGTCCACGGGCATCGTGCTCGTTCCGGAGCGAGGCACCTGGACCGTGTGGTGCGCGCAGGACCCACTGCTTGCATCGCCCGTCCTTGGCGTCTCGTCCTGGAAGGAGCCTCTCGCGCGCGATGAGCGCCGTTCAAGCAACGGTCGAAAGGGCACTCCGGAGCGTGTCTTTCAACGCCTTCCCAGGTGGTTGAACGAGCAAGTCGGGCGAGCGATCACGCCCGTGCTCGGGAGCGGAGAGGAGCTGCGCATCGACGAGCTCGGACCACGCGGCGAGCGCGTGAACGGCAACGCGTCGCTGCGCGCAACGCTCACCGTGTCGCCGTCGGAATGTCGGTTTCAAGTCAGCGGAAGCTTCGACGGCGAGGACCTTCGCCGAGAACTGCCGACAGCGCGGCGCGACTACGACGCTTCGCTCACGGCGATGCTCAGTGCTGCGGGTGTGCTCGACCGCTGGGACGCTGCGCGGAGAGCGTTGCTCGTGCGCTTCGAGGAGGCGAGCGCCGCAGAGCGCCGCACGCTCGATCGTTCGCTGACCGTCGAGAGGCCAACGCTCAACGATCTCGGTGCTTTCGATCCTGCAAAGCTCGACGCTTTGCCCCTGCGCCCCCGCACGCGGTCCGACGCATCGCGCTGGGCCGAGTGGCGGCTGCTCGACTCGCTGAGCGGCTACCCGACCGACGATGCGCTCGACGCGAACTGGAAGACGGTTGCGGATCCCTTCGCGGATCTCGTCGGCGCTCGGCCGTCACGAGCGGTACTCACAGCGCAGCTCCGTGGAGACGACCGACCCCCTGCGAAGTACTGGCAACTCCAGGCACCGACTGACTGGGACCTCGCGACGGGAGGTGAGACATGAACGTGTGGAAGCGCACCGTTGAACGCACCGTGGACCAGCGCGATCTCGTGCTCCCTCCGACGTGGTCTCGTCGCGCGGCGAAGTCCGCGGCGCCTGTGGAAGCGCTCGGCATTCTGCGCAGCGATCCGACGCGCGTGGTTGCACAGGAGGTGTGCCGTGCGATCACCGAGGCACGGCAGATGGTCGTGGTCTCGAGCTTCCTGCTCGCGGACAAGTTCGTCGAAGGCGCGTTGCAGTCCTGCGCTCGTCGCGGTGTGCGCGTGTACATGCTGCTGGCGTCTGAGACGCGCCTCGAAAAGGACCCACGCGAGGATGAGTCACGCGACGTCGCGATGGTCGAGCAGCATCGTGCGATGCTGAAGGATCTCGCCGGCTGGGCGTTCTTGCGCTCGTCAGAGGCGTTTCACGCCAAGACGGTGCTGGTAGATCCAGGGGGCACCAATCCGCGTGGCTGGCTGCTCACATCGAACCTCACGCGCGAGGCTCTGGAGCGCAACGAGGAGCTGGCCGTGCGCTTGAACGCCGCGGAGACGCGGGCAGCGTTCGCGCAGTTGCGGTGGGCGTTCTGGGAACGGGCGCAACACGAACTGCGAGACCCTGGCCTGTTCCAGTCTGTGAACCCGATGGGGCGCGTGAGTGCTCCAGCGGGGAGCGACGGCATCCTGGCGACGGCGGGCACGGCGTCGGTGTTGAGAGAACGATTCCTCTCAGAGGTCCGCGCGGCGAAGCGGCAGATCGTGGTGGCGAGCTTCGGATGGAGCGAGACCCATCCCGCGGTGCAGACGCTCTGCGAGCGCGCCGCACACGGGGTGCAAGTGATCGTCCTCGCACGACCACGACCCGTCGCAATGCCTGCGCTGTTGGCGCTCGCAAAGAGCGGTGCTCGCGTCTTCGGCTTTCCGTGGCTCCACGCGAAGGCGTTGCTCGTGGACGAACAGCGCGGCCTCGTGATGTCGGCCAACCTCGAGCCGCACGGACTCGACGAAGGTTTTGAACTCGGCGTGGTGCTGGACGACCGACGTGTCGAGGGGCTTGCGCAGATGCTGACGGGCTGGGCGAACAGCGCTCCATTCGAGCTCGCGATGGCACCGCGCGTTGGCGATCTCTCGGGAGCCTGTCTGGTGTGGCGGGAGAGTGCCTTGCAGCCCTACGAAGTTCTGCCCGAGCGAGAGCAAGCGCTCTCGCCGATGGTCGCGCAGAGCGCCGATGCAATCGAGCGAGCCGAGCTTCCGCTTCCTGCGCAGAGAGATCTGCCAACCCCGGCTCATGTGCTGCGCCTGACCTGTAGCGTCTCGGCACCGCAGCTCGGCGCCAAAGCAGAGCCGGTGAAGGTGCCGAACACGGAGATGGTGAGCGGCGGTGCCTCGCTCTACCGCGAGCGGTCAGGGCGCGTCGTGGTGGCGGTGACCACCCCGGAGCAGCTCAGCGATGCGCGGCGTTTGGCCGACGAATCGGGTGCCGCGGCGATCGTCGTGCGAGAGGAGCTTCGATGAGTTCGTCCGAGCGCACCCTCGTGTGCTGGCACTCCGAGCGCGCGGGCTTTGAAGTGCTTGAGCACACCATCGCCGCACTGCGGCGGCACCGGTTGCCGCCCACACGCGTCGTGTACCTGCTCCAGAAGCGACAAGGAATGCTGCGCGAACTTCCGAGCGAAACGCATGGCGTACCCATCGAAGTCTGCGTGCTCGAGCTCGAGGACCCGACCCATCACGACGCGATATACGACCTGCTTCGTCGCGAAGTGTGTCCGCGGCTCACGGGAGAGCTTCACGTCAACGTGTCGCCGGGAACTCCGGCGATGCACGCCGTGTGGCTTGTGCTCGCCGCCGCTGGTGCGCTTCCCCCTGGTGCCAAGCTCTGGTCGTCACAGTTCAACCCAGAGACGAAGCGGACGCGCCTCGATCCCGTGCGCTTCGCACCGTCGACCTATCTGCGTGAGATCCGGCAGAGCGCGCGAACCGAGCCCGAACGGGCGCGGTACGAGCCCGAGCCTCGCTCTGTAGCACGGCGACAAGCCTTCGAACGTCTTGCCCGCTTCGCCGCGGTTGCGGGAGCGCCGTTGCTCATCCTCGGTGAGCGCGGTACGGGCAAGACGCGCTTGGTCGAGACGCTCGTGGCGACGTTGAAGAGACGCCCGCGGGTCACGACGCTGGCGTGCGGGGGGCTCGATTCGACGCTCGCGGACAGCCTGCTCTTCGGGCATCGCAAGGGCGCCTTCACGGGCGCAGAAACCGAGCGCGCCGGACTGCTCGCAGAAGCCCGCGGGGGAGTGCTCTTTCTCGACGAAGTGCAAGACCTCCCTGCGCTCGCGCAGCGCAAGCTTGTGCGTGTCCTGCAAGACCGGCGGCGCGCGTATCGTCCACTTGGTGTGGACGAAGAGCGCACGACAGACTTTGAGCTGGTCTGCGCCTCGAACCTCCCGATCGAGGCGCTTCGGGGGCGTCTCGATGCCGACCTGTTCGATCGAGTCAGTCATCTCTCTGTGTCAGTGCCGCCGCTGCGATCGTGCCGGGACGACCTTCGCGAGGATTGGGAGGCGGTATGGCGGGAGATGCGCGTCGATGTTGCGCTCACCGCCGCGGCCCCGTGGAGCGCTGCGATGGCGCGTGTGCTCAACAAACACCCGCTCCCCGGCAACCTCCGAGACCTTCAACGATTGGCGGCGCTGCTGTGCGCATGGTTGCCCGACAGCAGCTTCGATGACGCGATCGAACGCTCGCTCGAAGATTGGGAGCGGGTCGTCGTGGAGACACCAGTTCCTCTCGAAGAGAGCGTTCTTGGCACCGGGACACGTGAAGAACGTGTGCGAGAGTTTCGCGCGCACCTCGCGGCTTGGGCCCGCAGTCGTTGGGGCACCTGGGCTGCGGCGGCAAGAGCACTCGCGTGTGATGAGAAGACACTTCGCGAGGACGCACGCGGCGCGCACGTAAGAAAGTAGCCCACTCGCGCTGGACCATCCGCGGCAGTTGACGTCCTCGATGTGAGGACGGACCTGATGTGGTGCTGGGGGCTCGAGTCGTGTTCGATCAAGGAGACAGAACACCAAAAGCGCCACGAAGTTGGGGCCGGTACCACAGGCCGCGCTATCCTTCAAGAGATGGTGCAGAACGAACCCACAAGCGATGCGCACGCGCTCCTCAATCAGCTCGTGGCAATCCGGGCGGATCTCGCCGACGAGTATGCGCAGCCGCATGCATACCCCTGGGTGATCGGGTTTTCGGGAGGCAAGGACTCGACGCTGGTGCTGCAGCTCGTGCTCGAAATGCTCCTCGAGCTACCGCCCTCGCAGCGCACGCGACACGTGCACGTCCTCTCGAACGACACGCTCGTCGAGTCACCGATCGTGCAAGCGTTCGTCGACGAGACCCTCGAGCGAGTGCGCCTCGCAGTCAAGGATCTCAAGCTGCCGGTCACGGTCGCGAAGACGCAGCCGGACCTCGACCAGACCTTCTGGGTGAATCTTCTGGGCCGCGGGTATCCAGCACCGAGTAGGACGTTCCGCTGGTGCACAGACCGGATGAAGATTCGGCCAACGACGGGCTACCTCCAACACCTGATCGCCGAGGGAGGAAAGGCGATCTTGCTCCTCGGCGTGCGGCGCGCGGAGTCGGCGGCGCGCGCACGCACGGTGGCTCGCTACGACAACGGCGAGCGGCTGAACAACCACAACGACGTCGCGAACTGCATGGTCTACAGGCCGATTGTCGAACTCACGACGGACGACGTCTGGACCGTGCTGATGCAGGTGCGACCGCCCTGGGGGGGCACGCATCGCAAGCTCGTCACGCTGTACCGGAACGCAGGCGGTGGCGAGTGCCCGTTCGTTGTCGACCAAGCCGACACACCATCGTGCGGCACTTCGTCGTCGCGCTTTGGGTGCTGGACGTGCACAGTGGTCGAGAAGGACAAGTCGCTCGAAGGCTTCATCAAGGTCGGCAACGAGCACCTGGAACCTCTCGTCGACTTCCGGGATATGCTTCAGGAGTACAGCCGCGACCGCTCGAAGCGGATGGAAGAGCGGCGCAACGGGCAGGCGAGCGCCGGTCCGTTCACGATGGCGGTTCGTCGTGAGCTGCTCGGTTGTGTGCGTGAACTCGAGCGAGAGGTGGGCTTCTCGGTCATCACGGACGCGGAGATTGAACGCATTGAGGCGATCTGGCGCGAGGACGAATCGATGCTCACGCGACGTCAAGCGAAACGCCTCCTCGACATCGTGCAGGACACATGAAACGCAAGGAACTTCCCCTCTTCCACAACGTGTCTGCGAAGCAGGTGCTCGCCGCCGCGTGCAAGGCGAACGGCGTCACGCTGGAGTTGTTGCGCGAACTGGTCGAGGTCCAGCGAGGCTTCGCGGGCTCGGCGCGACAGAACGGCATCACGAACGCGCTGGAGACCTGCTTGACCAACTTCATCGACCATGAGCGGGAGGACTGACCGGTGCACCTGCGTGAGGTGATGCTCCGCAACTGGCGGAGCTATCGTTCGGCGGTCTTCCGTTTCCCGGCCCCGACCAAGAACAAGCGGGTGCTGCTCGTCGGTGCGATGAACGGCCGCGGCAAGACCTCGCTCCTGATGGCGCTCTACCTCGGGCTCTATGGGCGCGAGGCAATGCCCTTTCTCGAAGGGGTGCGGCTCGGCTTGAGTGACGAGGAGCGCACGGGTTCGTACCGGCAGCTCATGCAGCGCATTGTCCACCGCTCGGCGCTCGGCAGCGAGTCGCCGCTCGCGTCGGTGGAGCTGGTGTTCGAGGGTGGCGAGGAGGACGAGCGTGTCGTGGTCACGCGGACGTGGCGCTTTACGCGCGGCGGCAACGCGCGGGACTTCGACTCGCCCGAGGGCGAAGAGATTCGCATCGAAGAAGACGGCCGCGTGCAGCGCCCGGACAGTTGGAAGGAGGCCAACAACCGGATCTCCGACCTGCTCTTCCCGGCGCACGTGATGCCGTGTTTCTTCTTCGACGGCGAGCAAGCCCAGGCGCGCGTCGAAGCTGCGGGCGGGCGGGCGCTGTCGGACGCGATCAACGCGCTGTTCGGCACGGGCCTGCTCTCCGACCTGGACGAGAGCTTGCGCGGCTACGTGACGCAACAGCGGTCGGTGGTGCGTCGCGACGGCGGGGAAGTAAAGCACTCGGAACTGGATCGTCGGCGCGCGGACCTTGAGGAGGTCGAGGCGCGCCTCGCCACGGCAGACACTGCCGCCGAGCGCGTGCGCCACGAGCTCGACGCCGCCGAGCAGGCGCGTCGCGGGAAGATCGCCGAGTTCGTCCAGCTCACGGGCGACGCTGCGATCGACACGCGGCTGCTCACGCAGCGGCGTGCGGACTTGCAACGCGACGAGACGGCCCTCCAGAAGTCGCTCTGCGACGGGATCGCCGACCTCGCGCTGCCCATCGCGCTTCGCGGGCTCGGTACGAAGGTACTCAAGCGGCTCGACGGTGAGATCGTGCGCGACCGGTGGGTGCTCGCGCGTGAGGAAGCGACAGCGCGCGTCGACCAGATCGTCGGACAAGCTCTTCCCGAGGCGGGCGATCCTGCCGTGCGCCCTCCGCTCGAGTCGAGCCAGCGGCGCACGCTTGAAGGGCGTCTGCGGCAGGCGCTCGAAACGGCCTGGGCTCCGGCCCCGAGTGGTTGCGTCTCGGAGTTCAAGTACGGGTTCCTCGGCGCCTCCGACAGGACCGCGACCGCGCAGCGTATCCGCCAGCGCCTTGCTGCGCGTCGCGAGGACGTCGCCGTCCTCGCGACGCGCTGGCACACGGTCAGGTCGCAGCAACGAGACCTCCAACGCCAGCTTGATTCGGTGCCCGACGTCGGGCCGAAGCTTGAGGAGTTGACCCGCCACCTCAGCGATCTCGACCAACGGATTCGCGAGCTGAACGATGCACGCGCGAAGGGCGAGGCCGAGGTGCGGTCGCTCCAAGTGGAGGCTGGCGAGATGAGGGCGGCGATCGGACGCATGAGCAACGCGCGCGAGCGGATCGAGCCGATCGAAGAGAGGCTCTCGGTCGCGGAGCGCGTGCGCGCCGTGATCTGCGACACGCGCGAGAAGCTCGTACCGGTGTGCAAGGCGTCGCTCGAAGAGCAGTGCACGCACCACCTGCGGGAGATGATCTCGAATGAGTACCGACGCTACCGTGTCGAGTTCGACAGCGACCTGCAACCCGTGCTCGTCGCCGAAGGGGGCGATCGCGTTTACGTCACGACGCTCTCGGGCGCGCAGAAGCGCGCGTTCGGTCTTGCGTTCACATTGGCAGTCGCAGAAGTGTCCGGCGAAGAGGCGCCTCTGGTGATCGACACGCCGGTGGGCAACATGGACAGCGAGTTCCGGTTGCGGGTGCTGAAGTACCTGGCGCGCAACGCGCCGGGGCAGGTGATCTTCCTGTCGCACAATGAGGAGATCTACGGCGAGTACGCGACCGCGTTGGCGCCGTACGTTCGGCAGAAGTACCTCGTGCAGTTCGAGACGACCGGGGACGGCCTCGGGTTCTCGACGGTCCTCGAGGGGCAGTACTTTCCGCCGTCGCAGGAGCGTGGGTGATGGACGACTTTACGCTCGGGCGCATCGACAAGAAGGGCTACAAGCCGACGCGCGAGGCCGACGAGTTCCTCGAACAGTTGCGCCGCTCGCTGGTGACTGGCGAGAGGTACCGCGTGGCGCGCCTCGCGCTTGGGTACTCGCTGGCGACGCCGGGCGAGGTTCCACTCGTGCCGCGTGGGACGGAGATGGGGTCACCCATCGAAGGGGCCCACCTCTTCGGCGACGACACGGGGATCTGGGCGTGCCTGATCGCGGAAAGGGCGTCGTTGCCCGTCGAGACAGCGGAGGTGTTCCGCCAGCTTGTGGAGGCCCACTGGATGAGAGGGGCTCGCCTCCTCAAGGCGGAGTACGAGGCGGTCGGCGGGCGTGACGCCGAGTTCGCGGCCCGACTCGCGTTGCTGGCCGAGGCGGAGAGCGACGCGGAGGCGTCGGGTAACGACGCGCGCATCGCGCCGCTGCGTCTCGTCTTCGGCGAGACGGGCTTGGACCTCCTCACACAACAGCCCTACGAGTGGACGATGAACGAGCCGACCGGTTCGCCACACGCGCTCCTCGTCGGCGATGTGGAGAGCCGCGAGCGCGCTCTGGCGGTGCTCGCCGAGCGCCTCCACGGCACCGAGACGCCGATCCTCTGGCTCGACCCGAGTGGTCGCTTGGTTCGTGACGGAGCCGCGGTCGCGGTACCGTCCTGGGGCGGGCGAAGCATCGCGGACCGCCTGCCTGGCGCGACCGTGATCGACCTTGCCTCAACCCCTTTGCCGCTCGACCTGTTCGCGACGGCCGCGGATCGCACGGTGCTCGGCCGCCTCATGGGTGAGGCGCTGGCGCGAGCCCTCCGCGGGCGCGAAGGAACCGCCGAGGCCGTCCAGGCTGCCATCGAGGCGCTCCCCAAGAAGGCTACGCTGAAGCACCTTCCCGAGCGATTGCGCGAAGCGAACGAACAACTTGGTCGGAAGCGTGACGCGGTGGAGGGGCGGCTCACAGAGGTCGCCGCGTTGCCTCTCTTCGAGGCCAAGCAGCGGCCCGACCGCTTCTGGTCGAAGAGCTGGATCGTAGGGATTTCGGGCCTCTCCGACGACGCGCGGCGCGCGGTGATCGCGCTGCTCGCCGCATCGCTGGTGGCTCTGCGGCGGGAAGCCGGGCGATCGCCAGAAGATGCCCGCGGCTTCTGGCAACTCTCACAGGCAGTCGTCGTGGCGGACGGTTCCGAGTTCTTCGGAATGGGCATGCCAGCCGTCGCCGAGATGATGGTTCGCGGTCGTGCGCTGGGGCTTGCTGTGTTGGGGGGTGTTGGCGCCGTCTTGGACCTCGGTGCAGAGGGCGACGAAGCGCTCGGCCGAGTCGGGGCGCTTGGGTCATTCGCGTTGCCGCTTCCTGTCGCCCGCCAGCTTCGCGACGCCTTCGGCAAGCGCCTGACGGTCGAGCAACTCGGCGAACGCGATCTGCCGCCGGGCGTGATACTGCTGCGGGACGGCAGACGGGATCCCGTCCGCGTCGAGGTTTGGCGATGAAGCAGGAACGTTTCAGCACGAAGGGGCGGGTGGTCGCCTCATGAGCCGACGGACGATCATCGACGCGGTGGTCGAAGTGCTTGCCGCGAGCAAGGAACCGCTGACCGCACAACAGATCTACCAGAGAATCACCGACGGCAAGTTGTACGAGTTCAAGGCGAAAGATCCGGTCTCGGTGATGCGGTCTGCAATCCGCAAGGCGCTCAAGGACGCGGACACGAGCTCGTCACGTATTGAGGCAATCGATCGCGACCGCTTTCGCGTGAAGACGTCTGGCGCGAAGCACACGTAGATAGTTGCAGATCGTCGCACCGCGCCTATCGATTCGAGGCCGATTCCAAGGCTTCACCGCTTGCAGCGGCCGTGAGAGTGACTCACCAGCCCCCCCAATGTGATTGTGAGGGCCGTCGTCCGCCGAGTCTTCCTCCGTCGCAGCAAACGTCCTGAGTGCGTCGGGTTCGCAGCGGACTGCTCATTCCCCCAGAAAGGCGCGTGCCATGGCTGCAGTGGCACTTCTCAGGCATCACAGCAGCCACGGCACGGTCGACCGGATTTAGCGAAGATTCGACGCGAGCAGATCGAGAACACGCCTCAGGGCACGCCCTCCATTGGTGGGATCGATCCCCGCCTCGTGCGCAATCTGCCGACGATCGGGCAGGTCTTGGCGACGACCAGCGAGAAAGTCGTCGAACATCCGCGCGACGACTCGCACAGGCTTCGACTCGTGAGCGAGCAGTTCCGCAACGTGTGTCTTGAGCTGCGCACTCTGACGCGCACGCAGTTCAGCGTGCGCGTGCTCGTCTTCGAGTTCGATCACGGCTTCTTCATGGGTGTGGAGCTTCTGCTCCGCACTTGGTGCCCGTGCCATCGACTCCTCGTCGAACGGGAGATCCGCGAACAGCGCCGCGTTGCGGCGACACCAATCCGCAACCCTAGGACCCACGTGCGAGAGATTCTTCCGCATCGCTTCGAAGTCGATCTTCCCTGCAAGCCACCGCGTGAGGTGCTCCAGGAAGATCATCTCGACGACGTCGACTCCGAGCGGGAGAAGGGGCGTGTAGCGACGCGCGAGACAACGGCGGTAGAGAGGCTCCAAGCGAACGCGGAGCGCTTCGAACATTCTCCGTTGCGCTGGCGTAGCCGGTGCGATGGTCGCGAAGCCAAGCCTCACGCGAGCCCTGCGACGCGTCGACGAACGCTTAGGCGTTCCACGGCGCACGGGTGTGCGGCGACGGACCCGCACAGGGCGGCGGCGAGTGACGACGCGTCGCACCCTCGTCGCGGAGGGCCTGCCGCTCGGAACTGCCGAGGATACTTGACAACAAGCACGAATCGTGCCAATGTTGGAAGTAGTCTCCTCGGTCGCGTCACGCGGTTCTTCGGGGGCGTACTTGTCTGCGGAAACCACCGTGTGTGGCTCCTGATCCTGAGGTGAAACACCCTCGGGCCGCGGCCAGGACGCCTCGGTCGGATCGTTCGTTGCCATTTCTTTTCTCCTGAGGTGGCTGCGCGTGATCCCGCGAGACGGTTGACTCTTCAACCTTCCTCCGTCTTGCAGGCCGGGGCGTCCACTTCAATTCTGCCGACCTTCACAGAGGGGGTCGGTCTTTCCTTTTCTCGGTGCAGTCGCACCGGCAGCGACCGAACCATTCGGGCCTGCGAGGGGTGTGATACGACCGCCTGTACACGCCGCAGCGACCGCACACTGCGAGCAGGACCGGCTGCTGAGCGTAGGACCGTCTAATGCGAGCCAACGCGGGCGGTGTTTGGTCCGCAGGCCTGATGCTCGAGTGCGTGCGCTCGTGTCACACTCAGCCTTGGTTCAGGTGTGCTTCGGTGCCGCTGGAATCGGGACCACACAGTCTAGGAGATCCCAGAACCCTTTTCGGACGGAGTACTCTGTGAGCGATCGAACTGCAGAGCCACGCGAGGTCTCGTTTCTGGAGGACTATCAAGTCACTCACGTCACCGAGAGCGATGCCGTGCGAAACGTCGTCCAGCCATGGATCGCCAAGAAGTTCGGCCACGCCACCGCCACCATTGAATTGGTTGGCGGTTTTTTTGATGCGGTTCGCGCGTATGTGGAGCCCCCGGCCAAGAAGCCTTCCGCGAAGGACCCCACGGGGCAGAACGCCAAACGCACTGCCGAGAAAGCGGCGGCTTGGAGAGCGGAGCCCATCGTGCTTTGGTGCTGTCTCGGCGGCACAGACCTCCAAATCGATGATCCGCACGACTCGCGTCCATCTGAAGAGACGCTGCGAACAATGGTGGTGTTTGCGCGCGCGCACGGCGGTGTCGATGACGAACGCTTGCCCGTGCTCATGACTACCTTGGCGATCAACGAAGCGCAGCTGCCACGCGTCGAGGATGCCAACCGTGCCATCGACGAGCTGCTCTACCAGCGGCAGGACCTGGTGAAACTAGGTCGTAGCCAACGCCTGTCGAACGTGCTGGACCATGCCGGCATGGGTTTGCTGTTGCACCTCGAGTTGCAGCACTCCAACGCACTCGCGGACCTCGTGAATGTCATCACACGCGAAGACAAGCGCGTGCGCAACGACCTCAACGCGATCCACGAGGCATGGAAGGGCCGCTTGTCGACGGAGCAGACCGAGCGAGAGATACTGCGGGCACTGCGGCTCATGTTGATGAAGCTCCCGGTCGAGCACCTCCGCACGACCAAAGCCACCATGCTCAGCGAGCACCACTTGAAGCATCGCTTCACACGGCTGCGCATGCTTGTACGTCGCGAACTTCTTTTCGCCGCCGGACCACGCATCGAGACGATTCCGAACAAGCGGCGCCGAGATAGTTTTCGTCTCAGCCTCAAGGTGGTGTCTGGCATCAGCATTACGGGCGCCGCGCTCCTATGTGCAGCGCGCGCCGAAGCCGCAGTCGGCGCAGCCATCGTGCTTCTGATCCTGGCTGTCCTTCTGGCGCTCAAGCAGTGCGCGCCCCACGCGCCGCAAGCCGAGGCTCTCACGACAGAGCAGGCCGCGGCCGCCGATGCCCAACGCCCAACTCCGAACGATACCGTCGCACGCAATCCAATCGGGGAGTCCAGCGAAGCCGGGCCGCTAGCCGATGGTATGCTCGCGCAGACAACCGCAGAATCGCAGGACCGGGACGCGGCTGACGCATCAACGACCGCGCTTGCGCCTTCCAGAGCCCGCGACAGTGAAGCCGACTGGGACCACTTCCAGGGGCCGAGCAACCTCCGCGTTGCAGTTCGGGGTGACAGCTTCCGGCAGATCAATGACCAATTGCAACTCAGATTCTACGTAAACGGACAGCTCCGGGCGTTCCTGCACGATCGTCCCTACTGCGATGGGGCACGAGCGGCCGACACGATCGCGATGATCTGCCAGGAAGACACCCTCTTCGTGGGGCGGATGATCGAGGGACGAGTCCTCTTCGGGCTAGCCTATCAGCGTCACCCTGTCCGTACGGAGACCGGAACTTTTCATGCGTGGATTACACACGGACGGTGGGCCGCGGATGCGGACCCTGAAGCCGTTCGCGAGCATCCTGAAACCTCGCTGGCAACCCGATGCCAGCCGTCCGACTTTGACTGGATCGCGGGTATTGATGCCCCGACGATCGTTACGACCCTCTGCGAACGTTTCCGCTTCTCCACCGTATGCCAGCTCCCATTCCACACGTTGAACGTGACCAGTTCCGTCGCTGCAGATCGTTCGTTTATGGTCTGGGCTTCGGTCGATCCCACTTGGACCGATGATGTTCGCATCGTCCTGAGAGGACGGAGCCGTAGATCATCGGGCGAAGCAAGTGAGTTCGTCACGGCGGACTGTAGCGAAACCACTTGCACACTAACTCTTCCCGCAGGCATGCCGGACATCACCTTTCTGGGCGCGTCCTCAAGCCGGGCTCACTTCCTTCCCGCCATGAACTATGTGCCGCGCCCAGAAGCAGCAATGACGATCGATGCGATCCGCGCGTGCGTGCTCCGGCAATTGGCCGCACAGTAAGCCTGAAGGGCGATCACTTCCGCAGTGCGACCCGCTCGACAGCCTATGGTGCCTCGTCCCGTGACTTGCGCGATCTGGCGGGAAAAGACTGAAGCTTCATCCCGTCAATCTCGTAGTTGAGCTGAGCGAGACTTGAATAGAACGCCCCGCGCTCCGGTCCGAAACCTCGGAAATCGAATGCGCCAAGGGCCTCCAGCTCGGCATCAAACGCTGCCTGCTCGTCGTACCCAGGCATGTCCGGCGCGAGGTAGCGCGACTTGAGGTAGAGCGGCTGCGGCTCGTACTTCTCGCCGTCGTACACAAAGAAGTCGATGTCTTGGGTCCGGAGGTTGATCTTCACTCGCTCGATCAGCTCAGGCACGGCGCGCCCGGAGAAGTCGTCGTAGGTCATGAGCGAGACCTTCGCGGACCCCACGTGCAGCTTCACAAGGTCTACGCTCTCGGCGTCGCCGTGTAGGTGTGTCGCACATCCGAGATAAACGCGCAGAAGCGCCGGCAGGCGCGCCGCGAGAGACGCATGAAACTGGAGCGAGTGATCGCCATCGAGGTGTCCAACGCCAGCCTCTGCGGCCTTCCGGCAGGCCGCGTGGATTGCACCAACGTCCGCAATCGCGCGCAGCTGTTGCCCCGCTGCCGCCTGAGCCGCCGACCAAGTCCCCCAGAGCGCGCGCCCATCTCGCCGAACGTGTTCCGGTTGGGACGCTCCCGAACGACGACGTTCGAACTGGTTCAGCGCAAGGTACACGAGCAGGTCCTCACGCCGCGCAGCTTGCGCTGCCTCGAACTCCTCCCTTCCGTGCGTCGCGAGAAGTCGCTTCCACAACGTGGAGACGCGTCCCGCTGCGCGCAGCCGGTCCCAATCGTCGAACTCATCCTCCTCGGGCAAGCGGGCGAGCGCGAGTGTGCATCCGTAGAACGCCTCGAGCACCTCGTTGTGCGCAGCCCAGCGATCGACGCGAGCACGCGGCTGGCGATCAGGGCGGGGAAGCTTGGTCCGCGGAGCCGGGCGCGGCGGCGTGTGGATCGCGGGACGGCTCTGTCTTCCCGCCAGAAACCGCTGCTCGTCCTCGTCGCTGCGGAACACGAAGAAGACGCCCGGCGCGACGGCGATTGGCTCGCGTCCGAGCGTCTGTTCGAGGTATGATCGCAGTTCGCCCTGCGCGTAGTACTTCTGGAAAGTTCCGCGTTGGGTCAAGACGCCGTCGCGAAAGAGCCGACGGCGCTCGATCGCCATCCGCCCGCCCAGTAGTGCCGCTACCACGAGGAGTCGGGTCGCCAAGGCGTACGCGCCAACGAGCGCCTCCCGACGCTCGTCGAGGTCCTCGATCACATTGAGGACGAAGCCGAGGTTCACGAGGTCGGCCTCTCGCTTCGGTTCGTCTGGGGCGAAGTGCGGATCCCAGCCGGCCGCAACGAGGCCGCGCTCCTGGAGCGTCGTTACGTCATCCCCACGACCGCAGCCATAGTCGAAGAGCGACAACGACCCATCAAGGTACCCGTGGCGTGCGAGGAGCTGTACGGGCGTCGAGAGACCACGGCGGCGCAACGCGGTGCGGTGGCGCTCGACGCGAGGTCCATCCGTCGACGGTCCTGCTGTGGTGAGCGTGTGCCCATCGAGCCGGACCCCACAGCTTTGCAGTCGTTCGGTCCATCCGCGCAGGAGGCCGATCGTCGCAACGTCATCGAAAAGTCCGAGACGTTCGGCAGTCGCGGTGAGCTGCGCAAACGCGGGCACCGCCGGATGATCCACGGGCAGAAGGCGCTCCTTCCGGTGGAGCACGGGAGGGTTCGCGTCCTGCGCGTAGTCACGAAAGCGCACCGAGCTTGTCTCGACGTCGACCGTCCACGCTGCGTGGAGCGTCGGAAACGGAGCATCGAAGAACGCTGGGTAAGCGAGCAGCGAGACCTTTCGCGAACTCGACGCAAACTTGATGACGTTCCACGCGCCGGACTCGACTTGCGCAAGCGCCGCAGCATGTGCCGCGACGACCTGTAGTGATTCAGGGATGGAGGAGAGAAGATCCCGATGGAAGTACACGGCCTCGGGCAGGCGCTTGCCGCTCGTGAGCGCGGCGACGAGGCAGCGATAAGTGGAGCCGTCGGGCAGCGTCGGTTCCATGGCACACTGTCAGTCCTAGCATGACCGCGCCCCTCCCCGACCTCGACGCGCCCTGCGGCGACGGGTTCGTCTACCGCGACCTGATCGAGTGCGGCGAAACCTGGCACCGCCTCGTGGCGCACGATGACGGCAACGCTGCGGAGCAATACATCCCCGTTGAGCTGAACACCTACGAGGCCATTGAGGACCTGTGCTCCACGATCCTTGTGCCCGTGCGACGCGAGTTCGGCAGTCTCGTGCTGACGTATGGGTTCGCGTCGCGCGCTCTCACTCGGGCGATTCCACGTGGCATCGCACCTTCCCTCGATCAGCACGCGGGACACGAACTCAGCTCAGGCGGGAAGCCACGTTGTGCGCGCCTCGGCCTCGCCGTGGACTTCCGTGTAGAAGGCGTCGACCTGTTTCGCGTGGCGGCGTGGATCGCCGAGCATTGCGCATTCGACCGCCTGTACGTCTACGGCCCTGATCGACCACTGCACGTGAGCGTCGCTCCGCGCGCTGACCGCGCTCCCGGCAGGCAGATCGTTCGCGTGGATGTCGCGCCGTCAGGGCGACGCATCCCACGCCGCTTGAGTTTGGCTGACCTGCTCCGCGCCGCACCATCAGGTGCATAAGGACCACGAGAGTCTCTTGGGCAGCAACGCAGGCCGCACAGCAGAATCCCACCGCCATGGTGTTCCTCTGGAGCGCCCGGTGACCGGCGCGATCACCTTGTCTCTGAGCAACACCAAACAGAGCGCGCTCGTGGGTGTTGGGCTCGGCATGCGCTGCGGCGCTCGACGTTGCACTTGAGTGTGAGTCGCTAACGCTTCCGCTCACTTCAACGTGCGGGCGAGATCCTTCCAACGCAGCTCGAGTTTGTCCTTCTGCTCATTCTTGAGGCGGGCGTCCTTGATCTCTCGCGGCCCGATCTTTTCGCACCATTCGCGGTAGTCCCCGGTGTCGACCTCCTCGCGAATTGAGGCTCCCTTCTGCGCGGCGCGCCCCTCCTCGCTCACCTCTTTAGGCATCCACCCAGCCGTCGACTTCACGAGCTCGCTCACGCGCTCAGGGGGCATCGGGCTATTGGTTCCCTTCGCCCAGCCGCCCTTGAGCAGTTCGGCGCGGGCGACGTCGTCAGGCCGATCGAGCAGCACCAAGGCGTCGAACCGCCCCGGCCGCCGGATCGCGGCGTCGATGTTCGCCAGGAAGTTCGTGCCGACAACGAAGATGACGCGGCGCTCGTCGTGCAGCTCTTGGAGCTTCGGGAGCATGCACGCGGTCACGAAGGAGAGGATGTTACGGTTGCTCGCAGCGCCCGCCGCCTGCACTGCCGGGGCGTCGGCCGGCTCGCGTTCGCGAAACAGCTCATCGCACTCGTCGAAGAAGACAACTGCATGATCGACGGCCTTGAGCGCGTCGAAGATGGCGCGACTCGTGGTCTCGATGAGCTCGAGCCCGCGCTCGATAAAGTGGCCTGGGTTGAGGCTCACGAGCGGCCAGCCGAGATGCCCCGCGAACTCTTTCATCAAGAAGGTCTTCCCGCTCCCCGGCGGTCCGTAGATGATGAATGAGACGCCCTTCTCGCTTGGGCACCGGAGGTACTCCTGCGCTGCAGCGGCCTCCCGCACCGGCAGGATGAATTGCTTCCAGAGCTTCGCTCGCGGTGTGGTGATCGCGTCTGCCTCGACGACTGCAGCCTCCCAGTCTTTTCCGTCGAGCGGTTTCGGGGCGGCGCTCGCCGTGGTCAGGTCAGCTCGAAAGCTCGCAAGCGTCGCCGCGCGTGCGACCGCGCGCTCGGCGAGCCACAGCGTGTGGAAGACCCGCACTGCGTGGCTCGTGATCCACGTCTCGGCGAGCGACGGCCAGCGCAGGCGATCGCTGCTCCAGCCCTTCACCGAGCCGTCCTCACCAGCAACCTCTTGGAAGGTCTGAGTCAAGTAGTGGCCGCACTTCCGGAGTGCGGGCAGGGCGGCTTCGAGTAGCGCGATCTCATGCGGCGTGTACTCGACTAGCAGCCGACGCTCGAAAACCGAGTCGGCGAGGAGCAGGGCGATCTCGACACTCGGCGTGAAAAAGCCGTCCCCGCGGGCCGTGTACTCGAAGGACAGCCCGGCCGGCCAAGTGCCGTCGGGCGTTTGAGCCCTTACGATCGCGTCGACGCACGCGCCGAAGAATGGCGACTTCGGCAGCGGCCCGGCCCACAGACTCGCGCCGCGCAGGGCGAAGGCCAGTGTCGCGGGGTCGTACTCGGGATCGCCTGGCACGGCGCGTCGGCTCATCTGGTGCTCGAGGAGGGCCGTGAGGCGGCTCTGCAGCCGCGTGCGGAGCGTCTCGGCCGTCGCATCGGCTTGCGCGTCCTTGGCGGCATCATCGTTGGTTCGGGTCTCGCCGAAGCGAACGAGCCAGTCAACCAGGCGCCGACGCGACCAGAGCACGTCCGCCGCGTAGAAGAGGCGGTCCGGCGTGAACAGGTCCGGGCGCGTGAGGTCGGCCTCAGTGCGCACGGCGCCGTCCCTCATCATCGCCTCAAAGAGGTACTCCGTTGAGACGTCGATTGCGACGCGCACCCGTGGCAGCTGCGCCGTCGCCGCGTCCCCGGTGAGGCTCCCGACCAGAGCGTCGATTGCGCGCAGGAGTCGCGCCGGCGTGAGCACGAGCCGCCGGTCCGTGAGCTGCCCGAGTTCGACGAGCTTCTTTTTCGCTTCACTCCCGAGCTCTGACTTCTTCTCAATGAAGAGCCGTCGGAAGCGGAGCGTCTCCGAGTAGAGGGATGGATCGGTGCCAAAAAGCGCGTCGAGGACCTGCGCGGGCGCTGAAAGTGCGTGGCCGTTCGGGATGACGAGCGTCGAGGTGTGTAGCTCCGCCCTCTTCGGCTTGCGCTCAGCGTTCGGCAGCCAGACGCCGACCGCGCTGAAGGCTTGGATCGCTGTGAACGTCGCCGTCGGAAAGTAGTTCTTGGGCATGGCGACCTCGGGGTCCTTGCGTCCCTCGTCGCGCGTGCGCGAGTCCCGCCACGTACTGTGGTGGGTGTTATCCCAGAGCGTCAGCAGTGCGCTCGTCGCGGTCTCGGTCCATCGTTTAGCGTCCATTCGGCACTCCCGAAGCGCCCACGTGGAGCGCCCCTAGCCTCAACCGTAGGGGAACAGCCCACGCGATCCAAGGGCGCCTCCGGGCGAGAGGGACAGTATATGTCCGCATGAATCTGTGGCGTCCGCAGGGCCCCGCACGCCACTCCGCGCGCAGGCAGGCTAGTTCCGCGCTCGCGTGGAACCCCGTAGCGCACGAGAGAGTCGACGCGTGTTGGTTGGCGGTGGCACGAAACGAGGTGGAGCTTCGGCGCACGGCGGAAAGTCGGCGGACAATGAACCGGACCACCGATTCCACGTGTGCGTCGCTATCCGCACCCATCAGGCTCGAATGGTGGAGGGCGATGAGGCACGCGGCGAAAAGAACGTGGCACCGAGGCTCACCTTGCAGCTTCGATGGCGGCTGCCAAACGCGTCGATCGTTGCCGTCTTCAGCTCCGGCAGGCGCGTCGTCGATGTCACCGCTTTGCCTCCTCCGTCCCGGTCGGCGGTGGTGTGGCTTTGGATCGTCGGCTTTCGAGGTCCACGACGCCGCGGAGCATCTGGCCTCGATGCGTTGTGGAGGCCGAGCAGGCGCGGGCCACGCTCACAACGCAGGGGCCTTGAACACCTGCGCGGCGTGCCAAGCGATGAACGCATCGCCGATCTCCGGGAACCCGGTCCGAGGCCGCAGCGGTCTACCTCGCAGAGCCGTGAGGTGCGCGACGGCGGCGGAGCCCGCCACGCGGGAGGAGATGAGCAACTCCCGTGCGGTGCTGATGCCGAGGACACCTAGGTCGAACAGCTTGTGGTGGAGCGCGCAGAGGCCGAGGCCGTTCGCGACAGTGGAGGGGCCGCCGAAAGCGAACCATTGCACGTGCGCGGCCTCCAAGCCGACGCTCCGATCGCCGAGGCTCCCGTCGAAGTCGCACACCGCGCAGCGATGCGCATACGCGTTGAGCACGGCGTCTCGGAACTCGGGATCGCGGGCAGGTCCTTGCGACACGAAGCCCCGGCGGAGAGCAAGATGCACGGCCTCGGCGAGATCTTCGTGCAGCGACGGTGGGAAGTGATCGTCTAGGAGCTGTCGCGCCGCGGCAACCACAAGCTCTGGCTGGACCGTCAGAAGGTCATAGACCTCTTGGAGGAAACCGCCCTTCGCGTTGACTCGCCTCAGTTCGCTCAGCTTCGGGTCGGCATGGCCTTGACGCTTCTCCGCGCCCTCGGCGCCCTCGACCTCCCAGAGGTCGTCGCTCTGGAGCCACCAGAACGGATATTCGGGCTGAGCCCTGCGGCCGGGCGGTCCAAACTCCATGAGAAGTGCCCGAAGTGCTGGCTCTACTTCGTCGAACGGTGAAAGCCGAGCGAAGGACCTTCGCCGCTGGAGTCGTCCGAGCGCCCACAACAGTAGCAGCGGTTTGTGGGGCGCTCGTTCGCTGCCGCGATGCCAGGTTCCGATCGTTCCGAACCGAGCAAACAGGGTCGGTGCGTCGATCGATCTTGCCGAGGGCTTTCCCAAGTTTTCCACGAGGTGATCGTACGCCTCCCAAGGGCGGCCGCGGGAAGAACTACCTTGAACGACATATACGTACCAATCGAGGGGCCAACAGATACGAAGTTTTCGCAAACATCTTGACCGAAGCGACGGTGAGCGCTAGTTGTTTGCGCGAACAATGGCCTTGTTTTCTCTTGGCAAGGTCGTCTACCCCTGGAGGTGCTTCTATGTCGATCGTCGTCCCCTGCATCCGCGGAAAGATGGGCAACACCGAGTTCTACGAGGCCACGATGCCTGCTCGTGAGCTGGTCACGGGCGTTCGTCCGGCCAGCGAACTCGACGAGTGGGCCAACCTTGGCATCGAGGAGCGCATGCAGCGCGAGCCCAACACCAAGCGCATCCTCGAAGACATCGCCCCGTACATCGCTCGGTCTGAGGACCGGTTCTTCGGCTCGGTCATCGTCCTGGTCTACAAGGGCGACATTGTCTTCGAGAGCCTGAAGGACCTCGGCGCCAAGATCCCGCACGCGTACAAGTCCGCGGGCGACCGTATCGGCTGGGTCACGATCGACGGCGGCGCGCTCATCGTGCTCGACGGCCAGCACCGTCTGCTCGCGCTCGAGAAGGTCATCAAGAACGAGGTCGGCGGCCCGTGCGCGATGCAGGTGCCGATGGACGACGTGAGCGTGATCTTCATCCGCCACGAGGGCAACGAGAAGACGCGCCGCATCTTCAACAAGGTCAACCGCTACGCGAAGCCCACGAGCCGCGGGGACAACATCATCACCAGCGAAGACGACGCGTACGCGATCGTCGCGCGCTGGATGCTCTCGGAAGGGGCGCCGCTCGGCCTGCGCGACGGGAGCGAGCCCATCGTGAACTGGAAGAGCAACACGCTCGCGCCGCGCAGCACGAAGTTCACGACGATCTCGGCGGTCTACGAGACGATCAAGTCGATCCTCGACGCGCACGGCCTCGCAGTCGACACGCGCTACCGGCCCAACGAGGAGCAGCTCGAGCAGTGCCGCGAGTACTCGGAGCACTTCTGGCGTGCTGTGCTCGAGGGCCTCGACCCGTACAAGCAGGCCCTCACGGACGTGAAGAGGCTGCCCGACATGCGGCAGGACACCGCGCCCTCGGCGCTGCTCTTCAAGCCCGCAGCGCAGATCGCTCTCTTCGACGGCCTCGCGCTTGCGACGAGTCACTACGGCGTGGACATCAAGGAGGCCGTGCGGCGCGCGAACGCAATCGATTGGAAGATGAGCTCCCCCTTCTGGCGCAACGTGCTCGTGCGTCCCGACGGAACCATCGACGTGCGCGGCGAGGCGCGCCAGCTCTCCGGCAAGCTCATCGCCTATATGATTGCGGGCGACAAGATGCCCGCGCCCGAGCGCGAACAGCTCCTCGCCGCCTCGAACAACGCCCGCGGCGTTCACGAGAGTGCGCTGCCCACGCCCGTCGCATCGCGTGCGGCCATCGAAGACGCCGAGGAGGTAAGCGCAAGCTGATACTCTCCGATCACGCGCCGTTCAATTCTTCACCCGGGAGGACTTGTTTATGAAAGCGACCCACATGGGTCTCGGCGATCTGCTGCACTCACGCCAGCCGTTCGAGATCCCGAAGTATCAGCGCTCCTACGCCTGGGAGCGCGAGCAAATCGACGAGTTCGTGGAGGACTTGCTCACCTGCTTCCGCGCACGCGCTGACCAGAAAGAGAGCCAGCAGCACTTCTTTGGCGGCGTGGTCAGCATTGAGGAGATGGTCGGCGGGACGCTTTCCGGTCGCCGGTACGAAGTCGTCGACGGCCAGCAGCGCCTCGCGACGTTCACCCTCACTCTCTCACTCATCGGCAAGGCGTTCGACAACGTGGCGCTTGCCGCAAGGAAGGCCAAGGACGAGGGAGCGAGCCAGCTCGCCGAGTCCATGGGCAAGACCCTCTTCCGCAGCTACATCGAGTACACGGAGGTCGTAAACGGCAAGTCCGCGGAGCTGCTTCGCGTCGTGCTCTCGAAGGCCGACCGCGAGTTCTTCGAAGCCATCGTCCGGCGCGAGGCTGCGGTGCCCCCGGCGACCCGCGACAGCCACACTCGCCTCCTCACGGCAAAGAAGGTCATCGACCGGGATCTGATCGATGAGGTGCTGAAGGGCGTGAAGAACCCCGCCGACCGAGTGAAACGCCTGCTCCTGTTGCAGTCAGTGATTATCGAAGACTGCCAGGTGATCCACCTCGTCACGCCGTCGCAGACCGAGGCATACAAGCTCTTCCAGGTCCTGAACGATCGCGGCGTGAACCTCTCCGAGGGCGACCTCCTGCGCTCCTCCACGCTCGAGGTGATGGAGTCGGTGCCGTCGCAACAGCCCTCGGTCGAGAGCGCGTGGGACGAGATCCTGAGCGGCGATCCCGCGGAGATCGAGCTGTTTCTGCGCGCCTACTTCGATTCGAAGCAAGGCAAGCGCGCGAGCAAGCGCAACCTCGTCGGGGACTTCTCGCGTGCCTTCCAGTTCCGCTCAGAGGAGGACGCGAAGCCAGACCCAGCCTTCCACGCCAAACACATCGTCGCGACGACAGCGGAGATGCGCCGGGAAATCGCAACGTTCCGCGAGCTATCTTCCGGCGAGTGGCCGTACGAAGAGCGCTCGCCGAACGTAACGAACTGGGAACGCGGGCGCTTGAAGGTGCTCGTGGGCACGCTCAAGCACACGCTCGCACTCCCGCTTCTGCTCGCCGCGAGCTACCTGCCCGAGCAGCGATTCGCGGCGTTGGTCGGGCTGCTCGAACGCTTCGTCTTCCGATACATCACCGTCTGCAAGGCGCACGCGGGGAAGCTTCACGACGTCTACTCCAAGCAGGCCGTCGAGATCCGCCGCGACCCTGCAGCCTACGACCTCGCATCGCTCAAGGCGGCGCTCAAGGCGCTCGCCGACGAGCGCGCATCCGACGAGCACTTTGCGGCGACGCTCTCGAACCAGGTCACGTACCGCAAGGGCATGATCCCCGCCGTGCGCTACTTCCTGCTCGCGATCGAGCAGCACTCCGCGTGGCTCGCGAAGGGAGCACCCGGTGTGCCGGTCGCTGACAAGACCACGAACCACGATCTGGCTGAACTCGAGGTCGAGCACATCTACCCGCAGTCCGCGGCGGTCGAGATCAAGGGGATCGAGCCCCACAAGAATCGCCTCGGGAACCTGACCTTCTGGAGCGCGGACGACAACAAGGCTGCGGGCAACGCCGTCTACGCGGTGAAGCGGCCTCACTACGAGGGCTCGAATATCCGCCTGAACCGCGATCTCGCAACCTGTACCGACTGGACGCTCGAGGCACTTGAACAGCGCGAGAAGGACCTCATCACCCGCGCCCTCAAGGTGTTCGCCGTCTCGTAGTTTCGCCGCAAGCCGGGCCTTACCTCGACGCTGGAACTCGCGACGTTGGGTGAGCAGCGCCAGCTCGCTCCCGCACGTACGGTGCGGGCATGGCGTCGACTTTCGATATCTCAGGCCCAGCACTCATCTCTTTTTCGGGCGGCAGAACGAGTGCGTATCTGCTCCACCGCATCCTTCAACGCGGCCTTCGGAACGATGTGCACGTCGTCTTCGCCGACACCGGCAAGGAGCGCAGCGAGACCTACGACTTCGTGCACGAGTGCGCGGCGCGTTGGAGCGTCCAGGTCCATTGGGTACGGCGTCCGTCGCCGGAGGGCGTGCTCCCGTTCGAGCAGCTCATCACCGATCGCGGCTACCTGCCGAACCCGATCATGCGGATGTGCACCACGGAGCTCAAGATCCGTCCGATGAAGCGGTTCATGCTCGACCGTGGGTACGAGGAATGGACGATGGTCCTTGGTATCCGCGCCGACGAACCACTCCGCGCCGCGAAGCTCCTCGCGCCCACCAAGGAGCGATGGGACCACCGGCTCCCGCTCTACCGCGCAGGCATCACAGAGGCGCACGTCATGAAGTTCTGGAGCACGCAGCCCTTCGATCTCGCGTTGCGGCCCCACGAGGGCAACTGCGATCTCTGCTTCCTCAAGACTCTGACGAAACGCCTCGACATCGTCCGGGAGCACCCCGACTTCGTCGATTGGTGGGCGAGGCAGGAGGAGCGTACCGGCCAGCAGTTCAAGGCGGCGACGAAGTCGCGTAAGGGAGAGCCGCCCTACCGCTCGCTTCCGATGCTCGCTCGCGCTTCGTCCAGTAGCTCGCAGGGTGCAGAGGAGGGCGGTAGCGTCGACTGCGTTTGCCACGATTGAGTGCGCGGACCTTCGCGCGCGAGGCGGCTCTCTCGGAGCCAGCGCTGGAGAGACCAGCAGCCACGCGGTGGCTTTTCGCGCGTGATTTTCGGCGTCCGATTCCGCGTCGCTGCCGCTCAGCGTGGTGCCTCACGCTTTACGTACCCGCGCTCTCTGGGTACGCGTTGGTGCGGTCATGGTGAAGCGCGACAAGGCCCTGCACGAGTTCATCATCGCGTCCGACACCGAGTGCTTCGACGCGCTCGTGCAGGCCGTGGCGAAGGCGCTCGGCGTGCGTCGTGCCGAGGCGGAGCGTCGCTTCGACGAGGTCCTCGCGGTGCTCGTGCGCAAGCTCTCGAAGCGCCCCGCGCTCGTCGCGAAGCTGCTCAAGGGTCTTCGAGCGCCCGCAACACCCGAAGCGCCCGCGCGATCGCGTCGGGCGAGCGGTCGCGCAGCAGCTCCGCGATCGCCGCGCGAGGAGAAGCCTCGTCGTTCGCCTCGAACTGGGTGAGAGCGCTGAGCTCGAGGTCGAGCGCGTTCGCGAGCTGCCACGCGACGAAGAGCGAGACGGAGGACGCGCCGAGCTCGACGCGAGACAGGTACTTGTCGGCGATGTCGGCCCGCTCCGCGAGTTCGCGCTGCGACAGACCGGCGGCTTCCCGTGCCGCCCGAAGAGCCTGGCCGAACTTCTTTCGAAAGGTGGTTTCGCGCATGAAACCCTTCGTCCGCTACCTGTAGATGGACAAGGGGCTCGATCGGAACCACCCAACTCGCGAGAAGCGCGTTGACTTTCTCTAACTATAGGTGGACTACTGGGGCTCCGGTATCCATCCACCAGTAGAGGAGGCTCGGGCTCGAGCCGAAGCCGGATCAGGAGGACGGGCGATGCACGCGCATGAAGGGCAGCGAGGCGAGACGGCAGAGCAGGAACCCGGGCCAACCAGAACGCGTGCCCGGGTGCGCTCGTCAGCGTGCGGGAATCGCGCGATGGCCACGAGGCTCGCGCAGGCGGCGTTCACTGCGCTCTGGCTCAGCACCAGCTCCGCCGCGTGTACGAGCGGGCCCATGGGCGGTGACGGAGGTCAGGACGTGCGCGGGATCGAGGCGGGCGATGCCGCGGTCGCCTGCACGAACTGCGACGACGGCATCGACTGCACCGACGACACGTGCATGAGCAACATGTGCGTGCACACGCCCGTGCCCGCGCGTTGTGCCGCTGGGGCTTCGTGCGACCTTCGCATGGGCTGCCGCATGGGGCGTCCCTGCGCAAGTGCGAGTGATTGCGTAGACGCGGACCCGTGCACCACGAACGAGCGCTGCGACAGTGCCTCGCGCACGTGTCTCCATGACCTGCTCGACGGCGATCGCGATGGCTTCCCGCCGCGCGTCTGTGGCGGCGGGGACTGCGACGACGCGAACGCGAACGTGCGCCCTGGGACCCGCGAGAGCTGCAACGGCGTCGACGACAACTGCGACGGCACCGTGGACGAGCCCGGCTCTCGCGGAACCGACGACTGCCCAGGGCGTCAGTGCGTCAACGCACGCTGCGAAGGCACCTGCCTGCCTGGCTTCGCGTTGTGTGGTGGTTCTTGTCGCGACTTGCAAACCGACAACGAAGCCTGCGGATCATGCACACAGCAGTGCCTTTCCTCGACCTGCGTGTCAGGCCACTGCACTTGCGCCAACTCCAACGAGACGCTTTGTGCTCGCGCTGACAATCCCTCGGCGCTCGAGTGCTCGGACCTGCAAACCAGTTCACGCAACTGCGGTGCGTGTGGCCGCGCGTGCGCGACAGGGCAAACCTGCACCGGAAGCACCTGCGTCTGCAACGCGGGCTTCACCCAGTGCCCTGGGCAGCCTGGGTGCTTCGATCTTCAAACAGACTTCGGCAACTGCGGTCGTTGCGGCAACGCGTGCCCCGGTGGCACGGGGATGCGGATCTGCTCGCTCGGACGCTGTACCTGCACGTACGTTCGGCCCGGTGATGGACGCGAGCTGCCGGGCTTCGCCTGTGGAACGCAGTGCATCCCCGCAGAGGGCTTCCAGACGGATCCCATGAACTGCGGGTCCTGCGGCAACGTCTGCCCTTCGGGACTCATCTGCCGTGATGGTGCGTGCGCGTGTCCCGAGCCCAACTCAAGCGTTGTCGGCGGTCGCTGCATCTGCAACGCGGGCCTTGTGGACTGCTGCCCACCAGACGCCCGAGACTCGTGCGTTGGCGGCCTCTGGTGCGTCGATACGAACACCCACGCGGCGCACTGCGGGGCCTGCGGCGTGACATGCGGACTGGGAGGGCGGTGTGTCGCGGGACGATGTGAATGGTCGAGTTGCGCGCTGCCGCCCATCGTTTGCGCAGGCGCGAGTACGTGCCCCGCGTCGGATCCTCGGAACTGCGGGAGCTGTGGCAACGTGTGCCCGGCGGGCCGCGCCTGCGTTCGCGGCATGTGCAGTTGAAGTCTCACGGACGCCACGCCGTCACAAGGTCTCGTCAGAAGCTCCGATGACCTAGTTAATTCCACGCGCAGCGAATGACCGATATCATACCGAAAACTCCCTCTCTATGAGGGAGTTTGTCGTCCAGAGGTGGTGCCCAATAGGTGCCGATAATCTTGTGAATTAGTGACATTGACAGAGAACGTGTGAGTACGAAGCAACGAACACGATGGCTCAACTGAGCCCAGAACTGGCGTCAGGTGGTAGCTGACGATCGCTCACGTTCCGCGGTTGTTCAGGTTCGAATCCCTCCTTCTCCGCCAGGTGAAACATCGCGCCGGAGCGCGGTGTTTTTCGTTGGTTGAGCGGAGAATGGAGTGGTGCGTGGGGGATAGAGGCATGTGGAGCCTCTGTGAAACCGCTGCGGTTGCCTTCCTGGTGCCAACTTCGTCCCGGCGCTGCGTTTTCGAGCGTCATGATCGCCTCGCGTAGCTCCGGCTTGTTCACGTGGGCGTACCGCTCGGTCATGCGGACGGTCGAGTGGCCGAGCAGGTCGCGCGTGACGAGCAGGTTCACGTCGTTGCGCGTGAGCTCCGTCGCGAACGTGTGGCGTAGCAGGTGCCAGCCAGGCGCGGAGATCTTCGCCGCGCGCCCGAACCACAGCATGCGGCGACGCACGAACTGGTACGGGTCACGCATCTCGAGCCCGAAGACGCGGGCCGACGAAGTCGGAAGCGCCCTGAACGCGTCGGCTAGATCTGTGGCGAGAGGAACGTAGCGAATCTTGTGCGCCTTGGGCGTGCCAAGATGGCCTTTGACCCAGGAGCGCCGCACCGTGATGAGCCTGTGCGCGAAGTCGATGTCTCGCCACTCCAGCGCGATCAACTCGCCAATGCGTAGTCCGGCTCGGAAGATCGTGAGGACCATTGTGCGCCAGTAGCCAGGGGGTGTGGCCGCTAGGAGTGCTGCGATGTCCGAAGGATCAAGAAAGCGGACCGGAGGAAGAGTCGCTGGCAGAGGCTTCACGCGCGGCGCACGGGCCAGGACCTCCCACTCGACGGCTACCGCGAGGCATCGCTGCAACACGGCGAGGATGTTGTTGACCGTCTTGGCGCTAACGCCACGCTCGCGGAGCAGCGTTGACTTGAGCGACTCGAGCTCCGCAGCCTTGATCGTGTCGAGGGGACGCTTCCCGAAGACCGGCAACAGATGGGCCGCGAGGATGTAGCGCTTGGCACGCTGCTCACTGGGCTTGTTGTTCGCCGCGACGTACTCGCGCATCCAGCGCTCCGAGAACTCGGCGAACGTGATCGGTCGGACCTCGGGCTGCGGTCGGAGTAGTCGATCGAGCGTGCCGTGCGTCGCGAACTCACGTCGCAAAAGAGCCTCGTAGTCTTGGGCCGCGCCCTTCGAGTCGTGAGGACTCTTGAACCGATGGCGTTTACCTCCGAGGCTGATGTCGATCCACCAAGCTCCTTTGAGCTTACGGGCGCTCATAGTGGCGGGAATCACGGGCAGAAACGCGACGCGCTTCCATGAAAGCGAGAATGTCTTCATGCAAGAAGCGCAGGCGATTGCACACGCGATAGACAGGGATGAGGCCGCGCTCGACGAAGCGGTACACGGAAGCCGGGGAAAGCTTGAGCAACCTCGCCACATCAAGCCGGGTTAGGAAAACGGTCCCGGGCGCGAAGCCTTGGGATGTTTCAATCATAGATTGTGAAGGGGCTTTCCCCTCTGGATCTGCCGCAGGTTGCGACAGCGGGGCACCGGGATGAAGCATAGAAAACGGGGGAGAATGAGTAAATGGAGCTCGTATTGCCATCTCATTCTCGCCAAGAAACGCCGTGGCTGAAGACGGGGCCCAGTGAATGAAAAGACGATCATCTGTCGATGATCGTCACCCTCTTCTTGCCTGTGGATAGCCTCGCTCCGGGCCCCGTACTGTGAAGACACAGCACGAACTATGATGTCGGGGTCAGTTCTTCATTCACACGCGCCCCGCCGATCTTCCTTGGAAAGATGGATCGGCGGAAGCGCATTGTTGCTCACCGTCTTTCGACGGCAGCTTCGTAACTTTAGGAATAATTGAAGTTCGCCGTCAAGAGAGGTGGGTCTCCCTCCTCGTATGGTGGATTCACCCTCCCCTCGTTCTTCTGGTCCCATTCTCTGCTTCGTTCTTGGCCTTCGATACGCCGGCTTCGCCGCGCTCGATGGCTTTGGACTCGCCCCCTCGGGCTTCCGCAGTGTGAATCTCAAGCGGCGCCCCGCGCAGGCGAGAGGCACGTTTCTCGCAAAAGCTGTGGTGCGTGCGTTCCGGATCTTTCGGCCATCGGGTCTTGTCCTCAGCGTTCCCAAGAGCTGTCGCTCGGTCGCGCGCGTGGTACTCAAGTCGCTCCGTCGACTGGCGAAGCGACTCGGGGTCCCACTCGTCCAACGCGATCCACGTGCGGGCCTCGAGTACCTGCTCGGACGCGTTCGACAGGCTCGCCGTGACGAACTCGCGCACGCTCTCATGCGTCACTTCCGTCTCGATGACGCTCTGCCCAAGCGCGGCCGCGGTGCCGTGAACCTCGCGGCGCGTGTCGCGAGGTATGGAGAGCGGGCCCGTTGCCACCATGCTGCATGGCAGGCGACTGCGCTCGCGCTCATGGAACTCACCGAGCAGCGCCCGTTCGCCGCGGGAGCGCTCCTGCGCGAAGGTGTCGGTCCGCTGCGCCCCTACGAGCGAGCCCTCACCGCAGCTGCGAACCGCGTATGACGATGCCCGCTGCGACCCTCTGTCTTCGTCGGCGGGCGGCGCGCATGGCACTGCGCCTGCTCGACCCGGTGTCGCTCCGAGTGCTCGTCTTGCTCACGCTGCGAGCCGACCCACGAACGGGTCGAGACTGGTATGCCCTTCAGACGCTCGCAGACGATCTGCGCGCCTCCGAGGACGACACGGAACGCGCCTTGTGCGAACTCGAGCGCCTCGGCTTCATCGAGCGCATCCCGGCGCATGGTCGCTGGAGCGCCTCGATCGAGATCGGGTCGCTCTTCGTTCGCGAGACACGTCCGCCCGACAACCTACCCACGCCCCCGTATGAACCCGGTCCGCCTTGATCTCACGATCGTGATCGAGGCGGGCTCGCTCCGGCGCGAGCTGCCCCTCAGCGCGCTCGCCGCGGCCCTCGGGCGCGTCCCTCTTCACGAACTCCGCACGACCCTGCTGGGGCTGCTTCGAGACGCCTTTCCGCGTGCTCCATGGTTGTCCACCTGGGGGGAACCAACGGAGGGGGTCCGCTCCGAAGCGTTCGTTCGTTCGGAGCGGACCGAACGGAAAGAAATATATAAACCCGAACGATCGAACGTTCGTACCGGGTCCCCATGCGCGCGAGGCAACGCGCCGCTTTCAACCGAACGCAGCGATATTGCCATGCTGGCCGAACTACTCGACGACCCGAGCGGCGAACTCGCGCTTCGCAAGCTCGTCGACCGGCATCCACGCGCCGTGATCGAGCACGCGCTCAGGCGCACGCTCGCCGTTCCCCGCAGCCACATCAAACGCAGCCGCGCGGCGTACTTCACGGCGCTCGTGCGCGCCCTCGACTCTCACTCACATTCAAGTTCTTCACCCTATGACCCTTCTTCTCCGCCCGCCCCGTCGTGACCCTCGCCCGCTCGTCGTACGCGCGGGCGAGCAGGGCCTCGCCTACACGGCTCTCGATGCGTGGGAGCTGCGCGGGCATGGTCTCATCGCCACGAAGCGCACGGGCGCGACCACGCTCGCGCTCCGTAGGCTCGTTCTTCAAGTCAAGCCAACGGTGCTTGTCGTCGCGCTCGGTCCCGCGCCACCACCACGCATCGTACGCTTGCTCGCCACCATCGCGCAGGTCTCGCGTGTGCCCCTGATGCCACTCTCCGAGACAACCGTACTCGCGCTGCTGCGCGGGGCTCCGTCGCTCGACGAGATCGCCACGCAGTACCCCGAGGCGCGAGCGCTGATCGACGGCGATCCGGCGCACGTCGTCCGCCTCGCCGTCCGCTGCCTTACTCATCTCGCTTTGCCCTCCCGTTTCTATGCTCCAAGACACGCTCCTCGCACGCAGGCCCCCATGGCTTCCCGCAGCGCTCGTCGCTCTCGCCCGTCACGAGGTCCTCTGCTCGCGCCAGCTTGCAGCCCTCGTGGGTGAGTCCGAGTCTACCGTCGAAGCAACGTTCGACTCGCTGCTTCGCGAAGGACTCCTCGTCGTGCATCAGCCGCTCATGCGAGCGAACGAGCGCGCACTCGGAATGGTCTATGCGCTCACGCGTCGTGGGTATCGCGCGGTCGGAGAGAGCCGCGTGCATCCGGTGCGGCGCTCGTCGCTCACCGTCGCGCACGACGTGCTGCGCAACGACCTCGGTGTCGTCCTCGAGTTGCTCGACCGCCGTGGCCTGCTGCGCTTGCTCGAGTGGCAGACCGCGAGGAGCCATCTCGCGGACGCCGTGTGGCTCATGGAGCGCAGTCATGCGGTGCGCGTGCCGCTCGTCGCGGACGCGCTTGCGGTTGTCGACGCGGGCGACGGGCCAAGTACGCTCCTCATTGAAACCGACCGAGGAACCGTGTCCGAGAAGCGAATGGCTCTCCGCTACCGCGGCTATCAGTCCTGGTGGCAGGACGGGGGACCACTGCGGCGCTTCGGCTCGAAGCGCTTGCGCGTGCTCACCCTCGTGCCGAATGAAGCCCGCCTGGAACGGCTCCGGCTGGCGGCGCTGAAGGCGACGGACGGACGAGGCTCTGGTCTCTTCTGGTTCGCACTTGAGTCATTCATTGATGTCACGCGGCCTTCCGGTCTTCTGTTGGCCTGTTGGCGCGTCTCTCGTAACGACTCGGACGGGCAACTCGATTCGATTTTTCCTTCAATCAGAACACCGTGACCGTATTGCCTGCGGCGAGAATCTCGCCGACCAGTGCATTCTTGAGCCTCGCCACATCTGCGGCGTCGTGAGGCAACTGGAAGGTTGCGGTTGATCCAAAGCCCACCCCACCGCCAACATCTTGCGGCAAGAGTCCCCACGGCCCCTGGAGCACCGTACAACCAAACTGTGCAGCGATTGGCCTCATCTCATCTGCCAACTGCTGCGGATTCAGTTCATGCGTGCGAGCAAACACTCCGACGGTCCGCCCATCACCAGAAACAGCGACGATAAGGTGCATTGCACGATTGTCCTTCAAACCAGCAGCCTGTCAATGCTGCTGGAGACCGCCTTCCTGGCCGCACGGGTCCAACCACAGGCCCTGCGGTCTCACGCATCGCCTGCCCGAGCGTGAGGCTCGTGGCCTTCACGAGGCTGTTGCTCGCGGGCTGCGAGTTCGGGAGGGCGGCACCGTTCCATATGCTCGACGCGACCTCGCCGATCGTCTTCGCGACGCTCGATCACCGCGCCCAACACGGGCGCGCTTTTGGTATTCGCGCCGCCGATCTCGCGAGACACGCGCTCGTCGTCGGACGCACGGGTGCAGGAAAGAGCGTCCTACTCGAGCGGCTGATTCTCGGGCAGATCGAGCGGGGGATGGGGGTTGCACTCATCGATCCGCACGGGGATCTCGCCGAGAGCGTGCTCGCGCGCATCCCTCGCTTCCGCATCAACGACGTCGTGCTCTTCGACCCCGCAGACAGGGCGCATCCCGTCGCACTGAACGTCCTTGATCGACAGCCAGGTGTTGAGCCTGCCCTCATCGTCGCGGGCGTGATCTCGGTGTTCCGCAAGCTCTTCGCGGAGAGCTGGGGGCCGCGCACCGAGCACGTGCTGCGCAACGTCCTCTTCGCACAGTTCGCGACCGCCGAGCCCACGCTCGTCGAGTGCCTGCGAATGCTCGTGGATGAGTCCTATCGCGTGCGCATCGTCGAGCGCGTGGGAGACCCGATCGTGCGTCAGTTCTGGATGAAGGAGTTCACCGCGTACAGCGCGAGCTTTCGGGCCGAGGTGATTGCGCCCGTGCAAAACAAGCTCTCGGCGCTACTCACGGACCCCGTGATCCGTGCTGTCGTCGAGCGGCATCGGAGCGCGTTCTCGTGTCGCGAGGTGATGGACAAGGGACGTGTGCTCATCGCGAACCTCGCGAAGGGGCGCATCGGCGAGGACGCGTCCGTCGTCTTTGGCGCGCTCTTCACACTGCTCTTGCAGCTCGCTGCGTACAGCCGCGTGGACACGCCTCCCGAGCAGCGCCGTCGCTTCACGCTCTACGCCGACGAGTTCCAAACCTACGTCACGCATGGCTTCCCGGAGATTCTCACGGAGGGGCGCAAGTTCGGCTTTGGAGCCGTGCTTGCTTCGCAGGGCGTGGGCGCGCTCGACGAGGCGCTCAGACGCACACTCCTCGGCAACGTTGGCTCGCTGCTCTCGTTTCGCGTCGGCGCGGAAGACGCTGCTCTGCTCGCGCCCGAGTTCGAGCCCGACCTTCGAGCACACGACCTCGCGAACCTCGGGAGGCATCAACTCGCGCTCAAGCTCTCGATCGACGGCGTCACGAGCCCGCCCTTCACTGCCGTCGCCATCCCGCCGAAGCCTGCGCCAAACGCAACCACCGCCGACGTGATTCGGCGGGTGTCGAGGGAGCGATACGGCTTGCAGACCGCCTTCGGTTGACCGAGTGAATCGGAGCCAGCAACGCGGGCAACTATCGAGATGTCCCCATGATGAGCTTCACCAGAGCATGGATGTCGTAGCGATTCAACTCTTCAAGAGAACTCGCTCCAGAACGAAGCCGTTCGTAGAACGAGGCAAGTGTTTGTTCGAAGAGCGCGGCGACTGGAGTCTTGAGCGCATCGGCTCGCCCGGATATCTCGAAAACGACCGCTTCGTGAATCAGGCGGCAGCGAGTTTCAAAAGTCGGATCTTCGAAGCTTTCACTCATCGCCTGACGAACCTCGCTCTGCGTCCACCCGAAATCTGAAACGAGAACCTCGGATGGACACCGGACTACCTGACTCAGGTACCCAACAATCTGGGCAGCAGGAATGGAAGAAGAAGGCATACATAGCCATCCTTACAGGCGCTCAGGCACTTGTCTACAGGGCCACTTTTCTCCTGCACGTGGCCCCGTCTCTGCCTCGTCTCCGGAGGCGCAAAGTACGTCCAGGAGGCGCATTGCATCCTCGTTCGAGGGCGAGCCAGTCTCGCCCCGTCTCTCCTGCGAAGGAAGCCCCGCGCTGCATGGTGCAGCGACGCAGTGCTTCGTCCGCAGGAGGTGATCGCCTTGGACCCGTCCTCCGCTCACGTCTACGACTTCCCCACAGAGCGCTCCTATGCGCGCCAGCTCAGCTCGATCGTCGGCGCCTCGCCGGCGATCCGGGCGCTTCGCGAAAACATCGTGCAGTACGCCCCGTCGCTCGCGACCGTCGTGATCCACGGCGAGTCAGGCACGGGCAAAGAACTCGTCGCTCGGGCGCTTCACGCGTGCAGCGCACGTCGTGAGCGTCGCTTCGTCGCTGCGAGCGTCGCCGAGTTCTGCCCGGAACTGCTCGGCTCCGAACTCTTCGGTCACGCACGCGGTGCCTTCACGGGTGCGCTCACGGCCCATCGAGGGCTCTTCGAGCAGGCGCACGAGAGCACCCTCTTTCTCGACGAGATCGGCGAGCTTTCACTCGCAGCGCAGGCAGCGCTCCTGCGCGTCCTCGAAACGGGTGACGTGCGTCCCGTCGGAGCCGAGTGCCCGAAGCACGTGCGTGTGCGACTCGTCGTTGCGACGCATCGAGACCTCGCCGCGATGGTGCGTGAAGGCTCGTTTCGCTCGGACCTCTTCTATCGTCTGCACGTTCTTGTGCTGCATGTGCCCGCGCTCCGTGAACGCGCGGAGGATGTGTCTGCGCTCGTCGCGTCGCTCCTCGAGCGCCTTCGTGTGGAGATCGGCACGCGTACGCTCTGCGCGCGAGCCGTAGAGCTGCTCGCTCGCCAGCCATGGCCGGGCAACGTGCGCCAGCTCATGAACGTCTTGCGTCGCGCGGCTGCCTCGTCGAGTTCCTCGGAGATCGGTGTCGATGCGATCGCGCGAGCGCTCGATGTCGAGCCTGTGCTCGACGAGGGGTTTACGTCCACGGGGGCAACTGAGAAGGCGCCCAAACCCGTGCTCACCGAGGCCAGCATCCGCCGTGCACTCGCGGACTCGGCGGGCAAGATCGCGCCCGCCGCGCGTCAGCTGGGCATCGCCCGCAGCACGTTTCGCGACCACCTCCATCGCTTCGGGATCGTCCGCCCCTGAGGAGCGCTTGCCGCTACGGGCCTCGTGCCGTTCGGCACGTCGGGTCCCTGGCGGGAAGTGATTCCGTCAGCCGCACGAAAGGAACCGTCGCATGACCGAGAGCGCCACCAAGGCGAGCCGCGTCGAGTTCACCCGCATCGAAGCGGGTGTGCTCGGCAACTGCCGCGCACAGCTCAAGAACATCACTGAGCTTGCCGCGGACATCGAGGAGCGCGGGCTCCTCCAGTCCCTGCTCGTCTGGCACAAGCGCCAGAAGCGCGAGCCCTTCGTTCTGCCCGACGGGCGCGAAGTCTGGGACCGCTACATCCTCATCGGCGGCAACCGCCGCCACGCGGCGATCACGCTCATTCGCGAGCGTGACGCGACCGCCTTCGAGACCGTGCCCGTGACCTTGCTCGTGGGCAACGAAGACGACGCGCTCTTCGCGCAGATCGCCGAGAACCTGCAACGCGAGGATCTCACCGCCGTCGATCTCGCAGGAGCCATCTTCCGCCTGCGCCAGCGCGGGCACACGCAAGCGACGATCGCGAAGCGACTCTCGAAGTCGCAGACGTTTGTCTCGCGCCATCTCAAGCTGCGCGAGCACGCGACGGAAGAAGTGCTGCGTGCGGTTGCCAAGGGCGAGGTGCCCTTCGAGACCGCGCTTGCCTTCACGGACCTCGACGAAGCGAAGCAGCTCACCGCGCTCGAACGCTTCCGTCGCAAGAAGGCGGAAGACGGCACACGCGCCGCGTCTGCTGATGCGAAGCAAACAACCGGCAAGAACACGCGTCCGTCGGTCGCGCTGATCCGATCCCACGCGACTTTGCTCGACGCTGTGGCCTCGGCTCCCACGTCGCCCGGTCGCATCGCGCACGCGGTGCTCGCTTGGGTCTTGGGGCAAGGCCCCTGGCCCGACGAGTTGCCGAAGCCCGACGGCTCGTGACGAACCTGCTCCTTCCTTCTTCTGGCGACCGTGAGTCATTCGCGGTCGCCCTTCCACTCCTGCGGCAGAGCCAGACGAACACGGTGTTCGTCGCTGGCCTCGGCCTCAGGAGGACTCGACATGATGCAGGGACTGCCCTTCGGCTCGGTACACGCCGAGCTCATGCAGCGCGCTGATCGCATGTTGCCCGACGCGATCGTGCACCTCTCGGACGTGCGCATGGACGCAGAGGAGCGCTTCGAAGCTCCGAACGCGCCCACCTTCAGGCTTAACAGCTGGTCGCGTAAACAGCTCGCGGGCGAGCTCGGTTTGCGCTGGGACAAGTGGTTCCAGTCGGCGACTCCCAGCGAGCGCGCTGATGAAGTGAACCGCCGCCTCTCCCGCATGCCGGGCGAGCGCAAGGTCCGCCTCTGGCGCGACGAAGAGGGCAAGGCGGACGGCATCGCTCGCGCCATCCTCTCGCCGTCGTTCACTCCGATTGACGATCTGCGTATCTACGATCGCCTCGCGGCGACGATGAAAGGGGCGCTCGACGAGTACCGCTTCACGCGCATCGTGCAGACCGACACCTCGACGCAGTACACGGCGCTCCACGCCGACGCGATCGGCGTAGACGGCGACGTGCACTTCCCCGGCTGGACCATGAAGAACTCGGAGGTGGGCGCGTCCGCGCTCACGCTCGACGACTACATGCTCCGGCAGGTGTGCACCAACGGCCTCATGGTCCCGGTGGGCAACAAGCGCTTGCTCTACCGCACGCATCGCTCCATCGACGACGACCAACTCGCGGCGGCCTTCGTGATCGCGCTCTCGCGCTTGCCCGACCGCTGGACAGCGATCGCGTCACTCCTCACGCGAGCGAAGGCGATCGAGGTGCCGCACCCCGACACCGCCATCGCCGCGATCCTCGAGAGCGCGACGGTTCCTCGTGCGCTCGTCGAAGAAGCGCAGACGATCGTGCTCAAAGAGGGCGACCGTACCCGCTTCGGTGTCGTGCAGGCGATCACGCAGGTCGCGCACGAGACCAACAAAGACCCCGAGATCCGCTTCCTCATGGAGCGTCTCGCGGGTCAGTATCTCGCGGCGGCGTGAATCTCGTCACCCTACTGCCCGGCCTTCGGATCTCGAAGGCCGGATTCTTCTTTGATATCCACAGGTGGCCCACTTGCCGGAGGCCAGCGCTCTGGGTACCGTGGAATGGTATCACCCCTAACGCCGCGCTTCTGTCTTTGTGCTAATGCAACGCGATGTGTGACCGCGGACCCGACTTGGCTGCTGTTTACACACATGCGACTACAAAAGCCGTTCTTGTCGGGCATTGAAGCCATAACGAACAGTCTTCAACATGTATGCGTGATTCCCGTGCTCATGAATCTAGTCCACAGTCGAACAAGGAAACATCCAGAAGCGAACAAGCTCGAGAAGCCGCGATTGATAGCGTGCTTAGACTGGCCGAAGATGAAAAGAAATTCGAGCTGATCCAAGAGGCAATGAATGGGGAGTATTCTGAGTCTGGAAGCCGGCGGTCTTATCTGACCGTTATATTGGCACGTGATGAGCAATGGAGAGAGTTGATTTTTGGTCTGCTGAAAGTGAAACCAGAAGAGCTAAGCAGAGCAATAAGACGACTGGAGGAAAAATGAATGCTGTCGGAGCCAGAAAGAATCGAGTTGGGTAATGAGCATTGTTGATGACGCCGGCTCCAGCAACAGTCGCACTCGAAAGGGAGCTATTGCTGAGGCTGTTGCCGAACTTGAACTGGCCTTGACTCGTTGCGGAGTGAAAGCACGCGTCGAGACTCTATTGGGTAAGAATAAAATTGGTGCCGGGAAGATTGTCGATATTGCCGATAGGAATGGCTGGCTCCGTGCATTCTTTGCCTCTCACGAGGTGGAGCGCTTGCTGGCTGCCATCACGGTTCGCAATGAGTTTGTGCACGGTAAAAGCACCCCTTCGCCAGCACAGTGCGTTGTCGCAACGCGGACAATCTTGGCGGCAGCCGAGAAACTTGATGGATCAGGTTCTCAGACCGAGACGAAAGTGTCTCCCGAATCGGGGCCGTCGTGGAGTGCCAAAGAGAACGCATCATCGACAAGGTCGCCTGCCTCGTCGCCCCTTCATTCGGTCCACACCACGGTTTCATCCAGTCCTGCCGGTGTGTATTCCGGTTCTGTAGGGCCGCCCTATACTTCTTCTTCCTCGTCACGGTCTCCGGATTGCAGTGCTACCGGGCGGGCATTCTCATCAACTGCTTCACCTCGTAGAGTCTTGCTCGTTGGATTCTTGGCTTTGGGGGCAATTGTTGCGGTTGTTTTCGTGTTTTCAGGTCGCACGGAGACTCAACATCCCGAGAGAACTTCTACACCTCGCGCGCCTGTCACCCCAGCTCCCTTGCCGCTTGCCGTGCCGACAGCAGCAGTGATCAGTCAGTCTTCGGCCAATTCATCACCACGTGCGCGACCTTCTGTCACGGAGGAGACCGTCGCTGGAACCGAGGCGGTGCGAGGGGTTACGTTGCTGCGTGCGTCCGGAACGGCCAATTTGATGGTCGTATTCACGCAACAAGATGCGCAAGAGCAACCGGGGACAGTTCGCTTTGCGCGCCGTTCATCCGATTGGGCGGTTACAGACCTTGTTCGTGGATACTGGACCTACCGGGGCGGCGCCGCAGTTGATCGGCGTGGAATTGTGCATCTTGGATTGACGAATGGTGAGAGCACTTTTTATATAAGCAATTCAGGAGGATCGTGGAGCGCTCCTGTCGTTGTCCCTGACCTACCGGCCAAGAACCCAGTACTGGACGTCGATGACCAGGGTTTTGTATACATCACCGCCAACACCCACATTCAGCAGCGCGGGTTTGCAACGAACGTATCGGGAGCGTGGCATTCCTCCTTGTTCAGCGATCCATCAACCGGAGCAGCGGCGATTCTGGCACATGGAGGAGGTTTGCCGCTTGTCACCTATGCGGTCAGGCATCCTCACCAGATCATCCGGCGCAGTGGGGTCGATCTTGATGAACGCACGCTGCTCTTGAACTCGTATGCCTTGGACCAATACTCTCCTCAGATTCTTCGGGCGCATCGGTCCCGAGCGAGTTTGGTGTATCTCCTTGCGACGAATGGCTATCGTCAAGCAGCGGTGTACTTTCAAGCCTTGCCAGCAGTAGGTGTCGCTCCGCCTCCCCACCTGCTGTTCTCGTCTGCGCCTGCTGCTCTCAACCGTGATTGGGAACTGCCCGGGCTTGGGTACGACACAGATGGCAATGGTCGTCATCTCATCGCGCTTTGTGATCAGCAAAACGCTCTGCACATCCTGACGCTCAATTCAAACGGTCGATTGCAGAGAGAACTGACGGCAGAGCCTGCTTGTTATGGTGCAGTGGATGCCTTGGTATCAGCCGGACGGTTTACCGTTGCTTTCAGAAACCAGACGGGCTCTTTGTCGTTGATCTCGTGGCCGGTTTCTTTGCTGTAAACGGGTGGAACACCGTACTGGTTTGAGCTGGTCCGGGGGAGGTGTTGCCAGAGATTACTTTGGATCCTGTGCAGCTCAAGCCCTACCAAGTCTGGCATGACTGAATGTCGTCCCTCCGCGCATGAGAGTGCTGCTTGTGTTCAACATTGTAATCCGCGTGATTCGTACGAGCCTCTCTGATCACAGAGGCTCGTGCGAACAAGCGCGTCAATTCTTGCACTTCCGCGACGCTATACAATCTCCCCGATCTGCGCCTCCGCGAAGTAGATCAGGTCTCCTGGGGCGAGCACGACACGCTCGCCCTTTGCGTAGCGAATCCAGCGGTCATCTGTCCGCACCATCAAGCCGTTGGTGGACAGCGCCTCGGCTACGATCGCGAAGCCTTCGCGCGTGATCGCAACGTGCTCGCGACTCACTGTCGCGATGTCGCCGACGTCTGCGCGCCCAAGAACCGTGACGAGCTTTTCGAGGCACACCGTTTTGCCGCTCGGCAGCTTGAAACCGCGGTCGGGTGGAGAGCCGTCGCACCATGGACAACGAACGCGATCACGACGATTCACAGACTCGTTGCCGCACGACGCGCAGGCGAACACATGCCCGAGCGAGTCGCGAAGCGCGCTCTCCCACTCGTGCATCCTCGGTCGCTCGGCGCGCTCGCGCCCGAAGGCACGGTTGAAGAGCGACAGGAGTGGCTGCGAGAGCGCGTTCGCCAGCACACGCCCCGTCTCGCGTCCGCTGCCACGAGTCGGATCGTCAGGCCAGCGACCCTCGGCGACGAGCGCGAGGTAGTCCTCATACGGCGCGTCGGCCGCGACGTAGGGTGAGAACGGGTGGCGACCGAGGAGCACCTCGCTCATCAGCACGGCGATCGCGAAGCGGTCGCTCTTGAGCGACGGGCTCGCGCGCCGGGTCGCGAGTTCTGGAGCGACGTATAGGTCCTGGCCCATGCACGGAGCTGGCGGCGCGTCCGGCAGCGTGGCGTTGTCGAGATCAATCGGCCGCGAGATGTAGCCACCGTCCACGGTCTCAACGATGAAGTTGTTGGCGGAGATGTCGCCGTGTCCGATGCCTCGGCGTTCGAGCAGAGCGAGAGGCGTGACAATCGAGAGGGCGAGTCCGAGCGCGGCCCCAAGTGTGAGTGCGTCCTCCTCGAGCACCTGCTGTAGCGGTCGGCCCGGTGCGCGGCCCATGAGGTATCCCACACCGTCCTCGGGATGCAGCGTGCAGACGGGTCCCATGAACGCCCGAGAATATCCGGGCAGGTCGTGGGCGATCATCCGCTCGATGCGCGCCACCGTCGCCATCGTCGCGAACTCGGCCCGGAACACTTTCGCGATGTAACGACGGTGCGAGTTGCTGCCCTCGACGAGCAACGCCTTACCCTGACCACCTTCGCCGAGTTCTTGAAGCACCTGGTAGGTGCGCTGCGCGGTGTCGCGGATGATGGAGCCGACGTTGTGCATGTGAAAAGCCTCCTGCCCGTGAGATCGCGGGCAGGAGGCTTTTCGTGCGCTGCACTGGCTAGGTGTAGTGATCGATCAGTACGGTGAGGGCCACCGCGGTGAGCACGGCGACCACGCGGAAGACGACGTCGAAGCGCGTGTACCCGACGCCGAAGAGGTGCAGCACGTAAGGGGCGGGCGACGGCGGCGCAGGCACCGGAGCTTGCACCGGCGCGGGCGGAGCGACGGCCTGCACCGGCATGACCGGCGCTCCTGGGACCGCCGGCGCCTGCGGTACCGCAGGCGCCGACGGCGGAAGTGGCACCGCGGGTGGCGTCGTGCCGTGGCGATGCAGGTGCTTGAGCGCGCTACGAGACGGGCGCATCTGCCTAGCTCTTCTTCGAACGCGTGAGCGCAGGCCCGAGCAGCTCCGCGACACTCTGCCCTGTGAGGGCCGCGAGGCTCGCGGTCTGTCCGATCGTCGCGAAGTAGCGGCGCAGATCGCCCGCGTTGCTCGCCTGAATCGCGTGCGTCGGGGACGTCGCGAGCGAGGAGAGCATCGTCATGTCCGCGTCACCACCGAAGCCCACGCAGACGAGGGTCGCGCGCGCCTTGATCGCCGTCGCGATCGTCTCGGGCTTGCCGCCCGTGTTGAAGTGGCCGTCCGTCAGCATCACGACCACCGAGGGGAGCCAGGTGCCCGGCAGGCTCGCGATCGCGTCCATGTGCTTCACCGCTGCTTCGAGCGCCGAGACGAAGTTTGTGAGACCCGTGCACGCATCGGGCGGAACGATGAGCGCCTCGGGCCTGATGTCCTGCGCCGGCGTGCGCGGCACGAGCGTCTTCGACGTCGAGTTGTAGCCCTCGATCACCACGTGGAATGCGCCACGGTTCGAGGGATGCGCGAGAGCCCCCACGAGCTTCCCTGTCGCATCGCTCACGTCGAGGCGCTTCTGTCCTGCCATCGAGCCTGACGTGTCGATCAGGATGGGGACGAGTTGCAGTCGACTCGGCCCGACCAGAGGCCGAGTCAATCCCTTGGTGCGAGTGGGGACCGGAGCGGAAGGCTCAATCGAAACCGGAACAGAGTGCTTGGTACTCACGGGCGATCTCCTTGCTGAACTGTCGCGGCGGGCGCGCCACCATGACGCGTCCACCGTGCCCGTTGATCGCGAGGAGATTGCTCGTCGTGCGCTCGAATCAGCCGAGCAGCGTGTGCCGGAAACACGCGCTTGCCGTACGGTCGTCTGCGGTCTCCGCAAGTTCGCGAGGGAGTGCGTAGCGAGCGCCGAGGATGTTGGTCTCGTCGAGTGCATCGCGCACCGCGAAGGCGATGCGGCCCTCGACGCCGTGCGCCTTCATGAGGCGCGCGATGTTTCGTGCGCGTCTCGTGCTGTGGGCGACGAAGAGCACGATGGGATCGAGTGCGCCATAGAGAGCGACGCGGGCGTGCGCGTGCGCGACGTAGCGGGCGAGCTTCTTCTGGACGATGTAGCTGCACGACTCGGAGCCGAGGTCGATCTCCCACGCGAGCGTCGTGCGCGCGTTCGTCTCGGTGTTGTCGATCTCGACGAGCGCGTCCGGTACGAGGTCAGTCCCACTGCGATGCCTCGGGCCCGCGAGGTCGTGGTCCGAGCGGAACGATGCGAGGTCGTAACGTGTGCTCCGCTTGATCGCGACGGCGAGATGGATGCGTTGCTCGCCAATCGCGAGCAGATGATCGAGTCGCTTCGGGAGCGTCGTGACAACGCGTAGCTCTGCGGGGTCGAGCTCGAGCGCGTCGGCCACGAGGTCGCGTCCTTTCGGCGTGAGCGCGTAGAGGTTGGGACCCGCGAGGCTGGGCACGAACACGCGGCAATACCCGGCGCAAAAGAGCTTGCGCATCCGATCGCTCGTGACGGCGTCGCTCAGTCCTTCCACGCGCGCGATGTCTCGTTTGGGTGAGAGGCCGCAGACACCGGGCACGTAGAGCAGGCGAGGGTCGCGCTCGGTGAGCTCGATCTTCAGTTCCGACGCCCAGCCAGAGCGCGTTGTGCGTGCGCGGGGTGATCGTGTGCGTTGCATGGTGCGTGTCCATCGGTAGGTGCACGACGACCGGGCGGAGGGTGCCGCCCATTCGGGCTTCGCTCGCGATGCGCCATCGCACCGCAGGGTCCAACCGAAGCTCGCCCTCGGGGGCTTCTGGGCCAGACGCGCACCTCGGCGCGTCGCGCATCGCGAGCGTGAACACAGGAGGGGCCGCAGCTCCGCCCGGTCGTGTGCAGGTCCGAGGGGAAGGTGACGAACGAGTCCTAGAACGTGACGAGCGCCTCCATGACGGAAGTGCCCAGCACGAGAAGCTCCGAGCGGTGCGCGATGGCGTAGAGCAAGAGAGCGGAGAGAGCGAGGTACGGCAGAAGCCACCCGATCTCGCGCCCGATGCGTCCACACCGTGCGTACCGCCAGGCGTTGCGCAGTTTGTTTGAGGGCATAGAAGAGTCGGCCCTCCTGCATCCGCCGACGGGCCGGACACGATCCAATTCCCCACGAACGTTCAAAGAGCCGCAGGAGCGCTTGTGCTCCCTGCGGCTCTATCGTCCCCGCCCGCTTCCTCGTGCGCGTCGTGCGATCCTTTAAGGCTGGCTACGCGCGCGTGAGACGTAACGTGCCCTCGTCGTAGACTTCGTGCCAGTGTGCGACCTCTGCGTTCCATCCGGCCGCACGATAGCGACGCATCACCTCATCGAGTACGGGTCCTTGATCGCCAATCGCGTAGTCGATGTTCGCCTGTTCTTTGGGAGCCCGACGGATCTGCTCGTCGATGCTCTTGATCATCCTTTCCACGCGAGCGAGATCATCGTCGGTGAGCGTGCCTGCGAGCACACCCGTTTCGCCCGGCGCTGCCACGGCGGGTGTGCTCTCGCGCAGGAACGCGACCATCGCCGTTCTGAACTCGTCACGAGGGACTCGAATCTGCCAGCCCGCGGTCTCTGTTGGATTGTTGATCGCGAGCACAACCTCGTCACCATTCAGCTCCGCGCTGAACTGCCTTGGCTTCTCTCCGCCCGGTGTCTTGCCGTCGATCTTGATCGCCATGCGTCTCGCTCCTTCGAGCCCATCTTCGCACGGCCGCAGCTCGTGCGACGCGAGCTACAGATGCGCATGCGGTGAGAGGATTGTGAGGGAACAGGTCCCACATGAGATGGTGCCTGCGGGCATCTTGCAGAGCGGGCACGGCGCGAAGGCGTAGCCGAGGAAGGTCGCGCCGCAACGACATGCCCAACGCCCATCGAGCGTGTTTGCGTGCCCAGCGGGACAGCGGATCGTAGACGAGAGGGCACCTCGAAACGCACGACCGCGCGCACGCACGCCACGCGCAAAGCGCCACACGGTCCACAGCACGATCCATGGAGCCGCGAGGCAGAGGAGCAGCACACGAGGGACACCCTTTGAGAACATCGCCCACGCTCCTTTCAGCCCAGGTTGGGTGCGCCTTTGCCGCGACGTCTGCGTCGCTTGGGTGGTGCCGCGGGTGCGGGCGTGGGTGGCGTGGACGGCATCGCAGGAAGCACGCTCGGTGCGGGCACTGCGGGCGGAGTGACAGACGACGATGGCACGACAGGAGCCACAGGCGCGCTCGCCTTCACGGGTACCGCAGACCTTGCGCGTTGCAGCAACTGATCGAGCGCAGTGTTCTCGTCCGTGATCTTCTGGTCGAGGTCGCGGGCACGCATGGTGAGCGTGCCTGTGCGAGTGCGGGCGACTACGTCACGCGGCAGATCCTTCTCGAGCGGCAGCTTCACGGTTGCCGAGCGCAGAAGCAGCGCCGAACCGCCGCGCTTGTCGAACCAATACGCCGTGCGTGGAGGGAGGGTCGTTGCGCCAGAGGCCCGCGCTTCGCGTTCTTCCGCAGGGCTGAGGAAGGGCGATCCCTGCAGCTCTCGGCCGAGCGGCGGCTTCGGTCGCGGCATGAGCCCGGTCGCAGGGAAGAGATGCCGGTGCACCTGACTGTCTTCCGCGGCCATGCGGAAGGCGACGTGGACGGCGGTCTGTCCGACCACGATCTTGCGCAGGTCCTGCCCGTGCTTGTCGAGTTGCACGAGCTGTTGGTTCACGAGCCACGCGAACACGTTTCTCGAACGCGCGAGAGCGAGCACGTTCTCCCACTCCTGCGCGAGCGCTGGGGTGAGTGCGAGCTGCCACTCGTCGGCGATGAGGAGCGCTGGCTCGGTGCCGTGGTGCGGCCTGCGGAAGATCGCACGCACGCACCGGGTCAGGAGCATCGTCGCGAAGAACACGGCGATCGAGTGCAGCCCCGCGTCGGCGGTGCCGAGGTTCACGATCGTGATGCGGTTCTCGAGCAGCTTGTCGAAGGACACGCACTTGCGGGCCGCGAGGCAGCGTCTGGTCGCGGGCAAGCCCAGAAAGCGATCGAGCCTCGCGAGCAGCGCGAGCTTGGACGAGCGCGGCTCTTGCGGATAGCGCAAGAGGAAGTAGCGGGCGACGTCGGGGTCTTTCGAGTGGCGTGCGAGCACGTCGATAAGTGCAGGCTCTTCGAGGGCGCGGCGCACGACGTGAAAGGACCCGCCGACCTCGATCACGAGACGAAGCAGCCAATGCAGGATCGTCTCCATGCGGATGCCCGATCCCGCGTCGGTCGCCACGTCGAAGCACTCGGCGATGTCTTGCGCCTGTACCGCGATTGGGATGGAAGGATCCCGCACGAGGATGTCGAGCGGAGGGAGGAGGTCCTTCGCGAAGGGGTCGATGACCACGATGCGGTCGAGGAACGCATCGCGCTCACTGCCCGTGAGCGACATGGCGATCGCGGGCAGCACGCGGGTCGTGAGCAGCTCCGCCAGCTCGCCCTTCATATCGAAGACCGTGATCGCGGCCGCCTTCTTCTTCGTGAGCGCCTCGACGAGCATGAGGATCACGATGAAGGTCTTGCCGACGCCGTTCGCGCCCGTGACGAGCATGTGAGCCCGGAGCTGATCGAGCGCGACGCAGAATGCAACGTCATCCTCGGCTTCGAGCAACGTGCCGATGAGCGCGGCCTCGTCCGGTGTCTTCGCGAGCCGCTTGAGTTCGGCGCGCACGCCAGGAGAGACGAGGGCTGTGCGAGCTTGTGCAAGCGTCTTCGCTTCGACCTGCTGTGCTCGTTCGAGGTCCGAGCCGTACAGGGACTCGCGCACATTCTTGGCGAACCACTCGCTCATGGCGTCGCCCCTTGCGTTGTTGACGACGTCGCCGAGCTGCCTGCGTGGGTCGAGCCCTTTGGCGAAGGAAGCAACGGCACGCGCGTTCGTGGAGACAGCCGCGCGCGTTCGAGCGCCTCTGCGTGGGCGCGTCTCGCCTCGGCGTTCTGCCCGTAGCACCAGAGGGCGAAGGCGGGCAGCCCGAGCAGAAGCCAGAGCGCGAAGACCGTGCAGAGCGACGCGGTTGGGGTCGTGTGCAAGATCGAGATGAGCGCGCAGCCCACCACGAGGAGCACGCCCGCGCCGATCATCCACGACGCGAGGGCCGTCGGGATGGGAAGCGACTCGCGCGCGGTCTTGAGCGCGAGCCCGATCAGCACGACACCGACAAGCAAGCTCGCGAGTGGGCCCGTGATGAACTGCGTGATGGGATCGAGAGTCGTTGATGGCACTGTCGCATCCGTCCTTTCGCTCCTGACAGATCGCGACGGAGGCGCTCTTCGTGCGCGGTGGTGTGGGGCCAAAGCGTCACGCGGTGGAAGGTGGCCCCTTGGGACTTCTTCTCTTGGTGATCGAGAAGTCCCAATAGCTGGGAGCCGTACACCGCCAACGGCTCGAATCTACGCATAGATCAGCGCGAACGCGTCCCGTTGCCGTTGGGGGAGTGGGTCAGGGGAGTCCGTCACGGGTGGACGCGCGTTCACAGCATCGTCGCGGTGCGCTTGGGCCTCTTCGCGACGGCTCTCGAGTGCGCACGAACGAGCGACGAATCGCGATGCGAGAGCACGGCAGGCTCTCGTGTTGAGCCTGTCGTGGAGCCCTCCATGCGACGAGATGGCGAACCCGAACAGAGACCGCACGGAAGCACATCGTCCCCGGAACCTGTCTCCGAAGGTCGGGATGCCGCGAACACGCCTCGACTCGTGTTGCTCATCCACGAGGCACGAGCGCGCGGGTTCAAGAACGCGCTCGCGTTCCGACGCTTCTGCCGCAAGCATGGCGTACCCATCCTCTCGACCAGCGCGAAGGTGCACTGGGTGCGTCCCGCGGACGTGGATGCGGTGGTCTTTCGCGCCTACGCGGAAGCCGAGGCGTCGCGTGTTCGCGTAGCGGAGGCTTCTCAAGACACGCCAAGCACGCCTGTCGATCCGGTGGCCGCAGGCGTTGAAGCGCTCATGCTGCGCGCGAGGGCTCGATGACTCGTCCGCGCACAGGCTCTGCGTACGTCCGCCACGGCACGATCGTGGTCGCGATCTCGCTCGCGCCGGGCACGAAGCCGAGTCGATTCATCGCGCCCTGCCCGCCGAGGCCCGACGGCGTCGACGTCGATCTGCGCTACGCACGCGCCGTCGCCGCCGAGCTTCAGCGTCGCTACGACGCGGGGCTCTGGGACCCGTTCGCGGGCAAGAGCCTGCCTGCCACGACACTCGTGCCCGCGTTGCCCGAGCCCGCGGCTCCCGTACTCGCGCCCGTAGCGACACGTGCCAGAGTGCTCCCGACGAGTGAGCCCGCGCGTGTCGCGGTCGCCAGGGTTCCGGCCCGCGCGACGCCTCGCGCAACCGAAGTGCCCATCATCGAGACGGTGCTCTCGTATGCGCGCAAGTGGATCGAGACGCAGACGTACGAGTCGAAGCCGAAGGATGCGGCGAGGATCGAACTCTACCTGGCACCGTCGGTGATCGCCTTGGTGCCGCTCGTGGACCTGCGCGCCAAGCATGTGCTCGCGCACATTCAGTGGCTCTCGAAGCGTCCGTCCGAGCGTGGCGGCACGCTGGCACCGCGCACGGTTCGCAGTGCCTATGATGTACTCAGGCGTTCGCTCGACGCAGCCGTGATCGACGAGTTCATCGCGGCGAATCCCTGCGCGCCCATCCGTGGCAAGCTGCCCGCGATCGAGGACAAGGACCCGACCGCGCGCCAAGGCTGGCTCTACAGCCGGGAGGAGATCGTGCGGCTGCTGACGGACGAGCGCATCCCCGAGGTGCGCCGTGTGAGCTACGCGTTGCAGTTCTTGACCGGGATGCGAGTGGGCGAGCTCGCCGTGCTGCGCTTCAAGGACTACGACCCGAAGACGAAGCCGCTCGGCCGTCTCACGATCGCGCGTGCGGTGAAGAGTGTCTCGCTGCGCGAAGCACAGACGAAGACGGGCGCCATCAAGTTCGCGCCCGTGCATCCGACCCTCGCACCCATCCTCGAGCGTTGGCGCACGAAGGGCTTCGCGCTCTACATGGGCCGCGAGCCTACGGATGCAGACCTCATCGTGCCCAACCAGCACAACGAGGTGCGCAACACGAACCGCCACAACCGCGACCTCGGCCGCGACTGCGCGAAGCTCGGCATCGAGCACCGGCACCAGCACACCATGCGGCACTCGTTCATTACCCATGCGCTCGACGATGGGGCTGACGGCAACATCCTGCGTTGGATCACGCACGCGCCGCCGCGCACGGCTTTCGACACCTATGCCCGCGGCCAGTGGCAACGCCTCTGTAGCGAGGTCTCGAAGCTCGCCATCGCGCTGCCCGCGGAGTCTGATCCCGAGCCGCAAGCGAACGCACAGCCCGCGAGCTCGATCGCAGAGGCAGTGCAACGCATGATCGAGAGGCACGCGTCTTCGCCCGAGGACGAGTCGTCGTAGCGTTCGTCTCTTTGTACGGCGTGAACGCGCACGGGAAGGTGCTCGGGCGCGATAGAGGCGTGGAGGTATCCATGCCCAAGAAGAACGATCCCCTCGACGCGATCCTGACCAAGGCGATGATCGACGATCTCACGGATGAGCGAGACGAGGCCGCGGCGCTCCGCAAGGCGCTGCTCTTCTGCCTGATCCAGCTCGCGCGGACGCCCAGTCAGGAGCTGCCCCCATTCGGAGCTTGGCTGGTCACGTCGCTCCCCGCACTTCGGGACGCGTTCGTGCAGAACAAGCACCCTCTGTGCGGCGAGATCGAGACACTGCTCGCGCGGACGCACCGCGGAGGCATCACGCTGATGCTCCCGCTCGCGCCGCTCGAAGCGTTGCTCGCGAAGATGACCGCGGTGTGAAGCCGTGGTGGCCCGACCTTCGTGCGCGCGTCTATGAACGATGCGCGCACGAGGGGGAGGCGTGCGGCGATAGGGGAGTGGAGGTGACGCTCAACCGACGCTGCGAACGATCCGACCTACGGTGATGCTGAGGCGAGGAACGGGCCCGAACTCATTCCTAGCCAATTCATCTCTATGGGCAGAACGTTGCACTACAACATCTTCACGAGTGAGGAGTCAATTCAGCGGGCATGGCCTGCGATCGAGCGCATTCAACGTGTAATGAATGAAAGTTTTTCGTGGACCGCTGAGCGGCTCTCCCTCGAGCAGACCGACAAGGACGAGGAGTACGAATACGATCTGTTCGACGAGTCTTTTCGTGAGCGATACGGCAGCATTCCCGTTGCATGGGGCTTCACCAAGGTAGCGGACGACGAGTGGAACGCCGCGTTGGTTTTGCGGTTTCTGGCATGGGTCTCGAGAGAGTTACCCGAGGCTAGGCTCATCATCCATGACGAAGGCGACTACGTACTCGTCGGCTACTTGGAACTCCGTGCCGGACGCTGGCAGATCGACATGAAGGGTGTCGCCAAGCAGCGCAAGTACCTCACCGAGTCCGGGCCGAGGGATCTACTCCCAGTCCTCGACAAAGCGATCGTTCACGCACGGATGGGCGTTCTCTTCGCTTCCATTCCCGCCATCGACTACCTCGATCGACCGGAGATCCGAGCGCTCGGACTGTCCGCGAAGGATCTGGTGCGGTTGAACCTCGAACAGGTCGCCAACTGCATCCGGTTCCCGTGGGACGAAGGCGCGACGCAGTAACGAAGAGCAGAACCTCCACGCGAAGGGGTGGCCGGGCTCGCGGGCCCGTGACTCTGCCAACGCGCCACCAGGACTCCGGGCGTTTCGCCAGCGTGTAGTCCCGATGAGAGCGCGAAGTGCCGTTGCGTTCTAGCGACGCCCGGCTGCCCCGACGCACTACCTCTCGACCACTTCTCCGGTTGCAGCGTCGCTGCGGTACCTGAGCGGCGTAGATTGAGGTGGGTGGAGAAGGCTTAAGCGGGTGCCGAAAGCAGTGGTACAGAACTGATGGCCACACGACCTAATCGTCGCTCATTTGGCCACAGTTCTGGCAACGGGCACCACTCCACGGTCCGGTGCTACCACAGTGGCCGCAGGTCCAACCAGACCCTGGGCTGGGTGCTGTGTTTCGCGCGCCGACACCAAACCTCTCGATCACGAGTTCAACGTGTTCGCTCAGCTTTCCCAGAACCTGGATCGCGTCTGTGAAGACGTACATCGGTTCGCGTCCCGGTACGAACGGCGGCGGCAGTTCCTCGGGTGGCAGTAGAGTCCGCACGTCGTCGGCATCCACTACGCCTGTCTCGAGGTACACGGCGAGACGACCGAGAGCCTTGTCTTTCTTCTTGTCAGCGAGGAATCGAGCGTGAGCTTTGTGCGCGAGCACGCCTCGTTTCACAACGCTCGACAGGACCGCCAAGAAGGCGGGTGAGCCTGGATACAGCGTCGCTCCCTTCGTTGTGTTGCAACGCATGCACGTTGGCACCCAGTTGCGAAAGTCATTCACACCGAAGTCGGCGGGGAGAGCGTAGTCGGCCTTGAGCTGTGCAACCTTGGCGGAGTCGTTCCCGAGAGTCTCGGGGACGACATGATCGACCACCATGTCATTCAGACGGATGAGTGTCGTACACCAAAAACAGCACCCGTCGAACGTCGACCAGACCGCGAGGCGCTGGGCGGCGGAGAATCTGTACTTCGACATCGCGTGACTCTAGCACCCCTGCAACAAGCCCCGTGTAGCCGCGGATGCAGGCCCGCCGCGCGGTCGTTGGTCTCGCGCGCTCCGAGTCGAAGCATGCTTCGATGCTGCGCACGGTGACTACGGCGGCAGCGATGGACGAGCGGAGGTGACGCTCTTCCCGAGTTGCGATCGACCGAGTTCGACGGTGGTGCCAAGGCGAGGAACGGGCCCGAACTCATTCCTATCCAAAACACCTATGCCCAACGAAACTCGCAATGCCTTGCGTGTCTTGATGTACTGCCCGGAGGATGAACTCTTCCACGAGACGATGAACGCCATCGAAAGGGTTCAAGAGAACGCAAACCAGCGCTTCGTATGGTCTCCCGACGGTCTCAACCTGCAACCGTTCGACCTATATGAGTTCTGGGATCACTCGACGCACCCAAGCTGGTCACCAGAGGTGCTGGACTATCCCGCTGCGATCGCGATGATTCCGACCAACGGAGACGCATGGAAGACGCACCTCGTGATCCGCTTCTTGCGGTGGGTCTCGAAGAAGCTTCCTGCTGCGCGTCTGCGCGTGAATGACGAAGGCTACTTCGTCCGGCCGGGCGGTATCGTGATTGTGGACGGCCAGTTCCTGCCTGACTGGGGGGATGCACGAGCGTGGAAGTCCTACTTCGTCGAAACGGAAGACTGGACCAAGACCCTCGCTGACTTCGAGGCGGTGGTGCCAGACTCGATGTACCCGCTCGTGGCGTTCGCGCCTCTCGCGAAGGGGTTTGCGAACCGTTCGGAGATCAAGGCCCTTGGCCTCTCGAGGCGTGAGCTGGCGCAGTTGACGATCGACGAAGTCGCCGATCGCATCTGCCTCCCGTGGGACGAAGACACGACGCGGTGACGAAGAGCAGAACCTCCACGCGAAGGGGCGGCCGGGCTCGCGGGCCCGTAACTCCGCCAACGCGCCACCAGGACTCCCGGCGTTCCGCCAGCGTGCAGTCCCGACGAGAGCGCGTAGTGCCGTTGCGTTCCAACGACGCCCGGCTGCCCCAACGCACTATCTGTCCGCAATGTGTGGTTCGAATGGTGCGCACGACCGTGAGGCGCACAGCGATGGAGTGCGTGGAGGTCCTGCATCCATGAACGAACCCACCGTGCCCAACGTCACCGTCCCCACGCTCAGCCAAGAGCAGTTCGAAGCGTTCGTGCGCGATCAGCTCGCCGGCGAGTTCGTGGCAGTCGACCACGCCCTGATGACGCTCCGCTACGCGATGAGCATGGGCATGAGCTTCGACGAAGGCACACGCGTGTCCCTCATGCGCACCGCGCTCGCGATTCTGTTCTTCGCCGGGGCGCACCAGGATCCCACCTTGCTGCGCCAGGCTGCTGCTGTCGACGCGAAGGCGCTCGACCTCGAGGCGGTGCTCCCCGAGATGTTCCGACATACCCGCAAGCGCTCGACGCGACGTTGATCGCAAGCAGCGCGCACCTGCGTGCAGCGGGCTGGGTCGCCGAGAAGCCCAGCGAAAACACTGCTGGTCTGCCGGTTGACTTTCGATATAGAAAGGACAGGCTTCATCCAATGGCCAACGTCGGCGCCATGCTCGGCGCGGGACCCACTGCTGGGACCGTACAGATCACGCTCTTCATCCCGAGTGTCGATCGGGTGAGCAAACCCATCGACCAACCGTTCTGGCGCGACGAAGCACTACGCGCCTTCGGGACGCTGTTCCGCGGCGCAACCGCGTTTCCGCCGGGGCGCGGTGTTTGGCGCGACGACGCCGCGAACGGCGCACTCGTGTTCGACGACACCGTGCTCGTCACGACCTACGCCGCCGAAGCGGACGTGACCGACGAAGCGCTCGCAGCACTGCGGCGCTTCCTGCACCGGCTCGGTCGCGAAGCTCGCCAAGGGGAGATCGGCGTGATCGTCGATGGCGCGTACCACGGCATCACCGAGTACGACGCGGACGAGGAGGAGAAGGCGAAGGCGAAGTGAAGACCACCGAACGAAAGCGACTCGACCCCACGCGCGTGGGCAAAGCGCTCGGCTCGTCGCGCGTCGTGTCCGTGCCCGGCACGCCGAGCAAGGGGCCGCTCGATCTCCTGCAACTGCGTGTCGAGGTCGAGCAGCGGATCAAGTCCACGGGCGGACGCCCGACGGACCCCGACTGGACGATGACGCGCGTCGTGCGCTTCCAGCCCTCACGCTGGGAAGAGCTCGAGCAGCTCGCCGCGACGCTGAGCCAGGAGGGCAAGAGCGTGAGCCCGTCGCAGATCGCGGCCATGCTCGTCGAGCGAGGACTCGCGGAGCTTGCACTCGCGCCCGCCCCCTCCGCGTCGACACGCGAGACGCCGCGTGCGGCAGAACCTCCGACGGCGCTCATCAGCGATGTGTTCTTCGACAACCTCGGCTCGATTCAGTCGTGCCTCGAGGTGGAGGGATAAGGCCCATGGACGCACTCGAACGCGCCGCAGTGGAACTGCGCGACTGGCTCAAGAGCATCATCGACTTCTGCGACCGCACGGTGTTCGCCGTCGCGGCGCACGAGCCACACAAGCAGGCTGCGATTCTCGGCGTGCTCACGCGGAACGCGAAGGTGGTCGTACACAGCGAACTCGACGACGCGGGCGCGCTCTACTCGCCGCTCTGCTTCGTGCTCGCGGCCGCGTGCAGGCGCATCGGCATCGTGCCTGGGGAGCGCGAGTGGCTCTCGGCGATCAAGAACGTGCAGAGGCTGGAAGGGCAACTGCGCGAGGTCGATGCTGCGGTGGCGTGGCCCGTGGGCACTCCTGCGTCGCTCTTCAAGCAGCATCTCGACGAGGCGCTCGTGAATGCGGGCGTCACAGATCGCCCGACGATCCTTGACCATCACAACCGCGGGCTTGCGCTGGGCCTCGCCGTCAACTGGGGGCTACGATTCCTTGTCGCCTACGCGCTCGAGGCGCGCCCCTCCGCGGATGACAGCAAGGCTGGGGTCGATTTGGCGGTGGTGCGCCGGGCAGTTGAGCTGACCAAGCACGCTGCCTGATCACCATCGGGAAGCGAGCCGAGCGTCATCGTCACGGGCACCCGCCCACGAACCTGCCTCCTCTTCGTGCTGCGGCAGCACTGGTTGTTTCGGTTGGTCAACGCACAGTGGTTGACGGCGCGAGGCTGGAAAGCTACCGTTGCATTCTCTTCCTGAGTATGCCCTTGGGAAGTTTGGCGAACGTCCTTTCAGGTCTTCGGCGGTGCCGGGCGACCCACTATGGGGACTTCGTCGGAAAGGCCAGGCAGCAATCGTGGTTATTTCGAACAAGCACAAGATCCACTACGAAGTCCTCCGCAACGTCACCTCCAAGGCAGACCTCGACCTGAAGCGCGAACGCCGCTGCGGGGTCGCCCCCTCGGGTGAGTTCTTCGACCTGCCGGACGACCAGAACGTCCGCCAGTACCTCGAGACCGAGGTCAACGGGAAGAAGATCAAGAAGCGGACGGACGTGAATGACGCGATCCGCTCGACGCTCGAGGCCCGCCCCGAGGACTTCGCGATGCTCAACAGCGGCATCACGATCGTCTGCACGGGAGCGACCGTTGATGACAAGAACTGTGTTCTTGAGCTGACCAACGCCTCGATCATCAACGGCAGCCAGACCCGCGGCGTGCTCAAGGACTTCTACGAGGAGCAGGGCGAGGGCAGCGAGCCGCCGCCGATCCACTTCGAGGTCATCGTCTGCGGCGACAGCAGCTTGGCGTCGGACATCACGATCGCGCGCAACTTCCAGAACCGTGTGATCCCGGTCTCGACCTACGGCGCGAAGGGGCTCTTTGACGAGCTTGAGGCCGCGATGCGCAAGCACGACCCGAAGGTGAATCTCCGCAAGTCCGAGACGGACCTGCCCGAGAACGGGTTCATCGACACCGAGAAGCTCATCCAGGTCATCACCGTGATCGTGCCCTCGTCGATCAAGATGCCGAGGGCTGCGGGGAAGGAGGCCGTCAGCGGCGCGCGGGCCTACGCCTTCTCGCAGAAGGCCGTGTGCCTCGACGACTTCAACGAGATCATGACCAAGTCCGAGTACGCCGACGCGAAGAGGTTCTTCTTGGAAGTCGCGTACGACGCACACGAACTCTACAAGTCGCTGCACACCCACCCCGCGTTCGGCGTGTTCCGGCAGAAGAGTGGCAAGCATGAGCGCCGCAGCCCCGTGAGGAAGGGGCCGAAGGGCGAGGTCCTCGACGTGCGCATGGGGGTGCTCTTCCCCGTGATGTCTGCGCTCGGCAACTTCGCGCGCGAGGACGCGAAGGCTGGCCGCTGGTGCCTCCGGGTCCCGAAGGACTACGACATGTCCGACCTCGTGAACCAGGCGTACCTTGTGTTCGCGAACGGGTCTGGTGATCCCGCGAAGATGGGTAAGGACCCCAACAGCTACGCTGCGCTGCAGCCGATGGTCACCAGCTACCTGAAGTACCGCACCGCGTAGTTCACGCACACAAAGAAGCCCTCGCGATCCTCACTCGGTCGCCGGGGCTTCTTGCCTTTCGCCGCCAACGAGGTGTTTTGCGTCGTGGGTTCGTCGGCCACGAAGACCAATGCCTTAAACCCCCGCGAGAGTGTCGGAGCGGCCCAAGGTCAACGACGGCTGCCAAGGGCTGCGTCGCAGTTCGAAAGCCGGGCGCGTGTGCCGCGAGCACCGTTTCCACTCGTGCCTCTAAACCACTACCGCGACGGGCATCGTAGTTTTTCCACAGCCGGGTCGAGCTTCATCGGGAGACCGAGGCGTTCGCGGAGGCGTTCGGGATCCTTTCTCGCGGTGTGCTCGAAGTTGGCCACGCGGCCAATCAACTCGGC
>JAEUKI010000065.1 GCA_016793325.1 Myxococcales bacterium | reverse complement strand
AGCGACGCACAAAATGCGAGGTCCGTCCCCGTTCTCGCCCGTTCTCGTCGCCCGTTCTCGTCGCCCGTTCTCGTCGCCCGTTCTCGTCGCCCGTTCTCGCCCGTTCTCGCCCGTTCTCGTCCCCGTTCTCGTCCGTCCCCGTTCTCGTCCGTCCCCGTTCTCGCCCGGTTCTCGTCCCGCTGGCCCGTTCGCCTTCTCCCCCCTGCGCACGCACGCCGCTTCTCCCCCCGCGCGCTCACTTCATCGGTCGCGTCGTGTGCTCCTTGCCGTCGAAGCGCAGGATGGACGGTCGCGTCTCGATGGTCGTGACGATCGCGCACGGACGCCGCCAGACGCGCGAGAGGTTCTCGAGCGTGCGCCGCGCCTTTTCGAGGTCGAGGTCGACGCCCTGGTGCTCGTGTCTGAGCAGCAATTCACCACGGTTTTCGAAGTTGGCGTCCTCGACGGCGATGAAGGGGCTCCCGAAGTTCGTCAGCTGCGCGAGGAGCTTGTCCTTCACGCTCTTGAACTCGCGCGTGTCGATCTCGAAGCGCTCGTTTCGGTTGGACCAGCCGAAGGTGTACAGCTTGTTCTCGATCACGAAGTCCGGCGTCAGAAACTCATCGATGAGCGTGACGTCCGTGTAGAGCGCGCGCACTTCGAAGATCTTGCGGCGGCCGAGGTCCAGCTTGAGGTCCCAGTTCTTGCGCTCCTCGAGGTCGTTGCAGTCCTCCCAGTCCTTGCCGAACTGCCCGCGGTTCCACCGCTCTTCGATGTGGCGAAAGAGCTCGACGCCGAGCTTGTACGGGTTGAGCCTGCCGCCTGCGGTCGAGAGCACCGACGCGTTGCGATCGGCGTAGTCGATGATCTCGTCGCCCGTCGCCGCGTAGCCCGTCATGATCTTCGAGTGCCAGTAGCTGGCCCACCCTTCGTTCATGATCTTGGTCTGCGCCTGGGGCCAGAAGTAGTAGGCCTCCTCGCGGACGATCTCCAAGATGTCCCGCTCCCAGCGCTCGAGCGGCGCGTTTTCGAGCAGAAACGCGAGCACATCCCTGCGCGGAGTCTCTGGAAACTTCTTGCTCTTCTCGCGCTCGGCCTCGAGCTTCTTCTTCTCTGCGTCGAGCGCCTCTTTGGGGTTCACGAAGGACTGCATGTAGTCCTTCGCTTGAAAACGTGTGAGCTCGACGGGGCCGGGCTCCTCGTCGCTGACGAGCGGACGCAGGCGCCCTTCGAGCAGTCGTCCCGGCGGGTCGATGAGGTTCTCGAGCGAGAGGCACACGTCGATGAAGGACTCGACCGCTTCGATTCCGTGCCGCTCGACGTGGCGCCGGACGCGCGTCGAGTGATTGGCAAACGTGTCGATCCACTTGCGAGACGGGAGGTTCGCCGCGCGCGACACGACGAGGTCCTCGGCGGACGAGGGCGGCCTTCGGTCTTGGTCGGTGAGCTTGAAGGCGAAGTTGTTCTTGAAGAAGTCGTTGTGCCCGCACACGTGGGCCATCACGAGCTTCTGATCGACGAGCGAGTTGCCCTCGAGCAAGTACGCGACGGCGGGGTTGTTGTTGATCACCATCTCGTAGATGCGAGACAGCCCCCACTCGCTCGACTTCTTGAGTCGCTCGTAGTCCATCCCCCAGCGCCAGTGCGGATACCTGGTCGGAAACCCGCCGAACGCGGCGACCTCGTTCATCTCGTCGAACGAGAGCACCTCGAACACTTGCGGAAAGATGTCCAAGCCCAGCGTGCGCGCGTGGTCTTCGATCTTGACCTGCCAGGTCTCGAGGTAGTCGGGCAGGTCGCGCTTCGTTCCCATTGCCATCGCTCTGTTACCGGCCCTTTCCCATGAAGGCCTTGATCGAGTCGACGATCGCGTCCTTGTCGCGGATTTCGCTGGTCACCACGCGCTCGTCTGCGCCGAGGTGCTCGCGGAGGTCCTTGATGAATTGCCCCGACCCGTACGGGCTCTCGACCTGCCCGTAGCAAAACATGTTGGCGTTTGGCAGGACGCGGTCCTTCAAGAGTTGAACGCACAGCGTCGTGTCGTCGACGCTCCAGTTGTCTCCGTCCGAGAAGTGAAACGGGTAGACGTTCCACTCGTCCGGCGGATAGCGGTCCTTCATGATCTCTGCGCAGAGCTTGTACGCGCTCGAGATCATCGTCCCGCCTGACTCGCGCGTGCGAAAGAAGGTGTCGCGATCGACCTCGCGCGCCGCGGCGTCGTGCGTGATGTACACGCTCTCGATGCCCTTGTACTGACTGCGCAACCACGTATCGAGCCAGAAGCTCTCGATGCGGACGATCTCTTTCTGCTCGTCGCCCATCGAGCCGGACACGTCCATCATGTAGATGATCACCGCGTTGGCGACGGGCAGCGTGTCGACCTGCCAGCTCTTGTAGCGACGGTCCTCGCGCGTCGGAACGATGATGGGCCGATCGGCCTTGTAGAGCCCCGCCGCGATCTGCCGCTTGAGCGCCTCGCGAAACGTGCGCTTGAAGTGCTTGAGCGACTCGGGCCCCACGCGACTGATGCCCGTGTACTTGTCCTTGGCCGCGAAGATCTGCCGGCGTCCGCGGTTCTCGATGCGCGGGAGCTGCAGCGTTTCTCCCAGGATTTGCGCGAGCTCGTCGAGCGACACGTCCACCTCGAGCGCGTGTTGCCCTTCGCCCTGGCCCGCCTTGCCTCGGCCGCCTTCGCCCTCGCCTTCGCCCTCTTGTCCGCCGACGGGATCGCCAGCCTCCCCTTCGCCCTGGCCTACGCCGCCCGCGCTCTTGTCGCCGAAGCGAAAGCGCGGCGTGTCGATCTGAGGAACGGGGATCGACACCGTGTCCTTGCCCTGCCTCGCGATGAGCTCTCCGTTCGAGATGTACTTGCGCAGGTTCTCTCGGACCTTTCCGCGCACGATGTCTCGAAAGCGCGCGTGGTCCTGACTGATGTTGAGCGCCACACCGAGAGCGTAGCGCAACCTTCACGCCGCACCGCGAAACCGCCACTCATTCGATCGGCACATTTTGTTCGATCGATTCGTGGCGGTTTGACTTGATTTCAACCCCGCCAACGCTCGTCTCGCTTCTACCGCGTTCACATTGTCGCGTGGTTTAGACATCCACGATGACGCGCGCCTCCCAGCGATCGTCCCCGACCGGACCGACGCGCATATCGTGGTAGGTGATGGCCTTGACCGCCGTTCCGACCTCGTGGCGGCTCTCGTCGAGGGGCTCGCCCAGGATCAATCCGCGCACCGAGCGGGGCCCGTCGTCGGTCACGCACACGCGCCGCGCAGCGAATCGCTTGGCGTCCAGCGTGTAGAGCACCTCGGCGAGCCACGCGTGCATGCGCTCGCTGTCGTCCGAGAAGCCCTCGGCGTCCTCCGCGGCGCGCGCTTCGACAGGCAACACCCTCACTGGCCTCACGCTCGAGCGGTGGACCATCGTGTTGCCGAGCGCCTCGGCGCAGCCCGCCAGCAGGTCCGCGCGGTCGATGGCCTTCACGTCGAAGCCCTCGTCCGCGGTGTGGTCGAGCACTTCGATCGTGTCGAACCCGTCGCGTAGCTCGTAGCCGGCGTCGGGCTCATTGGGGGCGATGTCCCTGAGAATTTGCTGGTAGATCGCGCCGTCTCTCGGATCGCTCGCGTCCGGCGCGAGCTCGACGAGGGGCGCGAGCGCGAACGTCCGCTCCCGCAGCCGCGCGTGCGGAACGATCAACGACTCGCTCTCGTGCGCCTCGCCTTCGATCCACAGGACGTCCACGTCGATCGTCCGCGGGCCCCACCGCACGGAGCGCTCTCGTCCGAGCTTCTCTTCGAGCCTGAGCGCGATGGACAAGAGCGCTTCGGGAGGCGCGTCGCTTCGAACGAGCACCGCGCAGTTCGCGAAATCCGGCTGCACGGGCCCGACGGGCGCCGTGATCCGAACGCGCGCGTCGGTGACGTTTCCATCGAAGGCGTAGGCGAACAAATCGTGCGCCGCGCGCAACATCGAGAAGCGACCGCCGAGGTTGCTCCCGAGACCGAACACCACGCGACGCATGGACATCGCGCGATCGTCGCCTCGATCGCAGGGCAGAGTCGACAGCGAAGTGCGAGCTCCGGTCGATGCTGCACGGGGGCCCCGACAGCCGGTACACTCGCGACTCCACGCAGCTCATGAAGACCACGGTGCCCGAGGAGGACGAGCCGCGCCGCGTCGAGTGGTGCCTCTTCGTCGTGGCGCACCCAGACCCTGCGCTGGTGGGCGCGCGCCGCGTGCTCTTGCACGGCTCGCGCGTCGAGCTCGGGCGCGAAGACGACAGCTTCGGGCCGGGGGCGCTGGCGGACGGGCGAATCTCGCGCAAACACGCCCGCATCGAAGTGGACGCGTCGGGCGCGCTGCGCGTCGCGGACCTCGGCAGCAGCAACGGAACGCACGTCAACGGCGCTCGGGTCGAGCTCGTGACGCTTGCGCCCGGCGACGTCGTTCGCATCGGCGGCGTGTTGCTGGTCGCGCAGCGGGCGCCGCTCGGGCTGCGGGCGCCGCGCGCTGCGTTGGCGGGCGTCGGCCCTGCGCTCGCCAGGATGCAGTCCGAGCTCGACCGCGTCGCCGCGTACGGACGGGACGTCGCCCTCGTCGAAGAGCCCGGCGCGGGCGCGATTCGCGTGGCGCAGTGGCTCGCGGCTCAGCGCGGCGGCCCGCTGCACGAGTGGTCGTTGAATTCGTGGGTCGATCGACTGCCCGTCCCCTTCGAAGAGTCCCTCGTCGCGCAGGAGGGCGGCGTGCTCATCGTCAAGAGCCTGCCGCCCAAGGGGACGCTCGCGCGCTCGCTCGCGCAAAAGCTCCTCGCCAGCGAGCGTCGCGATGGGAGCGCGCAGCGGGTCTTCCTCGTGGACGCGCGCTCGCCGGGCGACAGCGAGCTCGCGCGGCTGATGGGCGTCGAGCGCGTGTACGTTCCTGCGCTCCGTGATCGACCCGAGGACGTCGCGCACGCCGCGCGCGCGTGGAGCGAGTCTCGCGGGACGCCAGTGCCGGAGCTGTCTTTGCGCGCGTGGCTCGAGCTCGTTCGCGCGCCGTGGCCAACGAACCTCGCGCAGCTCGAGGCGACGCTCGACCGGGCCCGCGCTGCGATGGCCGCGGGCGAGCCCGAGGACATCGAGCGTTGGATCGCGGACAGCGCGCGCAACGAGCTCGCCCCCACGAACGTCGCGCCAGCGACCGAGGCCGCGAGCGACGGGCCCGCGTTCGTCTTCGCCGAGAGCGGAAAGTGGTTCTCGCTGCCGAGCGGCGAGCGGGTGAGCTTGCACCGTCGCGACGTGCTCGCGCGGGTGCTCGGGGCGCTCGTTCGCGCGAGGATCGATCACCCCGGACGCGTCGTGCGCGCAGAGCAGCTCATCGAACACGCGTGGGCGGGCGAGCGATTCATCGAAGGGTCCGGAGAAAATCGCCTCCACGTCGCGCTCTCGAACCTCCGTCAACTCGGGCTTCGCCCTGCGATCACGCGCATCGAAGACGGCTATCGCATCGACCCCGAGGTCGCCGCGCGCTTCGTCTCCGAGTGAAACGCCGGGCGATTGCTTCTACACTTCGAGTGCGGTGGACGAGGAGTTCGAGGGCGAGCGGTTCGACAAGGTGCAGCTCGCGCCCGGCGACATGGTCGCCGATCGATATCGGATCGTGCGTGTGCTCGGCGAGGGCGGGATGGGCACGGTGTACGAAGCCGAGCACGGCTGGACCCGTCGCCGCGTCGCGCTCAAGGTCCTCAAGCCGTCGCTGGCCACCAACGACAAGATCGTCTCGCGATTTCTGCGGGAAGCGCGCGCGTGCTCGAAGATCGCCCACCCGAACCTCGTCGCGGTGCTCGACATGGGTCAAGACGAGCACGACGGGCTGCTCTTTCTCGCGCAAGAGCTCGTCGAGGGGAGGACGCTCCGCGCGGTGATCGCGGAGAGGGGCCCGCTGTCGTTGTCCGAAGCGCGGGCGATCATCGTGCCGATCGCGCACGCGCTCGGCGCGGTGCACGCAGCGGGGATCGTTCATCGAGACGTCAAACCCGAGAACATCATGGTGCTCGGAGAGGGGCCCTCTCGCTCGGCGAAGCTCATTGATTTCGGCGTGGCCCGAGAGCTCGTCCCGACAGACACCTCCGTGACCCGAACGAGCCTCGGCGTCCCGATCGGAACGCCCCTCTACATGTCCCCCGAGCAAGCCCGCGCGAGCGGCGTGATCGACCACCGCTCGGACCTCTATTCGCTCGCCGCTGTGCTCTTCGAATGCCTCACGCAGACGACCCCGCACACAGGCGAGACCGTGACCGTGTTGCTCGCGAACCTCCTCACGCAGCCCGCGCCGTCGCTCCGCTCGTTGGCGCCGTCGGTCGACCCCGCGCTCGACGCGCTCGTCGCCCGCGCCCTCGCGCGTGATCCGTCGGAGCGCTTTCAACGAGCGTCCGATTTTGTCGCTGCCCTCGAAGCGCTGTCTGCCAGTGAAATCCCGATGCAACCGGGACTCGACGCGCCCGTTGCGCCCGCGGCGACGCTCGTCGAGCGCGACCCGTCGCCAGCGCACCCCACGCGCGCTTCTTCGCCCGCGCCGTCGCCCGTCGCCCCGCCTCGCGCCGCATCGGGGCGCATCGTCGCGCTCGCGGCGCCCGTCGTGATGGCGCTCGCGTTCGTCGTCGCGCGTTCGATTCGCGTGAGTCACGCCCCCGCTCCGTCGCGTGTGCTTCGCGCGCTCGACGCTTCGCCGAGCGACGCTCCCACACAGAGCGCTGACGCTTCGATCGCGCCCGACGCGCCCGACGCGCCCGACGTGCTCTCGACGACGCCTCCGGACGCGCGGATCGACGCGCGAGACAACGAGCCGCGGCGCCGGATCACGCGCGAGGCTCGAGCGGGCGCCGACGCGAGCGCCGGAGCCTCTTCGGCGGCAGCAGACGTCGCGCGCGAGACGCCGCTGCTGAGAGCGGTCGTCCCCGACGCGAGCGCTGGGCGATCGTGGCTTCTGCCGGTCGTTCCCCAGTGACGAGTCGCGCTCAAGGGCGCGCGGGCGCTTCGGTCCACGCGGGGTACATCGCCGTCGACGTGCGAGTGCTCGAGGCGATCGGCAGCCCCCAGCGCCCGTAAAACGGCGATAAATCACGGCCGAACACCCGCGACGACCGCAGCGCCCACTGCTGGATCCGCGCGTCGTCCGTCGTCGGACGCTCGAGCTCGGGCAGCGCTTGATACTCGCGGACGAGCTGGCGAAACGCTGCCCACCCGAAGCCTTCGATCAGCTGCAGGTACATCTCGAGCGCGACGTTGCCATTGAAATCACGCCCATAATTTCTACCGCCCGCGACGTACGCCTCGACGCGCGCTGCGCGAGACGCCGCCGCGAGCGGCGCGTACGGCGCGTCCGCGATCGTCCGCCCCGAGACGCGCTCGATCGCGTAGAGGTTGAAGAGCGCCGGGATCGCGTCTTGACTGCCGGGGATCGTCCAATCGCGCGATTGAAAGCGCCTCGCGATGACGTAGTACGTCCCCCACTCACCCTCGCGTCGAAGCGCGTCGAGGTCGACCGACACCGGCGCCCGATCGATCTGTCGCGTCGCTGGGTAGCCGGAGTCTCCCGTCGATCCGCCAGCGATTTGTCTGTCGAACACGACGCGCTCTGGCCTCGGCGCCGTCGCCTCGACGCCCGCGAGGTCGGTCATCGCCGCGACCGCCGCGTCCCAGTGCTCGATCAGCGCGCGCGGGTCCGTCACCGCGCGCAGCACGGATCGCGGAAGCACGAGCGAGACGCGCTCTCCCTCGATCTCGCCCCAAGGAGCGCCGCTCGACGCGACGCTCGACAAGAACGCCGCTGCGTCTGCGCCAGGCGTATACCGCGGGGCGACCATCGCTCCCTCGACGGTCACGTCGATCGCCGCCCCAGCGCTCATCGGCGCGACGCGCACGTACACGAGCCCTCCGAACGCGCTCTTCATCGTCGTGCGCTCGCTCGACAACGCGACGACCCGAGCGAGCGAAGGAGCGCGCTCCCATTGCGTCTCGGTCGAGAGCACTCGATCGTGCATCCCGATCTGCGCCTCGAGGCCGAGCGACGCTGCGCTGGGCGGGATCGAAATCGTGATCGACGCTCCCGCAGGGGCATACGCGCCGAGCGAGCGCCACACGCGCGCGCCGCTCTGCGCATAGACGAATCGCGACTCGATTGTGGGCGTCGCGAGCTCGATCCTCGATCGAACGACGGAGGTCGGTCCTGTCGCATCTCCAGGAAAATCACTGGCAGAAATAGCCGTCGGCAGCCACGGGTCCGGCGCTTCACGGTGCGCGCGCCCGAGCGCGAGCCACTGCACCGCCGCGACGGGCTGCGCCGCGGTGACGAGCGGCCGATCGCGCGTAGGGGTCGGCATCGCGAAGGACAAGAGCTCGCGCGCGGCGCTCCAAAATGGCGTGTCGAGCGGAAGCTCTTCGATGGGGTCGACCAGCGCGACCGCCGCGAGGGTCTGCTCGGACATCGAGAGCGTTCGCTCGCCGCGGAGGTGGGCGACGGTGTGATCGAGCGCGCGACGAGCGTGCGAAAAATCTGTCGGAGTGATCGTCGCGCCGACGGCAGTGTCCGCCGCGGCGAGCGACGTGGGGACGATGAAGATCCCCGCGGACCGCACGAGCCCGTTGCCCGGGTACGCGCTCGCGGGCTCTCCGGGGCGCGTGCGGGCCCAGTTCCACGCTTGTCCTCCGTGAACGAGGCCCCCTCCTTGGCGAACGAATCGGTCGATGACGTCGAGCTCTGCGCGCGTGGTTGGCGCTAGCGTCGACGCCGTCACCCAAACGTCGATCTGGCTCGCGTCGAGCGCGCTCGCAGCGACCGCGCGAGGAGCGCCTCCCTCCGCGACGACGATCGTCGCGAGCGTCCCGAGGTTGTTGCGGGGCTCGAGTCCCACGCGAACGCCCGCGAGCGACGGCCTCCGCGACGCCCACACGAGCGCGTTGCGCACGAGCGCCGATCCGTCGGGCTGCATCGCCAGCGTCGTCAGCGCAGCGTCGTGACCGAACCACACGACGCGCCCGAGTCCTTCGCGCGCAAACGCCGCGAACGGCCGTCCGCTGCTCGTCACGAGCAGCGGACACGCGTTGTCTCCGTGCACGACCGCGGGCGAAAACAAAAACGTGCGAGTGTCGATTCGTCCGATGTCTCGCAGGATTTCGCGTCGATCTGCGTCGCATCGTAGCACGCATCGCAGCGCGGGCTCCTCGACGCACGCGTACTGCGCCGGGTCGCCGCACCCGCCGTTGTCGATCGAGCATCGTTCGCTCGCGTCGGGGACACGAGACACATCGATCACATCCGACGCATCCGCGACGCTCTGGGCGTCTTCTTCGCGCGCGTCGCTCTGGTCTCGCAGGTGCTGCTCGATCACCGGACGCACCGACCAAAACCGACATCCCTCGGTCGTGATCGCGGCGAGGAGCAGCGAGGCAGCGTGAGCGGCGCGCGTGCAGTGCAGGAGCGCGACCATAGCGCGGATCGCGCGGCGCAGGACAGCGATCGCCCGCTCGAACACCGGACGAAAGCGAGTTCTAAGCGCGCGCTATGCGAGCGCTCCGCGGCGAAGCGCGACCATCGGACGCACCCATGACGACCTCGATGGACTCTTCGCTGGGCGCCTCGCGCCGTCGCTTGTTGTGGGCCGTGGTGGTCGCGTCGGCGGTGCTCGCGATGCTCGTGGTGCGCGCGGCCTCGTCGCGCTCCGCGTCGAACGCTGGGCCTACGCCCATCGCGCGTCCGCGGCCGCTGCGCCCAGCGCTGGGCGTCGACCGCGTCGATCCGCTCGGGACGACGGCCAACGCAGGCGAGGCTCGGCGCGTGTACGTCGGCGTATACGCGTTTCACGTCCCGCAGCTCGACCTCACGTCCAACGCGTACCTCGTGGATTTTTGGCTCTGGTTTCGATGGAAGGGCGAAGACCTCGACCCGAGTCGGACCTTCGAGTTCATGAACCAGTTCGAGGCGTGGGACGTGATGAAGCTGCCCGTGTACACGGACGCCGAAGGCAACGCGAAGCCCGACGCGCTCGGCGACGGATGGTTCTATCAGGTGTTTCACGTGCAAGCGCGCTTCGGTCGCCCGTTCGACGTGCGTCGCTATCCCTTCGACACGCAGCGGCTCGTGATCGCCATCGAGGACACCAACTCGACGACGCGCGAGATGCGCTACGTCGCCGACCCAGGGACGACCGCGATCGACCCAGGCCTGGACATCCCCGGCTGGCGCCTTCGCAACGTCACCGCAGAGGTCGTCGAGACCGTGTATCCAACGAACTTCGGCGACCCGCGCCGACCGGTGGGCGCCGATCGGTACACGCGCTTCGAGTACACGATTCACATCGTGCGGCCGGTGCTCGGCTACCTCGCGACGACGCTCGTGCCGATCTCGATCGTGATGCTCATCACGTTCGCCGTGTTCTTGATCCCGTCGCGCTACTTCGAGGGCCGACTCGGACTGGGAATCACCAGCTTGATCTCCGCGGTCGCGCTGCAGCTCACCGCGGCCGGAGACCTCCCGAAGACCGGCTACCTCGTGCTGCTCGACCACGTGTACAACCTCTCGTACTTGGTGATCTTCGTGGCCACGATCGAGTCCGTGATCGCGGTGCGGCTCGCGGACAGCGAGCGCGAGGACGCGAGTCGCAGGCTCGATCGCTGGACGCTGGCGCTCTCGGTCGTGCTGTATTTCGGCGCGACCGCGTGGATGGTCCTGCGCGCTCGATGAGGGGGCTTCTTCGGACCGGCGTCGCGGTGTGCGGTGGTTACTCGGTCCCGTAGTACCGTTGCGATCGTGCGTCGTTCGGTTGTGCTCTGCGCTCTCTCCGCGCTTCTGTTCGCCGCGGACGTCCGCGCGCAACAGGCCGCGTCCAGCGCGAGCGCGGAGGGCGGAGCTTCGGTGACGCCCGCAGAGGAGCTCGTGCGGGGCGCGCGGCTGCTCGAAGCGATGGACGCCGCTGCGGCGATCGCGCCGCTCGAGCGCGCGGCCCACGGCGGGGCAGGGGCGCTCGCGTGGTTCAACCTGGGGCTCGCGTATCGCGCGGTCGGCCGTCGTCTCGACGCGATCGCCGCGTGGGATCGTTATCTACGCGAGCCCGAGCCCGCTGCGCCCGAAGCGCGCCTCGACGCGGTGCGCGCCGAACGAGCAGCGCTCGAGGCGCAGTGCCCGAGGCTCTCGATCACCGTGACGCCTCCGCTCGCCGAGCTCTCGGTCGACGAGCGGCCGCAGCGCTCGGATGGGACGGGGACGTACTCGATTCTGCTCGACGTCGGAGCGCACTCGATCACCGCTCGCGCGCAGGGGTTCGTCACACAAAATCAACGCGTCGAGCTCGCGACTGGCGAGCGACGCTCGGTGGTGCTGGCGCTCGTCGCGGAGCAGACCGTGGCGCCGCCGCTCGCGCGAGCCGTTCGCGAGGAGCCGAGGCCGTTCGCGCCGTGGTGGACGTGGGTCGGCGCAGGCGTGTTCGCTGCAGGAACATCCGCCGCGATCGCCCTCGCCGTCGACGGAGGCAACGCGTACGACAGTTGCCGTCGCGATCCCGCGTGGTGCGCCGCCAACGAGTCGTCGATTCAATCGTCGCTCGACGCGCGCTCTGCGGGCGTCGCTGTCGGAGTTTCCTTCGCCGTCGCGGGGCTCGCCGCCGCCGTGAGCGGGATCATCGTCGGCAGACTCGCGCAACCAGCGCGCCCGTCGGTCAACCGCGTCTCATCAGCGTCCGCGCGACCGCGCCCGTCGTGGCTCGAACCTCGGTGACGAGCGGTCGCGACGGCTGACTCACGAGCTGTACGCGAACGAGCTCGTCCCCTCGCGTCGCGGTGAAGACGAAGCTCTCTTCCCATGGCTGTCGGCGGATCGTCGTCTGCGACAAGCTGTATCCCTGACGCTCGAAGGTTTGTCGGGTGCTCACCAGAACCTGCAGCGAGTTGGCGTAGATCGACCCTCCGAACACCGACGCGGTCGCCATCCGGCGGGTGACGCCCTGCAGCGGCGGAAGCCATCGCGGCCACAAGGGATCGACGGCCGTCGGCTCGGCCACTGGCGTCGGCGCGACCACTGGCGCGACCGGCGTCGGCCTCTGCATCGCGATCGGCGCTGCTGCGATCGGCGCTTGCTGCGCTGGATCCCGTGTTCGATCTCCGCGCTTGCACCCCGCGAGGGCGCCTAGCGCGAACAACCATCGAGCGATCGTGTGGGTCTTCATGAGCTGCGACCGTAACGAGTTCGAAATCGGCCTGCGCTTATGAGTCGCTTTTGTTTCGCTTTCGCCGCCGCGACGCCGCGTCGGAAGCAGACCCGCAGCGAGCCATCGCCTCGAAAACACCCTGAGCTCCTCGCGTGTCGCCAACGGAAGGCGTCGCTGCCGTAGGCAAATCACGCTCGAACTCCGCTGGATTCACAGCGCTTTCTAAGCGCTCGATAAGCGCGGACTCGCGAGCGCACGCGCACGCTCGTCGCGTGAACACCGACACTCCTCCAGCCTCTCCGCACTGGTCGCAATCGGCGCCGAGCCCGACGCCTCCGACGCAGCCGCTCGCGTCGGGAGCGGTCGCGTCGAGCGCTCGCTCGCGAACGGTCATCCCCTACGAAAACTTCTGGACGCTCCGCAGCGCCGCCGAGCTCGCGTTGGCCGGCGTGGTCGCGTCCTTCGTGCTGGACCGAGCCGCGTTTCTCGCCACGTCGCTCGCGCCGTTCTTGCTCGCGCTCGTGCTCACTCGCCGCGTGATCGTGATCGATCGGACAAAGGGGACGCTGCAGTTCTCTCGAGTGTTCGCAGGCGGCCCCGGCCCGACGATCCCGCTCGCAAACGCGACGCCGTTCGCGCGCGAGGGCGTGCGAAAGGCCAGGATGCGCAGCAGAGGCCGGATCGTCGGCGAACGCCTCGCTCGCTACACAGAGGTCGTCCTCGGCCAAGGCGCGCCGACGCTCGAGCCCGCGATGAAGTCGTACGCGCTCGAGCTGGCGGACGTCCTCGGCGTCGCCCTCGGGCGTCGCGCCACCGACGCGGTCAATCGTCAGCTGCTTCGATATCGTGTGCGTGCATTCATCCGCGCGGCGCTCACGACCGGCGCCGCCGTCGGCCTCTCGTTCGCGGCGGTCGAGGCGACGATTCGCGAGGACGCGCCGGCGTTCGCGTACGTCCTCGGGGCGGGCTCGTGGCTGCTCGCAGGTCTTCGTTGGCGACACGTTGTCAGCGCGGTTTCGGCCCCGGTTCTCGCTGAAAAGATCGCGGTCGCGTTGGGCGTCGTGGCGAGCGTCGCCAGCGTCGCGGGCGCGGTGTCGACCCACGTGCGGTACGCGTCCGAGCGCCGGGCTGCAGAGCTGCTTCAGCAACGAAGCCTCGCAGAGGATCAACGCCGTCTCGACGCCATCCCTGCGCAGCGCGAGACCCCGCCCGCGATCCCGTCGCCAGCTTCGCTCGGCGCGGCGATCGACGCAGCTCGGGCCGAACGCTCCCTCACCAGCGCTGGCTTCACGGTGACAGCGTCGCGACACCCGTTCGCCGCAGACTGGACGCTCAGCGCGCGCGGCCGTGTCGTGACGCTCGACGTGGACGCGTACTCGACGGCCGAACATCCCCTCCGGACTCGTCGCATTCTGCCAGGATATTGGCTGCAGTTGGACGCGCGTGACCCGCACCGCGCAGCGCTGCTCCAGTCGCTCTCGGCGAGTCCGACGCTCGATCGCCAGTCCATCGAGGCGATCTTGCGCAGCAATCGGAACACCCGCGTGATGCCCGGGGGAGACGACCCGTTCACGGTGCGCGCGTGGCGCGGCGACGAGCTGATCGCGGTCACTGCGATCCCGTTCGAGCAGCGCTCCCCCTCGCTGCGTCGCTGCCTGTCGAGCGCGACGCAGGTGCTCTGCGTATCGTCGTTCAGGGCGGACGTCGACCCTGCGTGGTTGCCTTGGGCGCTCGCCACGATCACCGGTGCAGAGGCTGCGCCTTCGCGCTGAGCCCCACTTCCGTTTGCGCAGGTCTTGCACCACCCTCGATGCCCGATGGCTCTGTTCTCTCCGTCGCTGCTCGACCGCATGCGGCGCTCTCCGGCGTGGGCCGACGGGCGCTTCGTCAACCGCATCGAAACGCCGCTGCAAATGCGCCCCTCGTGGGACACGATGCGAAAGTTTCTCTTCGACGGCGACAAACGAACGCCACCCGGCCCGCTCCCCTCGGTGGCGCTCGACCCGAAGGTCCTCTCGGGGCCCGTTCACGACGGCGTGCGCGTGACGTGGCTCGGCCACTCGACGTCGCTCGTCGAGATCGCGGGCCGCCGCGTGCTCATCGACCCGGTGTGGAGCGAGCGCGCGTCGCCGACCGAATTCGCGGGACCCAAGCGATTTCAGCCCGTTCCGATCGCGATCGAGGCGGTGCCCATCCCGGATTTCGTGCTCGTCTCGCACGATCACTACGACCACCTCGACGTCGACGCGATCACGACGCTCGCTCGAAGAGGCGCGCGCTTCGTCACGGCCCTCGGCGTCGGAGCGCGCTTCGAGCGCTGGGGCGTCGACCCCTCACGGATCACCGAGCTCGACTGGTGGCAAGAGCACACCGCGGCGCCGGGCCTCACGGTGCGCGCGATGCCCGCGAGGCATTTTTCAGGGCGCTCGATCAACGATCGAGACAAGACCCTGTGGGCCTCGTGGGCCATCGAAGCGGGCGGCCAGCGCGTGTTCTTCGGCGGCGACGGCGGGATGGACGCCGATTGCTTCACGGAGATCGGCGAGCGAGCGGGCCCCTTCGACCTGACGATGCTCGAGGTCGGCGCGTACGACCAAGCGTGGGCGAGTATTCATCTTGGCCCAGAAAACGCAGCCAAGGCGCAGAAGCTCTTGAAGGGCAAGCTGCTGCTCCCCGTGCACTGGGGGACGTTCGACCTGGCGCTGCACGCGTGGGATGCGCCCGCTGAAGAGCTGCTCGTGCACGCGCAACGCGAGGGGATCGCGCTGGCGCTCCCGCGCCTCGGCGAGAGCGTGATCGTGGGCGAGCGAGTGCCGACGAGCGCGTGGTGGCGCGCGATCGCCGCGGACAGGACCCAGAGCGAAGCGCGCTTGCAGCGCGGGATGCAATGAGCGGTGACGGCCTCACCCCCGCTTCCGCGCGCCCCTCTCCCGCGGAATCGCGGGAGAGGGGCTTTGATTTGATGGGCGTCGTGTGCGGCTGTTGCTGTGCTGCCGCAACGCTTCGATTCCCGTAGCCCCTCTCCCGCGATT
>JAEUKI010000033.1 GCA_016793325.1 Myxococcales bacterium | reverse complement strand
CTTGTTCGCACCTCGAATGCGACCGCGATGGTGGTCGCCTCACGGTCACGGTGGTTGGTGAGGCACCTCACCCGCCCAGTCCCTCACACTTCCCCCTGTAAATTCAGTGCCCAGAGCCGGAATCGAACCAGCGACACGAGGCGAAAAGAGCGGCGAACGCTCGGTGCAGCGCGGTGGAGCGATTGCGGCGCGGCAGCCTACGAGTGAGGGCGAAGACAACGCGATGACCGATCGGGGCGCCAACGGATGACGCGTGCTCGACAGACCGCCGTTGGATGTCCTATCCCCTTCGATCGCGCCGAGCCACGGGATGCGCCGCCTCGTCACTCAGAATCTCGCGTAGCCCAGCCCCAGCCCAATAGCCCAGCCATAGTCGAGCACGTTGGCACCCATCACCGTGCGACAGGGTTCGGTACAAGCAATTCCTCCTCCCCATCCGCCCGAAAGGCAACCGCAACCGCTTCCGTAGTCAGGCAAGCGTCGCGATCCAACGCCGAGATCGCCTTCGACGAGGATCTCGAATGCCTGGCGCGCGCGACCCGTCGACCGGCCGCCGACGCGAAACGCGATGCGGAGCGGGACACCGGCAAACGTGATGTTCTGTTCGTATCCGCCAAACAGGGGCGCGGCGGTGTTCAGGCGTACGACCGACACGCCGCTGCCCACCGCAAACCAGTCTGCCGGAGCGAACTCCGCCGTTACCGCGCCGCGCACGGCCCAGCCATTGAGCGCCGCACCCGAAATCTGCGCGTCGAGACCGAACCGTTCCGTGAATTGCGCACCGACGCGGGCATACCCACCGATGCCAGGGAGGAAATTGGGCGTCGAGCCGATCCCCCAGAAGCCGCTGTACGCACCGACCGCGACGCGCAGACGCACGGCCGAAGTGCCAGTTCGGGTTGGCGTCGCAGCACCCGCGCCCCCGAAGGCCGACGCGCCATGAGTCGGCGAGACGTGTTGGGCGTTCGTCGCTGACGAGTGCAACAGCGCACTGACGCCGAACGGTAGCGCGAGTGTCCAGTGCAACCGTGCGAGTAGTCGGTGTTTCACGAAGCAAACTCCAAGTACGGGAGAGAGCCGCGACCGGACGATACAACAACCCGCTGGTGTCGGTCGACTCAGGGCAGAGGATGATGCCACTGGCTAGCGTGAAGAAAGTCTGATGGATGTCCACGCGACGGTCGCAGCGAACGAGCAAGCGTCGAAGTCGATGACATCAAACCGCCACTCATCCGATCGTCGTACTTTTCTCTAGAGATTCGTGGCGGTTTGACTTGATTTCAACGGTCTTGTGCGTGGCCGACGCTCCGCAAGTTTCTACGACGTTCAATTGGGGCGTGGTTTCGGCGATGGTGCAATCGACGCCCCAGCACTGGGTGTGATTGTGTCCGACGCGCTCGCTGCTCTCGAGTCGAGTTTCTACGGTTTCTACGACCTGGAGTTGGGGCTTGGTCGCGCCCGTGCTCAACCGAGCGTTGCGCACGTCTGCGCGCTCGGCGGGCTTGTCGGTTCGGGCCTCGGGCTTCATGGCTCCCGCCGTTCACCGTAGTAGGCCCAACCATGTCCGACAGTTCGAAGCTATTCAGTCCCACAACTCTCGGATCGATCTCGCTGCGCAACCGCATCGTGATGGCGCACATGACGCGCAGCCGCGCAATCGGCAACGTCCCAAACGAGCTCATGGCCGAGTACTTCGGCCAGCGCGCGAGCGCCGGGCTCATCATCACCGAGGGAACGTCGCCCGCGCCCGAGGGCCTCGGCTACGCGCGCATCCCCGGCGTCTTCACCGACGCTCAAGTCGCCGCCTGGAAGCTCGTCACCGACGCCGTCCACGCCCGCGGCGGAAGGATCTTCGTGCAGCTCATGCACACCGGTCGCGTCGGTCAACGCGACAATCTCCCCGGCGGCGCGAAGCGCCAACTCAGTTTCGCCCGCGAAAAGAGCGGCGAACGCACGGTGCAGCGCGGTGGAGCGATTGTGGCGCGGCAGCCTACGAGCGAGGGCGAAGACAACGCGATGACCGATCGGGACGCCAACGGATGACGCGCGCTCGACAGACCGCCGGTGGATGTCCTATCCCCTGCACACGAATTCAAAAGCAGCGACCGCACCCAGCGCGTCGATGGATCGATCGAGTGCGTTTCTCCGCGAAGTGTCTTGTTCGCACCTCGAATGCGACCGCGATGGTGGTCGCCTCACGGTCACGGTGGTTGGTGAGGCACCTCACCCGCCCAGTCCCTCA
>JAEUKI010000018.1 GCA_016793325.1 Myxococcales bacterium | reverse complement strand
TCACGCAGCTTCGCGCGCTCAACTCGTCGGGGATGTTCTCTGGCACGTCCGTGATGCTCTCGCGCGCGTTGGCGTGGACGGGATCGGGCTTCGGGATCTACTCGGGCTACGGGCGCATCATCGTGTACCTGCCCTCGGGCGTCGATCAGGGCTACTGGCAGATCGCCATGCCCACCGGCATGGTCACGAGGCTCGTCGGAGGCACCGCGCCAATTTCGCCGTTCAACTGCGAGCGTCAGGGACACTGGGGCATCGCAGAGTTCTTCGGCGGCCTGCACTACATCGTGTACATGCGGTCGGGCACGGGGCTCGTTCGCCAGCAAATCGGCTCGGGAGTGAACACCACCATCACGACCGCGGCCAACGGTGACATCTGCGCGATCGGCTTCTCGCCCGCGCGCAACCGCTGGTACGCGCAGTTCGAAGCGCAGCCGAGCTGGTCTCCGATGCCGCCGTCCTTCGGCGAGCACATCGTCTCGTGCCCCGCGACCTGGGAGCTGCCGTGAGAACCGGAGGGAGTACGATGAACACACTTATTCAACTCACCTCTGATTTGGCAGAAAAAACAATGAACCAACGATCGCTTCGCGCCTTCGCGCTCGCCTGCGCTGCGATGGCGGCGCTCGGCGCGTGCTCTCCTCCGGCCACGCTCCCTCCGCCGGACACGCGGCCGGCGGACGCCACGATGGACGTGCCCTCGTCCGCTTGCGCGGCGCCGCTGCGCGGGTGCATGGGCGCGTGCGTCGACGTCAACGCCGACCGAAACAACTGCGGCGGGTGTGGCATCCGCTGCACCGACGGACAGGCGTGCGTCGCGGGGAGCTGCTCGCTCTCGTGTCCGAGCGGTCAAAACCTCTGCGGCTCCGAGTGCGCGACGATCACGTCGGACGCGCGCCACTGCGGGGCGTGCGGACGCGCGTGCTCCGCGGGCGAAGTCTGCTCGGCGGGCCGTTGCGCGACGACGTGCGCGACGGGCTACACCGAGTGCGGCGGCGGCGGTGACGCTGGCGCGGGCGTTCGATTGTGCGCGGACACGCAGACCGACCCGCGTCACTGCGGGGCCTGCGGCGCGGCGTGCCCCGGCGGACAATCGTGCGTGGCGGGGCGCTGCGTCGTCGCGTGCGGCGCCGGCCTCACCGAGTGCTCGGGCGCGTGCGTGGACACGCGCAACAGCCCGTCGCACTGCGGAATGTGCGGCAACGCGTGCATGGCCGGCCAGGTGTGCGGCGGCGGAATGTGCGCCGCGTCGTGCCCGACCGGGCAGACCTCGTGTGGCGGGAGCTGCGTCGACACAACCAGCGACATTCGCCACTGCGGGACGTGCGGGACCGTGTGCCCCGTTGGGCAAAGCTGCGCGATGGGGATGTGTCGCGTCGTTTGCGCGTCGGGGCAAACCGAGTGCATGGGCGCGTGCGTCGACACCCAAACGAGCCGCGCGAACTGCGGGACGTGCGGCAACGCGTGCCCCATGGGGCAGAGCTGCCAGAGCGGGATGTGCGCGCCCTCGTGCGCCGTCGGTCAGGCGGCGTGCGGCGGGCGATGCACGGACATCTCGAGCGACCAGAACAACTGCGGGCGCTGCGGGACGATGTGCCCCGCGGGACAGCTCTGCAACATGGGCGTGTGCGCGGTCCGGTGCGGCGCGTCGCAGACGGACTGCTCTGGCCGCTGCGTGAACATCCAGACGGACGTCGCCAACTGCGGGACGTGCGGCAACGCGTGTCCCACGGGCTTCGGCTGCGTCGCGGGCGGATGCTTTCCGCTCATGGGAACAGACGCCGGCGCGTGCCTGCCGCCGAGCCTCCAGTGCGGATCGACCTGCACGGACGCGCGCAACGACAACGCGAACTGCGGCCGCTGCGGCAACGCGTGCTCCGCGGATCGAACGTGCTTCAGCGGGATGTGCTTGCCCGCGTGCGAGGCGGGGCAGACCCGCTGCGGCGCGGCGGGTGCGTGCACCAGTATTCAAGTCGACAGCGCCAACTGCGGCGCGTGCGGCGTGCGCTGCGCCTCGGGCGAGTCGTGCGCGCTCGGCGTGTGCGTTCCCGATCCGAGCTTCCGGATCACGACGATGTCCGTGGACCCGACGATGTGCCGACTGTCTCCGGCGGTCGATAACTCCAGTACGGGCGCTGGCGATCAGGGCAGCGGTCTCGCGGTCACCGCGATCAACGTCTTCTACTCTGGCGACAGCTCGACGGTGTTCTTGCCTGCGGGCGACATCTCGACGGTGACGCGGGTGAGCCCTGCGGCGGTGATCGAGCTCTTGGCATCGGACCTGCGCGGGAGCGTCGCGTACGCGTTTGCGGACGCCGCGGGCAACGCTCCGACGTTCGGCGGAGCCGCGACGATCACGCAGCTTCGCGCGCTCAACTCGTCGGGGATGTTCTCTGGCACGTCCGTGATGCTCTCGCGCGCGTTGGCGTGGACGGGATCGGGCTTCGGGATCTACTCGGGCTACGGGCGCATCATCGTGTACCTGCCC
>JAEUKI010000007.1 GCA_016793325.1 Myxococcales bacterium | reverse complement strand
CGAGAAGGCACAACGGACAGCAAAAATGCTGTACCCAGTGCGATGGCTTCTGATTGTGAAGTGCGCCGGTAGCGGCGCACGGATCGACTCTCGCTGCCCCCAACTGAAGGTGGGGGACAGCCGCTGAGCATGATGGAGTTTCACCTGCGAGTTTCCTGTTCGTTCACCACAGGTGACGAATGATGAGTGCTCACTGCCGCGCCCCTCTCTTCGCGCTCCCGACACGCTCGCGCGCTCACCCCTTCTTCGCCAACTCCGCCCGAAGGCGCGCGATCTCGCCTTCGAGCTCACGGGCTCGCTCTTCGTCGGTCGCGATCAACGTCTCTCCAATTGGGGTCGTTCACGACGAGCTCTCGAGCGCCTACCGATCGATACGCAACGGGCGAGTCTTCGGTCCCACGCGACCGATGCCCGCGCGACACACGTGGCTCGCCGACCCGCCCGCGCGCTAAACCCCCTCTTCCCCAGCGGGAAGAATGGTGCTACCGCCCCCGTTTCCTGAAAGCCAGCTCGGATCGTATGGACGGCTCAGCGCCAAATCTCTCGCGTCGCGCGAGGATCATCGAAGAAGCAGTGCTCGACGTCGACGGCGTCGCCGGAGTGCGCGTGTGGGAGCTCCCGAAGCGCATCGAAATCGGCGTGCTCGTGGCGCCGTTCGACGCGGCGACGGACGTCCTTCAGCGCGTGCTCGAAGTGATCGAAGCGCTGCGCTCGCCCGACGAAGAGTGGGACGTCGGCGTGCTCAACGATTGAGGGCGCACGATTGAATTGCCCCATCGCCCCCGACCGCGGAATACTCCGGCGCGCGACGGTCGTTCGAACCATCGTCGTAGTCCGCCGCTTGCCCTTCTCGATCGCACCATGAAGCTCGCCGCACGCTGCCTCCTCGCTCTCGCGCTCTCGGTCCCGCTCTCGGCCTGCGCGGCCGCGCGCATCCCGAACACGGACGTGCCCGACACGCGCGAGAATCAAGAAGTCATCCAGTTCGCCGAGCGCTACCGACGCGCCGTCGAACAGCGCGACGTCCGCACGCTCCTCACGCTCGCGGCGCCCCACTACTTCGAAGACGGCGGGACGCCCACAGGCGACGACGACTACGGCATCGACGGGCTTCGTCGCCTCCTATCGACCTGGTCGGACACCGTGCGCGAGGTCCGCTACGAGTGCCGCTACCACCGCGTCGACATCAGCGAAGACGGACAACGCGCCAGCGTGGATTACACGTTCACGGGCTCGTTCACGCTCGTGCGCTCGCCCGTGCAAGTGCCCGAGGGAATGCTCCCGCCCCCCGAGTCCGTCTTTCGCACGGACCCCGCCCGCGCCGAGCAGTCCAACCGCGACGCGCGCGAGAGCTGGCACCGTCGCGTCGCCGACAATCGCCTCGAGCTGCAGAAGATCGACGGACAGTGGAGAATCGTCGCGGGGATGTGAGCGCATGCGCTCGCGTGTGCGCGTCGATCGCGCGCGACCTTCGTCGTTGAACGCGTGACAGGGGCACGGTACTTTTGTCGAGTGAGCGCGCCGTTCGCGTCGACGATGGTTCGTGATGGTTCGTGACCAACTCGCTTCTGTGCCCGAGGTCGACCGCCGGACGCTCACTGCGTTGGCGGACAAGTTCGGCGTTCCCGCTGTGGATTTGCGGCAGATCAAGATCGCCCTCGGCGAGCTAGACCTCGTGCCCGTCGAGGTCGCGCGGGCGCACAACGTCTTGCCCCTCCAGGTCAACGTCGAGGCCGTGCTGCTCGCGATGGCCGAGCCCACCGAGCGCAGGGTCATCGACGAGCTCGAGTTCGTCTCGAATCGCAAAGTGTTTCCGTACGTCGCGCACCCGGATCAACTGCGCGCGGCGATCGAGCTCGCGTACGGCGCAAAGGCGCGCGGCGATCGATCGTGGGCCATCGATCCCACCGCGACGAGCGTGCTCTCGTCCGCGTCGAGCGACACCTCTCCGCCGCCCCCGCCGTCGCGCGCGCCCGCCGCACGCACGCCGCTCGCCGCGCCGCCGCACACGTCACCGACGTCGATCAGCGGGTCCGGGCGCGACCTGCACCTCGACGACTCGCTCGAGACCGAAGTGCTCCGCGTGCCCGCAGGCCCCGTCTCCGCAGGCCCAGGAAAGCCCCGCAGAGACGCGCTCACCCTCGGGTCGGACGCGTCGATCGGACCGGCGCCGCCCATCCCCGTTCCTCCGGCGCTCACCAAGCCGAACGCGCTCGACTCTGCCTTCGGCCCCATCGCTGGCGTCGTCGGTCGCACGGTGCTCGTCGTCGACGACGAAGAGGACATTCGAAAGCTCCTCGCGCGCGTGCTCAGCGAGAAGGGCTTTCGCGTCATCGAAGCCGATCGAGGAACAGTCGCGCTCGCGATGGTCAAGGAGCACTCGCCCGACGCCATCATCCTCGACGCGATGCTGCCCGAGGTCCACGGCTTCGAAGTGTGTCGTCGCATCAAGACGTCCACGCGCTTCGGCAACACGCCCGTCCTGATGATCTCCGCCGTGTACCGCGGCTGGCGCTTTCGCGAGGACCTCAAGAGCGCGTACTCGGTCCACGATTTCATCGAGAAGCCCTTTCAGCTCCGCGAGGTCGTCGCCGCGGTCGAGAGCATGGTCAACGGAAAGGCCAAGCCCGAGCGCGACCCCGAATCCATGGCCGCTGAGGCCGAGCGCGCGTTCACCAAGTCCGTCGAGGCGTACAAAGTCGGCCGCATCGACGAGGCCATCGTGTTGCTCGAGCAAGCGCTCTTGCTCGACCCGCTCTCGTACCGACTGCACTACCACCTCGCGCTGCTCGTCGGCCGCAAGGGTGATTTGTTTCGCGCGATCCAAGAGCTCGAGGCGTCCCTCGCGCTCAACCCCAGCTCGTTCGCCGTGCTGAAGAACCTCGCGGTCCTCTATCAACAAGCAGGGTTCAAGCGAAAGTCGATCGAGATGTGGGAGCGCGCCATCAGCCACAGCCCCGATGACGCCACGCGCGCGCAGATCAAAGAACACCTGCTTTCGTTGCTCTAACGTGAACTCCGGTGACTTTTGTTAGTCCTTTTCCCGCGTTGTCCCCACTCATCACACGGCCGCAACCAACCGCCGTGCTGTCCCGTTCGAGGTCGCGATGAACTTCCTCTGTGAAAACTGCAAGCAGAAGTACCACGTGGCCGACGAGAAGCTGCGCGGTCGCGAGGTCACGAAGTTCAAGTGCAAGAAGTGTGAGCACATCATCGAGGTCCGCGGCGACGCCGTCGGACAGGGTGACGACACGGAGATCGGATCGGCCGCGACGGCGATGCCTTCGTCTGTTCCACCGCCGAGCGCAGCGGTCCCGAAGGCCCCCGTGAGCCCCGCGAAGCCCACGGGAACAGGGTTGCCCACGGCGGGCGCCCCCAAGCCCGCGCCGAGCCCCGCCAAACCCGCGGGAACGGGCTTTCCCGCGGCAGGCGCGAGCAAGCCCACGGGGACAGGGCTGCCCACCGCGGGAGCGCCGAAGCCCGCATCGACGCTGCCCACGAGCGCCGCGCGACCTGCTGCCACCGCCGCTGCGCCCGCGTCCGCGCCGAAGCCAACGGGCTCGTCGCTGCCCACCGCCGGAGCCACCGCGCGCGCCGTCGCCGCTGCGCCCGCCGCTGCGCCCAAGCCAACGCCCGCGGTGCGCGCGGTCGAAGCTGCGCCCAAGCCCGCCGCGGCCTCTGCTCTTCGATCGAGCATCACCGCCGCAGGAACAACCGCGTCGCAGGAAGCCAACGCCCCCAAGCGAACCTCGTCGAGCGCGAGCACCTCTGCGCTGCTCAACCCGTCGGAGACGGGCTGGTATGCGGGCATTCGAGAGGTTCCCGTCGGGCCGCTCACGCGCGTGGAGCTCGCGACGAAGATCGACTCGGGAGACATCACGTCGGACACGCTCGTGTGGCGCGAGGGCCTCGATGATTGGCGCCCTCTGTCCGCCGTCAACGAGCTCAGCGACCTGCTCCGCGAAGCGTCCAAGCGCGTGAGCGACACGATGCTCGGAACGCAGTCGAAGCGACCGCCGAGCAACGTCGTTCCCCTCTCGCGGGCCAACACACAAAAAGAGCAAGAAGAGCCCGAAGAGTCGACGCGGCTCACGTCGCTCTCGGATCTCATCGCGACCGCAGAGGGCGGCCCCGCGCCGAAGAAAGCGCCGAAGCCCGAGCCCGCGATCGCGCCGACGCCCAAGGCCGAAGCGAAGCCCGAGCCCAAACCCGAGCCCAAACCAGCGCCCAAAGCCGAACCCGAGCCGAACCTCGCGTCGACCGACCTCGACGACGAGTTCTTCTCGGGCGCGAAGAAGTCCGCCGCCGCAGCGCCTGCGGCCGCAGCGATCCCTCCGACGGCCGCGATGCCCGCGGTCGCCAAGCCCGCGGTCGCGCCGTTCGGGGACATCCCCGCAGCGCCGCTCGCGCCCACCGCGCCGAGCGCGAACGCGACCGCCCTTCTGCCGAGCATTCCGCCGGCCGCCGAGCAGAAAGAGAGCAAGAAGGGCGGCGTTCCGATGGGCGTCGTCGTGGTGCTCGGCGGGCTCATCGTGCTCGCGGGCGGCGGCGGGCTCTACATGGGCACGCGAATCAACCAGCAGCAGCCACAGCAGCAGCCCGCACAACCCGCGACGCAGCCCGTGGCCACACCGACGCAACCGCGGCTCGATCCGCGCGTCGGCGAACAGATCAACGTTCACGAGCCCGCAAACGAGCCCGCGCAACAGCCGACGCCCAATACAGCGACCGGGCCCGCGCAGCCGACGCCCAACGCAGGCACGACACCGACGCCCTCCACGGGCGGCTCGCACGCCTCGGGCGGATCGCACGCGCGCCCGTCCACCGCGACGAGCACTGGCACCAACCGAGGAACCACCACCGGCCTCACCGCCGAACAACTCCAACAGATGCAAGCACAGCTCGGCACCGCGCCGTCGGGCGTGGGCACAGCGTCCGGTGGCGGCCCTGTGGGAAGCGCGCGCACGGCCAACACTGGCCTCTCGGGTTCGGGCAGCGAAGCGCCCGCAGGACCCACGGGCGGCGCGCGCGCAGGGCAAGTGCTCGAAGTGTTTCGACGCACGAACGTCGTGGGTTCTTGCTGGCAAACGCAGATCACGCGAAACCCCGCGCACCCGCCAGAGCGCATCACGGTGACGCTCACCATCAACACGACGGGCCGCGCGACGAACGTCGCCGTCGCGGGCTCCAACGATCCCGCGCTCTCGACCTGCATCCAGAACCGCGCGCGCTCGCAGAACTACGGCCCCGGCGGCAACATCGACGCGCAGGCCACGTTCAACCTCGCGATCGGAAGCTGAGCGCGAGCGCGCGGTGTATCGCTCGAGCGACGAGGGGGACGCGAAGGCAACCAAGCGCCGCACGCGCGTCGTCGCCTCGCAGCTCGTCGCGGGCTACGACGGCTACGTCGCGCTCGACGTCCCGTCGCTCGAGCTCTCGACCGCGACGATCTACGGCCTCGTAGGCTCGAACGGCGCGGGAAAATCCACGCTCTTGCGCTCGCTCGCGGGACTGCAGCGCCCCATCCGCGGCGACGTCGTGATCGAAGGCGAGGCCCTCTACCGCAACGGGATAGGCCTCTCGCAGCACGTCGGCTGGATGCCCGACAACGCGCCCGTGCGCGTGAAGACCACCGTGCGCGCGACGCTCGAAGAAGCCCTCGCCGACGATCAACCCATCGACGACGTCGCGACCATCGCCGCGCGCGTGAGGCTCTCGGCGCTGCTCGACGCTCCGTGCGGAGGGCTGAGCTTGGGGCAACGGCAGCGCGTCGCGCTCGCGCGCTTGTTGCTCGCCAAACGCGCCCTCTTGTTGCTCGACGAGCCCTCCAACGGCGTCGACCCCGAAGGGCGCGAGGCGCTCGCGCTCTTGCTTCGCGAGCGAGCGAGCGAGGGCGCGACCGTCGTCGTCTCGAGCCACGCGCTCCGCGAACTCGAGTCGTTTTGCGACGAGTTCATCCTGCTCGATCGCGGAAGGCTCTCGAGCGCAGGACGCTCGACGGAGCTGCTCGCGCACGAAGAAGGACGCGTCTTCGCGCGGTGGATCGTGCGCAAGAGCAACGAAGACGGAGCGGCGTCCGTCCCGTCGATCGACGACGCGCTGCAAGCGGCGACGCGAGCCCTCTCGGCGATCGAGGGCGCAAAAGTGCTCTCGGCGACGCAAGACGCGCTCGAAATGATCATCCCCGACCGACCCGACGCGCGGCGACTGGCGCTCCGGGCGCTCATCGCGCAAGGTGTTCCGCTGCTATCGTTCGAGCCGACGCGGGCGTCGCTCGCGGACGCGTACGCGCGCATCGCCCGAGCGCGCTGAGCAGAAGAGAGACCCCATGGCAGACGCAGGAAGACCCCGACGAGCGCCCCGCGCGATCGATCAACTCCCGTTCTCGACCGCGCAGATTTCGGTCGGAGTGCTCGCGCTATCGATCATCATGTCGCTCGTCTTCTCGTTGATCGTCGAGGTCGAGTCCGCGGTGGTCAAAGGCATGGTGTGGGGGATCGTCGCGATGGTTTCGACCATCGCGGGGCCGACGATCACCGCGTCGACGCTCGCGGGCGATCGAGCCTCGGGGCTCTTCGCGCTCGAGCTGCAGAAGCGCGGCGGTGACGCGCCGCGGACCGCGCTCGCGTACTTGTTCGGAGGACAGCGGCTCTTCTGGCTCGTGCCGCTCTTGTCCGCGCCAGCGCTCTTGTGGAGCAGCAGCCGTCAGCTCGGACGCGGAGCGCTCTTGGCGCCGCTCGGCGTGCTCGCGATCACAGCGGTGTTCACCATCATCGCAGGCGCCATCGCAGCGCAGACCAAGAGCGCCGAGTCCCCGGGACCGACCGCGGTGCTCGCGATGATCGTGAACCTCGTGCTGTTCTCGATCGCAGCGCCGTTGTTGGGCGTCGCGTACGAGCAAGCGCCCGCGCGCGCGGCGGTCGGCGGCGCGCTCGTCGCGATCATCACCGCGAGCTTCGCGCGAGGAATCGTCCGTAAATTCCGCGACAACGACGCGCCCTTCTTCTCGGAAGCGCAAGCCGTCGCGACGCAGCTCGCGGTGAGCGCCACGATCGCAGCGTTGGTCTTCGCGCGCCCGCACATCGACGCGCGCTCGCAGTTTCCAGCGGCCACTCCGATCGTGCTCTCGTTTGCGTTCGCGGTGCTCGCCTCGACGCTCGCGCGACCGTCGCAAGGGACCGGCGCGCAGAACCTCTTGCGCTGGCGGCTCGACGGCGCGCGTCGCTCGCTCGACACGCGAGACCCGCGGAGGTCCATCGTGTTCGGGCTCGGGCTGAGCGCGATCGCGTCGATGCCAGCGTGGGTCGCGCTCGACGCGCAAACGCTCGGGGCCGCGGTGCTCGGGCTCTTCGTCGTCGCGTACACGAGCTGCATTTCGACGGTGTTTCGCACGACGCGTGATCGATGGAGCCGCGCCGGTGCCTTTGTGCCCGCGCTGCTGCTCTTCGTGTGGCCCGCGGCGCAAGCGCTCGCGCCGGACAGCGTCTTCGCGCGCGCGTGGCCGCTCGCGCTCGCGTCGAACGAGGCGCTCGGGGCGAGCGTCGCGCTGCCGACGGTCGCGACCCTCCTCGTGCTCGCGGCGGCGATCTACGGGACGCAACGCACCTTCGCGCGCGCCGCGCAAGCGTTTGCCGCAAAGTAGCAACGTTGTCGGTGGGAGGACGACGGGGCGGAATTGCAGCCTACCGCCCGATCGTCATACACAACGAACCCCCTTCCACCGGAACAACACCATGGACTCCCTCATCATCGAAGGCGGCGTGCCCCTGCGCGGAACCATCCGCGTCTCGGGCGCCAAGAACGCAGCGCTCCCCATCTTGGCAGCGTCGCTGCTGACCGATGGAGCGTGCACGTTTCGCAACGTTCCCGCGTTGAGGGACATCGACACGACCGCGGCGCTCTTGCGCTTCATGGGCGCGATGGTCGACGTCGCGCCTCCGGTGGTCACCGTCAACGCCGGCTCGATTCGCACGCCCGAAGCCCCGTACGACCTCGTGAAGCAGATGCGCGCGTCCGTGCTCGTGCTCGGCCCGCTCGTCGCTCGCTTCGGTCACGCGCGCGTCTCGCTCCCGGGCGGATGCGCGATCGGCGCGCGACCCATCGACCAACACCTGAAGGGCCTCGAGGCGATGGGCGCGACCATCACGCTCGAGCACGGCTACGTGGACGCTAAGTGCGATCGCCTCCGCGGCGCGACGATCCACTTCGATATGGCCACCGTGACGGGAACCGAGAACCTCATGATGGCCGCCGCCCTCGCCAAGGGCCGCACGCAGCTCATCGGCGCCGCGAAAGAGCCCGAGGTCGAAGAGCTCGCGCGCGTGCTCAACAAGATGGGCGCGCGCATCGACGGCGCAGGGACAGACGTGATCCACATCGACGGCGTCGATCGATTGCACCCCGTCGAGCACGCGATCATCCCCGACCGCATCGAAGCAGGGACGTTTCTCGTCGCCGCGGCGGCCACGGGCGGCGACGTGCTCGTCGAGGGCGTCGTCCCCGAGCACATCGAGCCCGTGTGCACCAAGCTCCGCCTCGCGGGCGTGAGCGTCGTGCGCGAGGACACCGGGATGCGCGTGCGCGCCGACGGAAGGCCGCGCTCGATCGACGTGACGACCGCGCCGCACCCGGGATTTCCCACGGATATGCAAGCGCAGCACATGGCGCTCATGTCCATGGCCAAGGGAACGTCGGTCATCACCGAGACCATCTTCGAAAATCGCTTCATGCACGTCTCCGAGCTGCACCGCATGGGCGCCCACATCGAGATCCGCGGCCGCGCGGCGATCGTGACGGGCGTCGAGAAGCTCTCGGGCGCGCGCGTGATGGCCACGGACCTTCGCGCGAGCGCGTGCCTCGTGATCGCGGGCCTCGTGGCCGACGGAGAGACCGAGATCTCGCGCGTCTACCACCTCGATCGCGGCTACGAGCGCATCGAGCAGCGGCTCAACGCCCTCGGCGCGCGCATCCGTCGCGTGAAGGGCAGCGGCGTCGAGTGATCACGCTCGCGATTCCCAAGGGCCGGCTGCTCGAGAAGCTCGCCCCGAGGCTTCGCGGCGTTGGGTTCTCGGACGACGCGCTCGACGAGCGCGATCGACGACTGCTGCGCTCCAATCGCGACGAGAGCGCGCGATTGCTGCTGCTCAAGCCCGACGATGTCCCCACGTACGTCGAGCACGGAGCGGCGGACGCTGGCGTCGTCGGGCGCGACGTGCTCCTCGAGCGCAACGCGAACGTGTTCGTTCCACACGACCTCGGGATCGGTCGTTGTCGGCTCGCGGTCGCGGCGCCCGTCGGTCAGCGCGACGCGCGACGCGAAGGGCGCGTGCTCCGCGTCGCGACCAAGTACCCCACGATTACGACCGCGCACTTCGCCGCGAAGGGCGAAGAAGTCGAGGTGATCTACCTCGGCGGGAGCGTCGAGATCGCGCCGCTCGTGGGCCTCGCGGACTGCATCGTCGACATCGTCGAGACCGGCGAAACGCTCCGCCAAAACGGCCTCGAAGTGATCGAGACCGTGTGCGACGTGAGCGCCGTCACCGTGGCCAATCGCGTCTCGATGAAGCTCCAGCGCGCGGCGCTCCAAGCGCTGCTCGACGCGCTGAGCACCGAGCCACGCTAGAGCGCCATCCCCCTCGAAGCGCCGCGCCCCTCAGCGCGTCGCGCGCTTCAGCGCGTGCACGCTCCGGTCATGAAGTTGCACCGGAATCCCCCGCCGAACGAGCCGCAGAACATGTCACCGCCGAGCGTGCGGCAGTCGATTCCGCACACCGGAGGCGCCATCACGGGCAGCTCGAGGTAGCACGCGGGGCTCGGGAGCATTCCGCCGCCGCCGACGCCCACGCAGTCTGCGTTGGTCGAGCAGGTGCACGCGAACTCGTCGACGATCGAGTTGCCGTCGTCGTCGCGCCCGTTGCAGCACTCGGTCGAGCCGATCGCGCGAAGCGGCGTGCAGCCGTTGTCCGCGCAGTCGAGCTGTCCGTCGCAGTCGTTGTCGCGACCGTCCGTGCACGCAGCGCGACCGCTCTCGGGGCCGGTCGGGCGGCAGCACACCGGAAGCGACGAGCACGCGGGATCCGCGCAGTCCGTCAGCCGGTTGCAGTCGTTGTCGCGGCCGTCGCTGCACGCGGCAGCAGTGTTCTCGGGGCCCGTCGGGCGGCAGCAGACGGGCTCTGCCGCGCAGCTCGGATCCGCGCAATCGATGAGGCGATTGCAGTCGTTGTCGCGACCATCGCTGCACGCCATGGCGCCGGACTCGGGGCCCGTCGGACGGCAGCACGCGGGCTGCGAGGCGCACTCGGCGTCGGCGCAGTCCGTGAGGCGATCGCAGTCGTTGTCGCGGCCGTCGCTGCACGCGGCGGCGGTGTTCTCGGGGCCCGTGGGCACGCACATCATGCAGCGAGGATCCGCGCTGCAGTCGGGATCGCCGCAGTCGGTCAGGCCGTCGGCGTCGTCGTCACGCCCGTTGCCGCAGTTTTCGGCGGGCAAACCGACGTTGATCGAGAGCGTGAACGCGCCTTGGGCCGTCGGGCTGAATCCGTCGACGAAGACGAAGTACTGCCCAGGATCCGCGATGAAGGCGACGCGCGGGTTCTGACCAACGGTGTCGTCGTTGCAGGCGAGCTGCGTTCCCATTTCGCAAGGAGCGCGGCGGACGAAGGCCACGGCGTCGAAGCCCATGCCCGTGACGTCCACGGTGATCGGCGTGCGGGTCGTGACCGTGAACGTGTAGACCACGTCGGGACCCGAGCCTCCGGCGCAGCCCGGGAAGCCCATGATCACCGGCTGAAAGTCGTTGCGCGCGCCCACGGTGGTCCCCGTCGTCACCGAGGGAACGCCCACGCGAATCGCGCCGCCGCACGTGTCGTTGGGCGGAACCGCGAGGCACGGAGGCACCATCGCGCACCCGGGGTCCATGCAGTCGATCGCGCGATCGCAATCGTTGTCGACGCCGTCGGAGCAGGCGGCGGTCGTGTTCTCGGTTCCCGTCGCGCGGCAGCACACCAAGGCGCTCGCGCACTCGGGATCGGCGCAGTCCGTCAGTCGATCGCAGTCGTTGTCGCGCCCGTCGCTGCACGCGACGTCGCCCGATTCAGCGCCCGTCGGAACGCACACCATGCACGCCGGGTCTGCCGCGCAGCTCGGGTCGGCGCAGTCCGTCAAGCGATCGCAGTCGTTGTCGCGCCCGTCGTTGCACACTTCGGGAGAGACGACGCACGCGCACATTCCGACGCCGGAGCAGTCGGGATCCGCGCAGTTGACGCGCCCGTCGCAGTCGTTGTCGACGCCGTCGGAGCACGCCGCCGCGGTGTTCTCGGGCCCGGTGGGTCGGCAGCAAACGAGCTGCGAAGCGCACTGGGTGTCCGCGCAATCGAAGGCTCGATCGCAGTCGTTGTCGCGGCCGTCGCTGCACGCGGCGTTGGTGTTTTCGGGGCCCGTGGGCACGCACATCATGCACGCGGGAACGATCGCGCACTCGGGATCCGCGCAGTCGAGAAGACCGTCGCAGTCGTTGTCGCGCCCGTCGAGGCAGGCCATCGGGTTGTTCTCGGGACCCGTCGGCGTGCATCCGCACCCAGGGACTCCGCGGCACTCGGGGTCCGCGCAGTCGAGCAAGCGATCGCAGTCGTTGTCGCGTCCGTCCGTGCACGCGACGGGGTTGTTCTCGGGGCCCGTGGGCATGCACGCGACGCACAGCGGATCGAGACGGCAGTCCGGGTCCGCGCAGTCGATCAGTCGATCGCAGTCCTCGTCGCGGCCGCCCGCGCAGAAGCCAGACTCCACCGGCGCGATCGGAACGCACATCATGCACGTCGGAAACGCCGCGCACTCGGGGTCCGCGCAGTCTGTGAGCCCGTCACCGTCGTCGTCGCGTCCGTTGTTGCAGACCTCCGTCACGCCGAGCGAGATGTTGAGCCGGTACGCGCCAGCGCCGGCGTTGAACCCGTCGACGATGACGAAGTAGCGACCGGGCTCGGCGTTGGTGAGCACGATGCGCGAGGCCGTTCCGCCGCCGGCGTCGTCGTCGCACGCGAGGTCGGGGCCGAGGCAATTGTCTCGGCGAACCATCAGGATCGTGTCGTACGAGCTGCCGATCGTGTCGACCACGATGGTCTGACGCACGGGGTTGTTGAAGACCCACACGACGTCGCCCGCGGTGCTCCCGGGGCTGCACGACGGCGTGAAGTCGTTGCGCGTCCCCGCGGTGCTGCCGCTGACCGAGCCGGGCACGGAGATGGGCCGCGCGGTCGTGCAGTCTTCGTTGGTCGAGAGGCAGAACGGGTTCATCGCGCACGCGGGATCGGCGCAGTCGGTCGGCCCGTTGCAGTCGTTGTCGCGCCCGTCGTTGCAGGTCATTCCGGGCCCCTCGGGGCCGGTCGGAATGCACATCACGCATCCCGGAACCATCGCGCACTCGGTGTCCGCGCAATCGAGACGACCGTCGCAGTCGTTGTCACGACCGTCGCGGCACGCGAGCGGATCGCGCTCGGGGCCCGTCGGAATGCACGCGCACTCGGGCGACATCACGCACGCCGGGTCCGCGCAGTCCGCGAGCCGGTTGCAGTTGTTGTCCCGTCCGTCGCGGCACGTTCCAGGCGGACCTTCGGGGCCCGTCGGCGTGCACGCGACGCACTCGGGCGTCATCGCGCAGCGCGGATCGCGGCAGTCGGGCAGCCCGTCGCAGTTGTTGTCGAGCCCGTCGAGGCACGTTCCCGGAACGCCCTCGGGTCGCCCTGGGTTCACGTTGACGTTGTTGTCGTCGCAGTCGTTTCCGCCGCAACGGCTCGAGATGAACCCGTCGTTGTCGTTGTCACCGCGACCGGTCACGATGCACGAGCGCGTTCGCTCGTCGCAGCGCTCGGTGGTGCACACGTTGCCGTCTTCGCAGAGGATCGGCATCGATCCGACGCACCCGCGCGCGGCCTGCGAGCACACCTCGGCGCCGTTGCAGAACACGCCGTCGTCGCACCGACCGTTGTCGGGGATCGCCACGCAGCCCACGCGCGGATCGCACGAGTCCTGCGTGCACGCGATTCCGTCGTCGCAGCGAGGCGGAGGCGACGTCACGCACGCTCCACCCGAGCAAGTCTCGACGCCGTTGCACACGTTGCCGTCGTCGCACTCGCGGTTGCTCGTGCACACCGTCGCGGTGCACCCGCGGCGAATGTCGCACGTCGCAGGCGCCATGCAGCGCGTGTTGTCCGGAACGCTGGTGCAGGTGCCCGTCCCTTCGTCGCACGCGTCGCGCGTGCAATCGACGCCGTCGTCGCACGCCACAGGGATGCCCGGACGACACGCGCCTGCAACGCACTGCTCGGTGCCGTTACAAAACACGCGATCGTTGCAGTCCGCGTTGGTGCGACAGACCACGTCTGGAACGTCCACCTGCACGTCCGAGGCATCGGGCCTCTGAACGTCGTCGAACGGCCCGACCTCGAGCTCGGTTCGCCCGCAAGCGGCGAGTCCGAGCGCGACGACGGCCGCGCTAAACCAAGTACTTCTTCGAGCGCTGCTCATGGCAATTCCTGCTCCTCGAGAGTCCAAATCAGTCCGCGCATGCTGCGCGCATGCCGACGGTAGCGCTTGTGCGAACCGCAGGAAAATTCCCGCAGATTTGCAGGCTCACACAGAGTTCGCACAAACGCGCTTCTGTGCCGCGCTGGGCCAGCACCGCGCCGCGCCCGTCACCGTGAGTTGCCACTGCGAGCGCGACTGTTCGGCGCCGAACTGTGATTTCAGTGAGAGTGTTCGGAGTGACTTCGCTCGCCCGAGCGGCTCTCGCTCATGGACTCGAACACGGCGCGCGGCCCGAGTCGCAGGAGAATTCCCAGCAAAACAGCGGACGAAATCGCGACGCAGACCCACTCGAACGGGACGTGCGCGTGCGCGAGCCGCGGGTGCAGTTCTGGAAACCGCACAGCGCCCGAGCTCCGCGCGACGCTCGCGACGAGCACGATCGACGCTACGCCCGCCGCCGCGCGCACGGACATCGAAATCGGCGCCATTCGCAGCCACTTGAGCCACGTCGCGCTCGAGAGCGCCGCGCGAACAGCGCTCGCCCACAGCCACGCGAACGCCACATCGACCCCAGCGCCTTTGTGCACTGCCACAGCCGCAAACGGAAGCGCCGCGGTGATCGGCAGCCCGACCACCATCGCGAACAGCGCGGCCAACAGCGTCGCCTTCGGTCCCGTGAATCCCTGCAGGGCGCTCGACGACAACGCGGCCTCCGCGACCGCTCCGCCGAGCAATCCCGCCGCGTACCACCCGGCGTTCGCGGCGAGCGCGCGCAGCGAGCTCGACGGCCCAGCGCCCTCGACCGCGACTTCGTGGCGCTCGCTCTCGAGCGGCGGCGGGCGCGCGCCGAGCCACACGAGCGGGAGGGCCGCGGCGAACAACCACCGCACGGACGCTCCGACGAACCCGAACCAACCGAGGGACAGCGCGAGCGCGTCGAGCCCGAGGGCGGTCACAGCGAACACGCCCCACAGCGCGAGCCGCTCGCCCGACTGCGCGGATCGCGCGCGCGAGAGCCACGCGGCGCCTTCGCCTCGGCCCGACGAGAAGAGCGCGCTCGTGAGCCAACTTCGGTGCACGCCCCACGATCGGGCCGCGAGCATCGCGAGCATCGCGAGGGCCATCGCGGGCGCCGTCTCGATGAACAACGGCGCGAGCGATCGAGCGACGGAGAGCTCCGTGGGCTGCGCGCGCGCGAGAACGCTGTCCGGATCGGGGATCATCAGCACGGACGTGACGCCCACGATGAACGCGACGCCCGCGGCGAAGCGCTCGCGCGGCGTGCGCTCTTCGCGCTCGTGCGTGTGCACCGCGAGCCGCAGCATCGCGCCCACGCCGAACGCGACGACCGCGTCGAGCCAACGATCGGGGACGATGGACAAGAGCGAGCGCCCCGCGACGGCGCCGACGACCGTGGCGCCCGCGATTCCGCCGAGCCTCGGGAGCGTCTTTCGCCAGCCGAGCGTCGGAACGAGCGCCGCGCACACGAGCAGCCCTTCGGGCAACCGATGCGCGACGATCGCGAGCAAGAGCACCCAGCGCCCCCGCGCCACGAGCGATCCGTGCGAGTGCGCGTGCTCTTCGTGCGCGTGACCGTCGTGCCCGTGCGGCTCGATTTCGTGGGCGTGTAATTGCCCGGAGTGAGCCTCCGTCGCCCCGTGTGTGTCGTGCGTGTCGTGCGAGTCCGACGCGCTCCCAGCGGCCGCGAGCGCGAGCGCCGCGCCGTCCGCGAGCGCGTGCACGAACAACGTCGGAACGAGCACCGCGCGGCTCACGCGCTCGCCGCCCTCGTGGCCGTGGCGATCCCCGAGCGCTACCGTCACGAACCCGAGCGCCACGAACGCGAGCGCCACGCGCCCGAGCTCTTCGTACACGTGCGGGACGACTCGCACCGCAATCAACAGCGGAATCGCGCCCAACACCAAGCCGTCGACCACGGCGCGCCCTCGCCCCCGGCCGAGCGCGTGGATCGCGGCGCCCGCAGCGAGGCCCACGATCGATCCGAGCACGGCGAGGGCAAGCACGGCGCGATCCATTCCCCACACCGGCCCGCGGAGCAAGCCTGTTGCGACTCGATTGCAACCAACGGGACCCCAGTCAGCGTTTTGCCCGCCCGCAACGTTGTGCTTGCGCTCGAAACCCAGTCAGGCTAACACTTGCAAAACTCTTCAAGTGTATAACCGTACGATCCTGCAATGATGCAGTGATGCAGTGATCCAATGATCCACGACAGCGATCGTTCAGCCCCCAGCGAGACCACCCCTCACTCGCACGACCACGCCCCGCGCCGGACCACCGTCGGTCCCGCGGCGCTGGCGCGCGCAGCGGGGCTCTTTCGCGCAGCGGGAGACCCCGCGCGGCTGCGGCTGCTCGAGATCCTCTCGCAGGGCGAGCTCTGCGTGTCCGAGGTCGCGGCGCTCACGGGCGACGACCTCTCGGCCATCTCGCAGCGACTCCGAATCCTCCGCGCCGAACACCTCGTCGCGCGCCGTCGCGAGGGCAAGCACGTGTTCTACGCGCTCGCCGACAGCCACGTCGCCGACCTGCTCCGCGCCGTGCTCGCGCACGCGAGCGAGCCCGCCGCGCCGCACGCAGACGGCGATTGAGCCCGCGTCCGAACGCGATTTTCACCAGCAATTCACCACGCAATTCACCATCCCTTCGATCGAGAGGAGCTCACGAACACCATGACTCACCACACGCACGACAATCACGCGCACACCCACGGCCCTAACTGTGGCCACAAGACCGTCGAGCACGAAGGGCACACGGACTACCTGCACGACGGGCACTTGCACCACCCGCACGGCGATCACGTCGACGAGCACTCGCTCGCGGTGTCCGCGGCCAACCCGGACGCGTGCACGCCATCGCACGCTTGTGGAGCGCACGACGGCGCGCACGCGCACGGGCCGGGCTGCGGACACGAAGCGGTCCCGCACGGGGACCACGTGGACTATCTCGTGAGCGGACACCTGCACCACCCGCACAGCGGGCACTGCGACGACCACGGCGCCGTCAAGGCTGGCTGACCGGCGCTGACGCTCGAGGCTGCGTCGCGCGCGGCGCGCGGCCGGGCCTCGCGAGGAGCGTCGTGTCGCCCGTGAGCGTCACGTAGGGGCGGATCCTCCGCATGCTCGCGCGACCGATTCCACGCACGCGTTGCAGGTCATCCGGCGAGCGAAATCGCTGCACTCGCGCGCGGAGCGCCACGATCGCCGTGGCGCGCGCTGGCCCCACCAGCGGGAGCCTTCGAAGCTCGTCCTCGGTCGCCGTGTTGATGTTCACCACGCCCTCGACCGAGGGTGTCTGCGCTGCGCTCGCGGTCGCGCTGGCCGCGGGTCGTTGTTGTGTCGATCGCGCCTGCGCCCTCGCCTCCGTCGGCGCGAACAGCGCGCCCACGAACACCAACGCCGCGAGCGCCGCGCGCACGTCCGAGAGAGACTTCACTGCGCGCCCCCTGTGCGACCGCGGGCCGAGTAGTCCTCGTCGCGGATCTGGAGCATCCCGTTGACCGGCATCGCGTCGAGCCGAAGCGTGATCGAGCCGTCGCGGTTGACGAAGCCCACGCCGAGCTTCGTCCAGTAGCTCCGCTCGTTGCGCTCGGTGACCGTGTACACGTACTTCTTCGCGACCGCGCCCGTGGGCGTCGCGTTCGAACCACCCGAAAAACCGTTGGACAAACCGTTCGAACCGTCGTTGTTGAACATCTTCTGCTGACCTCCGACCGTCGCGACCTCCGCGCGGTCGAAGACGTTCTTTGCGCGAGCGATGCCAACGAAGCACACGCGCGATTTGCTGCGTTTTCTCGGGTTTCGTGAGGGTCCCCCTGGCGGTTCCGCCACCCCCGCCATGGCGGCCGCCATGGCGGCGGAGCGTCGTCGCGCGATTGCGCCATTGTTTCTTCGCGCGCGTGCGTGGCAACATCCGCCGCCCGTTCGGCAACCTCACGCGAGCGCGTCGAACGATCGGTTTCCCTAAAACCCTCCTTCCTCGAGAAAGCGAACGAATGAAGGTTCAACTCGGCCCCGTTGCGGCCAATGGTGCGTTCGACGTCGTCGCGATCCTCTGCACCGAGGACTCGCTCGCAAAGGACGACGTCGTCAACGCGTTCGACAAGGCCCTCGGCGGAGCGCTCCGCGCGCTGATCAAGCAAGAAGAGTGGACCGCCAAGAAGGACAGCCAGCTCGCCTTCTCTCCCGCAGGAAAGATCCCCGCGAAGCGCGTCTACCTCCTCGGCGTCGGCAAAGACGACGCCGTCGGCGTTCGCAACGCCTGCGCCCGCGCCTCCAAGAACGCCAACGCCGACAAAGCAAAGACCCTCGCGGTCGTTCTCGCCGGCGCGCCCTCGGACGCGCTCGTCCGCGCCGCGGGCGAAGGCGTCGCGCTCGGCGCGTATCGCTTCGCGAAGTACCTCACGGGCGACCGCAAGCCGAAGAGCAACGTCGCCTCGGTGACCGTCGCGCTCCGCGAGGCAAAGCCCGCTGCGAAGGGCGCCAAGCCCGCTTCGTTCGCGAGCGCGCTCTCGAAGGGCGTCGCCGTCGCGGGCGCTGTCAACATGGTCCGCGACCTCGTCAACGAGCCGCCGAACGAGCTCTACCCAGAGACGTTCGCCGCGCGCGCGAAGTCCCTTTGCGATGCACACAAAATCAAGTGCGTCGTGTGGGACCACAAGAAGATCCAAGCCGAAGGCATGAAGCTCCTGCACGCCGTCGGCCGCGGCTCGCGCCACGAGCCGCGCTTCGTGCACATGACGTACACGCCCAAGGGCCCCGCGAAGAAGGGCCGCAAGAAGCTCGTCGTCGTGGGCAAGGGACTCACGTTCGACTCGGGCGGCCTCTGCATCAAGCAAGCAGCGGGCATGGGCGACATGAAGTGCGACATGGCCGGCGCGGCGCTCTCGGTCGGATTGATGGCCGCCGTGTCTGCCCTCGAGCCCGACCTCGAAGTGCACGCGATCTTCGCGGCCGCCGAGAACATGCCCGACGGCAACGCGTACCGCCCCGGCGACATCTGGGGCTCGCTCGACGGAAAGTCCGTCGAGATCATCAACACCGACGCCGAGGGCCGACTCGTCCTGGCCGACGCGCTCACCTACGCGGCCAAGCTCGAGCCCGACGTGCTCATCGACCACGCGACGCTCACGGGCGCGTGCATGATCGCGCTCGGATCGGCGACCGCGGGCATGTACTCCAACGACGACGCGCTCGCCGCCAAATACGTGAAGAGCGCGAAAGAAGCGGGCGAGAGCCTCTGGCACATGCCCCTCATCGAGGACCTTCGCGACAGCATGAAGAGCGACTGCGCGGACCTCAAGCACACCGGCGACCGCTACGGCGGCTCGATCATCGGCGGGCTCTTCCTCCGCGAGTTCATCGGCAAGTGCAAGCACTGGATCCACATGGACATCGCGGGCCCCGCGTTCGCCGAGCGCCCCACGGCCCTCGGCCCCAAGGGCGGAACGGGCTACGGCCTCCTCACGCTGCTTCGCTTCATGGAGTCGATGGCCGCCGAGAAGTGAGCGCCGTCGCGATGGCGTGAGCGCTCGTTCGTCAGGGGGAGCGGATCGATCACCGCGGCAACGCGAGCCGCTCTGCGGCGCGGTCGAACGCGAAGAAGCGCCCCACAGGGATCTTCTTCGCGACGAGCGCGAGCTGGTCGAGCGCGTCGCGGCGCTCGCGAATCGAGTAGCCGAGGTAGTTCATCGCTTCTGCGACCTGGTCCGGCGCGAACACTTGGATCGTCTCGACGACGAGCGACATCGCGCCGATCACGAATCGCACCGACGGAGCGTCGGTCACGACCGCGTTGCGCACCACGCGACGGTGATCACCGAGCGCGTCGAAGAGCCGCCGCCGCTGCGAGAGGCTCGGCGCCCCGCCGTCCGAGAACACCAGCGAATGCACGCGCGCGCAGCGCTTCGTCGCGTCGACAAACGCAGGCAATACACACATGAACTCTGCGTCCGTGATCGAGAGACGCGAGTGCAGCGACAACATCGTCGCAGGACCGAAGTAGTCGGCGGCAAAGTGGGGCCGATCGACGAGCACGGAAAAACGATTGTCCGGCGAGGGCACTTCCGTCAACTGGTCGCGGGGCACTTTGTGTGTCCGACACCGCCCGAGCGCATCGAGCGGACCCGCGAACTACTGCGGAAAAGTTGTCGCCCAACCGCCGCCCGCGGCAAAGGGTGATCGCAAAGTCACTCCCATGGGAAAAGAAGCGGATTCTCCATCCGTCCTGCCTTCCGCGCTCGAACGCGCCGCCAATCCTTGTGATCCACAACACGAAACCCTCGACGACCAGGACGCCGTCGAACCCCGCGAGATCGCAGGCTGGGGGGCTGCGATCCACGAGACAAACACCTGTGCTCGCACGCTCGCTCGCTCGCTCGAGCAGCTCGGCGTTCGAGAAGCCTTCGTCGTCGTCGGGGGCGGGATCGCCCACCTCGCCGCGGGATTTCAGGGCACCAACGTTCGACTGAGGCACTTTCGTCACGAGGCAGGCGCCGCGTTCGCCGCGCACGAAGCAAGCGTCGCGACGGGCAGACCCGTCGTCGTGTGCGTCACGACCGGCCCCGGCCTCTACAACGCCCTCACGGGGCTCGCGGCGGCGCGGGCTGACGGCGGGCACGTCCTCGTGCTGTCGGGCGCGACGGCGCCAGCGCTGCGCGGTCGTGGCGCGGTTCAAGAGACGGGCCCCGACACGTTGCCGACAGAGCTCTTCGTCGCGGGGCCCTTGTTTCATTGGGCGCGGTTGTTCGCGTCGGCGGCCGAGCTTCCGACGGCGCTCACGCAAATCGCGACGGGGCTCCAGCGCCCTGGCGGTTTTCTCGCGCACCTCGCGCTGCCCACCAACGTCCAGTGCGAGCCGGCGCCCGTCGAGGGAATCGTCCCGCGCGTCGAAGTCGCAAACGCCGCTCCGTGGGTCGACGCGGTGGACACCGTGCTCTCGCTGCTCGGCCAGGGCCGCTGGGGGCTCTGGGCAGGCTACGGCGCGACGCGCGCGTCGACCGAGATCGCCGAGCTCGTGCGTCGAACGGGCTGCGGCGTCGTGTGCACGCCGCGCGCGAAGGGAGTTTTCTCCGAGCGCGACCCGCATTTCGTCGGCGTCTCTGGGGCAGGCGCGCACGAGACCGTCGAGCGCTACGTGCGCGAGTTCGCGATTCGTCGGTGGCTCGTGCTCGGAACGCGGCTCGGCGAAGTGAGCTCGTTCTTCGCGCCGGGCTTGGTTCCACCCGAGGGCTTCGTGCAAGTGGACCTCACGGCCGACGCGTTCGGAACGGCGTTTCTGGGCGCCCCCGTCGTCGGCGTCGTCTCCGAGGTGGGCCGCTTCCTCGAGTCGCTCCTCGATCGCATGCCCGAGGACTTTCGCAGACAATCGCCTCACGGAATCTCGCTCCCGCCCGCGCCCTCCGTCGAGCTCCGCGACGCCGGCCCCGTCCGCGCCCGCGCGCTCTTCCAAGAAGTTCAGCGCGTCTTCGTCGACGGCAGCGACGCCACCGTGATGGCCGAGTCGGGCAACTCCTTCGCGTGGGCCAACCACCTGCTGCGCTTCGATCGCCCCGGTCGCTATCGCACGTCCGCCGCGTTCGGCTCGATGGGGCACTTCGTCACCGGCGTCGTCGGCGCGGCCATCGCACGCAACGCGAAGGCCGTCGTCCTCACGGGGGACGGCGCGATGCTCATGAACAACGAGGTCAACACGGCGGTGCAGTACCGCGCCCCTGCCGTGTGGATCGTGCTCAACGACGCGCGCTTCGGGCTCACCGAAGACGGCCTCGAGGCCCTGGGAATCGCGCCGATCGAGACGCAAATGCCCCGAACGGACTTCGCCCGGTTCGCCGAGAGCCAGGGCGCGCTCGGCGTCAGCGTGCGCCGCGAGCGAGAGCTCGGACCCGCGTTCGCGCTGGCGCTGTCTCACCGAGGGCCTGTCGTCGTCGACGTTCACATCGCGTGCGACGAAGTGGTCCCGCTGCTCGCGCAACGCGTCGCGAGCATCCGCGGCGTGGCCAAACAAGCCACGCCCAACGCGAAGGGCGGTGACGCGTAATGCAACGGCTCTCCCGCGCGACGCTGCGCTCGATCGCCGCGTGCTCACCGAGCGGACGACGCAGCAATCGATCGCTCCGCGAGCAGCACAGCGACGTGGTCCAGAGCGCCGAGCAACGCGCGCTCAGCAAGGTGTGGGCGGTGCGCGACGACGAATCGCTCACGGATTTCGAGCGCGAAATGCTCCCCTACCTCGACGACCCCTTTCGAGGAACGGTCGAGCGCCGCGTCCTCGCCCCCGGTGAAAGCTCCGAGTCGCTCATGCTCCGCGCCGCGCGCGCCGCGATCGCGCAAGCCGACACGAGCGCCCGCGCGCTCGACGCGATCGTGTGCTGCTCGTTTCCTTCGGGGCAGCTCGGCATCGGCGAGGCGACGTTCGTGGCCCGCGCGCTCGGCGCTTCGTGCGCTGCGTTCAACGTCGAGAGCGCCTGCGCGAGCGCGCTCGTGGGGCTCGACGTCGCGTTCGCCCTCGTCGCCTCGGGCCGCTTTCGGCGCGTGCTCGTCGTGACCGCGTGCACGTATTCGCGCGTGATTCCCCCAGAGGACACGCTCGGGTGGACCGTGGGCGACGGCGCTGCGGCGCTCATCGTCGACGACTCGGGCCGCGGCGCCACGCTCCTCGGCGCGCACAGCGTCGACACCGCCGACACGTGCGACGCCCTCCGCTACGAGAGCGACCCGAGCCTCGAGAGCCACCTCCGTATGGTCACGGGGCCGACCGCGCGCGACTCGCTGCGGGACGTCTCCGAGCGCACCGTTGAATTGTGCACACACCACGCGGCGCGCGCCGCGGGCGTCGCGCTCGACGAGGTCGACCTGTTCGTCCCCAACACGCCAACCGCGTGGTTCGCGGCGTTCTTCGCGCGCAAGCTGCGCGTCGATCGCGAGCGCGTGATCGACACGTACCCGCGCTTCGCGAACATCGGGCCCGCCCTGTGGCCGACCGCCCTGCACGACGCCGCGTCGCGAGGACGCCTTCGCCCAGGGCAGCGCGCGATGCTCTTCGCCGTGGGCTCCGTCGCGAGCGCGGGTGCGATGTTGCTCGATTGGGGCGACGTGGCCGCGGGAGCGCCGATCGACCCGTAGCGCGCTCGACAGGGCTGTCGCGCGTCTGCGCGATTGTGTACGAGTCGGGCCCATGCAGTACGCGCAGCTCGGCCGCACGGGCGTGAAGGTCTCGCGCCTCGCGTTCGGGACGATGACCTTCGGCGGAGACGCCGACGAGGCCACGTCACGAGCGCTATTTCACCGCTGTTTGGACGCGGGAATCAACCACTTCGACACCGCCGACGTGTACAACGGCGGGCGCAGCGAAGAGATCCTCGCGTCGCTCATCCGCGAGCGGCGCGACGAGCTCGTGATCGCGAGCAAGGCGTACTTTCCGACGGGCAGCGACCGCAACGCGCGCGGGACATCTCGGCGTCACCTCGTGCGCGCGTGCGAAGCGAGCCTCCGTCGGCTCGCGACGGACCGAATCGACCTCTACTACCTCCATCGCTTCGACGACGAGGCGGACCTCGAAGAGTCCCTCCGCGCGATGGAGTCGCTCGTTTCGCAGGGCAAAGTGCTCTACCCCGCCGTGAGCAACTTCGCCGCGTGGCAAGTGACGAAGGCGCTCGGGCTCCAAGCGCTGCACCACTGGTCGCCGTTCGTCGCGATCCAGCCGATGTACAACCTGGTCAAGCGCCAGTGCGAGTCCGAGCTCTTGCCGATGGCGCGCAGCGAGCGGCTCGCGGTGTTTCCGTACAGCCCCCTCGGCGGCGGGCTCCTCAGCGGAAAATACGGCGCAACCGACCGCCCCGCCTCCTCGCGCTTGAGCGACTGGCCCATGTATCGACTGCGCTACGGCGAGGGCCCGCTCTACGAAGTGGCCGAGCAGTTTCGTACGCTCGCACACGAATTCAACGTGCACCCCGCCACCCTCGCGATCGCGTGGGTCATGGCCCAACCAGGAATCACCGCGCCCCTGCTCGGCGCCCGCTCGCTCGCGCAGCTCGAGCCCGCGCTCGCCGCCGCGGACTACGCGCTCGACCCAGCGCTCGAGGCGCGCGTGACGGCGCTCTTTCCATCGCCGCCCCCCGCGACCGATCGCAACGAAGAGGGGCGCGTCCCGGGGCCCGGCGCGAAGAAGTAAGCGCGCCACAGCGGAGCCGGGTTTGAACGATGACAGGCAAGATCGAGAACGGATGAGTTGACAAGGTGTAAACGTTCGCGCCTGTCACAAACCCGAAGCGGAGCTGCAACAGGCCCAGAAAATTCGCTCACCGAATGCGCACCGTCGGTCGATGAACCCCGACGCGCACGAACCTCGGGTCGCTGTCGTTCATCGGCGCGGGCTCTTCGTCGCGCGTTCGCTCGCGCTCGCTCGCGTCGTCGCTGTCGTCCTCGGTGGCGCTGTTCTGCACGACCGCGCGCCCGGTCTCGTCCACCACCGGCTCTCGCGGAGCGCTCTGCGCAGGAACCGGGATCGCCATCGCCCTCGCGACCGCCACCGAGTCCTCGAGCGTCGCGTCCACCTCGAGCGTGAGGACGCCGTTCACGGGCCCGCGCCTCGGACGAAAGACAAGCGTCTCGACCATCGCCGCGGCGAGCTCTTCGTTCGAGAGCAAGCCCCGGTGGTTCATGATCCGCGCGTGACCGCGGAGCATGGCCATCGTTCCCGGTCCGACGGAGCCTCGATAGAAAGGCCCCGAACGCGTCACTGGGTTGGGCAGCAGCGTCGCGATGAAGATCGCCTGCAACGGCGTCAGGTGCAGCGGCTCGACGCCAAAATAAAACCTCGACGCAGGCCCGATCCCGTACACGCCAGGACCGAACTCCACGACGTTCATGTAGAGCTCGAGGATCGCGTCTTTTCCGAGCGAGCGCTCGAGGTACCAAGTGAGCACCAGCTCTTGCAGCTTGCGAACGAGCGTCTTTTCTCTGGCGAGAAACACGTTCTTCGCGAGCTGCATCGAGAGCGTGCTCGCGCCGTACACGAAGCGCCCCGCGCTCACGTTGCGCACGATCGCGTTGCGGATCTCCGACGGATCGACGCCCGCGTGCCTGTAGAACCGCCCGTCCTCTCGCGAGAGCACCGCGTTGATCATGTGCGGCGCGATGTCTCCAATGGGAACCCACGCCGCCGTCCCCGGCCCCGTCACGAACGCGCGCACCCGATCGGGCTCTTGAACCCGCTGCACAAAGGGCCCCGAAAACCGCGCCACCCCGCGCGCGTACGTGTCCCTCGCGACGTAGCACCGATCGTCCACGCGCACGTCGAGCCGCGTGTCGTCGATGCGACGCGTGTCGAGCTCGAGGGCCACGTTGGCAGCGATTTCACCGCCGAACGTGATCTCTGCCACGGGCCCCGTGAGCGACGGAGGAAGCGCGCGACGCACGCCATCGCACGAGGTCCTCGCCATCGAGACGCTCGCGCGGACGGCAGTGTGATCCTCGGCGCGCTCGGCCCACCCGGTGACCACCGCGCGGACGTCGTTGACCGCGACGCCCAATCGCTCGGTCGAAATCCTGCGCTGCGCGAGATCGAGCTGCGCGCTCCCATCGAGCCCGACAGTGAGCCCCACCACTGGGTCGTGCGAGAGCTTGCTGTGCGCGAGCCCGAAGTCCCTTAGCTCGCAAGACCCCGAGGCCTCGAAGCGCCCCTCTCCCAGCGGCCGCAATCGACCGTCGAGCCTCACGCGCCCTCGCTCTGTATCGTGCCACGGAACGCCCCTCACCCACCGCGCCACCTCCGCCAGCGGCAGGTCCTCTCCACGCGCCGCGAGCACCCAGGACGCGCCCGCATCGGGACGCTCGACGCGCAGGTCGAGCGCGGGCCCTCGCTGTTGACTCCCGAGCCGCGCGGACGCGTTGATCACGCGGCGATCGCGCACTTCGAGCTCGGCGCTCGTGTTCGAAAACGTGACGATCTCGCTCTCGCCGCGGCGCAGCTCGACGACGCCCTCGCGCGCGCGAAGCCTCCACTGCGACGGAACGAACCTCCTCCGCCCCGCGATCACGTCGCGCACCTGGCTCGCCGACGACGTCGGCCGCTGCGAAGCGAGCGATTGCAAGAGCTGCATCCAGCCCACCGCCGTTCGCATTTGGTCCATCGCGCTCGACGCGTCGACGCGCGCGCGAAAGCGCTCGCAGTTGACCACGCCTTCGCCGGCGTCTTCGGGCAGCTCGACGTCGCAGCGCCCAGATTGAAACGCGGTGATCGGCCCGAGGCTCACGGTCGCGTTCGACCAGCCCACGCGCGCCGCCGTCCCTTGAGTCCAGTGCGCGGCGGCGCCTCGGAGTTCGGCGCGCGAAAACGGCGCCAATTGCGCGCTGAACGACAGCTGCTCGAGGTCGAACCGCACGAGCTCGAACCGCGAGGCGCCATCGGCCCGATCGGTCCGGGTTTCGCGCGCGTCGCGCCAGCGCTGAAGCTCGCGCACGAAATCCGCGATGGGAGCGTCCTCGCCGAGCTCGACGCCCGCGACGCTGATCGACAACGGCGTCTTCGGGCGGGACAAGACGGCGTCCCACCACGAGAAGCGCGCGTCGACCTGCCGCACCGTCGCGCGCACGGTCGAGCCGACCGCCACCGCGCGAATGTTGTGAACGCGCACGCCATCGCGGGACATCTCGAGCGCCCCGATCGAGCACTCGCCCCCGAGCGCCGCGCGACACCGGGCCTCGACCGTCCGCTGCGTGCGCGCCCGAACGAGCGGCCACGCCGCGCCGAGCGCGATGAGCACCACAGAGAGCGCGACGATCGGAATGAGCCACCAGCGACGGGTGCTTCGAGCCACGGCAACGACGTTCCTACTGCCGACGGAGGGTCGGGGCCAGTTCGCGTCCGAAACGTGTGAGGAGGGAGCAGCGATTCCAGGGGGACGGTGCTCTGATTCGTACATTTGATTTCGTCAGCAAATTTGCTTGGCAATTTTGTGTTGGTGCGAACATGAAATTGCCAAGCAAATTTGCTGACGAAATCAAATGCGAGGATCAGAGCACCGTCCCCACGCTGTGTTTCCCTCTGTTTTCCCAGCCTTCACGCGCGCACTCACGCCCTCGCCCGATTGCGTTACTCGCGCGTTCAGACCATGCGTTTTGACCCAATGGTCAAACCGTGGGATCTGTATCGCATGCCCATCACGCTCTTCCACCACCCGGGGTCGCTCTGCTCGCAGAAGGTTCGCCTCGCGCTCGCTGAAAAGGGCGTCCCCTTCGAGAGCCGCGTCGTGGACATCGGGCCCCGCGCGGAGAACTACGAACGCTGGTACGCCGAGCTCAACCCGCGCATGGTCGTTCCGACGCTCGTGCACGATGGGCGCGTCGTGACGGACTCCGCCCGGATCGTTCGCTACATCGACGAACAGTTCGCCGGCCCAGTGCTCCGCGCCGAGACCGACGAAGCCCGCTCGATCGAAGACGCGTGGATCGCCCTCGCGGACTCGCTCCCGCTCCGCGAGCTCAGCTACGGAACCCTCCGCGGCCCCTTCGGCTGGATCCTCCGCCACTCCGATCGCGTTCGCCTTCGAAAACTCGAGCGCGGCCGCGACGCAAACCCTGACCTCGCGCCTCTCTACCAAGCGCGCATCGACGACGTTCGGCAGTGGTTCGAGGTGTCGCGCAACCCGCGAAAGGTCTCCGAGCTCGTCGACTCCGTGAACGCCACCCTCGCCAAGCTCGACGCGCACATCGGACAACGAGCGTTCATCGCGGGCGCTCACTATGGGCTCGCGGACATTCTCTGGACTGTCGTGATCGCTCGCCTCTATGCGTTGGGACTTCGCTCGACAGTCGACGCTCATCGAAACGTCGCTCGGTACTTCGCTCGAATCGAACAACGCCCGTCGCTCGCTCGCGCGGGAGTGTGGAAGAGCGTTCCGTGGGGGGTGATTCTTCGATCGCTCTTTCGGCTGGACGCCAACGCGACGCGAGCGAGCGTGGCGTCATGAGAGCCCGGTTCGCAAAGCTCACCGAAGACCGGCGCACAGCGCTCATGAACGCGGTGATCGCCGAGGTCGGCGAGCGCGGCTTCGAGGGCGCAGCGGTCGCGTCGATCGCCAAGCGCGCCCACGTGAGCAAAGCGTCGCTCTTCTACTACTTTACAGACCGCGAGGACCTTCTCGCGGCCGCGGTCGAAGCGTGGTTCGAGCGGATCGCAGGAGGTCCGCCAGCGATCGCGACCGCGCTCGGCGGCACCGACGCAGCGTCGTTTTGGACGGCGTTCGGCGCGCTGTATCGGAGTGTGGCGTCGCGCGTGGCGAGCCACTCGGCGGACGCTCGCTTCGCGCGCGCGTGGATCGAGCTCGTCCAACGAGGGACGTCGTCGAGCGCGCTCGCTCCGTGGGTGGCGATGGCCCGCGAGTCGATCGCGAGCGTGATCGCGTTGGGCGTCGCGAAGGGCGCCGTGCGCGACGACCTTCCGAGAGCGTTGCTCGAGCGCTCGGTCCTGAGCCTCGCGCTCACCGCGGACCATTGGATGAGCGAGGCGATCGAGCAGGCGATGCCCGCCGACGACGCGGCGAGCGCCGTGGTGAGCTTGTTTCGAAGCGCGTTTGCGCGGGAGAAAAGCAACAAGCCCGTGAATCAATAGACTCACGGGCTGTGTTGGGGGTATAAACCCCGGCGGCGTCCTACTCTCCCACACAGTTGCCTGTGCAGTACCATCGGCGCTGGGGAGCTTGACGACCGAGTTCGG
>JAEUKI010000082.1 GCA_016793325.1 Myxococcales bacterium | reverse complement strand
AGAGCGCGAGGAGTCCCGGTACACCGAGCATCCCCGCGACCGGCACTGCGGGCGCGCGCTGCGTAGCAGCGTCCATGCGCCGAGATTCATCTCGGCGCACTCCATCCACGCGCACTCCATCCACGCGCACTCCATCCACGCGCACTGCAGCGCGCGTTGGGTCACGCGAGCAACTCGGGCGGCGGCAGCGGCCCTGGAACACACCCGCCCGACACGAATTGCCACCCGCCCGTCGCGCCGTTTTGCCTGCACTCGAACCGCACTGGAGCGCCGACGCAGCTCAATCCTCCGCCCGCATCGCCGGGCCCGGGCGGTCCTGGAACGCCGCTCGTCGTCACGCACGTGCTCCCGATGGGGGCGCACGGCTCGTTGGCGCCCACGACTCCCGCGGGACACGGATCAGTGAACGGCGCCGGCGCGGGAGCACAGCCAGCCATCACGGCGACGGGCAAGAGCGCGAGCGAGCGCAGGACGCGCGAGACTCTGGTGTTCATGAAAGCGTGGGCCAGTGTACCGCGGCGGAGCGACGACGGAGCTCCCCCCCCGCTCACTCGGCGATCGCGAGGGACTCGCGCGACAACGGCTCGTACGCGGCGGGGTCGACGCGAACGAGGTCCGCGCGCGAAACGCTCGCGCCGAGCTCGCGTCCCGCGGCGCCGAGCGCTCCATCGAAGTACGTCTGTCGCAGATAGGCTCGATCGCGCTGCTCTTCGTCCGCGATCCTCGCGAGCGCGCTCGTCGCGTGGGGACCGAGCACGAGCGGCTCGACGGCCGCGCGCAGCTCGTTGCCCACGGCCGCGTGTCGCACTTCGTCGCGCAGGAGCAGCGAGAGCGCGCTTCGCACCGACGGATCGGACGTCGCATCTCGATAGGCTCGAAACATCGTGACCGACTCGGCCTCGGCCACGACGAGCTCGCGCACGATGATCTCGAGCGCGCGCTCTGCAGGCGGGTCATCGGACGGAGGCAACGCGAGCCCCGAGAGGTCCACTTCGAAGCGCGAAGCCTCTCCGAACCACGACGCGACCCGCGCGCACACCGCCGCGTGACGAAGCTCGTCTCCGATGAGCCCGTGCACCGCGCACAGCGCGTCGAACGGCGCTTCGCACTCGCCCATGCGCTGCAAGAGCTCAGCAAACACGACCACCGAACGAAACTCGTCAACGATTCGCTCGGTCCACGCGAGGTGCGCCGCGGCCACGGCTTCGGGATCGAAGCGCGACACGTCGGGTCCGTGCGCGAGCAGCGCTTCGTCTGCTTCTGTGAGCTCTCGCGCGAAGCGCGCGAGGATGGTCGGCCCGACGTCGAAGCGGATCATGGGCGCTACCTGCTCGTGTCGCGCGGTTGACGTGCCAACCAACGAGCAAACGCGGGATCGCTCTCGTCGACGCGCCGGAGGGTGCGTCGATCGATCCACCGCACGCCCGCGCGCGACCGCGCGCTACCGAAGCGCACATAAGGAGCCGTCGGGTCGACCGGCCGCACACGGCCCGCGGTCGGATCCGGAGCGATCGGCGCGGGCTGCGCGACGACGGGGTTCGGAGCCACGGTCGGAGTCGGAGCCACTGTCGTCGTGGGCGCGACGGTTGGCGTGGGTGCGGGGCGCGCGGAGGTTCCCGCTTGTTCGATGGCCGCGAGCAAGGGCGTGGGCCGAGGCTCCATCGTGACGACAGGCGCGGGTGTAGCGCAGCCAGCGAGCGCCGCGGCGACTCCGAGCGCCAACACAGCGGGGCTCGCGGGATCGCGCGGAGACTGTGCAGAAGGTTCACGCTCGCGCACACGCGCGTCGCTCGTTGTCGCTCGACGCCAGAGGTCTCTCATCGCTCGTCCTTCGGGCTGAAATGCCGCAGAGCCCGTTCAGACGCGCGACCCCTTCGCGAGGTCTACGGCCGTCGCTGATTGCGTGGCTGCGTCGTGGCCGCGGGGCATCCCACCGATTGCATGGGCCATCGCGGGTCGCTGGAGCGCGTGACGCGAACGACTGCGCGACGGTTGCGTTGCTGCCCCTGGAGCGTTCCCGAAGTATCCAAGGGACAATCTTCGCCGAAGCCACGGGCGACGACGCGCGAGGGCTCGACGCCGCGACGAACGAGCTCGCTGCGAACCCACTCCGCGCGGAGCTGCGAGAGCCGAAGGTTCCACGGGCCGCTGCCGCGCGTGTCGGTGTGCGTCTCGATCGTGATCTGCTGGATCGCGGGGTTCGCGCGGAGCGAGCGCGCGACGAGGTCGAGCATCTGCGTCACGCCGCGAGAGAACAGGGCCCCGCGTCCGACCATCGGCAACCACACGCGAAGGGATGGCGTCGTCGAGAGATCCGTCGGCGGATCGGGACACCCGTCGTCGTCGACGTGGTTGTTGTAGTTCTCTGGTTGCGTCGGGCACGCATCGACGATGTCGGGGAGGCCATCGCCGTCCGTGTCACCGGTGTCGTCCGCGGCGATTTGCGCGTCGCTCGCAGGCGGAGTGGGTTGCGCGACAGCGATCGACGGAGACACGAGCGCAAGAGCGAGCGAGAGAACGTAGCGGTTCATGGTGTGTCGGGGAGCGAGCCTCAGTGGCCGCGAGGGGGAAGATTGTGACTGGGTGCGACGCGGTGGCAGAGACACGGCGCTGGGCGGGCGCGGCGGACCGGGCCTCGCCCGAAAAACATCGCTTTTCTCGGCAAATCCTGAGCGGCCCGATCGGGCCGCACCGAGGACCGATCGGGCCGCATCGTTTTTCCCTGGGTTTTCTGTCGAACGAGGGACCGCGGCCGCGCGGGCCGACGGCGATCGCACGCCAGCGTTGCGCATCGTTGGTGCTCATCGTTGATTCTCGCGATGGGGCTCGAGTTCGACACGACGCTGACTGGGCGAAGGATTCGGGCGAGAAACACAGCGAAAGCCGAAGGTGGGGCTCACGCGCGACTCGGACTGCGGAGCACAAGCGCCAGTGCCAGGTCGAACTTCGTCTAGCTCGGAGCGAAACGATGTTCCCGCAGGCCAAACGAGCAAGAGCCCTTTGTCGCCCGTAAACGTCTCCCAGAGGTACGAGGGCGCCTCACGAATCGATGCCCGGGTGTCGATCGTGAAAGTTGCGCAATTCGTCCCGTGAGTAGGTCACCGCGCCCGCCGGAACGAGCGCGGAGCGCGATTCACAGGGTGGGCGCGTGTCGACTGCGATCGCAGCCGCGCGTTCTCGTTGTCTATCGCGCACCGACGCAGCATTCGTCGAAGCCCCCGCGCGAAGCGAACCGCATGCAGCGTATGCCCCGGAGAACAGCAGCGCGCAGACCGCACGCACCGAGAGAGCAACGCGGTGAGATCGGCGTGGAGGGTCCGTCGGCTGCAGCAAGCGACGCTTCATCCCCAACGCGGGATCCCCCCCGCTCACCCCGCGACCCGGTCCCTCACCCACAGCGCGGGCTTCTCGATCAGCACGTGGAGCACGTACGCGAGCGACCAACTCAACAAGCTCAAGAGCAACAAGCTCATCCACCACACGGCCCACTGCGGCCAGCGCGCGAAGAAGAGGCCCACCGCGAGCAGCTTCACGACCTGGTCCATCAGCGGAATGTGCACGAGGTACACGCCGTACCCGAGCGTCGCGATCGGAAGCCACGGACGCGCGCCGAGCACGCGGTTCAACAGGGCGCGCTTCGGCGCGTGCACGAGCGGAATCACGACCAGCGCGTACATCACGCTCGTCACGGTGCCCCACGCGAAGAGGTTCCAGTGCGAGCGGGGGATCGCGCGGTGCGGGGGAAACAGCGACCAACACAGCCCCGCCGCGATCGCGTAACAGACCCAGCGCGCCCAGCCCTTCGCGAAGATCTCTCGCAGCCGATCGCCGAAGTGATGGACGACGTACGCCATGAGCACGCCCGCGACGAGCGTGTCGTAGCGCCCGTGCGTCATCACGTAGATGAAGCGAAACATGGTGTCCGCGTTCCACGGGATCTTCCAGAACCAGAAGAGCGCGTGGCGCACGAAGAGCCCCGAGAGCCACAAGAGCGAGAGCACCGCGATGCGCGCGCGGTGCGTCTTCAATCGATTCAACACCGCCACGAGCAAGGGAACAGTCAGGTAGAAGTGCTCCTCGACGCAGAGAGACCACGCGTAGGGCATCACCACGTTGCCGATGTCCACGCGCGTGTACGGCGCGATGTAGAGATACTCGGGCAACACCCGCACGAACGGGACGCTCGGCTTCTCGATGAACCAGAGCGCCGTGAGCACCGCGTAGTAGAGCGGGATGATCCGAAACGATCGACGCACATAGAATCGACCGATCCCGCGCCAGCCCTTCGCGCCGTCGCTGAGCAGCATCGAGCCGATGAGAAAGCCCGAGAGCACGAAGAAGAGGTCCATCCCGAACCACACCGAGGACGAGCGCACAAAGAGCTTGTCCACCGGCAGCATGTGGTAGCGATTGAGCACGACGGATACGTGCACTTGCAACACGCTCAAGATCGCCAGCGCGCGCAACCCGTGCAGCGCAGGAAACCGATTCGACAAGAGCGAGAGGGACCACGGGCCTCGCTCGTCGTCTTCGTGGGTCGACACGAGCGCAGTGTGCACGAGTATGCTCCGGCGTTGAAAGGCACCAGCGATTGAAGCTCCTCGACTCGGATCACGCGAACACGGCCATCGCCGTGGACGCCTTCGTCGGAATGCCCTGCGTGGGATTTCACCACGCGTCCAATCGACTGCGCGCGATCGACGCGATCACGAACCGCGTGCTCTGGGAGGCGCCGCCCGAGGTGCAGCCCAGCGACTCGAGCATGCCCGCGGTGATCACCGGCGGCCGCGTCTACGCCGTCAACGACACGGCGCTCTGGGCGGTGGATCTGTACTCGGGACGACTGATCTTTCGCACGACGCTCGAGTCCGCCGTGCAGTGCGGCTTCGGAAAGCCGAACCTCTGGGACCCCAATCACCCGAGCGTTCCCGGCGTGATGGCCGTGCAGACCGTGCAGGACCAGTACCTCGGCGTCGAGCGCGGCTACGGGCAAGTGCTCTGGACCCTCCCGGACGCGAAGGACCTCGGGCCCATCCCGCTCCCCGGTGGAATCGCGGTGTGCGCGTTCGACGGGCAACAGCTCTCGACGATGTTCATCGACCCCAATCGTGGACCCGCGCCCGTGTATCGCGTCGCATCGAGCGAGGTTCGACTGCGCACCGCCGGGCGCAACGTCCTGTGCGGCGCCGAGGACATCGACGCCACGGGGACCTCTGGCGTCGCCGTGGTCGAAATGCCCACGGGGCGCGTGCTCTTGCAGGCCACTGCGCCGTTCGACAACAAGCGCGGCGCGCCCGTCGCGTGCGGCCGCTACGTGTACTCCGCGGATCTGTTTCGCGTCGCTGCGACGCCCATGGGGCCGACGGCAGACGGCGAGCTCGTCAAGGGCTACGCGATCGAGCGCCTCGAGGCTACCTACGCCATCGTCGTCGCGCTGCTCGGCGAGCTCTCTGGAGCACACGCATTCAAGCTGGTCGGCCTCGACCCGAGCACCCTGCGCGTCTGGTACACGATCGACGCGGACCTCGGCTCGGGGACGCGCACGCAGGACGACTACGAGCCGATCGCGTCGCTCGGGCCGTTCATCGCGGTCGCCGGTCGCAAGGGAGAGCGCGAGACCGTCCTCACCGTGATCCACGCGGACACAGGGAGGCTCGGCTGGCAGCACATCGCGCAAGGCTCGCCCGAGTCCGTGCGCGCCGAGGGCCCGTACTTCGTGCTGAAGACCACGCGGCAGACGCTGCTCTATCGGCCTGATTTGCCGACGCCAGTGCCGGTCGCGTCCTTTGGCTGACGCGTTTTGAAGTATACCTCGGCGCGAACATGTCAGCCGAGGGACACTCGACAAAGGTCGTCATCACGGGCCTCGCGGTGAACGGAACGATCGCCGCCGCCAAGGGCGTCGCCGCCGCGATTTCGGGCTCGGGCTCGATGCTCGCAGAGGCCATTCACACTGCGTCCGATTGCCTCAACTCGATCTTCTTGCTCGTGGGCCTCAAGCAAGCCGGGCAAGGCGCGAGCGAGAAGCACCCGCTCGGGACAGGGCGCGCGAGCTACTTTTGGTCCTTCATCGTCGCGCTGATGCTGTTCTTCGGCGGCGGCGTGTTCTCGATCGGCGAGGGCATCGAGAAGATCATCCACAAGGAGCCCGTGCACCACATCGAGCTCGGGATCGGGATCTTGTTGTTCTCGATCGTGCTCGAGACCTTCGCGCTGGCTCAGTGCTTTCGCGAGCTCGACAAGAAGCGCGGCGCGATGTCGCGGCGGGACTACTTGAAGGTCACCAAAGACGCCGAGCTCGTCGTGTGCACGGGCGAGAACTTCGCCGCGGTGATCGGCAACGGCTTCGCCCTCGCCGCGCTCTTGGCGGCGCGCTACATCGACCCGCGCTTCGACGGCGTCGGCGGCGTGATGGTCGGGCTCGTGCTCGTGTGGGTCGCGGTGTTTCTCGCGCAGAAGGTGAAGGCCCTCCTGCTCGGCGAGCGCGCGGACCCAGAGATCGAAGCGCAAGTGCGCCTCGCCGCGAAGGACGACCCCAGAATTCAAGAGGTCCTTCGGCTCATCACCGTGCAACAGGGACCCGGCGAGGTGCTGGTCGCAGCCAAGCTCCGCTTCGACGAGAAAATTACGGCCAAAGAAGTGACCGAGTCGATCAACGAGTTCGAGGCGCGCGTCCGCAAGCGCGAACCCGAAGTGAAGTGGCAGTTCATCGAGCCCGATTTCGAAGCGTGAGCTCGACGGCCGCGCGAGCGTCGCGTCACTCCTGGTTGACCCAGACGTGCACGACGGTCCCGCGCGAGACGCGCGCTCCTGCGGTGGGGGACTGACGAAGAATGCGGCCGGGGGACATGTCTTCGTCGTAGCCGCCGCGGCGCTCTTCGCCAAGCGAGAGCCCCGAGAGCGTGAGCCTCGAGCGCGCCTCGCGGACGTACAAGCGATACACGCTCGGGACCGCGACGGAGTCTGCTGAGGTCGCTCCAGCGTCGTCGGCGGTCGGAGTCGTGATGGGCGTGGGGACGCTCGGGACGCCAGCGTCGTTGTCGACGGGCGCCGGGCCCGAAGAGATCACGACGACGAGGTCGCTGCCGCGCGCGACGGAGGTCCCCGCGCGAGGCGCCTGCGCAGCCACGAGCCCCGCGGGGACGTCGCTCTGCTCTTGGCGCTCGTTGACGATGAGCCGCAGCCCCACGCTCTCGACGATCGACTGCACGTTGTCCCGAGGGACGCGCACGAGGTTCGGAACGCTCACCGACCCCACCCCAGCGTCCGCCGTCGTCCCCGCCGAAACCGCGCCGCTCGCGCTCGCGGCGCTGTGCCCGAGCTGTTGCAGCGCAGGGACCTTTGCGATCGCGACGACGGTCGCCACCGTCGAGACCACGGAGGTCACGAGCGACAGCGCGACGACCGCGAACCAACCAGGCCCCGATGAACGGCGATCACGACTCGACTCCGGTGCGTCGTACTGCTCTTCGTCGCGCATGCTCTCGCTCCGCGTCGAGATGGTACCGGTTCGACGGTCCCTGTCGTGTCGCGAACGCGACTCGGATCAGTTGCGCTCGGCGCCGAGTCGTCCAGGCTCGTGCATGCCCTGGCCGCGCAGGTCGCTGGTGATCAAGCGAACGAGCGCGTCGTTGAAGCGCTCGACCGCGACGCGATCGGTGTCCGCTTCCATGTGCGAGCCGCCGACGCCCGAGTCGTCCGTGAGGTAGACGTACGGCGTGCTCGTGTACGCGCCCATCGCGCGAAACAAGAACTCCACGCGGCGATCGCTTCCCGACGCAGCCACGGGCAATAGGCGAATGCCTCGCTGCGACGCGCGCACCATGGCTTCGCGGTAGGTAAAATTCGTGTCTCCGTAGTGCTGCGGAGGCGCGTCGGCGACGAGGACGAGCACGCGCACAGCGGCGCCGTCGCTCCACGCGAGGCGGTTCATCGCGGCGTCGATCCCAGCGTTGAGGTCCTCGGGGTAGTCGCCGCCGCCAGAGGCGTAGACGTTTTGCATCGCGGCCGCGAAGCCCTGCACGTTGCTCGTGAAGGGGATCTGCTGCACGACGTTGTCGTCCACGCGATCGCGGTAGAACGTCGCGCTCAATCGCACGCGAACGCCTGGAGAATCGCGCTCGATTCGCTGCACGATGCTGGCGATCTCTCGGTTGACGTAGCGGAGCTCGTCGCCCATCGACCCCGTGACGTCGATCAAGAACCCGAGGTCGAGCACCGGCGCCGGCGGAACGACCGCGGCGTTGAGCCGCACGAGCACGGGCTGACCGTCGCCTTGCGTGGGGATCTGCACTTCGGCGCCGACGGTCACGGACTCGACCGACACGTCGAGCCGCGCGACGCCCGCGAGCTGCGCCGTCGACATGCCCGGAAAGTAATCGAACGATCCGTCTGCGTGCGTGAGCGCTTCGACGGTGCCCATCTGGTTCGAAATGCGAATGCGCGCGGCGTTGACGCCACGGTTCTGCGAGTCGACGACCTTGATGCGGAGCCTGCGCGTCATGTCGAGCCGCAGCTCGCCCGCCTCGCTCGTGTGGCGAGAGAGGTAGTCGAGGTAGTTCGTGAAGCGATCGGCGTCACCCACGGACGCAGCCGTGAGCAGACCCGCGGTCTCTTGTTGTGCCTCGACGATCACGGGCGGCGTGACGGCGACCGTTGTCGTGACGGTCACCGTGCTGCCAACAGGAACAACGCCGACAGGCACGGGTCGCGCGACGGGCGCTCCTGTGACCGCGACACGCCCGCCCACCGGCGGGGCCTCGTCTGCGGCCATTCCACCGCCCGAGCCACTGCCCCAGCCGCGCCCTGCAGCGAACGTCGATCCACCGGGGGTCGACCCAACCGCGGCGCTCACTGGCGTCGGCTGCGTCGCTGCGCGCAGGCGCGTTTCGGAGGGGGCTCGCCGACCCGTGGGCGCGGCGCTCTGCGCGCGGGGCAGAGACGACGGCGCAGAGCCTGTGGAGGCCGATGACGCGCTCGTTCCGAAGTTGCCGAGTCCGACCAATCCTTCTGCCTCACCGGCGCCATCGGAGGTCGCACTGCTGCGCGTCGCACCACCACCGCTCGGCGCGCCGCTGCTGGTCGCAGCGCCCGCGCGTCGAACGATGAACCCACCCGACGTCGGAACGGCGCCCGGCCCCACGACTCCTGGCACCGAGCCCGGCGCGACCGCGACGTTCACCGCGCGATTGGTGTCTTCACTGCGACCGCGGACCGTGACCAACGTCGGCGACTCGTCGCGTCCCTGGGACACAGGCCGAGCGAGCGTCCCAGTGGCAGAGCCCGACGCGGCGATCACGCGGTAGTTCTCGGTCTCGCTCGCCCCGCCGGCAGAGTTGTTCGCTTGTTGCGTGCGCTGCGTCTCGACCGCTTGTTGGCCCACTTCACGGGCTCCTCCGGCGCACGAAGCGACCACCGTCAACGCGAGGAGCGAACCAGGAATCCATCGTCGAGTCATCGTTGTCCTCAGTGGCAAAATTGGCGTGTGCTACCCATGGGCCGAATCGCGGGGGTGTCGCAGGCCGCGTAGGCCAACAACCCCTGTGGCGGCGTCGGGCTTGGGTGTGACGCCCGAAGCGCGCAAAAGTTCGCTCCGATGTGCGCCGATCGTCCCGCCGATCCGCGAATGTGCCCAGGCCCCCCCCCGCCTTCGGCGCCTCACGCGACGACGCGGTCCTAGGGCGAACCGAAGCGCGATGACCTCGGGTCACTCAGCAAATGACGGCACATGCTTCGCGAGAAACGAGAGCACACGCTGGTCCACCAGCTCGGGCTGCTCGATCGGAAGCGTGTGCGTCGCGTCGGGGACCTCGAGAAGCTCAGCGTCGCGAATCGTGCGCGCCATCTGCCGCGCGAGCCTCGGGGGCGTGAAGCTGTCCTTGCCCGCGGCGACGACGAGCGTCGGGGCCTCGATGTGATGGAGCAGGTCCTCTGCCGAGTGCTTTCCCGCGTAGTCGAGGAGCGTGAGGTACACCTGCGGATCGATCGTCGCGAGGTGCTCGAAGTAGGGCGTCATGTCCTCTTCGCGTCCGCGCTGCGGGTCGACTTCTCCGAGCGCCCACGCGACGCGAAGGGCGAGCTTCGGCGGCGTTCGAGAGACCATCTCGCGCACGACCGCGGGGTAGCGCGACGCGAACGACCGAAGCGCAGGCAGCGCGAGCGCGAGCGCGTCCGTCCCGTGAAACGTACGGGTCACGCGGCCCCAGGACCCGCACAACAAAACAAGTCCCTTCGTGCACGAGGGCCGCGAACGGTACGCCTCGAGGCACACTTGTACGCCCATCGAGTGCCCCGTCAGGACCGCGTCTTCGACGCCCACCGCGTCGAGCACCCGCCAGAGATCCTCGGCCATGTCCGGGATGGTCAGGGTGTTGCGGTCCTTGGGCGCGTCGGACTTGCCGTGGCCTCGGTAGTTCCAATGCACGACGCGGTAGCCAGCGTTGACGAGCGCGGGACGGAGGTACTTCCACACGAAGCCCTCGCAGAGGATCCCGTCGTTGAGAACGACCGCGCGCGGCCCCTCGCCCCAGGAGCGAAAATACAGTCGAGCGCCGTCGACCGCGTCGCAGCGCCCTTCGAGTTCGTTCATGACTATTGATCCTCGCAGCGCGATTTCGCCTGCGAAAAGACTCACAAACCGCGGTGACTGACGCGAGGGCTCAGTCCTCTTCGCGGCCGCGCTCGTCGTCCGGACCGTCGTCGGGAACATCGTTCACCGACGGCAACTTTCGGATCTCTGTTCGCGCGAGCTTCCACGCGCGCTGCATCACCCACGAGAGCGAGCGGTCGAGGCGCGCGGCCTCTTGCTGGATCTCCTGGAGCATAGATTCGGGGAAGTAGAGGCTCTGCTTTCGCTTGTCGCTCTGGGCCATTGCTTGTGCCCGATGTTGGCGCGACCAGACCGGGTGCTGTCAATCACAACTTCAACTCTTTGCGGCGCGTCGATCGCCCGGCGCAGCGCCCGCTCGAAGCGAGTACGCGAAGAACGCTCGCGAAACGAGCGGACCTTTCACTCCCTCACTCCGCGAGCCCAAACCCCAGTATTCATGGAGGACTTCGCGAGGCGCTGACCGACGACTCGTTGATTTGACTGCGCTCCCTCGACAACCGCAGACTCCGTCGCAATGCGCGCCCGCTCTTTGCTTTGCTTCGGCGCACTCACGACCTCGTGCGCTGTGTACGACCCGGCGCTGCTCGACGCGTCCCGTCGGCAGGACGCCACGGCCGAGCTCGCCGATCGGGTGACGCTCGACAGCCCCGACGTCGTGTCGAACCCGCCCGACGTCCTTCTGGACGACGCGGGGACCGACGCCCTCGACGCGCCGAACGACGTCATCGACGAGCCTGCGGACGGAGGCTGTCGGTGCGCAGCGAACGAGCGTTGCTGCGGGGCCTCGTGCATCGACGTTCAATCGAGCCCCGCGCACTGCGGCGCGTGTGACAACGCGTGCCCCGGCACGACGTGCAGCGGCGGATCGTGCACGGCGACGTGTCGCCTCGGCTTCGGCGACTGCGACGGCAACGCGACCAACGGCTGCGAGTCCAACCTGGCGTCGAGCGTTCAGCACTGCGGCCGCTGCGGCAACGAGTGCGCGTTCAACAACGCGAGCGCGACGTGCGAGATGGGCGTCTGTCGCATCGGACCGTGCGACCCAGGCTTTGCAGACTGTGATGGAAACCCCGCCAACGGCTGCGAGACCAACACCAACACGAGCCTCGCTCACTGCGGAGCCTGCGGGATGCCCTGCATGATCTCGGGCATGGTCGCCGCGTGCTCGGGCGGCCGCTGCGAGCCGCGCGGTTGTCCAGTGGGCCGCGGCGAGTGCGACAGCAACCCGATGACCGTGTGCGAGACCGACACGACGTCGTCCGTCGCGCACTGCAGCCGCTGCGGCAACGCGTGCGCGATCCCCAATTCTCGCAACGCGTGCGTGATGAGCGCGTGCGTCTCGATGGGCTGCAATCCGGGCTTCGGCAACTGCGACGGAAACTCGGCGAACGGCTGCGAGACGGACACCACGACGAGCACCGCGCACTGCGGGGGTTGCGGCGTTCCGTGCGTTCGGGCCAACGCCACGCCGTCGTGCGCGATGGGCACCTGCACCATCGGCGCGTGCAACGCGGGCTTCGGCAACTGTGATGCGAGCACGCTCAACGGCTGCGAGACGCCGCTCACGAGCGCGGTTCACTGCGGGAGGTGCGGCAACAGCTGCGCGGGTTCGACGTGCGTCCTCGGCGTGTGCGACAACCTCCGTGTCGTCTCGCTCACCGCGGGGAGCTCGCATACATGCGCGCGTCGCAACAACGGGACCCTCGCGTGTTGGGGCGCAGGCGCGGACGGGCGACTCGGCAACGGATCGACCCTCGCGCGAAGCACGCCCGTGGCCGTGACGAGCATCGCCGACGCGACCCAAGTGAGCGCGGGGAGCTCGCACACGTGCGCGCGTCGCGCGGGGCAAATGAGCTGCTGGGGGCTCGGCTCGAGCTACCAACTCGGCAACGGATCGACGGCCAGCGCGTCGACGCCCGTGCGCGCGGGATCGCTCACCGCGACGCTCGACATCGCGACCGGCGGCGGACACAGCTGCGCGATCACGATGGTCCTCTCGTCGATCCGCATCGCCGCGTGCTGGGGTGACAACACCTTCGGACAAGTCGGCAACAACGGGAGCGTCGCGCCGGTGACAGCGCCGACCGCGACGAACCCATCTTTTCAAGATTGGGCGCAGGTCACGGCGGGGCTCAACCACACGTGCGGACGACGCGCGTCGGGCGCGACGTACTGTTGGGGCTCGAACTCCTCGGGCCAGCTCGGCGTCAACTCGGTCGTCAACCAGCGCGGACCTGTGCAAGTGACGACCGCTCCGTCGGCGGCCGAGATCACCGCGGGCGACGCGCACACGTGCCTGCGAACCACGACGAATTTGGTCTATTGCTGGGGCAGCAACAGCGCGGGGCAGCTCGGCGACGGAACGACGACCAATCGGCTCGTCCCGACGCTCGTCCCCGGGCTCACCGACGCCACGCAGATCAGCGCGGGCGGGACCCACACATGCGCGCGCCGCGCGACCGGCGCGATCGTGTGCTGGGGCAGCAACGCGGACGGTCAGCTCGGCGACGGAACAACGACGATGCGGCTCTCTCCGACGGCCGTCACGGGATTGAGCACCGCCGTCGAGGTCGCCGCGGGCGGCGGACACACGTGCGCGCGTCGCGCAGATCACCAGGTGGTTTGCTGGGGACGCAACACCAGCGGTCAGCTCGGCGACGGAACGGGGACGCCGCGGTTGGTCCCGACGCTCGTCACGTCGCTGTACTAGCGCGGCGACCGTCGTCGTTCGCGCGGTCGCGAGCGCGTCCCCCCGACGCGCTCAGGGATCACATCGCGGTCGCGTTGAGGCTGAGCGCGTACTGCGAGACCGGCGCGCGGTTGTCGGCGTCGTTGCGGACGCAGACGTAGTACGTGCCAGCGGCGAGGTTGGACGCGAAGCGGTAGTTCGCGTCGCTTCCGTCGATGCGCGGGCATCCGTACGCGCCGCCGTTGGTGTCGCCGCCGAGGAGGCGAACGTTGGCGCCTTCGAGGCGGTACAGGTCGAGCGCGAGCTCAGCCGAGCAGAGGCCGCTCGGGTTGTTCGCGCGCGCGAAGATCCGGCCCATCGCAGGGACGGCCACCGCGAAGCAGTCGACGTCCGCGAGCGACAGCGAGCCCTGGATCGCTGCGGGAACAGCGGTCGCCGTGAGCGAAGCCGCGACGGCGTCGTTCGGCTCGGACTCCATCGTCGGCGCCGCGCACGTCCCCGCGGTGAGCGAGGTCGCGCGGCACACTTGGCCCGTGGGGCAGCGGTTGGTCGCGAGGTTGGCGTCGCACGCTGCGGTCGTGGCGCTCTGGCAGATTCCGTCCGCCGTCGCGCTGCTCGAGCACGTGAGCCCCGCGTCGCAGCGCATGCCCGTGCTGCGGCAGCGCGAGCCCGCGGTGCCGAAGGGACGGCAGGTGCCCGCGAAGGGCATGCCCGGCATCGACGTGCGAACGCAAAGCGTGTTCTCGGCGCAATCCGTCGCGAGATCGCACATGGCGCCAGAGGCTCCCATCGCGAGGCAGCGGCCGTTGGCCGGCATCGCCATGTCCGAGCACGTGAGGCCCGCGTCGCAGGGCGTGCCCATCGCGCGGCAAGGACCGCCGCGAACGCCCGGCGCGAAGCACGTGCCCTGCGTGCGGTTGTTGGGCTCGTTGAGGTAGCAGGTGCCGCCCATCGCGCACTCGTCGAACACGCCGCACGGTTGGCCGGTCGCGCGCGAACCCGTGCACACGTTCACGGTGTCGCGCATCGAGCACGTGAGCATCGCAGCGGACGAGCACGCGCCCATGGCGTCGCAGTCAGCGCCAGCGACAGAGCCGAGCGGACGGCAGGTTCCCGGCGTCCCGAGCACGCTCTCGGAGACGCAGTCCTCGCCCATCGGGCACGACGTGTCCCAGGTGCTGCACGCGCCGCCCGCCATCGTGACGGCGGTGAGGCACGTCCCCTCGGCGCCGCCGGGAGGAGTCACGCAGCGCAGCCCTGCGCCGCACGCGCCCATCCCGTCGCAGCGAGCGCCGACGACCGAGCCGTTCGCGCGGCAGACGCCCTGCGTGAGCCCGCGCTGGAGCGAGACGCACGTCGACGTCGCGCCGCACGTTTGAAAGGGGTTGCAGGGCATTCCGTCAGGGATGTTGGCCTGCACGCAGAGGCCGACCTCGGTGTTGCACTCGAGTCCTGCGCCCGAGCACGCGCCCATGTTGCACGCGGCGCCGGCGGCGGTGCCGTTCGCGCGGCAGGTGCCGGTCGGCGAGGTGAACGACGATCCGACGCAGGTGCTGCCGTCGTCACAGGCGTTGGTCAGGCGACGCGCGTCGCACATCGCGCCCGCGGCCACGACGGGCAACTCCTCGACCGAGAGCTCGAACGCGCCGCGCTCGCCCTCGGCGTTGCGGTCGCTCCCCGTCGCAGGGACGAAGCCGCCGACCGAGATGTACACGGTCGTTCCGCGCATCACCTTGCGGATCGTCACGAGGCTCGACTTGATCGTTCGGTTGTCACCGTCGAACGCGAGGTCGTCGTCGTTGCAGCCGAGAAACGCGCGGCCCTGCGTCTGCGTCGTCGCGGGACAGGGCGAGCTGTACACGAGCAGCGTCGTGTCGAAGCCCTGCGCGGTGCCCGTGTTGTTCGTCGTGACGCGGAGCACTGCGTCGCTCTGCGCGGTGTACGCGAACACGCGCTGGTACGCCGTGCGGAACGCGCATCCGTTGAGCTGCTGGATGTTCGTGTTCGTCTGCTGGCCGGCCGTCGGCGCCTCCATCGCGGACATGTTGTCGCCGCTGTAGCGGAGCGTGGTGCCCATACGCATACCGAGCGACTCGAGGTTCTCGATCGGCACGCGGTTGCAGAGCATCCCCGCTTCGCCGCCGCCGCCCTCGGTGACACCGGTGTCGGTGGTAGTCACGTCGGTGCCCGAGTCAGCCATCATGTTGTTGGTCGGCGGGCACGCTGCAAGCGCGAGCGCCATGGCGCAAGTGGTTGCCAATCTGGCACCCAACACAGGTCGAACAGTCATCACGAAGTTCCTTTCGCAGTCTTTGCGGCGCGCACGATAGCGCACATACAGCCGCTTGGGGTGCGATACCCTCCGTGTTCCGACCGTGATGTTGTCAGAAGAATCGCTCGCCGCGCTCTCGCCCGCCGACGCAGCCCGCCAGCTCGAGGTGCTCGCCGCGCTCCAACGCTGGCGCGCCGTCCCCGCCGGAACCCCTGAAGAACGAGCGGCGAGCGCCGCCGAGCTCGACCTGCGCATCGGCGTCGGGCGCTTCGCCCTCGTGGCCATGGCGCGAGAGGTCGCGGCGCGCCGAGGCACCGGCGAGGACCTCGCCCGCGAGGCCGCCGAGCGCGCCGTCACGCTCCGCGAGCTGCTCCTGGCCGACGACGAGACCATCGCGCGCGCCCTCGCGAACGACACGGACTCGACCATCGCGCTCATCGAGTCGCTGCGCGACGGAGGAGCGCTCGCCGAGCGGGTCACCAAGATGTTTCCCGAGCTCGCGCCGCTCGCCCGCGCGGACGAGTCGCGGGTGTCGCTCGACTACGAGTCGCGCGAGTCGCAGAGCGCGCTGCTCGATCACCTCGCGCTCCGGAGCATCGGCCGCAAGCTCTCTGGCATCGAGCGTCGTGATCGCACACGTTTTCAAGTCGGCGAGGGCCTGACGCAAGCCGCGTTCGACGCCCTCTGCGTCCGCGCAGGGCGCGCGTTCGAAGCGGGGCTCGGGCCGCTCGTGCGCTTGTCGCTCTTGTTTCGCGACGTGGCCAAGGTCTCGCTCGATCGCGCCGGGCGCCTCGCGCACAACGAGGCCGCCGCCGCGATGCTGCTGTCTCGGTCGCGCGAGCCGCACTCGGGCATCGCGCGCCTCGCGCGCTCGATGGAGCGCACGCCCGCGGGCATCGCCGAGGTCGCCCTCTTCGTCTCGGCGCACGGCCTCGTCGGACAACACTTGCGGGGCGAATGTCCGCTCGTCGCGCTCGCGCGCTTCGCGATCGGCGCGCGGAGGCTCGCGCGCGTGCTCGACCTCGGGCGCACCGACAGCGCCGAAGCCGTGATGGACGCGTTTGGCGTGCTCGACGCGTGCGACGTCGCGTCGGTGCGCGAGGGGCTCTTCGACGACGGGCTCGCGGCGCGGTTCGCGCGCATCGAGTCGCTGTTGTGCGAGCTCGTCGCCTCGCGAGACTCGGCGCTCGATCGCCCCGAAGCGATGTCCGAGGCGCTCGCCAACGCCGAAGAGCGAGAGCTCGCGTCGACCGAGCCGAAGGCGCTGCTCCGCGCGCGGTTTACGCGGCTGCGCGCGGGTCGTATCGCGACGCACCCTGCGGCCGAAGTCGACCTGGCCGACGCGGTCGCGAGGCTCTCGGATCGCGAGGCCGCTGCGCTGCACGAGGCCATGGGGACGTGCCAGCTCTGGTACGCCGAGCGCGCGACGGGCGAGCTCGCGGCGGACGCGACGTTGAGGCTGGTCGCGCTGTGCCTCGCGGCGGCGCAGCGCGCGGGCGTTCGCGACGGACGCCGAATGTTTCACGCGGATTTGTGGCCGCTCGCGCGGTACCTCGAGTCGCTTGGCCCCGCGCGGACGTACGCGCTCAGGCTGCTCGAGGCCGTGCTCGAGCCGCTCTCCGTGGCCGAGGCGCTCGCGCTCGACGGCCCGCTGCCCGAAGACGCGCGACGATTGCTCGGCGAAGAGTCCTCCGGCGCCGCGCTCGGAACGCTCGGCGTCGCCGCCGCCGGCGAACGCGCGCTCGCCCTCGAGTGGCGCGCCTCGAAGGAGGCCGATGCGCTCATCACGCTCCTCGGGATCTACGAGGGAAAGAGCTCGGCGGCGTTTCACAGCACACTGAAGGCGCTCTGCGATTTGTACGGGCTGCGCAAGGACGACTTCGATCGCGTGAGCGCCGAGGCCAACTACCTCGACACGATGAACAGCGCGCGCTCGGACAAAGCGCGGCTGTGCGACTACGTGATCCCCGGGACGATCCTCGAGGTCGGCCCTGGCGGCGGGGTCGTGCTGGACCTGCTCGCCGAGCGCAACCCGGGCTCGCGCGTGATCGGCCTCGACGTCTCGCGCGCGGTGGTCGAGGCGCTCTCGTCGCGAAAAACTCGGGAACAACGGCCGTGGGAGGTCGTCGAGGGCGACGCGTTCGAGTTGAGCAAGCTGTATGGCGAGCAGTCCCTCGACTCCGTGGTGTTCTGCTCGATCCTGCACGAGATCTACTCGTACGTTCCGTGGGACGACGGGGACGGACGAGGGATGGGCAAGTTCAGGATGGGCTCGGTGAAGGCCATCGTCGCGAGCGCGTTTCGCGCCCTGAAGCGCGGCGGGCGCATCGTCGTTCGCGACGGCGTTCAACCGCCGGACGGAACGAACGTGATCGAGTTCGTCGCCCCCGACGCGGACGAGACGTTCGCCCTGTACGCGCGCGAGTTCGAAGGCCGCAAGATCGAGTTCGAGTCAGCGGGCCCGCGGGCGGTCAAGCTCTCGGCGCGAGACGCGCACGCGTTCTTGTTCACGTACGTGTGGGGGCCTGCGTCGTTTCCGTACGAGATCCGAGAGCAGTACGGCGTCGAGACCTACGAGCGCTACGGCAGCGTGCTGCTCGCGGCCTGCGAGGGCACTGGCGCCGGCCAAGCGCAGCGCGTGCCCGTCCCCGCCGAGGTCCGAAGCTACCTGCAGCCCGGCTACGTCGAGCACCTTCGAAATCGTGTGCGACTATTCGAATCCGACGGAAAGACCCCCGCGCACCTGTTCGACTCGAACGCGCTGTGGATCATCGAGAAGCGGTAGGCTTCTTGCGGCGGACGATCGCCCGCACCGCGAGCGCCACGACGACCACCACCGCGACGAGGGCCACCGCCGGAACGACCACGCTCGCGATCGAGAGCAGCACGCTGGTGATCGACTCGGCCGTGGCGAACACGGGGTTGGCCACGCCCGCGGTGAGGGCTGTGGATTTCGCGCGGATCACGACGGCGGCGCTCTTCACCATGCCCGCGAGCCCGCCGCCGACGATGACCGCGGCGGCCCACTCGAGCATGGCGCCGTTGTCACCCACGAAATCAAACTGACTTCGCGCGGCGAGCACCCCAGCGACGACGGCGCTGGGGGTCGCGATCGTGTCGAGCAAGTTGTCGACGACGGGAAACTTGTACGCGACGATCTCGAGCACCGTCGCGATCGCGAGCGCCACGAGCGCCGGCGTCGAACCCAGCCACGCGAGCGACGGGTCCAAGTGAACGGCCTGGGCCTTCGCCGCGATCGACAGCACCAAGAGCGGGACGAACACACGCATCCCGCAGGCCGCCGCGAGCCCGACGCCGATGAAGGCAGACAGCACGTACTGCATCGAGCTCAGTGTATCTGCGAGCGGGCGCTTTCGCGAAGGCCGCCATGGCGGCTCGCGTTCCGCCAGCCTCGTCCGCCATGGCGGCCGCCACCCCCCGCGCTGTCGAACACAGTGTTTCGCTTGGAATTTTGATGGCCTACGACTTGCGCGGACCGCGGACGCGATGCAGTCGCCATTCGACACATTTGCAAAGGGGCTCATCGAAGCGGCGCTCAGCCCTGTGTGCGACGTGCGTATCGAGGAGCCCGTCGCCGCGGACGAGCTGTACTCCGACGCCTTCGTCGTTCCCCGGGCACCCATCGAGCAGCTCGCCGCCCGCGGCCTCCTCGGTCGCATCGCGAGCCGACGTTGTTCGATCGAGGCGTACTCGTCGCGACCCACGCTGTACGAGGTCGACCGAAGCATCGCGAGAGCATCGTTGGTCCGCGCGCGCGAGAGACGCTCCTCTGCGCTATGGATCATCGCCGCGCTTCGTCCTGGGTCAGTGTTGCGAGCGTGGAGGCTGCAACCCGATCGAAGTGGACTCGACGGAGTGTATACGTCACGCGTGCGTCGCGCCCCGAGGGTCATCGTGTGCAGCGAGCTGCCGGCGACGCGCGAAACGCTGCTCGTTCGACTCATGGGACGAGGAGAAACGCTGCAGACCGCGCTCGCGAATTTTCATCGGCTCCCGCCCGACGCGTGGGAGCGTGCGTTTGTTCCGACGCTGCTGTTGCGCGTGCGCTCGGAGCTCGAAAGAATGACAGCGTCGACTGAGTGGAGAAAGGATGAGCTCGTGCGCTACCAGCAGATGAAGGAAGAGTTCGACCGCTTCATGGCCGACGCGATCGCCCAAGGACGAGCCGAAGGCGAAGCCCGTGGACGAGCCGAAGGCGAGGCCCGTGGACGAGCCGAAGGTGAAGCCCGTGGACGAGCCGAAGGCGAGGCGGACGCGCTGCGAACGGTGCTCGTGTCGCGCGGCTTCGAGATCGACTCGCGCACCGAGCACCGAATCTCCGAGTGTCACGACGTCGCGGTGTTGCGCGCGTGGGTCGCGCGCGCAGTGAACGCTGCCACGCTCGACGCTGTGTTCGACGGAGAGACCTCCCGCTGAGCGTAGGCTCGCTGCGGCCTCGTGGCGCGCTACCGTGCCGCCTCGCGATTCGCCGCCCCTTCGCGCCGCACGACCGCCCGCTGGACGAGGCTCGCTTCGCCGTTGGGCGCCGTGACGCCCAACAAGTCCGCGATCGTCGGAGCCACTCTTCGCATCGATACGACCGCGTCCACGGTCGTGTGCGCGACGCCCGCGCCGCTCACCAACACAGGAACATCCGTGTCGTACTCCCACGGCGAGCCGTGACTCGTTCCATGGCCGCGCGGCATGCGCTCGTCCACGAGCGATCGCTCTGCGGGGACGACGAAGATGTCCCCGAGCTCGTACGTCGCGCGCCGCGGAATGCTCTCGCCCACCGAGCGCTCGATCGGGTCGCTCGATGACCGCAAGCGATCGGCCTCGCGCACGTCGAACGCCGCGTGGACCCCAGGCGTCGCTCGCAGCGCTGCGATCGCCGCGGTCACGATGCGCTCGCGCGCGCTCGATTCGCGCGCCTCGCGCGTGAGAAACAAGTACGGCTGCACAAACCCCTCGGCCCAACGCCGCGGGCTCGTCGCTCGAGCGTCGCCCGCGCCCGCGTCACTCGAATTCGTGTGCGCATCGCTCGCTCGCTCGTCGACGGAGGCGTCGCTCGCCGCAGCGCCATCGACCGCGAGCACCGTGGGGTCGAGCTGCGCGTCGAGCGCGGCTTCGACGCGCGCTGGGAGGTCGTCCCAGTCGAGCCGGTGCGCCTCGTGCCCTTCGGCGCGTGAGGCTTCGGGCAGCTTGGCGACGCCGTGATCTGCCGTGACGACGAGCGCGATCGGGCCGCGGCCTTCGGCCTCGAGGCGCGCGAGCAAGCGCGCGAGCGCGATGTCGACGCGAACGAGGTTGTCTTCGGTCTCCCACGACTCGGGGCCGAAGACGTGGCCGACGTAGTCTGTTCCCGACACGCTGATGGCGAGGAGGTCCGGAGCTGCGTCGCGCCCGAGCTCGTACTCGCGCGCAGCTCGTCCAGCGAGCTCGAGCAGCCACTCGGAGCTCTGCGGCGTCGCGAGCAGCGCGGAGTACGGGTCCGTCGCCCGCGCGAGATCGTGTGGAAAAACCCTCCCCAATCCCTTCCAGTCGCCCTCGCCGTCGCTGTCGTCAGCGCCGCTGCGCGCGCGAAGCCCTCGCTCGTCGAGGGGCCTCCACACGGTGAGCAGCGACGAGGCCGGTCGCTCGCGGTTGAACTGCGCGAGCCACGGAGGAAGCGCCTCTGCGTAGTGCGTCGACGTCGTAAACCCGCGCGCGTGTTCGTCGTACCAAACCGCCATCGTGGGCCTGCGGCCGCCAGGAACGACCGCCCCGCGATCCTTCATGCTCACGCTCACCACGCGCGAGCGTCCCGCGCTCTCGCGAAGGAGCACGTCCGCGACGCCGTCTGCTTGCAGCAACGCAGGGGATGCGGTCGTACCAGCGCGGCCTCCGAACACAGGGTGCTGGTGGTCTTCGACGATGCTCTCGGTGCGTTCGCGGCCCGTGTGGACGATCCCGCGGTTCATTCCGACGCCGGATCCCTCGGGAAATCGCCCGGTGTAGATCGTCGCGTGACCGGGCGCCGTGTAGGTCCCCGAGTAGCCGTAGCGGGCGCGGCGCACGTACGTTCCGCGGGCGATCGCGGTGCGAATGGCGCCGTCGGGACGCAAGCGCGGGAGGTATCGCTCGAGCACCCACGAGCCCACTTGATCGAGCACGACGGTGACCACCAACCGCGGCGGCCCCGTTCGAGCGACGGGCGCGCGGCGATGGCGCTTGCAGCCGCTCAGCGCGAAGAGCGCGAGCGCCATCACGATGATTACTGCCCCCACAAATTCTCTTCGTACGCGCGCGGCTGCCACAGCGGATCGAGAAGGTACACCGCGGGCCTGTGTCCCGCGCGTGAACTCAGCTCATCCAGCTCGCGTCCGAGTAGACCGCCCACTTCTCGGTGATCTTCTTCGGGCGGCTCCAGAAGCGGAACCCGTCCCAGCCCGTCATGTCGCCGTGCCCGAATTTGCTGGAATTGAACCCACCAAACGAGAACGGCTCCCGCGGCACAGGGACGCCCACGTTGACGCCCACCATGCCCGCTTCGAGCTTCTCGACCGCGTAGCGAGCGACCGCGCCGCGCGTCGTGAAGATCGCCGCGCCGTTGGCGTACAGGCTCTTGTGCTGCAGGCTGATCGCCGCGTCGAGCGTCGGCTGGTGCACGATCGAGAGCACGGGTCCGAAGATCTCTTCGCAGCCCGCGGGCATGTCGAGCGTCACGTTGTCGAGCACCGTGGGTCCGACCCAGTACCCGTTGTTGCCCGCGAGCTTCGCGCCGCGACCGTCGACGAGGACCTTCGCGCCGAGCTTCTCGGCCTGATCGATGTAGTTGTGGATTCGCTCGACGGCCGCCTTCGAGATCACCGAGCCCATATCCTTGCCGAGCTCGATCTTCTTCACGTGCGCGACGGTGGCGTCGATGATGTTCTGCACGTCACCGACCGCGACCATGAGCGAGCTCGCCATGCAGCGCTGCCCCGCGCAGCCGTAGGAGCTGGCCACGACGTTGCTGCTCGTGAGCTCGACGTCCGCGTCGGGCACCACGATCACGTGGTTCTTCGCAGAGCCGAGGCAGAGCATCCGCTTGCCCGTGGCCGCGCCGCGTCCGTAGAGGATCTTGGCGACCTTGGTGCTGCCGACGAAGCCCACCGCTTGAATATCGGGGTGATCGACGATGGCTTCGACCGCGTCGCGCTGGCCGTTGACGACTTGAAAGAGCCCGTCCGCGAGGCCGGCTTCCTTCAAGAGCTCGGCGAGCTTCATCGCGCCGTAGGGGACCACTTCGCTCGGCTTCAAGATGAACGCGTTGCCCGCCATGAGCGCGTTGGGCACCATCCACAGCGGGACCATCACCGGGAAGTTGAACGGAACGATGCCCGCCACGATCCCGAGCGGCTCGTACACCACGCGGCAGTTGACCCCGCGCGAGACGTCGAGCTGTCCGCCGTCGGCCATCATGTGCAACGAGGCGGCGTACTCGACACACTCGATGCCCTTCTCGACGTCGCCTTTGCCTTCTGCGTAGGTCTTTCCGTTTTCGTGCGAGACGAGCCAGCAGAGCTCTTCGAGGTCGCGCTCCATGAGCTGCTTGAGCTTGTAGAGGACCTGCGCGCGCTCGCGCATCGGCGTGTTCTTCCACGCGGGCAAGGCTTTTTTCGCGGACTCGACCGCGGCGGCGACGTCGGGCGCGCCCGAGAGCGTCATCTTGCCGATGGGCATTCCGTGCCGCGGGTTTTCGATCGCGAGCCACTGCCCGGTCGACCCGTCGACCCACTGACCGCCGATCCAGTTTCGGACCGGGACGTACTCATGAAAGTCATACGAGCGCGCAGTGAACGACGGCAGTTTGGTGGGCGACATTTCAAAAACCTCCGAGGATCGCGAGCGGGATTCGTGCCCGCGAAACGAAGCACGAACGGTAGCTCATTTCGCGAAGCCGTTCGAGCCAGCGCTCGGCCCGTTGGGTTCGCGGCGTCCTCCCTTCGAGCGCGCCGCGCGCGAGCGTGCATCGTTGTCGCGATCCGCCGCGATTTTCGCTATGAATGGCGGTTGTGTCTTGGCGAATGCGCAGGTCGATCGACGGCTCCTCGGTCACTGTCGAGTTCGACGGTCGGCTCGACGCGCTCGGCGGCCAGCAGTCTGCCTCGGCGCTCGCGACCGAGCTCGAAGCGTCGCCGCGCGACGTCGTGTGGGACGTGCGACGCATGAGCGGCTACGACACCGAAGCGCGCGTCGCCTGGCAAAAGACGCTCTGGCCCCTGCGAGACAAGATTCGCTCGGTGCGCGTGATCGGCGGCGGGCCGTTGATCCGCGTTGGCGCGCTCACGCTCGCGGGCCTGCTCGGCGTGGCGATCTCGTTCGACGAATCGTGAGCGTGACGTCGCTCCGCCCGATGGAGCCGCGCGTAGCATTGTGGGACACTTCGCGTCCGATGAAGACTGCCGCGCGCCCGAAGCACACGGCGACGATCGTTGCGCTTCCCGAGACGGACCACATGGGCGAGAGCATCCTGCAGGCGCTGATCTCGGAGCTGCTCCGTCCGCTGCTCGCGCGATTTCTGCTCGAGCGCGGCGAGCGCGCGTTCGTCGGGGCGGATCAGTTCTTCTACTACGACCCCGAGGACATCTCGCGGCGCATCGCGCCAGACGTCTACGTGATTCCAGGGATCGAAGGGCCTCGCGACGAGCGAGTGTGGCGGTGCTGGGAGCTCGAAGCGCCCCCGTCCTTCGCGCTCGAAATCGTGGGTCGAGACGTCGCCAAAGACTACGAGGACGTGCTCGTAGACTACAAGGCGATCGGCGTTCGAGAGCTCGTCGTGTTCGACCCCGACTGGACCCCGCGCAGTCGCGCGCGCGTTCGCTGGCAGGTCTGGCGCAAGGTGAAGAAGCGCGACCTCGTGTGCGTGCTTCGGAGCAACGAAGACCGCGTCGAGTCGAGCGTTCTTCGGTGCTGGTTGCGGCTCGTCGGCGAGGGCGGAGATCGTCGCGTTCGCCTCGCGACAGGAGAGCTCGGCGCGACGCTCGTTCCCACGGACGCCGAGCGCGCGGAGCAAGAGCGAGCCCGCGCTGAACACGAGCGACAGAGCGCAGCGCAAGAGCGAGCCCGCGCTGAACACGAGCGAACGCTTCGAGCGGCCATCGAGCGCGAGCGGGACGAGCTCCGCGCGGCGCTCGCGGCGACCAAGGCCCCACGGCGCCCGAAGAAGAAGCGCGCGTAACGAACGGGGCCAGCGCCTCAACGACGCTCGGGGCGGGACAGCTCGAAGATCGCGTGAGAGCCGTCGTCGACCACGAGCACATGCCCCTGTGGCGTCTCGGCCATGCCCGCGGGGCGTCCCCACGCCTGACTCTCGCCAATGCGCCAGCCGCTCACGAACACCGACGTCTCCGTTGGAACGCCTCGCGCGAAACGCACGCGCCACACCTCGTAGCCGTGGAGCGTCGCGCGGTTCCACGATCCGTGGAGCGACACGAGCGCGTCGCCGCCGAGCGCCCTGGGAAACACCACAGAAATCGGCGCTGCGTGCGCGCCGAGCGACACGTCGGGGACGATCGATCGCGCCACGAGGTCGGGCCGCTCGCCCGCGCGACGCGGGTCCTCGTTGCGGCCCCAGTACGCATAGGGCCAACCGTAGAAGCCCCCGCCGGAGACCCTCGTAAAGAAGTCCGGAGGCAGGTCGTCTCCGAGGTCGTCTCGCTCGTTGACCGCCGCGACGAGCGCGTGGCTCGTCGGGTCGACGGCGAGCCCGGTCGCGTTGCGCAGGCCGCTCGCAAACACCCTGCAATTCGTCCCGTCGATCGCGCACGCCATGATCGCGCCTCGACGCGGGTCTCGCTCGGCGTCGACGTTGGTCTCGGAGCCGACGGATACGAACAACGTTCGATGGTCGCTCGAGAGCGCGATCGATCGCGTCCAGTGTTGGTTGTACCCGAGTCCCGGCAACGTGATGATGCGCTCGGGCGGCGAGCGCAGCGCTCGATCGCCAGCGGTGTATCGCCAACGAAGGACGGCGTTGGTGTTGGCCACGAAGAGCCATCCATCGGGGTGAATCGCGATTCCAAACGGCAGTTCGAGCCCGCGCGCGAGGGTGAGCGGGACGTCCGCGAGGCCATCGCCGTTGGCGTCCGCGAGCAAGAGCAGCAAACCCGCGCTGCTGTCGGTCGCGAGGACATCGCCGTTGGACGCGACAGCGATCTGCCGAACGCGACCGGGAACAGAGGCCCACACGCGCGCGCTCCACCCGTCGGCCACACGAAGCTGCGCCCCTTCGGGTCGCTGCACGAGCTGCGCAGGGCGACTGGCGCTCTCCGTCGCAAACGGCCTCGGCAACGCGAGCGCGGGCACGCGCGATTGCGCCGCGACGGGCTGCGGAGCCGCGCGATCCACAGCGGCCGCGAGCACCGGGCGGGGTGGGCGTTGTGTGCACGAGAGCGCGCAGAGCGCGACGAGCGAGAGAGCTCGGGACACAACGACGGAGCGCATCGAGCGCGTACTGTGCGCGAGTTCGCCGCGCGAGTGAAGCGCGGCCCCCTACCCCCTCGGCCGACGCGCTCTGCGTCCCATCGCGAGCATCGCGAGCATCACGATCGCGCCGAGGGGCGCGCGTCCGCCGTTGTGTCCAGCGGTTCGACACGAGCACGCGCCGTCGCCGCTCAACGAGAACGGCGTGCGAATCGCCCCGTCGTTCGTAGCGCCGTCGCTCACGGATCCGTCGCTCACAGTCGCGTCCATCACCGACGCCTCCTGCGCGCTGTCGCTCGTCGAAGCATCGCTCGCGTCCGTCTCGCTCGCGTCCATCACGCTCGCGTCGTTGGCGACAACGTCGCTCGTCGCGCCGGTGTCCGACGGGACGTCGTCTGCGATTCTCGCGTCCACACCCGCGTCGATTCGCACGTCGGCGGTCGCGTCCACGAGGCCCGAGTCGCTCGCTGCGCCCGAGTCGCTCGAATCGACGCCAGCGTCGCGCGAGGTCGGTCGCACGACGAGCGTGAAGCCCGCGGTGCTCTCGCCCATGTCTCCGTCGCGGAGGATCACGCGAAACATGAACGACATTCCGCCGGTGCCGGGCGGGGGTGTTCCGTTGAGCTCACCAGTGCTCGGGTCGATCGAGAGCCACGACGGCGCGCCCATGAGCGACCACTCGAGCGGATCGCGAACGCGCGGCGAAATGGGCGGATTCGCAGGATCCGAACCCACGATCGTCGTCGCGTACACAGCGCCTTCGGTCGCGTCGGGGATCGACGTCGTCACGAAGCCCGGCGACACGTTGGGCACGAGCACTTCGATCGACTGAACGGCGCTCGGCGCGTTGCACATCGCCAACAACGACGGAACGCTCACGAAGCACGCCCTCACCGACGTGAATCCATCGCGCCCGCGCGCGTCGAACACCACCGACGTCCCCCTCCCATCGGGAACACCATCGCACTCGAAGTCCCACTCGACCGCGCACCCGCAGGCCATCGCGGGATCGAGCGTGACGCTCACCATCCCCGTGGATCCTTCGGGGATCGACGGTCGATCCATCGGTGGTCGCGCCGATGGGCATCGCATCGCGCTCGTCGCCGTGAGGCAGAGGTCGATCATCGCGCTGGCCATCGCGTCTTCGTCGTCGAACACTTCGAAGCGCACGGGATAACAACGCGCGACGGTGCCCGGAGCGGGGGTTCCCGAGATCACACCCGTGCTCGGGTCGATCGCGAGCCCTGCGGGCAGCCCGGTCGCGCGATAGAGCAACGAATCGCGAAATCCCGCTGAGTTGGGCGGGTTCGCAGGGTCCCTCGCCTCGATGTGCGCGACGTACGCCCCCGTGGTGGTCCCGATGGGCAAGCTCGTCGTCACGATCGACGGAGCCACGTTGATGTACGCGATCGGCGCCATCGCTGCGGCAGAAGAGGGACACACGACGCCTCCCACCGCCGCGGCGATGTTCACCGCGCAGATGCGTCCGGTGTCTGGCGTTCCGTCACGGCCTCGGGCGTCGAGGAGATATGCCAACGAGTTTCCGTCGATGCTGCCGTCGCAGCCGAGATCCCACGCGAGCGAGCAGGTGCACACGGACGAGTTGGGCTCGGCGCGGATCATGGTGAGCGAACCCTCGTTCGCGGCGACCGTTCCGTCCGGGCGCGTCTCGATGCGCGGGACAGGACAGCTCAACACCGAGCTCGACGAACCCACGAACAGACGAAACGAACGCGTGCCCACGCCGCCATCGCCATCCGTGACCGTGACTTGCACCGAGTGAAAGCCCGCGGCGCTCGCGATCGGCATGCCCGAGATCACGCCGGTCATCGCGTCGATCGAGAGCCCCGATGGAAGCCCCGTCGCTGACCACGTGAGCGCGTCGCGCGTCGTCGACGCGTTCGGCGGGTTCGCGGGGTCGTACGCTGCGAGCCCGTAGCGATACGTCGTCGCCACCAGGGCCGAGGCGAGCGCCGTCGTCGTGATCACCGGCGCGACGTTGCGAACGTTGACCACCACGTTGGTGACGGTCGAGTACTGCGCGCCTGCGCCGCACGTGGGATTGAAACTACGCACACACAATCGAGACGAGCTGTTTCCGTCGCGCTCGTGCGCGGTGAACTCGAAGGCTGCGCCAGCGATCCTGTCGCCGGCGCTCGCCGTCACGCCGTTGCAGTCGGTGTCCCACTCGTAGACGGGGCCGCCCGCCGTCGCAGCGACGGTCAACGACGCGCCTTCGTCGACGTTGAACGCCGCCATTCCGCTGCCGGGCGCGACCGTCGGCGCCGCGGGCGGGCACTGCGCGTCGGCCCGCCCTGCGACGAACGAGCAGAGCGCCAGGGTCCCGAGAAACATCATCCATCGTTGAAGCAAAGGCTCGACCTCCTCGTGGCGACGCGCGACTCGAGCGCGCGACGTGACGAGGGTGCAGAGCGCGCGCACAGCAGCGCATCTCACAGACCTCGCAGCGCGCGGTGAATTGCGGCACTCTCGCGCGAACATCCGTGACGACATCGAGTTCACTCAGCGCGCTCGAGCGCGTTCCGTCGCTGGTCTCACTCGTGCGGCGCGAAGGCGCGCGCGGGTACGAGCTGCTCCAATCGCTGTGCGACGACGTGGGGCCGAGGTTTCCGTGCACCGCGGGCGACGTGGCGGCGATCGCGTGGGCGAAGGAAGCGCTCTCGCGCGCGGGCCTCTCGAACGTGCGCTCGGAGGCCGCGCCCGCGACGCTCTGGGAGCGCGGACACGAGTCGTGCACCGTGTACCTTCCCAGAGCGCAGCCGCTCTCACTTACGTCTCTCGGCGGGAGCGTCGCGACGCCGGACGCAGGTCTCTCGGCGGACATCGTCGCGTTCGACTCGCTCGACGCGCTCGATGCAGCGCCCGTCGCGGAGGTCGAAGGACGCATCGTGTACCTCCACCACGTCATGCCCAAGCTCCGCGATGGAACCGGCTACAACGCGGGCTCCGTCGCGCGCACGGCGGGTCCATCCCGCGCCGCGCGCAAGGGCGCCGTGGGCTTTCTCGTGCGCTCGATCGGAACCGAAACCGTGCGCTCGCCCCATACGGGCGCGCTCTTCTACGAGCCGGGCGTCGCGCAGATCCCAGCGGCTGCATTGGCCATCCCCGACGGGGATCAACTTCGCAGACAGCTCGCGCGCGGCCATCGTGTGCGCGCCGAACTGAAGCTCGGGTGCCGTCCGCTACCCGTTGGCACGTCCGCCAACGTATTGGCAGAGCTCCCTGGAACCTCGGAAGAGATCGTACTTCTGGGAGCACACCTCGACTCGTGGGAGCTCGGCACCGGCGCGCTCGACGACGGCGCGGGCTGCGTGATCGCGATCGAAGCCGCGCGCTTGCTCGGCGCGCTCGGGCTCAAACCCAAGCGCACGATCCGCGTAGGGCTCTTCGCAAACGAAGAGCTCGGCATCGGCGGCGGGCTCGCGTACGCAGCCACGCGCAACGACGAAGCGAAGCTCCACGCGGCGGCGATCGAAGCGGATCAGGGCGACGGGCGTCCGTGGTCGCTGCGCGTTCCGCTCGGGCAGCGAGAGAGCGAGCTGAGCAAGCGGCTGCACAGCGCCCTCGAGGGGCTCGAGATCGGGCTCGACGAGGGGCAGTCGCGCGGGGGCGTCGACATTTCGCCGCTGAAACAACTGGGTGTTCCCTTCGTCGACCTGCGGCAAGACGCGACGCGGTACTTCGATTTTCATCACACGGCCAACGACGTGATCGACAACGTCTCGCGCGAAGACCTCGTGCACGCGACGGTCGCGTTCGCCGTGACAGTGTGGATCCTCGCCAACGCGGACGAGCGGTACAGCGCGCCTTGAAGCGCGCTCACATGCTCGGGATGATGACGCTCCCCGACAGCGCCCACAGGAGCGAGAACGCGCTGAGGAGCGCGCCCGCGACGCTCGTCCCTTGCAGTTGCAGTGGTTGGCCTTGCGGGTAGCCCTGGTTGTACGGCGGCTGCATCGAGCGTCGAGAGCGTAGCAACCACGCGCCAGTCCGACAGCAACCGGACGCGGCACGAGCGTTGCTGCCATTCCGCACATGAGAATGCAAACGCAACTGTGTGTGCTCGGCGTGCTGCTGCACGCCTGCGGCCCATCGCCGTCTCCTTCCGACGGATCGACTGACGCGATGGTCGACGCCAATGACGCCGCCGAGCCGCCCGCGCTCGCTGCGCTGACCGCGGCTCGAGCTGCGTATCAACGTGGCGAAACGCGCATCGATCTCGACGGCGACGGCCGCGCCGAGTGGGTGCTCGAAGGCCGCGTGGGCAACGGGCGACCGACGCGCGAGACGATCGACAGCAGCAACGCAGGCAGCCCCGACATGGTCTGGGATCGAACGGGGGCGGTGCATTCCTTTCGCCTCGACCGCAATCGCGACGGGAGGCCCGAGTTCGTGATCGAGTCGCGCGTGTCTACGAGCAATCCAGCGCTCTACACGCACGTCGTCAGCGAGGACACCGACGCGGACAACACCGTCGATCTTCGTCGAACGTTTACGCCCGATCCAGCGCAGCCGACGGTGGCCGTTCAGTACGAGCTCGACGATGGAAGCAATCGTTGGATGGCCGGCGGTTGGACCACGATGGTTCCCAATCGACAGCGCCGCGTGACGGCGCAGGTCCCGACGACAGGCGCTGGCGCGTGTACGCCTGCCCAAGCCGCGCAGATTCAATCCGCGCTCGACGCCGCGCTCAGCAAGGGAACGGACTGCCTCAACCGCATGGACAGCTCGCTGGCGCTGCAGTTCGCACGCAAATTCGCGGCGTCGGACGTGCGGATCGACTGCGCCGAGACGGACCCGAGCTCCTGCGGGTGGGCGCGGCTCGACGAGGTCGGCAGCGGTTGGTTCGGCTCGGGCGACGATGACGTTCACGTGTCGCTCGGCCCCGCGTCGTTCGCAGCGCCCTGCCCCGCGCTCGAACAGACGCTCTTTCACGAGCTCATGCACTTCGTCCTCGGCGCGCACTCGTTTGGCGACGGGAGCAGCGACACGGGTGACAGGATTTGGGGCTGCGAAGCGGCTTGTTTTCTTCCGAGCCCGACGAGCCTCCACTGCGCGCAGTGCCTCGGCGCGCTCAACGGTACGCCGCGCTGTGGGTCGAGCTTCTCGATGCGATCGTGCGCCGGCATGAACGTGAGCACCGTCTGCAAGTCCACAGGAACGCTCTACCCGAGCGCCGCCGCCTGCGCCGCAGCGTGCGCGGGTAGCTGCGCGCAGCGCGGTCCGTGCGGGCCGCGCCGAGCCTGAGACACACGCCGCCGTCCCGCGCGGCGGTGGGTCGTGTAGCGTCAACGGATCAGCGTTGATGGACACGATCTTCTACGGCTGGCCCTGGCTCGCGCTCGTTCTCGCGCCGGTGATCCTCGCGGCGCTCGTGCTCGAGAGGCGATCCGAAGGCGCGCCCTCGCGCATGCGCGATCCTGCGTTCGTGCTCGGCCTGTTCTGGCCGATGTACATGGCACATCAATTCGAAGAGCACGGGATCGACCTGCGCGGGCGGCGCTACTCGTTTCTCGCCTCGCTGTGCGCGACGCTGGGCTACGGCGCCCCGCAGCACGGCGCGTCGCACGTCGGCCACGGGATGCACGTCGGGTGTCCGGCGGACCCCGCGTTTCTCTTCGCGGTCAACGCGGTGGCCGTGTGGCTCGCGGGGGCGATCGCGCTCGCGACGCGACGATCGCGCCCCGACGTCGCCGCGGCGGCGTGGGGCATCGCGGCGTTCAACGCGATCACGCACATCGTCGCGTCGCTTCGAACAGGCGCCTACAACCCGGGCGTGTTCACGAGCCTCGTGCTGTTCATCCCGATGAGCGTCTACATGATCCGGCTGCTCGCGAAGGAGAAGATCCTCACTCCGCGCGGGCTGATCGCGCGCGTGATGTTCGTCGGCCTCGTCACCCACGGGGTGCTGCTGGCGTCGCTCGCGCTCTTGTCGCGCGGCGTGCTCTCGCACACGGCGGCGCTCGTGATCAACGGGCTGAACGGGCTCGTTCCGCTTGTGTTTTTGCTAGTGAAACCGCGCGATGGCCGCGCGTCGACCGCCTGACGCGATCTGTGTCATCGAGACGCGGTCTTCGTAAGGAAGACTACGGCCGAGCGGGCGCGATGCGGTGAAGCGCAGGCCCCCACCCGCGCTGCCGCGCGCCCCGCCCCCACGGAGTGAGGGCGGGGCTTTGCATTGAGAAAATGCAGCATTCGGACTCGTAAGTTGATTGTGTGTGCCGAATTGGCGCCATCACGATCACCGTCGAACATCCACCGCAGTCGAGCGGCAAGCGGCCGTTGTATGGCAGTTGCCCATACAATCAACCTACCAGTCCAGTCACAGCATTTTCTCCATGCAAAGCCCCGCCCTCACTCCGTGGGGGCGGGGCGCGCGGCAGCGCGGGTGGGGGCTGCTCGCAGCACTGCGACCCATGGAGCGCGTTCGGCTCCCCCGGTCACCGTCCCGTGATCACTCGGACTCGCGCGACGTCGTCGCTTCGTCTCCCCCGACCGGAGGAAAGTACACGCCCTTGGCGCCCACTTCGTGCCCTGCGGGGATCGGCTTGCCGAGCTCGTCGATGGACCACACGGACGACGGGAGCTTCAGCGACTCGCGCACGCGCTCCATCGTCGCGGGGACAAACGGGTACAGCATGATCATGAGGTTCTTGAGCACGTAGAAGCACGTGTAGAGCGCGTTGCGCCGCGGCTCTTCGGGGTGGCGATCGTCGTGCGGCTTGTGCTGCGTGAACAAGCTGTTGATCGTTCGCGCGTAGTTCTCGAGCTCGAACAAGAGGCTCGGGTAGTCCGCGCGCTCCATGGCTTTGACGTAGCGCTGGACGATGCGAAGGGTCTCTGCGACGACCTTGGGATCGAGGACGCCCTCGGGGACGCGCCCGCCGAACTTCGAGATCGCCGCGGACAGCGGCTTCTCGAAGGCCGCGTTCATCGGGCCCGCGAGAAACTTGTTTCGATCGTCGAGCTTCTTGAAATCGAAGTCCGACTGCTTCTCGCTCAAGCCCAAGAGCGCCACGTAGTAGCGAAGCTGATCGACCGAGTAGCCCTTCTCGTCGAGGAGCTGGTCGCCCGTGAAGAAGTTTCCACGGGCTTTGCTCATCTTCTCGCCGTTTACGAGCAAGTGGTAGCAGCCGAAGATCTCGGTGAGGGTGAGGTCTCCCGCGGCGGGCATTCGGTGCGGATCGCTCTGCGTCCCGAGCCACATCGCGCCCTGCATGAGCACGTAGAAGAAGACGTTGTCCTGACCCAAGAACTGAAAGATCTTCGCGGCCGGATCGCGCCAGAACTTCGCGTACTCCTCGGGGTCCTTGCCCTTCTTGGCGAGCGCGACCTTCGTGAACGAAATTGGCGCGATGAGCGAGTCGGGCCACACGTAGAGGGTCTTTCCCGCGAGGTCCGGGTCGATGTCGGGAACGGGGATTCCCCACGCGATGTCGCGCGTGATCGAGCGGTGCCCCCACTCGTCCGCGTACTCGCTCGCGACGCCCGCGGCGGTGAGCTTCGCCCGCGCGGTCTCGAGCTCGGGCTTGCTCGCGAACTGAAGAACCAGCTGCTTGTCCGCGGTGTACTTGAATTTGTGCGCAGGAATCTCGCCCTTGAGCGCCTTGTACTGCTCTTCGACCGCCCGCTGGATGCGCAGCGCCGGCAGCACCTTGTCGAGCACCATGGTCAACACCGAGTTGCGCCAGGTCTTCGACTTGCTCTGGATCCAGGTCCGCATCGTCTCGGACACTGCCCACATATTCAAGTACCAGTGCACTGTGTCGCGCATCTCGGGCGTCGCGTCGGACACAGTGCTCTTCGGCTCGAGCAGCTCTTCGGGCTCGTACTGGTGCCCGCAGCGGTCGCACTCGTCGCTGTACGCGCGATCGTTGTCGCACTTGGGGTTGGGGCACTTTCCGACCACGAAGCGGTCGGGCAGAAAGCGGCCCACCTTGGGGTCGTACCACTGCTTGCTCGTGCGCTTCTCGAGCAGGCCGTTCGCGTGCAGCTTGCGCAGAAAATCCTGCGACAGCGCCGCGTGCGTGGGAAAGCACTCGGGCCGCGACGTCCCTGTGTACACGTCGAGCCCGATGTCGAAGCGGTCGAGCGTCGCCTGCTGCCGATCGTGCATCGCGTCGATGAACTCTCGGATGGGCTTCTCGGCCTTCAGCGCGGACAGCTCGCTCGTCGATCCGTGCTCGTCGCTGCCGCAGACGAACATCACGTTCTCGCGGCCGATCAAGAGCCCGTAGTAGCGCGCGTGGATGTCCGCGGGCAGGTGAGCGCCGGCGAGGTGGCCGAGGTGAAGGGGGCCGTTGGCGTAGGGCATTCCCGCGGTGACGACCGCGCGACGAGGGCGATCGATGCGCGCGAGGACGGACGCCACGTCCGTCGGAGGACCAGGATTTGCTGCCATGTCAGAGGGTCGTACGTGTCGGTCGCCGCGAGGGTGTTCGTCAAGGAGGGATGCGCGAAGACCCCCGGTTCGACCACGGCGCGACGGCGCGCTCGATGGTGTCTGTGCGTCCGTAGCGCAGCGTTCGCGGGGGCTGTGGGCGTCTCGCGGTGTTGCGCGGCGCGGGTCGCGTATGCTTCGAGCCGCGCTCGGGACTCGCTGTCCATGGTCGTGCCGGCGCGCGTTGACGCGACGCCGACGCGATGTCACGAGCTGAGCTCCGATGCCCGAATTCGTTCTCTACGGCACGCCCGGCTGGGGCTCTGCGATCGTCGAAGCGCAGCTCGACTGGTATGGCCTCGACTATCGCTACGAGCTCGTCGGCGACCTGTTCGCGTCGAGCGAAGCGCGCGAGAAGCTGCGCGCGCACAACCCGATTCTTCAGGTCCCGACCTTGGTCCTGCCGGACGGCAACGTGATGAGCGAGAGCGCGGCCATCACGCTGCACCTCGCGGATCTCGTACACCGAACGGACCTCGTGCCCGGCCCCTCGGCGCGAGAGCGCGCGGACTTTCTGCGTTGGCTCGTGTTTCTTGTCGCCAACATCTACCCGACGTTCACCTACGCGGATCTGCCCGAGCGCTTCGTGAAGACAGCCGGGGCGAGCGCGGGCTTTCGGGCCGAAGTCGACGCGTACGCGCAGCGATTGTGGCGCGTCGTCGAAGAGGCCGCGGGCGCGCCGCACTTCTTGGGGGAGCGCTTCTCTGCGCTCGACGTCTACCTCGCGGTCATGACTCGGTGGCGCCCCAAGCGTCGTTGGTTCGACGCCGAGACGCCGAAGATCGCAGCGATCGTCGCGCACGCAGACCGAGAGCCGAAGCTCGCGGCGATGATCACACGAAACTTCGCGCCGTCCCAGTGAGCGAAGCCTCGACGCGGCGCGCCGAGGCGCGTCGTCGACACGGTGGGAGAGGAGCTTCGCAGACGTCACAATTCCCCGTGCGAACGCCCTGCGGTCCGTGCGACCGTTCGCTGACTCGCGGCGCACGCGTGTGCGCCAGAGAGGGAGAGCTCGGCGCGATGTACCCCGAACGACCGTTGAACGTCCTTGTCCTCGCGAATTTCAACACGGGCGACCGCTTCGTGCGCCGCTGCAAAGAGCGCGGCGCGAAGGTGTGGCTGCTCACCAAGGCGAAGTTTCTGAAGAAGCCTTGGCCGAGGGACATGCTCGAGGACGTCTTCGCGCTGCACGACGACGCGTCGCTCCGCGAGACGGTCTACACGGTGAGCTACCTGTCTCGTCAGCGAAAATTCGATCGATTCGTGCCCTTCGACGACGTCGAGGTCGAGGTGGCCGCGATGCTCCGCGAGCACTTTCGCATGCCGGGCATGGGCGAGACGCGCTCGAGGCTCTTTCGCGACAAGCTCGCGATGCGCGTGAAGGCGAAGGACGACGGCATCGCGGTCCCCGACTTCGTACACGTGCAGCACTACGACGAGATCAACGCGTTTTGCGACCGCGTCCCTGCGCCGTGGATGCTCAAGCCGCGCACCGAGGCGTCCGCCACAGGAATTCAAAAGATCCACGACAAGAAGCAGCTCTGGGAGGCGATCAACACGCTCGGCGACCGACAGAGCTTCTTCTTGCTCGAGCAGTACCTCCCGGGGGACGTCCACCACGTCGACAGCATCGTGAGCGAAGGCAAGATCGTCTTCGCCGAGTGCCACCGCAACGGAACTCCTCCGTGGGACATCTCGCACGGCGGCGGGATGTTCAGCACGTTCACGATCCAGCGCGGCGGCGACGACGAGCGCGCCCTGCTCGCGATGAACGAAGAGATCATCACGAAGTTCGGCCTCCTCCGCGGCGTCGCGCACATCGAGTACATCAAAGCGCGCGACGGAAAGTTCTACTTCCTCGAAGCGGGCGCGCGCGTCGGCGGAGCGCACGTCGCTGACGTCGTCGAAGCGGCGACCAACGTGAACCTCTGGGCCGAGTGGGCGGACATCGAGCTCGATCGCGGCGAGGTTCCCTACGAGCTGCCCGTCGTGCGCAAGGACTACGCGGGGCTCTTGCAGACGCTCGCCAAGCAAGAGCACCCCGACTTCTCTGCGTACACCGACCCCGAGATCGTCTATCGCACGGACGACAAGCACCACGCGGGGCTCATCGTGAAGGCGCCAACGTTCGAGCGGGTCGAGCAGCTCTTGCGCGGGTACGCGCCGCGGTTCGCGAAGGACTTCGCCACGTCGATGCCGCACTACGAGCTGCCGCCGCTGCGCTGAGCGTACTCGTCGACGAAGTGAGCACCCCACAAGCTACGGAGGAGACAATGCGAAGGTCTTCGCTCGAGAGCACAGACACGGTCGAGCCGCTCTTTGCCGACGAACCCGCGCTGAAATCGCTGGTGCGGCCCACGTTCGACACGATCCGTCGCGCGATGGGCGGCTGCGCCGTCAGCACGATCTGGGTCGACTCGGACCTCGACCCGACGCGCGAGGGATTTCGTGTGTCGTACGACAAGCTGTACGGGCCAGGCAGCACGTTCGTGATGCCCTTCGTGGCCTCGTGGCTGTCCACCGGACCCGGCGAGGACCCGCGCTCGAACATCATTCTCTTGCCCAACGGGATCGACCGCACGCTCGTCGCGTACGCGCAGCGCGTGGGTCTCCTGGGCCATGTTGAATACGTGGGCGATCTTCGGTCGATCAAGGACACCGTCGTCGCGTCGAAGAAGAAGGTCTACTCGATCGACGACCTCGGCGACTTCGACGAGCACTCGCTCGTGACGACGCCGATGGGCAAGTGGCTCAACTCGAAGGACGACCTGCCGACGATCACGCGCTTTGCGCCGAGCGAGGTCGTCCTCGACATGTACGACGCGACCTCGGCGCACTTTCGCAACGCCAAGCGCGGCGACGGGCGCGTGTTCTTGAAGACGTGCAACACGGAGTCTGCGGGCGCTGGCGTGTTCATCGCCAACACCGAGGACGACTACCACCGGCTGCTGCAGGAGCTTCGCGAGAAGCAGGCGCGCTTCGGGCTCAATCGAAAGCTGGTGATCCAGCCGGAGGTGAAGGGCAGAAACCGGAGCTTCCAGGTGTTTCTCGACCCGAGCGACGTGGAGCACATCTCGGTCGTCGCGATCACCGATCAGCTCGTCGAAGCGGACGGAAAGACCTACAAGGCCTCGATCAACCACGCGATCACCGCGGACAACGTGCGCCACGCGGGGCCGATGATCGTCGACATGGTCGCGCGCGTTCGCGAGCGGTACCCCGACGCGTTCGGCTTCTTGATGTGCGACTACTTCGAGACAGACACCGGCGTCGTCGCGTTCGACCCAGGGATTCGCCCCACAGGAAACACCGCCACCGCGATGGCTGCCCACCTCGGCCGCGCGCTCACGGGCCGTCACCCGAGCACGACGCTCTTGCACCTGCGCAGCGGCATCGAGAACTTCACGTACGAGCGCTTCGTCGAGAAGATCGGCGCGCTCGCGGACATGGACAACCTCCGGCGCGACGGCCGCGCGGTGCTCCCCTGGGGGTGGAACCACCTGCAAGGCTTCGGCGTCTTGATTTGTATCGCAGATAATCAAGCAGGCGCAGACGCGCTCGCCGAAGAGGTCAAGGCGCTGGCCGCTCGGTAGTCGTCAGCCTCCGCGGTGGCGCGCGCGGCGCGGCGCGGTATAGCGAACGGGAGCCATGACTCCACAGCTGTCGCGCGCGATCACGGTTGGGCTCGAGCACGGCGCGGCGCTGTCGCTCGCGATGACGGCGCTCATCGTCGCGAGCCTCAAGCAGAACCCGCGCATCTGGCAGGACGACGCTCCGCGCGACGTTCGCGCGCGGCTCGGCCCGATGGACGACGCGACGCGCGAGCAGAAGAAGCGCTGGGGCTACGTGATGCTGGCGATCCTCGTGGGGGTGTTCGCTCCGCTCGCGGCGCGAACGAGCGGCGGGGGCTTCGTGGCGACGTGGCTCGCGGCGTACGTGTGCTTCGAGACGTTCAACCTGTGGGACGCGCTGGTGATCGACCTCGGGCTCGTGATCGTGTGGCCGGCGTGGGCGTTTCCTGAGGGAGCCGGGGAGAGCCCGTCGTATCGCGACCCGCGATGGCACGCGCGCAACTGGCTCATCGGCGTGTTCGCGGGGGTCCCGTTCGCGGGGCTCGTGGGCGGCCTCGCGTGGCTCGTGGGGACGGTGCTCTGATCCTCGCATTTGCAATCGAGCTGCACGCCACTGCGCTCAATCGTATCGGACACAAAGGTACTTATTGCCAGACCGATGAAAATCGACCTTCGCGGGTTGCGCGCGAGGCCCGCGCGTGCTGGCAATAATTACCAATTGGTCCTTTTTGATCGACCGCATTGTGGGAGAGGCCGATTGCAAATGTGAGGATCAGAGCACCGTCCCCAGGTGGGCGCGCATCGCCCCCACGATCGCCTCGGTGTCGCTCACGCCGCGGAGCACCACGGTCCGCGCGTTGGGAAGCGTCTGTTGCAGCGCCTCGGCAGTTGAAATGGGGTGCCCCGAATCATCGACCCACGGCAAGAGCAGCGTCGGCACAGCGAGCGTCGAGAGCGCTTCTCGCGCCGGGAGGTCGCTCTCGGCGGCCGCGCGAAGCACACGCCCGAGCGCGGTCGCGTCGCTCTTGGCGAGCTCGTCCACCATGAACTGGAGCGGCGCTGGGATCACTCCGTCGGGCATCTCGCGCTCGATGTCGCTCGCGACGCGCGCGGCGACCGCGCGAGGGCCGTCGAGCGAGGCGAGCGCGCGATAGCTCTCTTGCGCGGCGGGCCGCGTCTCCCACGCGGTCGGCGGCGCAAGCAAGATCATCGCGGCGATGCGCTCGGGCGCGCGCAGCGCGGCGTGGAGCGTGATGGCGGCGCCCATCGAGATTCCACCAGCGACGAAGCGGTCGAGGCCCAGCGCGTCGGCGAGCGCGAGGAGCTCGTCGGCGAGCGCGTCCCAGCGGTGGGCTTCTTCTGTTTCGAGCGCAGGGGTCCTCCCCTGCCCTCGCGTGTCGTAGCGGATCACGCGAACGTCGGGGAGCGCGTCGAACACCGGCCCGAGCGGAGATCGGTCGTCGACGTCGATCGGGTGAAACACGCCGTGGGTCCACAGGAGCGCCGGCCCGTTGTCCCCGTGAATTCGCACGCGGACAGGGCCGGTAGAGAGCTCGATCACGACGTCGCGCAGAGGCATGGGCCGCGCGCTATACCGTCACGAAGGGCGTCGACGCAACGAAGCGCCAGTCGAGCGCGCCGACGCGACGCCTTCGGCGCTACAGGCCTTGCCCGAAATGCGTCGGGCTATTCGCTGGCGAAACGTGCGTGAGCAGATCGACGCGTCGTCGCACGGTGACGGTGCTTCGCGCCGCGTCGTAGCTGTACAGGTAGACGAAGCCAGCGTTGGTCTGCGCGCCAACGCCGGCGCGTTGCGCGCCCAACGCAAAGTCTGTCTGGCCATCCCCGTTGTAGTCAGCCAGCCCCGACACGACGCCCCCGAAGAACGCCGACACCATCGGGTCCGGTCGATCCCCGCTCGGCGCCGTGATCGTGAGCATCGTCGGCCCGCCGGTCCCGCGTTGGCCGAGATACACGTAGCCCTCGGACTCGGTCGGAACGGACACACCCAGGTAGAAGTCCGCGATCCCGTCGTTGTTGATGTCTCCCAATCGCTCGACCGTGCCCGGCCAGCCGATGTTCGTCGACACTGGATTCGAGAGCGTGACCCACGGCGTTGTCTCGAACGAGAGCGCGTTCGGCGCGGTCTGCGAGAAGACCTTCGCCGTTCGTCCGCTGCGAGCGAAGACGAGCAGATCCAAGCGGCCATCGTCGTTGATGTCCCCGAGCAAGTGCGCGATCCCGAACCTGTCGTCGAGCGTCGGCTCGTTCGACACGAGCCGCTGCGCCGGGTTGAAGTACGGCGCCGCGCGCTGGCCGCGAAGAACATCGACAGCGCGCGTTCCGGTGGGATTCTGGTAGACCGAGTGAATCGCGTCGGGAACGCCGTCGCCGTCGAGATCCCCGCCGTAGAGCGCGGTCGCCCACGTCGAGCCTCCGCTCGGGGTGATCGTGGTGGCGCGTGTCGTCGAGAGCCCGCTGCTCGACCCGAGGTGCAGCGCGAGTCGGCCGAGCTGACCGCCGCCGTCGCCGTACAGACCGACGAGCGCGTCCGCGAAGCCGTCACCGTTGATATCTCCGAGCGCGACAGCAGACGAGAGGTACGCGTTGCGTTGATCGCCGATGACGACGCGCGGAGCGGCGAACGGAAGCGCGCCGCCGCTCCACACGTTGACCGCGCCTTCGAAGTTGTTCGTGAGAAACGCCCAAGCGAAGTCGGTGAATCCGTCCCCGTTCGTGTCCCCGATCGACTGATTGGAGTACGGCGCGACGGGCTCGCTCGGCGCGAACGGAAACACCGGCGCCGCGACGACCGCGCCAGACGCTACGGGCGCAGCGGACACCATGCCGGTGCCGCCGCGTTCGCCGTTCCAGAGATAGAAGCCTCCGAGCTGACCGGCGGGACGAAGGCCCGTGTTCACTGCGTTTCCCGCAGCCGCCATGAGGTCGGTCGCGCCGTCGTCGTTGTAGTCCTCGGCGTAGCCCAAGACGAACGTCCGCATCGACGCGTGCGCGCTGCCCGGACCGCTGAAGTAGATCGACGATGACCGAGACGCGTCGCGCGCGAAGCCGCCGCTCGTCCCCGCGCGCACGCGCCAGAACCGCCGCGTGTGATCGAGCGAGATGTCCTCCGTAGGCTCGGCGACGACGATGGCTCCGTCGCTGTGCGCGACGTCCACGAACGTGACGACCATCGAGCACGAAGCGTCCCGACAGAACTCCACGCGCGACTGCGTGCTTCCGACGGGCGCACGAAAGCGAACCCTCGGCCGCTGCGTCATCATGATGGCAAACGAGAGGGGCGCGATGGGCGTGGGCGTTCCCACGGCGACGCAGGTGCGCGCCATCGTGCACGCTTCGTTCGCCGCACACGCAGGAGCGCACGTCGGGTCGATGACGTCCGGTCGAACGCCGCTGCCCGTGTCGCTTCGCGCGTCGACCACGTCGCGCACATCCATCGGCCCGACGACGTCGAGCGCATCGACGCCCGTCGCGTCCAGCGCGTCCGCACCACTGTCGCCCGCGTCCGTCTCGACGCCGCTGTCAGCCACGTCCCGGTCCACCACCGCGAGATCGCTGGCGACGTCCGTGACGTCCGCGGCGTCGCTCGGCGGCGTCACCATGTCGCTGCTGCTGTCCCCTGCCTCGGCGCGCGCGTCGATCACGCGAATCTCCGAGGGAACCGTGCACGAAGCCACAGCGAGCGCGACGCACAGCGCTTCAATTCTGGTGCGCATATTCAAAAGCTCCCGACCACGCCGAGGACGGCGTTGTTGGATCCGACGACCAGCGCCGTCGGCGCGACCGCGGCTCGACGACGCGAGCCCGTCGCGAGCCCCACGCCGAGCCAGATCGCGCCGCCGACGACGGCTGCCGCGCCGACGCCCAGCGCGACAGCGGACGCGATCGCGTGTGTGTTGGCGCTCGCCGCGGCCCTCGCTTGCTCGTCGGTCACGCACTCGACGTACGTCGTCGTGACGTTGCAGCCCGCGAGCGACGCGTTGCGCGCGAGGTAGAAGCCCAATGACGCCGCGAGCGACGCGCCCCCGACGCCCATCAACACGAGCGACCCCACAGCGACGCGCGCTGGCGCTCCGTCCGAAGGTCCCGGGACCGAACCGCGCCCCGCGTTGTTCGCGACAGACGCCCCACCAGACGCCGCCCCCGACGCGCCCGCGCTCGATCCCGCGCTCGATCCCGCGCCGGACGCCGTGCTGCCCGCGCTCGACGTCGCGCGCTGAAGCGCGATGTCGACGACGACCGTAGAGCCTGCGTTGACGTTGAGCTCGCGCGTGTAGTCAGAGAACCCCGCGGCCGTCGCCGTGATCCGAACGGCTCCCGCGTTGACCACGAACGGCACGCCCATCAACGCGTCGCTGAGCGTCGTGTCGTTGACCCGAACGCTCGCGTTGTTCGCGCCGTTGACGGTCACGGTCACGTAGCCGACGCGAGCGCGAGCGGCCTCGGAGATCGCGCGGCAACGCGAGAGGATCAACGTGCGGTTGCTCGCGGCGGTGTCCCGATCTGCTTCTTGCACGCAGCGATCGGCGGCGCCCATGGCGTCCGCGTGATTTCCCATCGACGCGTGGGTCTCGGCGATGAACATCCTCAGCGACGGCGTCATCTGGATGCGCCCCGCGCGCTGCGCGAGGTCGAGCGCCTGACGAGGGTTGTTCGCGGTGCGCGCCGCGGTCGCTTGATCGATCAGCGATCTTCGCGCCGCGGACTCTGCGTCGCTCATCTGCGCAAACGCGTGACTCGACGCGCTCAGCGCGATCGCTGCGACGCTGAGCGCGACGCGACGCGATGAAGTAGTTCGAACAAATGACCTCATTGAACGCTCCGCCGTGACGAGAAGGCTCCCACGGGGAATCAACGGATCGAAATAGAGATTTCTCTACTCGCGAGCGTGTTCGTACGGAGACTCGCAGCGAGCAAACTGCTGGGAATTTTCACGAACACCAGCGCGATACCGAGCAACAGCGTCGCTCGCTCGACCGAGCGACCGAGCGCGGTCGACCGTGAATCGGTCAGCGCATTCCGGCGCCGAAGAAGATATCGGCGGCCCCGCCCATCACGTACGTGCTGATTTCGACGCGCTGACGAACGACGAACGCGCTCGTCGCCGAGTCCCATCCGAAGATGTACACATACCCCGTGTTGTTCGCGGTCGCTCCAGCGTTCGGAACGCCGACCGCGAACTCGTACGTCCCGTCGCCGTTGAAGTCCGTGAGCCCTGCGACGGAGTTGTCGTACGCGAGCGCCGTTCGGCGATCCGCCATCGGGACATCGATCGCCACCGCCTGCGGCATCGCCGAGCGCTGGCCGAGATAGACCACCGCTGCACCTGCGCCCGCGCCGCTGGCGGACACGATGAAGTCCGCGAGGCCGTCGTTGTTCACGTCGCCGAGCGCGTCCATCGAAGACGCCCATGTGCCGCCCGCGATGGACGGCCGCAGCAGCGTGTATCGCGGCGTCGTTCCGAAGGTGAGCGACTGCGGAGCGGTCTGAGAAAACACGTAGATCCGCGTGTTTCTTCGTCCCGCGGCGACAAGCTCGAGCAGACCGTCGTCATCGAGGTCGCCCACCACCATGGCGTGCCCGAACTGGTCGTCATTCGAGTCGTCGACCGCCGCGATCCGTTGCGCTTCGACGCTGAGCGGGCTCGTGCGCGCGCCGCGGAAGACGCGAAGCGACCTCGGCGCGAGGAGCCCGAACCCGAGCCCCGCCTCGGACAACCCATCGTTGTCGAGATCGCCAGTATGGAACGGCCTCCACGACCACGCACCAGTGTCGGTCAGCGTGAGGCCCGACCGCGCGAGCCCGGACGCAGAGCCGAGGTACAGCACGCTCCGGCCGCGCACACGGAGCGATGGCTGCGAGTCTCCTGCAGCGCCGATGAGCGCGTCGTTGAACCCGTCGCCGTTGACGTCGCCGATCGCCGACGCCTCGACGTGATAGTCGTGATCGCCAGCGCCGTACATCACGCCCACCGTTGTCGCGAGCGGCGCGGGTCCTCCTTGAAACAACTCGACGCCGCCACGCACTCCGATCGTGGTTCCAGACTCGAGGCCCGTGTGCGCGCTCCACGAGCAATCGGTGAAGCCATCGCCGTTGACGTCGCCGTAGCTTCGAAGCGCGAACGGCGCTCCGGGCGGCGGATGGAGCGGCGTGACCGACAGCCCGATCGACGTCGTCGGCGACGGTGAGACGAGCGTGGCGCCGCCGCTCGATTGCCCGGCGAACACGTACCACCCGCCGGGCTGTGTTCGAATGCGATCGATCGATCCGCCAGAGCTCGCAGCGAGCTCCGAGTTGCCATCGTTGTTGAAATCTTGTGCGTACCCGACGACCCACCCTTGCAGCGAAGCGCGCGCGCTGCCCGGGCCGGCGCGGTGGATCGCGCGAGGGGTCGTTCCTCGGCGAGCGAATCCGCGAGCGTTGCCGGCGACCACGCGCCAGAAGCGTCGGCGACCGTCGGAGAACACGTTGGTCGTCGGGACAAACGACTGATTCGTCGCGCCCGCGGCGTGCATCACCGTCGCCGATTGGTCGACCATCGCGCACGCCGGATCGCGGCAAAAATCGACCCTCGTTCGATCGCTGCTCGCGCCAGCAGAGAACAGAATCCGCGGAAACTGAGCCACCACGATCGCGTGCGCGGCCGGCGCGATCGCGACGGGCGTCCCGACGGGATCGCAGTCCGAGCCACTGCACACGTTTTCAACGGGGCACGCGCCGCACGACGGAGACACGCCCGTGTCACCAATGCCCGTGTCACCAATGCCCGTGTCGCCGATGCCCGTGTCACCAATGCCGGTGTCACCAACGCCCGTGTCGCCGATGCCCGTGTCGCCGACCTCTCCGTCCCCCGACTCGCTGGCGTCGAGATCGCGGTCCGAAGAAACGTCGTCGGGACGTCCGCTGTCGGTGGCGTCCGTGATGTCGGTCGAGCCGTCGCCCGCGCCCGAATCCAAGCGCACATCGGTTGGAACAGTGCAGCCCGCGACCAACGCGAGCGCAAGAGGAAGCGTCGCTCCAATTCGCACGATCAGAACCTCCCTGCAGCGCCGATCGCGAAGCCATCCGCGCCGATGTTGAACGCCACGGGCGCGACGCTCGGCGCCTCTCGCCTCGGCGGAGCGGCGAGCCCGACGCCGAGCCACACAGCGCCGCCGACGATCGCGGCGACGCCAACGCCGAGCGCGACGCCCGACAGAATTGCGAACGTGTTGGCTCCGCGCGCCGCGTCGCGTTGCTCGACGGTCGGGCACTCGATGTACGTCGGGTAGACCGCGCACCCCGCGATCGCGCCGTTGCGCGCGAGGAAGAATCCCAGCGACGCCCCGAGCGGAGCCGCGGACGTCGCCATCAACGCGATCGCCCCGACCGGCGCGCGCCGTCCGTCCGAACGATCCGTGTTGCTCGCGCCGGGGCCGGGCGAGGCGGGCGTACGCGCGCCGAGTCCCGAAGGCGTGTTGCTTGGGTTCGGCGTGCTTCGATCGACTGCGCTCGGGTTCGGCGACGCGCTGGACGCGCGCTCGAGCGCGATCTCGACAGGGACGGTCGCGCCCGCGGCGACAGACAGCTCGCGCAGCGCGTCGGAGTAGCCCGCGGCGCGCGCCCGCACGCGCACGGCCCCCGCGTTGACGACAAACGGAACGCCGATCAGCGCGTCGCTGAGCTCCGTGTCGTTGATGCTCACCGAGGGCGACGCCGCGCCGCGCACGGTCACGGTCACGTAGCCGACATGCGAGCGAGCGTTCGTCGCGATCGCCCGACACGCTGCGATGATCTGCACGCGATTGCTCGCGGCGGCGTCCCGATCCGCCTCTTGCGTGCACCGGTCGGCGGCGCCGATCGCGGCGGCGTGGTTTCCCATCGCCGCGAGCGTCTCTGCGATGAACATGCGCAACGACGGCGTCATCTGAATTCGCCCCGCGCGCTGGGCGAGGTCGAGCGCGCGCGCGGGATCGCCGCTCGTGCGCGCCGTGGTCGCTTGTTCGATGAGGGTGCGCCGCGCCGCGAGCTCGGCGTCGCTCGCCTGCGCGAGCGCGTTCGTCGCCGTGAGCGACGCGACCGTCGCGAAGAGCGCGCCTACGCGTCGTGCCTGCGCGAGACGAGGGTTCGATTCCATCGGGTTCACCGCTGTCGAGGAGACTCCCACGCGACAAAGGCCGACCCAATAGAGATTTCTCTACGCCGCGACGCGAGGCGCCCGACCGGGATCGGCGCGGTGAGGCGCGGAGAGAGCCCGCGCTCGCCTCAGCGCTTTGCGCGCTTCGCGACGGTGCTCTCGAGCGAGCCGGGGTTGAGGTCGCGGCCTTGGGCGACGCGATCGTTCCACGTCTCTTTTTTGCCGAGTGATCCTGCGCGCTCGACCATCGTGATCGTCCCAGGAACAGGGCACACGAGCGCGCACAGGTTGCAGCCGATGCACTCGTGCTCGTCGACGACAGGGACGTGTCGTCCCGCCGGGATCCCCGCGACCTTCACGGGCACGAGCGGAACGCTGTCCGGAATGTGATAGTGCCCCGCGGCGAGCGACTGCTCCTTGGTGCGACCCGGGATATGGATGCACTGGTGCGCGCCGTCCATGCACGCGGTGTAACAAAGGTTGCACCCGATGCACGTGTCCGCGTTGATCTGCGCCTTGATGTTGTAATCGAGGTCGAGGTCGCCCCACTCGACGTACGAGTCGAGCGCCTTGCCGCGGAGCTCTTCGACGGACTTCATGCCCTTCGAGTCGAGAAAGTCGCTGAGCCCTTCGATCATGTCCTCGACGATGCGATAGCCGTAGTGCATCACCGCGGTGCACACCTGCACGGACGTCGCGCCGAGCGCGATGAACTCCGCCGCGTCGCGCCAGTTCGAGATGCCCCCGATGCCCGAGATCGGGAGCTTGCCCGACAGCTCGTTCTTGGCGACCTGGCTCACCATGAAGAGCGCGATGGGCTTCACCGCCGGGCCGCAGTAGCCGCCGTTGGTTGATTTCGTGGCCACTCGCGGGTTGGGGACCATCTTCTCGAGATCGACCCCGATGAGTGACTTGATCGTGTTGATGAGCGAGATCGCGTGCGCGCCGCCCTTGGCAGCGGCCTCCGCCGGCTCGTTGATGTCACCGGTGTTGGGCGTGAGCTTCACGATGACGGGGACCTTCGCGTCCTCGACCACCCACCGCGTAATCTCTTCGAGGACCTTGGGCTCTTGTCCGACGGCCGAGCCCATGCCGCGCTCGCACATCCCGTGGGGACAGCCGAAGTTGAGCTCGAGGATGTCCGAGCCCACGTCTTCGACCTTCTTGATGATCTCGCGCCAGTTCTCGCGCGTCTCGACCATGAGCGAAGCGACGAGCGTGTGCTTCGGGTACCGCTTCTTCACCTCGTACATCTCTTTGAGGTTCACTTCGAGCGGCCGGTCCGTGATGAGCTCGATGTTGTTCAAGCCCATCATGCGCGCGTTGGCGTAGTCGATCCCGCCGAAGCGCGACGAGACGTTGGTGATCGGGTCGCCGAGCGTCTTCCACACAGCGCCGCCCCAGCCCGCGTCGAACGCGCGCATCACCTGCCCGCCGGTGTTCGCTGGAGGCGCCGACGCCAGCCAGAAGGGGTTCGGCGACTTGACGCCACAAAACGTGATTTCGAGGTCTGCCATGGCTTTGGTTCTCTCTGTTAACCCGCGAGCGCGCGGAGCATGTCGCGCACGGCCAGCTTCGCCTCTTGCGCTGCGTTGACCACTTCTTTGCCGCCGTTTACGCAGTCGCCGCCGGACCACACCTTCGCGTTGCCCGTGCGGTGCGTCGTCGGGTCGACCACCACCCTGCCCTTGCTGTCGAGCGCCACTCCGTCGAACGCCGTCGCTACTTCGGTCGCGCGGCTCTGCCCGATCGCCATCGCGATGAGCTGACACGGGACGGTCTCTTCCGTGCCCGGGACGGGCTTTCCGCCCTGGGCGCGGGCGAGCTTGCCGTGCGTGACGTTGCCGCTCGCGTCGCGGACGACCTCGGTGAGCACGCGCTCGGTGAGCACGCGAACGCCGTGCTTCATGCCGTACTCGATTTCGTGTGCGTACGCGGACATGTCCTCGCGGCCGCGGCGGTAGACCATCGCGACGTCACCCACGTTCAAGAGCGCGAGCTCGTGGGCGATGTCGATCGCGGTGTTTCCTCCGCCGATCACGAGCGCGTGAGTGACGCCCTTCAGCGTCATCGCGGGGTCGCTCTTGATCTTCTCGATGAGGTCCACGGCGCCGTAGACGCCGGGGCCCGCCTCGTTCTTCGCGCCGAGCGCGCTGTCGGGGCCGAGGCCCAAGCCTAGAAATACCGCGTCGAAATCGCGCAAGAGGGACTTCGCGGTGACCGTTCCCTCGATGGAGATGTCTCCCGAGACGACGCTCGTGCCCGTTCGGAGCTCGATCGCGCCGAGCTCGAAGATCCACGCGATCTCTTTCATCGCGTCGTTGGCCTTGAGCTTGTACGGCGCGATCCCGAGCGTGTTGAGCCCGCCCGCGTACTGCTTTCGCTCGAAGATCACGCACTCGTGACCCTCCATCGCGAGCAGCGCCGCGGCCGCGAGGCTCGCGGGACCGGCGCCCACGAGCGCGACGCGCTTGCCCGTCTTCGGCTTGATCTTCGACGCGTACAGCGCGCGCATCCCGCCTTGCGCGAGCGTCGTCTCCGTGGCGAACCGCTGAAGTCTTCCGATCGCGATCGGCTGCCTTCCCCATGCGTTGTACACGCAGCCGCCCGCGCAGAGGACCTCGACCGGACAGACGCGAGCGCACGAGTAGCCGAGGATGTTCTCCGCGAGGATCGTCCGCGCGGCGCCCTTCACGTTGCCCGTCGCGATCTTGCGGATAAACTCCGGGATATCGATGCCCGTCGGGCACGACTTCACGCACGGAGCGTCCACGCAATAGAGACAACGGTTGGCTTCGGTGACCGCCTCGGCCTCGTTGTACGCGGGCTTCGACTCAGCGAAGCCCTCTTCGAGCCGGCCGTCGGGCAGTTGTGGGAGCACAGGAAGAGGTCGCATCGAAAGAGTTCCCTCCGGCCTTCGCAGCGTTGGGGGCGGCGATCGAAACAGCGATCGAGCCCGCTGAAATCCCAGCGAAAGACGATGCGAGAGTATCGAGAGCCGCTCGCGACGGTGTCAACGAGATTCAAAGCCGCACTGCGTCCAAGCATGTCCGACGATCGGTCGAACACCGCCGACGCACGCGCCGCACGCGCGCTTGGGCGTTGAGCGCGACGCGCACTCGTCGGTACCCTCCACGCTTCGCTCCCGGCCCGACGCCGGGCGCGCACACGAAAAGAGGGCTCCTATGGCAATCGTCATCAAGGGCGGAACCGTTCTCACCGCGGTCGATCAATTCGTAGCCGACGTCGTCTGCGAAGACGGACAGATCAAGGCCGTCGGCAAAGACCTCGACGCGCCCGCGGGAGCCGAGGTCATCGACGCGCGGGGACAGTATGTGTTTCCCGGCGGAATCGACGCGCACACGCACATGGAGCTGCCCTTCATGGGCACCGTCAGCGCCGATGATTTTTACACCGGCACCGCCGCGGGCGTCGCGGGCGGCACCACGACCATCATCGACTTCATCATCCCCAACCGAAATCAGTCCCTGCTCGACGCGCGGGACTTCTGGATGAACAACGCGAAGAAGTCCGTCAGCGACTACGCGTTTCACATGGCCGTGACGTGGTTCGGCGACCAGGTTCGCAACGAGATGGAGCACGTCTTTCACAACGACGGGATCCAGTCGTTCAAGATCTTCATGGCGTACCGCGGCGCGATCGGCGTCGACGACGTTGAATTGGTGGGCGTGCTCGACACGGCGTACAAGCTCGGCGCCCTCGTCACGTCGCACTGCGAGCACGGAGACGCGGTCGTCGCGCTGCAGACGCGCCTCGCCGAGCGCGGCCTCAAAGAGCCGAAGTGGCACGCGGCGTCTCGCCCTGCGTACCTCGAGGGAGAGGCCACCAACCGTGTGATTCAACTGGCCCGCGCCGCGAGCGACGCGCGCAACGGGCACATGGCCGGAGCGCACGAGGCGCAGCCGGTCTACATCGTTCACCTCACGTGCAAAGAGTCGATGGACGCGGTGTATCGCGCGCGCCAAGAGGGCCAAAAGGTCTTGGTCGAGACGTGCCCGCAGTACCTCTTGCTCGACGACAGCGTCTACGACAAGCCCGACTTCGAAGGCGCTGCGTACGTGATGTCCCCGCCGATCCGCCCCGTCGGCCACCAAGACTACTTGTGGAACGCGCTGTCGAACGGCGCGATCCAGCACGTCGCGACCGATCACTGTCCCTTCCGCCAGAGCGATCAGAAGATCATGGGCCGCGATGATTTTCGAAAGATCCCCAACGGCGCCGCGGGCATCGAGAACCGCATGTCGCTCATGTGGACCTACGGCGTCGCCACGGGGCGAATCACGCCGCAGCAGTTCGTCGACGTATGCTGCACGCAGCCCGCGAAGATCTTCGGGCTCTATCCCCGCAAGGGGGCGATCGCCGTGGGCGCCGACGCGGACGTGGTCGTCTACGACCCGACGGGGACGAGCAAGATCTCTGCGAAGACGCACCGACAAAACGTCGACCGAAACATCTTCGAGGGCTTCGAGCAGAAGGGCCGCGTGACCCACACCGTGGTCAACGGAAGGCTCCAGTTCAAAGACGGCGACCTGCGCGTCGAGCGCGGGGCTGGGCGCTACCTCAAGCGCACGCCCGCCAAGGCGTGACGCGAAGGTAAGGGGGTGAAAGTTGCTCGGCGCCGCGGCGGCAGACGGCGGTGACCAGCAGGAACGCGTGGTTCTTTTCGCTCCGAACGACTTCTCGCGTGCGGCGATCGACGCGGAGCCGTCACGGGGCGCACGCTGCCGGACACGCTTTCATGTTGTCCATTGTTGCAGCTCGGCCTCTAGAATGATCGCGCGTCACCGGACGCTTCACTCGATCGTCGGAGGAGAGGAATCGATGGCAAAAGCGAAGACAACAAAGGTCTCGAGCAAGGCGACCGCGAAGAAGAGCGCGGCCAAGCCCGCGAAGGCGACCGCGAAGCCCGCGAAGCCCGCAAAGCCCGCAAAGAAGGCCACAAAGGCCTCGACCAAGAGCGGCTCTGGCGACCACTCGATGCAGCTCGACTTCGGCTACTTCGAGATGAAGCAGAACAACAGCCCCGTCGGCAACATCGTCGTCACGCCCGGCAGCAGCCCGAGCATCGAGTACTACTACCTCTGCACCAAGGCCTCGGGCGGCTACCAGAAGTACGTGTGGCCGGGCCCCGGCAACCCAGTCGTCACGACGCAGTACATCTATCTCGGCCCCGTGCCGAGCACGTTCGATCCGAACCAGCCCGAGGCGTTCGGGTCGACGCTGCCGTTCTACCCGAACGTCCAGTTTATTGGCTGCGATTGCTCGGTGGGTCCGTAAGCAGTCCCGGCGCCGCGTCGAGCATGGCCAGCGCCTCGTTCACCGAGAGCAGCTCCATCGTCTTGGACCAGTGCTCGCGGGCCACGCCCTCGACGAGCTTGTGCAACGCCGCGCGGGGAGGCGACTTGACGACGCCGCTCGCGGCGAGCAGCGCGAGCGCTTGAATACCCACCCCAGGAATGGGGCACGCGAGCGCGCGCTCGTACACCGAGCGGACCACGTCGCTCGCGAGCGCGCGACCGCAGCGCACGGCGAGCGCCGCCGCCACGAGCGAGCCGATCGCCTCGCCGACAGAGCTCCACAGCGCGTACGCGCGCTCAGCGAGCGTCGCGGCGAGCCCGAGATCGCCGGCGCGAAACGCGAACGCAGCCTCGCCGAGCGACACGAGCGCCTCGAGCTGCTTGGACCCGAGCTGTCCGATCGCGTCGACGAGCGCGTGGTCCACCGGGAGGCTCCGCCCCGAGCGAAACGCGATCGCCCGCGAGAGCCACTCGGTTCGCCCCTCGAGCAGCGCGTTGCGGCTCGTGACGGCGAGCTCCTTCGCGCGCGCGGCGAACACCTCGGCCTCCGCGAGCTCGAACGCCTCCATGTGCGCCGACGCCGCGTCGAGCAGCGCCACGGTCCGCAACGAGAGCCACGGCTCGAGCTCCGACGCCTCGCCGTGCAGCCGCGCCGCCCGCGAGAAGTGCCCCCGTCGATACTCGAGCCGAGCCACCCACTGCGCGCAGCGCGCCCTCACGAACGGCGCTCGCTCGTCCGCGAAGCGCGCGAGGATCTCGTCGATCCGCCGCTCTTCGGACTCGAGCGAGACCCGTCGCGCCGCGAGCACGCGCACCGCGCACCGCGCGAGCTCGAGCCGCACGTCTTCGAAGGGCTCGAGCGCCTCGACGAGGTTGGCCGCGCGCGCGTCCCACACGGACACGGCCAGCGCTGCGCCCACGAGCTGCTCGAGCGCGGTCATCTGCGGCCCCGACGCCCCCGCGCGGGTGATCTCGTAGAGCACGCCGTCGAGCGCGGCGGGCGAGTTCGCGATGATCGCGAGCTCGACCCACGCCGAGAGCAAGGGTCGCGGGTCGAGCGTGCGACCGTCGATCAGCGGTCGCAGCGCGCGGATGGCGTCGGACAAGAGCACCATCGCGGGGCCGAGCCGCCCGTCGCGCGCGAGGTCGTCCGAACGAAGGAGCGCCTCGCGGACGAGCTCTTCTGCCGTGGCCGGGTCTTCATTGGCGCCCGAGGCGAGCAAGTGAAGAATCCTCCCGGGCCTCCCGCGAGGAAGCGCTCGCGCGAGCGCCCGGTGCGCCGCCGAGCGCGACTCGAAGACAGACTCCGCCGCCTCGCGCGTGGCGATCACCGGCGTTCCATCGTTGGCGCGGCGGACGAGCCCGCGCTGCTCGAGCTCGTCGAGCTCGGCTTCGACCTGCCATCGCGGCTCGCCCGTGAGCTCGACCAAGACCGTCGTGCTCGCGTTGGCGCCCGCGAGGTCGAGCCACTGCGCCACCATCGACAAGTGCGTCGGGAGCGACGCGTCGCTCGGCGCCCGCGCGGGCCTCGCCGGGCCGCGCGTCCGAATCGGCCGCGGATCGAGCGCGATCCGGTCGAGCGCCGCCCGATCGATCACCACCGCGCGCTCGGCCCAACGGCAAAAGCCCGCGCGCACCCACGCCTCGAGCTCCTCGAGCACGGCGCGGGGCCACCCGTCGGACCGCTCGAACAGCTGCTGCGCGGCGTCGCTCTTCAAGCGCAACAGCCGCTCGGGCCCCTCGAAGAGCGGCTCGATGTCCGTCGGCCCGAGGGGCTCGAGCTCGACCGCGCGCGGCGCTCGCGCGCGAGGCGCCGCGTTGAATACACGCACCAACAATCCGTCGCCGAGCACGCTCGCGAACACCCGCGCCGAGAGCGCGTCGCAGCGGTCCGCGTCGTCGACGAAGATCGCCGCCCCCGATCGAAGCCGCGCGCGAAGGGCGTCAGTGACGCGGCGGATCGCTCCGTCGAGCGACGCGTCCGCCGTGGGCTCTTCTTCTGCGGGCAAAAGCGAACGCGCGGACGCGAGCGGCGCCGCGGACGCCGTCGCCTCGAGCACGGTCACGCCCTCGGCGCGCAACCGCGCGGCGGCGTCCGCGAGGAGCCGAGAGCGCCCCGATCCGTGCGGTCCCCACACGTCGAGCGACTCGCGAGCGGCGTGCGCGCGCACGATGGACACGACGGGCTCGCTCGAGCCCAAGCGCCCGAGCGAACGAAGCTCGGGCTCCCACCGATCGCGCAGGCGGCGCAACACGGCCTCGGCGGAGAGGGGACGCGCGTTCTGATCGATCTCGAGCAGGTGCATCACGACGGACTGCACCGACGCGGGCAGCGACGGGACGCACTCGCCGATGGGCTTGGGCTTTCGCGTCAATCGATCCGCGAGCAACCCGCGGATGCCCGATCCGTGGTGCGGGAGCGTGCCCGTGAGCGCCTCGTAGAGCATGACGCCGATCGCGTACAGGTCCGTCTCGGGACCGACGGCCTCGCCCGTGAGCTGCTCGGGCGCGAGGTACGCGGGCGTCCCCATGAACTCGAAGTCCGCGGTCAAGCGATCGGACGAAGACGTCTGCGGAAACGACAGCCCGAAATCGAGTACGGTCACGCGCCCGTCCGGCGCGACGAGCACGTTGGACGGCTTGAGGTCCCGGTGAATCACGCCCGCGGCGTGAATGCGCCCCACGACCTCGAGCAGGCGCTCGACGCAGTCCGACAGCTGCTCCCACGGGACCGGCAGCCCCTTCGCAGGAAACGGGTCGCCGTCGACCAGCTCCATCACCATGTACGGCGCGCCGGACTCCGAGCCCTCGTCGAGCATCGCGACGACGCCCGGCAGTCGCAGCATCCGAAGCACCGCGATCTCGCGTCGAACGCGCGCGGCCTGCCCGTGATCTCCGCTTCGAAAGAGCTTCACCGCGACGCGCTGGCTCGTCAGCGGATCGCTCGCCTCCCACACCTCGCCGTGCCCGCCGCGACCGACACACGTTATCAACTCGTATCGACCGCCGACCCGCGAGCTCGCGCGCAGCACGCTCGGGACATCTTCAGCCCCCGGACTCCCCAACGTCGGCGCGGTACGCCGCTGATTCATCGCTCCATCCATCGTGTACCGAAATCCCGCCCGCGCTGCCACCGCTCACTGTCGACTTCCGAGAAACCAGAGCCACGGACGCCCTGGCTGCACGAGCTCGCCTCCGCAGAGCGCCGCCCGATCCGCGACGCGCTCTTGGTTCACAAACGTACCGCCCGTGCTTCGTGTGTCGAAGACGTTCCACGCGTCGCCGCGCCACGCGAAGGTGCAATGTCTGCGCGCCACCGTCGCGTCGCGGATCACGAGGTCGCAGTCGCGGCTGCGACCCACCACGATCGCCTCTGCTTCTCGATCGAGCCAGACCCTCGTGGGCGCGGTGCTTCCAGTCAGCACGACGAGCTCGTCGAGCGCGCACGGAGGCTGGTCCTCGAGCGAACAGTAGCCAGCCTCACGAAGGTCCCACATCCGCGGAGCGCACGCGTTCGGGTCGTCTTCTTCGCAGAGCGGGAGCGCGTCGTCGCCCATCGCTGGACAGAATACGACCAGCTCACCGTCGTGCGTCCACACCGGCCACACGCCGCGCTCCCACAGCCGCAGCTGCACAGCGAACGGCGACGGCGACTCGAACGCGACGCTCCAAAGCAAGTCACGCACGATGCACTCGTACGCGCCCACGGCGTACGGGACCGCGCCCGCGCTCGTGCGTCCGTCGTGCGGCGCGCGGATCGCGTAGTGCAGCGCCAGCGCGAGGTTCTCGTGCGACAAAAGCGCGTGATCGAGCCGGGCCTTCGCTGTCTCGAGCGGCGTTCGAGCGCGTGTGTCCCGCGCGCCGGCCCACAGCGAGACCGCCTCGCGCATCGAGCGCACGAACGAGCGCTTCGGTTCGCGCTCGCGCTGCGACGCGCACGCGGCGTCGAGCGCTGCGACCTCGGCCAATCCAGTCGAGCGCCCGTCGACCCACGCGTTGTCCGACGTGAACAACGTCGAGCCGAGCTGCCCGAGCGCGTCGAAGCGAGCGTCGCGCAACACGGGCTCTGCAAACGCTGTCGCCCACAGCTCGTTCGCGCAGTCGTCGACAAACGAGCGCGCTTCGCTGCCGAGGGACTCCATCGTCGCGTCCGGCGCGAGCACCCGCAGCGCGCGCGCGCGCGACGCGGCGGCCTCGACGAGCGGGTGAGGCTTCGGCTCCCACGACGCGCGCTGAAACAAAGGCGGAAGCTTCGCCATGGATCGATCGTACGCGGACGCGCGGCGCTACACTCCGCCGATGCGCGGATTCTGTCTCGTGATGCTCCTTGCGACTGCGGCCTGCGCCGGAACGCCAACGCCCCCAACAGACGCAACCCCGGACGCGATCGACGCCACGTCGGTCGACACGAGCGCTTCGGATGCCGCGACGCTCGACGCGTCGATGGACGATCGCGCAGATCCCTCGGACGCAGCCGTCGCGGACACGAGCGCGAGCGACGCGGCCGACAACCCGTGGCGCCTCGAGCCGCGCTTGCCCGCGGCGTGGCAAGAGATCGGCGCGACCGCGCACAACGGCGAGCTCTGGGTCGCAGGCGGATTCGAGGGGTTTCGCATCGTCGACAGCGTTCGGGTGTTCGACCCGCGCACGGGCGCGTGGCGCGACGGGCCTCGATTGCCGACCGCGAGGCACCACGTCTCGCTCGTGAGCGCAGGAGACGACCTCTACTCGCTCGGCGGCGAGCTCGGAACGAGCTTCACGCCCGACGCCACGTGCTACGTCCTGCGTCGCGGCGAGGCTGCGTGGCGACCGATCGCGCCGATGCCCGAAGCGCGCGGCGCGATGGCCGCGGGGTTCATCGACGGATCGATCTACGTCGCCGGCGGAGTCGGTCCGCGATCGACGCTCGTCGCGCCGGTGTATCGCTACGAGCCGGGCGCGGATCGATGGAGCGTTCGCGCGGAGATTCCCACGGTGCGCGAGCACCTCGCGAGCTTCGTGTACGCCGGTCGACTGTTCGTCCTCGGCGGCCGAAGGCTCACGCTCGACAGCGTGACCAACGTCGTCGAGGCGTACGACCCGAGCGCGGATCGATGGCAGACGCTCGCGCCGATGCCCACCGCGCGCGGAGGCTTCGCCGCGTCCGTGTGGGGCGACACGGCGATCGCCAACGGCGGTGAGCTCGAGTCCGAAGCGCTCGTGACCGCGGACGCGCTCGATCTTCGAACGATGAGCTGGAGGCGCGCGCCGAGCACGAGGGTTCCGCACCACGGGCACGGGAGCGTCGGGCTCGACGGGCGCATCTACGTCATCGGCGGAGGCGTGAGGCCGATCCTCGCGGCGACCAACATCGTCGAGAGCCTCGCGGTCCCGTGAGCGTTCGCGATCAGCAGATGTTGCAGACGAGGCTCGGGCGACCGCAGTCCGTGCAGCACACGTTGCTCCGGCAATAGAGCGTCCCCGTGGGGCAGCACACGCCGTTGCAGAGCACCGTCGAGCAGTCGCAGTTGCCCGTGCTCAAGTTGCACGTGCGATTGCTCGCGCACTGACTTCGGCACGCGGTGTTCGAGTAGCCGCACGCGTCGCGGCAGTTCGCGCTCGAGCCCGAGCAGCCCGCAGAGCACACGCACGACGTCCCGCCGCCGCTGCACGTGAGCCCCGAGGGACACGAGCCGCACGAGCCGCCGCACCCGTCGGAGCCGCAGCGCTTTCCTGCGCAGCTCGGAGAACACGCCGCGACGCACACGCCGCTCGCGTTGCACGTTTGTCCCGCGCCGCACGTCCCGCAGTTGCCGCCGCACCCATCGGCTCCGCAGTTGCGACCCGCGCAATTGCGCATGCACGTCGCGACGCACTGCCCGCTCCCGTTGCACGTTTGTCCGGCGCCGCACGTTCCGCAATTGCCACCGCAGCCGTCGGACCCGCACGTTCGCCCGGCGCAGTTGCGCATGCACCCTGCGACACACTGGCCGCTCGCGTTGCACGATTGCCCGGCGGCGCACGTCCCACAACTTCCGCCGCAGCTGTCCGAACCGCACGATCGGCCCGCGCAGTTGCGCGTGCACGTGTCCGCCGCGGGGACGTCCATCGACGCGTCAGCGTCACCAGACGCGCTGTCCGGCTCGGTGCCCGAGTCCATACGCGGCGCGACGGTGAGCGACGCGCCGTCGATCCCGCCGTCTTCGGGCTCTGGCGTCACATCGAGCGGAACGCACCGCGCGCTCTCGCCGCACGTGAGCCCGCGCTCCTCGCAGAGCCGTTGAATCGTGCACGCGACGGACACGTCCGTGCAGCCTACGGTCGCGAGCGCGCAGTCGAAATTGAGCGGAACGCGCAGGGTCGTCGAGCGTCGCAGGACGAACCGCGCCCGCGCCGTGCGACGCACGGTGAGCGCGCCGCTCGTGGCCTCGACGAGCACCGAGAACTCACCGTCGCGCGCGGCCCCCGCCCGAGGAACGACCGTGAACGACTCCCCGTCGCTCGCCCGTCGCCCTGCAAATTGCGCCCAATACAGCGACGCGTCCGCCGCGCTGCGCCCGAGCTCGGCTCCTTCGCGCACCCACGCGCGATAGATCACCGGCGCGTCGATCGGCGCGTTGCTGTTGACGATCACGCGCACCTGCGTCGGGTCCGAGAGGCACGCCGAGAGGCTCGCAGCGATCGCGGCGACGCACAGGAGCGCGACAGTCCGAGCGCTGAGTCGATGCCTCATCTCGACGTTCACAGCGGCACGATCGTACCAAAGCGCGGAGCGTTCGCGGGCGCACACCCGACGATTGCGCCGTGCGACACTGCGGCCATGAGCGCAGATGGAGAGGGTTCGGCCGCGCCGTATCGAACGGCGACGCACCCGCAGCACGACCCGCGATTGTTCAACGAAGACCTCGCCCCGACCGACGCGAGCAAGCGGACGTGGACGTGGCTTCACTTCGCGTCCCTGTGGGTCGGGATGGTCGTGTGCGTCCCGAGCTACAACATCGCCGCGGGCATGATCGACCAGGGAATGAACTGGTGGCAGGCGTGTCTGCTCGTGTTTCTCGGCAACGTCGTCGTGCTGCTGCCCATCTTGCTCAACGCGCACGCGGGAGCGAAATACGGCATTCCCTTCCCTGTGTTCGCGAGGGCGAGCTTCGGCGTGTGGGGCGCCAACGTCGCGGCGCTCGCGCGCGCGGTCGTCGCGTGCGGCTGGTTCGGGATCCAGACGTGGCTCGGCGGCGCGTCGCTCTACGCGCTCTACGTCGTGCTCACCGGAGGCCGCGCGCCCGAAGGAATCACCACCGGGCACTTCGTCGGATTCGCCGTGTTTTGGGCGGTGAACGTCTACTTCGTCGTCCGAGGCACAGACAGCATCAAGTTTCTCGAGACGTGGGCCGCGCCGTTTCTGATCGCTTCGTGCCTCGCGCTCTTGCTCTGGGGCGTGACGCACACGAACGGGCTCTCGGCGATGCTCGCGGCGACCGCCCCGCGCTCGCGGGGGTCGTTCGCGGCGCTGTTCTGGCCGAACCTCACGGCGATGGTGGGCTTCTGGGCGACGCTCGCGATCAACATCCCGGACTTCACGCGGTTCGCGCGCTCGCAGCGCGATCAAGTGCTCGGACAAGCCGTCGGACTGCCCGGGACCATGGTGCTCCTCGCGTTCGTCGGCGTCGCGGTCACCGGCGCGACGATCATCCTCTTTGGCCGCGCGATCTGGAACCCCACCGACCTCATCGCGCGCTTCGGCTCTCCCATCGTCGTCGCGATCGCCACGTTCGCGCTCGCCATCGCGACGCTGAGCACCAACATCGCGGCCAACGTCGTCGGCCCCGCCAACGACTTCGCCAACGTCGCGCCGAAGTACATCTCCTATCGCGCAGGCGGATTGCTCACCGCCGTGATCGGCGTGCTCATGATGCCGTGGAAGCTCCTCGCGAGCTCGGCGAGCTACGTCTTCACCTGGCTCGTCGGCTACAGCGCGCTGCTCGGCCCCATCGGCGCCATCCTGATCGCGGACTACTTCGTCATTCGCAGGCAGACGCTCGAGGTCGACGAGCTGTACCGCGCGGACGGCGCGTACAGCTACACGCGCGGCGTCAATTGGCGCGCGCTCGTCGCGACCGTCCTCGGCGTAGCGCCGTCGGTGAAGGGCTTCGGCCGCGCGCTCGCGCGCTCGAGCGGAGCGACCATCGCGCGCGATTTCTGGGACAAGCTCTACGACGCCGCGTGGTTCGTGGGCTTCGGAACGGCCGCGGTCGTCTACATCGTGCTCATGTGGGTGCTGCCACCAGCGAAGCACACAGCCCGAGGCAACAAATAGCGATCTTCGTCAGACCTCCTACGCCACCGCGCGACTCTGCCGATCAAGCGTGCGATGGCCGTTGTGAAACTCGAACTCGATCTGCCGGAAGCGCGGGTGTTCTTCGCCGAGGACGTCCTCGTGTTGTGGTGGCGGCAGGCGCCGACGCTGCCCGCAGTTCAGCGCATCAGCGAGACGATCGAGCGCGTGACGCGGCATCGATCGTCCAACACGCGCATGCTCGTGGTGACGTCAGCCACGATGAAGGCGCCCGACAGCGAAGCGCGAGAGGCGATGATGGCGTCGAACCGCCGAACGGCCTCGAAGATGGCCGCCGTCGCGCTCGCGATCGAAGGAGAGGGCTTCGGGGCGGCCGCGGTTCGCGCGGTGATCAGCGGGATGTACCTCGTGCTCAAGCCGCCGCACCCGCTGAAGACGCACAGCGACATCGCGACCGCGGCGCGCTGGCTACTCGAGCAAACGAGCGACGCTCCCGCGTCGATCAGCGCGAGCGAGCTCGTCTCGGCGGTCGCGCAGGCGCGAAGCGGCAGCTGAGCTCAACGAGCAGCCATCCTGAGCGCGCCGTCGAGACGAACAACCTCGCCGTTGAGCATGGGGTTGTCGACGATGTGCATCGCGAGCCTCGCGAACTCGTCCGGCTCGCCGAGACGCGCGGGAAACGGCGCTTGCTGCGCGAGCGAGTCGAGCGCGTCCTTCGGCAACCCGTGGAGCATCGGCGTCGAGAAGAGCCCCGGCGCGATGGTGACGACGCGGATGCCCGAGCGCGCGAGATCCCGCGCGATCGGCAAGGTCATTCCCACGACGCCTGCTTTGGAGGCCGAGTACGCAGCTTGTCCCGCTTGCCCGTCGAACGCCGCCGCGGACGCGGTGTTGACGATCACGCCGCGCTCGCCCTGCGCGTTCGGCGCGCCGCTCGCCATCGCCGCGGCCGCGAGGCGGGTCATGTTGAACGTTCCGATGAGGTTCACGCGGATGACTTCGGCGAACCGTTCGAGCTCGTGGGGGCCGTCGCGCGTGAGCGTCCGCTCGCCGTGCGCGATGCCCGCGCAGTGCACGAGCACGTGGAGCGCTCCGAAGCGCGAGAGCGCCGAGCGCACGCACGCGCTCGCGTCGCTCGCAGACGCGACGTCGCAGCAAAGCGAAATACCCTGGATTTCGTCAGCGATCGTCTTCGCGCGGCCAGCGTCCCGATCGAGCACCGCCACCTTCGCGCCGAGCGACGCCGCGCGACGCGCCGTGGCCGCGCCGAGCCCCGAGCCGCCGCCGGTGACGAGCACCACGGAGCCCGCGATGTTCATCGCGCACCTTCCGCCGCGTGCTCCGCGCCGAACGCCGCCTGCGCGAACACGCACGACGTCACCCAGTGATTGCAGACCGCGTGCACCGCGTCCGGCGAGAGCTCGAGGTCCGAGAGGATCGCCGCCGCCCACGCCGCGGCTGTGGTCTTCAGCCCACGCTGCTCGAAGAACGCTTGTTCGGCGCGCACCAACAGCGTGACGTGCGTCCCCTCTGCGCGGCGGTAGCGTCGAAGAATATCGAGCAGCACAGGCGACCGTTCGTCCGGTCCGACCACCGGTCGCCCGAAGCCCATCACACGCTCTTTGTTCGCGAGCAGCTCGCGCACCGTTCGTTCGACAGCGACGCCATCGGACTCAGCCCGCGCAGCGCGTCGCAGAAATCGCGCGCAGTTCGCAGCGGCAGCGCCCGCGAGCATCGGCGATCCCATCATCGCAGCGCCCGCCACCACCGCCGCCGCGACCCCGCCGCCGTGCCCCGCCACGCGCCGCGTCGCAGCCATGGGCCACGCGCCGCGGTCGAGCGTCATGCAGGCCATCGCGAACTGCTCGAGCATCTCCGAGTCGCTCTTGGCGAGCTCGACGCCCGAGATCGCGAGGACCACGGCCTGCATGAACGACTTGTTTCCCAGCAATTCACCGAAGATTCGTCGACCACGTAGCCAGTGGTCGTTGATCGATCGATCGAGGTACCCGAGCTCGGGCTCGTATCGAAGCTCCTCGGGGATGGCGCCGATCGTCAGGGGCTCGCGCTTGCCGCGCTCGTACTCGCGCTCGATGAGCTCCGCGTTGTCTGCGAGCCACTGAAACGTCTCTCGCATCGATGTCGGTCGCGTCGTCGCGAGGGCCGCGACGATCGCCATCCACGGCGTGACGCCGGTCGCGCCAGCGTCCTTCACGGTCTCGCGAAGGTCGCCTTCGAGTCTGTCGTTGCTGTTCATCTTGATTTCTGGTGTTGCGTTGGAGTCATCGTCACGGCGCGAAGGACGGCTCGCAAAACACGAGGCTGCTCGCGACGCCCCCTGCGCCAAAGGAGTTCTTCACGAGCACGCGCGCCCTTCGTCGACGCGCCTCGGACGGAACGTAATCGAGGTCGCACTCGGGGTCGGGCACCGCGAGGTTGATCGTCGGGAGCACGATCCCGTCGCGAAACGCCGCGAGCGCGAGGGCCGTTTCGATCGCGCCCGTCGCGCCGAACGCGTGCCCGTGCAGCGCCTTGGTGGCCGAGACCGAGACGTCCCTCGCCCGCGCGCCGAGGGCCGCTTTGATCGCGCGCGTCTCGGCGACGTCTCCCTGCGGCGTCGCCGTCGCGTGCGCCGAGACGATGTCGACGTCGTCCGCCGAGACGCCAGAGACCGCGATGGCCCCGCGCATCGTGCGCGCCCATGCCTCGCCGGTCGGGTCGGGGCTGATCACGTGATACGCGTCGTTGGCGTGGGATTCTCCAGCGAGAATCGCGTAGATCCTCGCGCCGCGCGCCCGCGCGAGGTCGAGCCGCTCGAGCACGAGCATGCCCGCGCCCTCGGCGAGCACGAAGCCGCGACGGTCTCTCGAGAAGGGCGAACACGCGCGGGTCGGGTCGTCCGTCACGTTCATCCCGGCGTCGACGAAGCACGTGTACGAGAGAAGGCTGCGCATGCTGGACTCGCAGCCGCCCGCGAGCATGCGATCGGCGCGACCGAGGCGGATCTGGTCCGCGGCGAGCCCGATCGATGCGCCGCCTGAAGCGCAGGCGTTTCCCACGCCGAAGCAGGGTCCGCGGAGGCTCATCGCGATCGCCATGAAGCCCGGCGTCGCCGTCGCCGTGATGTTGATCGCGCACATCTTCGGGATCGCGTCGGCGCGCGCTTCGACGTACGCCGCGTGCAGCGCGCGGTGCCAGAGCTCTGCGCCCGGAAGCCCCGACCCCACGATGCAGCCGAAGCGATCGGGCTCCTCTGCGCGCGGAGGAAGCCCAGCGTCCGCGAGCGCTTCGTGCGCCGCCGCCATCGCAAACGCGAGCGCGGGCTCTTGTCGATCGAGCCACTTGGGATCGACGTGCTGCGAGGGATCGAAGCCCTCGACAGCGCCGCCTACGCGCGCGTGATGAGCGCGCGCGGGGCCCTCGAGCCAGCGCCCTTCGTAGCGACGGATTCCGCTCGATCCGCGGCGGGCATTTTCGTAGGAGGCGCGAAGCGTGTTGCCGAGCGACGAGACCACGCCGAGGCCAGTGACCGCGACGAGGCGCGTTGAATCGGTGCTCATTCGAGTGCTCCGTGGATGAGGGTTGGTGGCGTTCTTTCTTCAGTCGCCGCCGGGTCGAACGATTTCGAGATGGAGCTTCGCGCTCGTGCGCACTCGCGATCAGAAGCCGCGGCTGCTGACGCCATCCACGGTGTAGACAACGTCCAAGGGAGTGAAGCTCTGTGATGAACGAACCGCTGCACGCGCTCGACGCGCACGTACACGCGCCGATCAGCGAGGTCCCGAGATTCATGCACGCGTGGCTCGTGCGCGCGTCGCGCTTCGGCGAGCCCGAGCGCGCGTTCGTTCGCGAGACCGTCGAAGTCCCGTCGATCGGCGAAGACGAAGTGCTCGTCCGCGTGATGGCCGCGGGCGTCAACTACAACAACGTCTGGGCGGCGAAGGGATTTCCTGTCGATGTGATCGCGGCGAGGCAGCGCGCTGGCGAGCGCGCGGACTTTCACATCGGCGGAAGCGACGCGTCCGGCGTCGTCGCGCGCGTCGGCGCTGCGGTGAAGGGCGTCGCCGTCGGAGACGAAGTCGTCCTCCACTGCGGGATGTGGGATCGCAGTGACGCGCTGCCCGCGGACATCGACAACACGATGGACCCGTCGTTTCGCATCTGGGGCTACGAGAGCAACTACGGGAGCTTCGCGCAGTACACCCGCGTGAAGGCGAGCCAGTGTCTCCCGAAGCCGCGCCACCTCACGTGGGAAGAGGCCGCCGCGTACATGCTCGTCGGCGCGACGGCGTACCGCATGCTGCGCGGCTGGGCGCCGCACGTGGTGCGCGCGGGAGACGTCGTGCTCGTGTGGGGGGGAGCTGGCGGGCTCGGCTCGATGGCGATCCAGCTCGCGCGTGTGTTCGGCGCGAAGCCCGTCGCCGTCGTGAGCGACGCGAGCAAGATCGAGCACTGCCTGCGGCTCGGCGCCGTGGGCTGCGTCGATCGAAAGCGCTTCTCGCACTGGGGCGCGCTCCCGGCGCTCGACGACAAACAAGCGATGGACGCGTGGACGCGCGAGACCCGGGCCTTCGGACGCGCGATCTGGGAGGCCGTGGGACAGAAGAGCAACCCGCGCATCGTCGTCGAGCACCCCGGCGAAGACACGATCCCGACCTCGACGTACGTCTGCGACGCCGGAGGCATGGTCGTGATCTGCGCAGGAACGACGGGCTACCTCGCCTCGATCGACCTGCGTCACCACTGGATGCGTCAGAAGCGCTTTCAGGGTTCGCACTTCGCGAGCGACGCAGAGGCGCGCGCGACCAACGACCTCGTGGCCGAGCGCAAGCTCGACCCGTGCCTGTCGCACACGTTCGCGTGGGACGAGCTCGCGGTGTGTCACCAACGGATGAGCGAGGGAAGGCTCCCGCCCGGCAACGTCGCGATCCTCGTCGGAGCGCCTCGCGAGGGGCTCGGGCGCCGCGCCTAGCGCGATCACTTGCGCGCCGCCGCGAAGCCCTGCTGCATCAGGCTCCGATTGCGTCGCCCCGACGGAGGAACCTCCGCGCGGTCGATCCTCACGTCCACTACGACGGGGCCCGTCACGCGCGCCGCGGACTCGAGCGCTTCGCGCACGTCGGTCTCGCGATCGACGCGGATGCCCTTTGCGCCGATCGCCTTCGCGAGGCCCACAAAATCAACGGGCGGGAGCTCGCACGAGAAGGGCTCCCAGCCCATCATCTGCATCCCCTGCGCGCACATGAGGTAGCACGCGTCGTTGAGCACGATCCACGTCGCGTCGACCCCGTACTGCACTGCGGTGTGCAGCTCGTTCATCATCATCATGGCGCCGTCGCCGACGAGGGCCACGGCCTTCTTCTTTCGCGCGAGCGCGGCGCCGACGACGCTCGAGGTCGCGTGGCCCATCGAGCCGAAATTCGTGCTCACGCGGTAGCGACCGGGCTCGTTGAAGCGGAGCAAGTGCGTGCTCCAGCAAAACGAGTTTCCGCTCTCGGCCATGAGCCACGCGTCGCCGCGATCGATGTAGACCGCTTGGATCTCTTGCATCAGCAACTGGGGGCGCACCGCGCCGTTCGGCCGCGGGGTGAGCGAGGCGCGAGGGCGCCCGAGCTCGGCGCGCGTGTCGTTCTTCTGCGCGAGCCGCGGCAAGAGAGCGCGCACGTACGCGTCGATGTCCGCTACGACGCCGATCGTCGCGACCTCGGGGTACGCCGCTGAAAACGCCTGCGGCTCGAGGTCCACATGAATGAACGCCTTGGACGGCGCGAGCTCGCTCGACCAAAACGACGTGGACTCGCCCATGCGCGTCCCGAGCACGAGCGTGTACTCGGGACGCGAGCGCTGCAGCTCGGCTTCGACCTCGACGTGCCCGCCGAGGCCCGTGACGCCGATGAACAGCGGGTGATCTTCGGGGAAGATCCCCTTCGCGCGCGGCGAGCAGAACACGCGCGCGCCAGTGCGTTCGGCGAGGAGCCGCACGGACTCGGACGCGTGACGCGCCCCGAAGCCGAGCCAGATCGCGAAGCGGCCTTCGTCGAGCAGCGAGGCGTGCTCCGCGGCCATTTCGACGGACACGCTCGATCGCGTCCGCGTCGGGATGATCGGCGGGACGTCCACGGGCGCGGTCTGCGTGGCGATCGGCAAGCTCACGTGCGCGACGAAGCCGTTTGCGCGACGAAGCCCCGACGCGAGCTGCGCGATCGTGGGCCCGAGCTGCTGCGGATGATCCACCACCGTCGCCATGTGCAGGGGTCCCCCCGGCGCATAGAGCCCCGCGCCGAGCATCGTATGGGGAGTGGTCTCTTGTGTCGCGACGCGACCGCGGTGAGCGAGAGACGTGCTCGCAGACACGAAGATCACGTGCGCGCCCTCGGCGCGGGCCGCGAGCATTCCGGTGACGGCGTTCGCGATTCCCGGTCCTGCGGTCGTGAACACGACGACGGGCCGCTGCGTCGCGAGCGACGCCTCGATCGCCGCGAAGGAAGCGCCCGCTTCGTGGCGCGTGTGGATCGCGCGGATCCCTCCCGCGTGAAGCGCCTTGAAAAATGGTGCGATCGCGCCGCCCATGACGCCAAAGGCGTCGCTCACCCCGAGCTCTCGAAGCTTCGCGACGAAGACTTCGACGAGCGTCGCTGCGCCTGCGAATTCGCTCCGCGCAGGCCCCACCGTATTCGTGTGCATCCATCACTCCCTGTGAACAAAGGACAGCCCGCCGCAGCCGCGCCGAGCCTTCAGCTTGGGCAGTGCGAGTTGCCGAACAATTCCTTCGCGTGAATGCATCAACGGACAACGAATTCTGATCGCAATGTTTGCGTCGCGAGTTCGAACGAACGCGAAACATCCGGCACCGACTGACGGCGCATCGCGTGAGCTTCGAGCGAAGCGGCCAACGTGGGCCGCTCGAGCATCGGGTGCAGCGCGCTGGCGAACGCAGCTTTCGCCAGAGTCACAAAGGGAGCGGCACACGGGGCGCGGGGAGCGGCAACGCAGCGTTCGCCCGAGTCACACGAGGTCCGTCCCCTTCTTCTTTCGGCTCCTCGACGCTCCAAATGCGAGGTCCGTCCCCTTCTTCACCGCAGTCACACGAGCGACGATCGCGCTTGCGTGATCGTCCACCGAGGCACTCGCCGCAGCCCGAAGCCCGTGTACTCTCCGGCCGCTCGAATGCGCGACGCGCGGCTCCTCGACACTCCGATCGTTCGTATGGCGACGCATCGCGGCCTGATCTTGCTCGACTGGCTCGCGACGCCGACGATCGACAGCGTGCTCGAGATCTCCGAGCAGCTCCGCGAGCTGTCGACCGACGCGCCCGGCGCGCTTCCGTTGCTCGCGGTGGTCGACGCGACGAGCCCGCCTCCGCGGCGCGCGGTGTTCGAGCGCTTCACCCGCGAAATCGGCGCGCGGCGCGAGGTCTTCAGCGCCGTCGCGATCGTCATCGCGCTCAGCGATCTGCGCGGGCTCGCGGTGCGCGCGATGATCACGAGCCTCTCGGTGATCACGCGGACGAGCTACCCCGTGCGGGTGTTCTCGTCGACCGCGCAGGCGCTCGCGTGGCTCTCGGGGCTCGGCGAGCCGCGGGTCGAAGCGACGACCGAGTCGCTCGCGCAGTGCTTCGCGCTCGAACCCGCAGAGTGACGCGCAGCCCCCGCGTCAGCGTGGCGCGCGCTTTCGAAGAACGTACCGCCGCGATGACACCGCGCGCCCGTCGGGCCCACGCATCGAAGCGCGCTCGACGGAGTCGAGCACCAGCGCGTCGCCGAACAGATCGAGCACGGCGCGCGGGTCGAACCTCGTCGTGCCGAGCTCTGCCGGGGCTCCCTCGTCGTGCGCGGTCAACACAAGAGAGCCCCCGTCCGCGAGCCACTGCGTCACGCGCCTCGCGTACGCGCGCTGCTCCGATGGCGCGAGCACGTGCAAGAGCGCCCTGTCGTGAACGACGTCGAACCGCCCGTCCAACGTCGCGACGAGCGCGTCCCCAACGATCCATCGAACGCGCTCGCCGCCCTCCCGCGCGCGCGCATGCGCCACCGCGGACGCAGCGATGTCGATCGCGGTGACAGCGCACCCACGGGACGAGAGATGGCGCGCGACCGTGCCCGTTCCACAACCGAGGTCGAGCACGCGGAGCCCTCTGCGCGCGACGCGAACGTCGGCCACCGGATCACTGGCGATCGCGCGATCGAGCGCGGCCTCGGCGCCCTCGTCGAGCGCGTCGCTCTCCCACGGGCGCGGCTCGGCGTCCGGCGCGTATCGGGCGTCCCACCCCGCGGCGACGGCGTTGTCGGTGGACGCGTCGCGCCGCGCGGGCGCTGTCGAGATGATCGCGCGAAGGAGGGCGACGAAGTCGACGGGGGCTGGCATCGTTCCGCGCATCGCAGCGCGCTCGGTGGGCGCGAGCGCGACCTCGTGTCCGCTCGTGGGGTGCACGACGATGAACCCGTCTTCGCACAGCTGCTCGAGGTTGCGACGCACCGCGGGAGCCTCGACCATCGCGACGTTCATCGACGGCGCGAGCACCACGGGCGCGCGCGTCGCGACGCACACAGCGCTCACGGGCTCTTCGCACGAGCCCGCGGCGATCCTCGCGATGGTGGTCGCGCTCGCGGGCGCGACGAGCACGAGCTCGGCCCACTCTGCGAGGCGAATGTGCGGCGCAACACCATAGGGCCCCGCGTCCCAGAGCGACACGCACACGGGGTTGTGCGTGAGCGCTTCGAGCCCCTCGCGCCGACAGAACCTCCGCGCGTCCCGCGTCATCACCACGCGAACGTCGTGCCCCTCCCCGAGCAACAACGACACGAGCCACGGCGTGTGGACGGACTGAACTGCGCCCGTGACACACAGCACCACGCGAAGCCCGCTCCTCGTGCGCGACGCTTCACTGGTCGCGACGGGCCGCGCGTCCCTGCGCTGCGCGAGCACAGCGCCCGTGGCCTTCAAGAGCGACAAGAGCTCGTCGACGACGCTGACGGGTTCGACCGGTCCTCCGACGAGCTCCGCGAGCGACGCGAACAGCTCGTCGCGCGTCTTGGCGGTCTCGAGGATCGAGAGCACCGCGCGCGCGAGCCCCGCGGAGTCTCCGTCGAGCCTGTGAACGGCGCCCCGAGGATCGACAAGAAACAACGACGCAGACCGCTCGAACACGCGGGCGCTCGGCGCGCGCAGAAGTACCTCGCTCACGACGACGGGCACGGTACCACGCCGCGTCGATCGCGATCGGCAGTGGTATCGTCCTGCGATCACGATGGCCTTCTCCGAGCTTCGGCGCCGCGCAGGCGCGCTCTTCGTCGACAACGCGTTTCGAGGCCTCGCTACGGTGTCGCGCTGGCATCCGCGTGCGGACCCTGCGCGGCACAACGTCTCGGTGCAGAGCAACGTGTCGTACGGAGACGGGCCTTCGCAGTCGTATCGCGTGCTCGACGTGTACGCGCCGCAGGATCGCAGCGGGGCTCCCAAGCCTGCGGTGCTCTACGTGCACGGGGGAGGGTTTCGAATCTTGTCGAAGGACACGCACTGGGTGATGGCCCTCGCCTTCGCGCGCGCTGGGTATGTCGTGTTCAACGTCGATTATCGCTTGGCGCCGACGCATCCGTTTCCTGCGGCGTTCGACGACGTGAGCGCGGCGTACGCGTGGGTCGTGGCCAACGCGTCGTCCTTTGGCGCGACGGCCGAGAAGCTCATCATCGCCGGCGAGAGCGCCGGGGCGAACCTCACGCTCGCCCTCACGCTCGCGGCGACGCACGAGCACTCGAGCCCGCTCGCCAAGCGTGTGTTCGACACGGGCGTCGCGCCGATCGCCTCCGCGCCGATGTGCGGAATCCTTCAAGTGAGCGACACCGAGCGCTTCGTTCGTCGCAAGCCCACGATGCACCCGTTCATCGCGGACCGCATTCACGAGGTCGAGCACGCGTATCTCGGCCCGAGCAAGATCGCCCCCGACGCGCCCGAGCGAGACCTCGCGGACCCGCTCTTGTGGCTCGAACGAGAGAACTCTTCCGCGCGCCCGCTCCCGCCGCTCTTCACCGCCGTGGGAACCAAAGACCCCCTCGTCGACGACACCCGCCGCCTCGAGCGCGCGTGGAAGCAGCGCGGAGCGCGGGTCGAGGCCCACGTGTTTCCGGGAGAGGTCCACGCGTACCACGCGTTCGTGTGGCGCCCCGCCGCGCGCGAAACGTGGGCGAAGAAGCACGCGTTTCTGCGGTCGGTGTTGGACGCGCAGTGAGCGCAGCCTCCAACTTGGTCACCCACACAATCAAGCCCCCCGCGCTGCTCAGTTACACGCGTAGCTCACGGCGCGGCACGTCGCGAAGGCGCACGCGAGGCCCGAGGGGCACTCGACGTTGCACTGGGTCAGCGTCGGGTACCACCGCGGTCGCGCGGCGCAGCGGCACTGCGCGCCGAGGTCGGGGTTGCAGTCGCGAAACCCGGCGCAGCGCGGGTCGCAGATGTTCGTTCCGAGACACGAGGCGCATTGGCACTTCGTCGCGTTGGCGCTGAAGCAGAGCGCGCTGCACGCATACACGCGGTCGCGCGTCGTGGTCTGCGGCGCGTCTTCGGGGTCGTACGGGTCGTGCAGCCCGATGTACGTGTGCAGGATCTCGTGCCAGAGCACGTTGAGCTGATTTCCACTGCAGCGCGCGTCGTTGAAGAACGCGTCCGGGTCGACCGTGATGACGAGCGGCGTCGTGCGGCCCGTCTGCAAGAGCGACGTGATGGCATCCCAGTGGTTGACCTCGGCGCAGCGGCTCTGGTTCGGCGTGAGCCTCGCGCAACGAAGCTCGATCCCGCGCGTCGCAGCGATCTGCGCGGCGTGGTTGGACATCGCGTTCAGGCCGAGGCGACTCGAGCACGTCATGCCCGTTTGCATCGCGGCTTCCATCTGCATCTGGAGCTGCATCGCTTGCGCGGGCGTGCAGCTCCCGGTGCCCGTCCCTGTCGTGGGCGCGGTCACGAACGGCTGCGAGAGGCCCGTCGTCTCGAACTCCGAGTCGACCGTCAGCGCGCCGCCCGGCGTCGCAGCGACCTCGATGCGCGCGCGGACGCGGGTTCCGACGCGCACGTAGGTCTCGCGGCGCGTGGGGGTCGCGCCGGTTCCGCTCGGGTCGATGGTGATCTCGACGCGCTCGTCGGTCGCGCTGCGCGTGACGGTCGATCGCCACTCGAACACGCCGTCCGCGTTTTCGTCGCGACGCCCCGTCGAGAGCGCCGCGGTGTGATCCCACAGGACGATCGATCGACCCGCGGCCGTGACCTCTTCGCGCGTGACGAGCCCGTCGCGCGTCGTTCGCGCATAGCGCACGCACCCGTCGGGGCTGAGCGACACAGCGTCCGCGCCGCCGCGCAGCGCCGCGTGCGCCGCGCGAAGGGACTCGGCCGTCGGAGCCTGCGGACACGCGCCGCCAGCGTCACCGAGGTGCAGCGCGTCCGCGGGCGCACCGTCGCTCGTCGCTGCGTCGCTCGATGAAGCGTCGCTCGCAGCGGCGTCCATCGAGGTCGCGTCGCTCATCGAGGCGTCTTCGCGAAGAGCGTCCGTCGATCCATCCCCGCCGGGCATCGGAACATTCGCGCCACAGGCGTTCAACACGAGCGAAGACACGAGCGCCGCGAGCGCGCGGCGAGGAGAAGCGAAGGTCGTCATGATGTCGTCTCGAATCTCTCCCCCCGTGACAGTCGTCGAAGCGGCGCGGAACCTGCGCCGCGCGCGCCCCGAAGCAACGGAGCAAAATCGGACACAGCGACGGACCGCGACAACGATGTCCCGCCTCGAGTGCATCGCCGCCCAAACGAGCGCCCACTCACGCGAGCGCCACGAGCAACGGGTCGCGAACCACTCCCTCGCGCAACGAACCACAAGCGACGAGCCACGAGCCACGAGCCACGAGCCACGAGCAACGAGCGACGAGCGACGAGCAACGAGCCATGAGCAACGAGCAACGAGCAACGAGCCACGAGCCACGAGCCATGAGCAACGAGCCACGAGCCACAAGCCACGAGCCATGAGCAACGAGCCATGAGCAACGAGCCATGAGCAACGAGCCATGAGCAACGAGCCATGAGCAACGAGCCAGCGAACCCCGAGTTCGGCCTCCTCTTCTTCTTCGAGTCGGTCGAAGAAGAAGAGGAGGCGAGCGCGCGAATCGCGTCACGCGAGTGGTGGTGATGATGATGGATGCGTGGCGTTCCGGCGAAGCTGCCTCTGGGCAGCGGAGCCGGTTGCGGAGCGACCGCCGCGAAGCGTCGCGTTGCGCTTTGCCGTAGGCATTGCGCAATGCGATGCGCCGCGCCGGACGCGAAGCAAAGTCCACGCATCGAGTCAGCCCAGTCCCAGAGCACAGCGTGTTTCGGGCTGAGTGTGTCGTGGGTAAAACGCGCGGGGCCCAGTGAAAACACAGGCCCGCTGTCCCCGAGACACGCGCGCCGCTCGCCGCTCGCCTCGTCGCGCTCTTCTCTTCGCGCGCCATCCGCGCGATGCTGCGCGGTCGTGGTGCTCGTTCGCTCTCTTCCGCCGAGCGTGGTCGCGTGCGCGTCGGGCGACGCGATCGTGGACCTCGGGGTGTTCGTCGCGCGCGGCGCGGTCGCGACCGAAGGCGTCACGCTCTCGGTCACGGGCCCCGCGATCGACGCGGCGCACATCGAGCTCACCCTCGCGAGGGCGCGGCCGTTCGGCGCGAAGCCCGCGCCGTGGGAGGCTCCGGCGTGGGAGCACACGTTTTCAATCCGCCCTGGCGATCACCGCGCGAAGGTGGCCCGATTGCGCGGGGTGCACACGCGGCAACGGGGCGCGATCGTCTCGGCGCTCGCGGTCGCGCGTCGGCCAGGGCGCTCGACGGTCACGCTCGCGCTCGAGACCCCCACCGAGAGACTCGTGCGAGACGTTTGCATCGAGGTCGCCGCGGCGATCGATGTCCCGTCGAGGGCGGTGCGTTGGTTTCGCGGACGAGACGCGTGGCGCGAGAGCGTCTCGCTCGTCGAGGCGCTGGTCGCGCAATCGTTGCGCGACGGAGCCCTCTGCGTGGGCGAGCGGTTGGCGTTTCGAGCGACTCGCAGCGACCGCGACGTCGAGCGCGTGGCTGTTCGAGCCGTTCGAAGCCCCACCACGGGCAGGCGACAGAAGATCCCGTGGGCCCTTGGAACGATTGTTCGCCGCGCCCGTGTGGGTCGGTACGCGACCTTCTCGGTGTCCGTCGAGCCCGCGGATTTGTCACTCGACCAGCGCGGTTCGTTCGGGCAAACCCAGGACGAACCGTTTACCGTGACGGTCTCTCGCCGGCGCGACGCCGAGGGCGAGTGGGCGGTGTGCGTCGAGATCATCGGAACGCGCGCTTCGCCCGGTGATTGACTTGATTTTTCAGTACCGCTACACACCCCGGCCCGGAGTCGAAGCTACGTGCAACTCGTGCCAACGCTCATCCAGGCTCTGACCGCGGTCGATACCGCGGGCAGCCTTTCGCTTCGCTATCAATACGGACCGATCTTCGCGATGCTCGGCTTCGCGTTGGTGGTGGCGGGCGCGGTCTTCTCGCTCGCGACCTTCCTCGGACCGAAGAACCCCACGCCAGAGAAGCTCATCCCCTACGAGTCCGGCTCGCCCACAACAGGCGCGAAGCACGTTCGTTTGTCGGTGAAATTCTATCTCACGGCGCTGCTCTTCGTCGTGTTCGACATCGAAGCTGTGTTCCTCTACCCGTGGGCCGCGCTGTACCAGAGCCTCGGGTGGCAGGGCTTCGTCGAGATGTTCGTGTTCCTCGCGGCGCTCTCGATCGCCCTGATCTACTGCTGGAAGAAGGGAGCTCTCGAATGGGAGACATGACCATGGGTGGCGGTGAGTCGGGCTTCTTCACCACGAAGCTCGAGTCGCTGCTCGGTTGGGCCCGCAAGTACTCGCTGTTTCAGTACCCGTTCGCGACGGCGTGCTGCGGTATGGAGTTCTTCGCCGCGGCCGGTCCCAAGTACGACATCGCGCGGTTCGGCGCCGAAGCCCCGCGGTTCTCGCCGCGCCAGAGCGACGTGCTCTGGGTCGTCGGCACGATTTCGCAGCGGCAAGCGCCGGCGCTCAAGCGCATCTACGAGCAGATGCTCGAGCCGAAGTGGGTGATCTCCTTCGGCACGTGCGCGTCGTGCGGCGGCTTCTACGACAACTACGCGACGCTGCCGGGCATCGACAAGATCATCCCTGTCGACGTGTACATCCCCGGTTGTCCGCCGCGCCCCGAGGCCGTCCTCGACGGGCTGATGCTGCTCATGGACAAGATCGGTCGCGGCGACAAGACGCCCGCGGTGCTCAAGAACACCGCGCTGCCCGAAGGCGTGCCCGAGAAGCTCGAGCAGCTCTACCAGATCCGCATGAAGGGCAAGGCGCCCGTCTCGCCCGAAGAGTGAGCCAATCATGTCCAAGCTCTTGCTCGATCGATTGAAGGCGCAGTTCGGCGACAAGGTCCTCGAGACCTCGTCGTTTCGCGGGGACGAAGTCGCGCTGCTCGACAAGTCCGTGTGGAAGGCCGCCGCGACGTTTCTCCGCGACGACCCGCGCTGCGCCTGCGACTACTTCGTCGATCTGTCCGTCGTGGACTTCCCCGATGAAGACGAAGAGAAGGGCCGCTTCTCGGTCTATCTCATCGTGTACTCGACGACGAAGAAGCACCGCGTTCGCATCAAGACGCGCTTGTTCGAGGCCGCGCCCGAGCTCGACTCGGTGGCGGACGTGTACGTCGGCGCCAACTGGGGCGAGCGCGAGGCGTTCGACATGTTCGGCGTGAAGTTCGCGGGCCACCCCGACCTGCGTCGCATCCTGATGTACGAAGAGTTCGTCGGCTATCCGCTGCGCAAGGACTACCCCGCGAACAAGACCCAGCCGTTGGTCGAGTACCGCGAGGGCACGTTCGACAAGCTCGGCCCGTTCTTGCCCGACGAGGGGATGCCGTTCGATCGCGCTCCCGTGGACCCCAAGTCCTCGTCGCACTGAAAGCCCCATCGCGACCGCTGAAGAGAGAGAATCCGCATGGAGTCCATCGACCAAGAACTCGACGAGAGCGAGCTCGAGCTCCCCGCTGAGCCGATGACCCTCAACATGGGCCCGTCGCACCCCGCGATGCACGGCACCATCCGCATGGTCCTCAAGCTCGACGGCGAGACCGTCCGAGCGTGCGACGTGCAGCCGGGATACCTGCACCGCGCACAAGAAAAGATGGGCGAGCGCGGGACGTGGCAGCAGTTCTTTCCGTACACGGATCGGCTCAACTACTGCTCGCCGATGCTCAACAACGTGGGCTACGCGCTCGCGGTCGAGAAGCTGCTCGGGATCACGGTCCCGCGTCGCGCGCAGATCCTCCGCGTGATCCACGGAGAGCTCGCCCGCATCGCCGATCACCTCACGTGCAACGGCGCGATGGCCATGGAGCTCGGCGCGTTCACGCCGTTTCTCTGGTACCTGAAGGCCCGCGAGTGGATCTGGGAGATCATCGAGACGCAGACGGGCGCGCGCATGACGCACGCGTACGGGCGCATCGGCGGGATGGCGGCGCCCGACACTGAAGACTTCGGCGACATGTGCCTCACGGTGCTGCCGAGGATCCACAGCGTCGTCGCCGAGGGCGAGTCGCTTCTGCTCAAGAACCGAATCTTCCTCGACCGGACGCAGGGCGTCGGGGTGCTCACGAAGAAGCGCGCGGTGTCCGCGGGCGCGTCGGGGCCGGTGCTGCGCTCGACGGGCGTCGACTACGACGTCCGCAAGGACCAGCCGTACCTCACGTACAACGAGGTCGACTTCGACGTCCCCGTCGGTGAAGACGGCGACAACTTCGACCGCTTCATGTGCCGGATGGAAGAGATCCGACAGAGCGCGAGGATCATCGAGCAGAGCGTCGCGCTCTTGAAGAAGATCGACCCGCGCTCGCCCGACAACGAAGTGAACGTGAAGAACCCTCGCGTGATCCTCCCCCCGAAGGAGGAGGTCTACAACACGATCGAAGGGACCATCAATCACTTCAAGTTGATCATGGAGGGCATCCAGGTCCCCGCGGGCGAGGTGTACCAGTACACCGAGGGAGGCAACGGAGAGCTCGGCTTTCTCGTCGTCTCGCGCGGCGGGGGAAATCCCTGGCGCATCCGCGTTCGCGCGCCGAGCTTCTATTCGCTCGGCGCGGTCTCGGGAATGATCGTCGGCGGCATGATCGCCGACATCGTCCCGACGTTTGGTTCGATCAACATGATCGGCGGCGAGTGCGACCGCTGAAGCGCTAGCGAAGAGATAGAGCAGACATGCCGACCTTCAAGCTCGACGGCCAAGAGATCGCCTTCGAAAAGGGCGAGACGATCATCAAGGCCGCTTACAAGCAGGGCATCGAGATCCCGCACTATTGCTGGCACCCGGGCCTCTCGGTCGCGGCCAACTGCCGCATGTGCCTCGTCGAGATCGAGCCGGCTGCCAACCAGCGGCCGATGATGCTCGACATTCTCGTGTGGGACGAGAAGAAGAAGGACTACGTCGTCGCGAAGAAGCCGAAGCTCCAGCCCGCGTGCCAAATGCAGGCGAGCGAGGGCATGGTGGTCAAGAGCGAGACGAGCGAGCACGTCGCGCTCGCGCGCAAGAACGTGCAGGAGTTCTTGCTGCTCAATCACCCGGTCGACTGCCCCATCTGCGATCAGTCCGGCGAGTGCAAGCTCCAGGACTACTACATGACCGAGCAGGCGACGTCGAAGCGCATGCGCGACGAGCCCAACCACAAGCCGAAGGGCGTCGTGTTCGGGCCGACGATCGTCTACGACGCCGAGCGCTGCATCGCGTGCACGCGGTGCGTTCGCGTGTGCGAAGAGGTCATCGGAGACCCGATGCTCGACATGCGCGAGCGCGGCAATCTGTACGAGATCATCACGTCACCGGGCCGCCAGCTCGAGGGTCACTACACGATGATGACCGAGTGGGTGTGCCCCGTGGGCGCGCTCACGACGAGCCACTGGCGTCACAAGGGTCGCGTGTGGCTCCTCAAGGGAACGCAGAGCGTCTGCCCCGGCTGCGCCACGGGCTGCAACATGTGGGTCGACGTCGACGGCCGCGAGAACACCGCGTTTCGCAACCGCCCCCGCGAGAACGAAGCCGTCAACCAGTACTGGATGTGCGACGACGGCATGCTCACGTACGAGCGCGTCTACAAGAACCGCGTGACGACCGCGAAGGTCGACGGCGAGCGCGAGAAGACCGCGGACGCGATCGACGAAGCGGCCAAGCTCTTGCGCGGCGGAAACGTCGCCGTCGTCCTCAGCGCGCAGCGCTCGGTCGAAGAGAACATGGTGGCCGTGGCGCTCGCGAAGGCCGCCAACGCGGACCTCTACCTCACGGGCAAGGCCGTGTGGGACGGCGACAAGATCCTGCGCAACGAAGATCAAAACCCCAACCGCGCAGGGGCCCTCAAGGCCGCGGGCGTCGAGTCGCTTCCGTCGGTCGCGGACCTCGTGAAGAAGGCCTCGGGCTACGGCGTGATCTTGGTGCTCGGCGAGGACGCGGACACGCAGGACTTGAGCGAGCTCAAGAGCAAGAAGGTCATCGTGCTCGCGACGCACGAGACGTCGGGCGCGTGGCTCTCGGTCGCCAACGTCGTGATCCCCATCACGGTGTGGGCGGAGACCGACGGGACGTTCGTCAACGCCAAGGGTATCGCACAGGTATTCAAGCGCGCGCTCACGCCGCGGGGCGAGGTGATCCCTGGGTGGGAGGCGATCGCGAAGATCGCGCGCAGCGCGGGGCACGACACGGGCTACACGAAGCTCGCGGAGGTGCGCGCTGCGGCGGCGGCCAAGGGCATCGAGGCGGCTCCTCTGAAGAAACAAGACGGCGTCGTTCCCAGCACGGGGACGCCACGCTCGACGGTGTGATGCGCGACGAAGGAATGGGACGATGATCACCGGCACAACGTTCTGGATCGCGACAGCCATCAAGGTGTTCGCGATCGTCTTCGGACTGGTGAACCTCGGAGCGATCTTGCTCTGGGTCGAGCGGCGTCAGAGCGCGCTCATCCAAGACCGAATGGGCCCGAACCGCGCGAGCATCAAGCTCTTCGGCAAAGAGTTTCGCGTCGCGGGTCTGCTCCACTCGGCGGCGGACGGCGTCAAGATGCTCTGGAAGGAGGACTTCGTTCCGCCCGGCGCGGACAAGCTCCTCTACCAGCTCGCGCCGGTGATCTCGCTGGTCCCGCCGCTCTGCCTCTTCGCGGTGATCCCCTTCGGCCCGTCGATCTACCCGGACAACCTCCGTCGCGTCTTCGGCAGCGAAGGGTGGAACGCCGCGGCGTCCTACATCCCGCTGCACATCTCGATGGCCGACTCGGGCATCTTGGTCGTGTTCGCGATGGCCTCGTCGGGCGTGCTCGGCGCGGCGCTCGCGGGCAGCTCGTCGGACAACAAGTTCTCGCTGCTCGGCGGCATCCGCGCCGCGAGCCAGATGGTCTCGTACGAAGTCACGATGGGCCTGTCGCTCGTCGGCTCGTTCATGGTCTTTCAGACCGTGCGCCTCGAGCAGATGGTGCAGTGGCAGGTCGACCACGTGTGGGGCATCTTCGTGCAGCCGCTCGCGTTCATCTTGTTCTTCACGGCCGCGGTGGCAGAGACCAAGCGCGTTCCGTTCGACGCGCCCGAAGGCGAGAGCGAGATCGTCGCGGGGTACTTCACTGAATACCAGCCCATGAAAATGGGCATGTTCGCGCTCGGCGAGCTCGTCGAAGTGATGACCTCCTCGGCGCTCATCACGACGATCTTCCTCGGCGGATGGCAGTTCCCGTTCTTGAAGCTCGACGGCTTTCACCTCGAGATGTTCGGGATCGCCAAGCCCATCGTCCTGAGCCACCTCGCCGTGGTGATCATCTCGGCGATCACGTTCGTGGTGAAGGTCGGCCTGCTCGTCCTTCTCCAGATGCAGATCCGCTGGACGCTCCCGCGATTCCGCTACGACCAGATCATGAAGCTCGGCTGGCGCATCCTGTTGCCCGCCTCGCTCATCAACATTCTGCTCACCGGCATCGTGCTCCTCTTCGTCAACGCACGCTGATCCCCGACGGGAGTCCACTCATGGCCGCAGGAACCATCGTCATCAAGAAGCCCCGCCGAACCGCCGCCGACCAGTCGTACGTCGTCGAGCTGGTCAAGGGCCTCGGCGTCACGTTCAAGCACTTGTTCAAGGGGCTCAATCAAATGCGCCCCGGCGGACAGCGCCCCGACGTCACCAAGATGAACTACGACGAGGGCGTCGCGACCCTCGAGTACCCCGAAGAGAAGCGCCCCTACGCGCGTCGCTGGCGCGGCGTGCACCGGCTCACGCTTCGCCCCAACGGAGACGTGCGCTGCACCGCGTGCCTCATGTGCTCGACCGCGTGCCCCGCGCAGTGCATCTGGATCAAGCCCGCGGAGTTTCCTGTGGGGCACCCGTCGCGCGGACACGAGCGCTTCCCCGAAGAGTTCGTGATCGACGAGCTGCGCTGCATCTTCTGCGGCTACTGCGTCGAAGCGTGCCCCGTGGACGCGATCCGCATGGACACGGGCCTGCACATGACCGCCCTCGATGACCGCGGGAGCTTCGTCTACGACAAGAAGAAGCTCATGAGCCAGGTCTCGCAGGACGGCGATCAGCTCACCGCGAACACCCGCCCCGAGCCGGGCGACGCGTCGCACGGCGGGATCACCCGCTTGAAGGGGCACTGAGCTTCGAGCGGTCGGAGAGAGCACCGGGGGGACTCGACGACCGGGCCCACATCGCGCGATGATCTCGGGCGTCGGAGGCTCGATGATCGCTGTCGCTGCGTTGGTCGTTCTCGGAGCGGTGCAATCTGCCAAGGGTGACTCGCTCGATCGCGCGCTCGACCGCGACGATCCGGTGCGCGCGTTGCCCGTCGCGTGGAGCGCGCCGAACACGACGGTCACCATCGACGAGAGCGCGATCGTGATCGAGGCCATCGCTGAGTCGCCCCGCGACGAGTGGAGCCCGAGCGCCGTGGGCCGCGTTCGCAGCGCGTTCTGGGCGCGCGCGGTGCGCGGCGTCGAGGCGATGTGAGCGACGAGCCGAAGACGGACGACGCGTTCGAGCGCGTCGATGCCGCGCGGCTCGCGATGTCCAACACGAGCAAGGCGCTGATCGGCACCGCGCTCGCGTACCCAGCGGTGATGGCGCTCGCGCCGTTGATCTTCGGCGGCGCGGGCGCGGGCCTCGGCGCGTTCATCTGGCTCGGCGCGCTCTTGGCGGTGTTCGCCTACGGAATGACGAAGAAGTCCTTCGGGCTCGTCGCGAAGCCCTCGGACGTCCAGGTCTCGCCCAGCGGCGTGAAGCTCGACGGAAAGCTCATCGACCGCTCGAAGCTCGACAACGCCGCGGTCGTTCGCGACCCGAACCTCGACGGCTTTCGCGTGATGCTCGGCAAGAAGCGCTCGATCGGCCGGAAGCTCGCGCTCTTGACCAAAGACGAGGCCACCGCGCGCGGCATCGTCGCGAAGCTCGGGCTCGACGCGAGCCACGCGACCTCGTCGTGGACGGTGCTGAGCGGCCTCGTGTACTCGCGCAACGCGGCGTTCGCGACGTTCGCGCCGATTCCGCTCGCGATGATCATGCTCGTGATCGCGGCGCTCTTGCGCTCACCGGCGCTCGCGCTCTCGGCGATCCCGGTCTTTCTCAGCATGTACGTGATGCTCTTCACGAAGACGCAGGCGATCGTCGGGACCGACGGCGTGCTCGTGAAGTGGTTCGGGCTCTCGCGGTTCTGCCGCTTCGACGACGTGCGCGAGCTCGCGCCGATCGAGAACGGCGCGCGGCTCGTGAAGAAGGACGGCTCGCACTTCGACGTCACCATCGCCACACCAAATCAAGCGACCAACGACCGGTACGGGGTCATAGCGGCCGAGGTTCAGGCGCTGCAAAACCGCATTCGCGAGGCGATGAGCGTGCGCGCAGCGTCGCCGGACGCCACCGTCGCGGCGGACCCGTTCTTGCGCAACGACCGCGGCGCGGCAGAGTGGCTCGCGGCGCTGCGCAAGGTGTTCGAGCCCGGCGAGAACCTTCGCGCGGCGACGCACACCGAGGACGCGGCGTGGCGCGTCGTGCTCGATCACGGGGCGAGCGAAGACGCCCGCGTGGGAGCCGCAGCGGCGATCGCTGTGCACGCTGACAAGAAGGGCCGCGAGAAGCTCCGCGCGGTGGCAGAGACCATCGCGGACACGCGCGTTCGCGTGGCGCTCGAGGCCGCGGCAGAGGGAGACGAAGCTGCGCTCGTCGAGGCGATGAACGATGTAGGCGCGAAGCAGAAGAGGTAGGCGCAGAGCCGCTTCGAAAAACCACCCGCACCGGATTTTTCTCCCAAGGTTGGTCACCGCTGCTCGGTCCGAGCGAGGTCAACCAACGCACAACAAGGCAACGAGGAGAGAGTCCCGATGAGCAAGCGAGTGGTCTCGGTGGTGAGCGCGATCGTGGCTGTGGTGATGAGCGTCCCTGCGTTTGCGCAGGAGACGGGGCGCAACGGTCAGTGCTCGGGCGCGTCGGGCAACGCTTCGGTGAACCAGACGTTTTGCTTCGAGCCCGAGCCAGTTCGCGGCGGGCTCGTCGGAGCGACGGGACAGACCGTGCGCCCGTTGCGTCGCGTCCAGAGCGAGTCGCTGCTCCGCATCCGCGCGCACTTCGTCACCGAAATGATGAAGTCCGTCGAGAACCTGTGAGTCGGGCGACGCTGCGTGGCGCGGCGCTGTTCGCGTAACATCGACGCGTGAACCTCGAGCGCGCTCGAACGATCGCTGAACAGTTCGCGCGAGGCCCCGAGCCGAGCGACCACCTGCGAGCGATCGAAGCGGCACTCGACGAGGTCGACGACGACGCGGCGTTCGCCGAGACGCTCGTCGCGCGCGGCATCATCGATGCTGGATGGCTGCGCGAACTGCACGTCGGCAGTCGCTGCGCGTGGTGCGACGGGGTCGGCGCGCTCGGCTCTCCCGATCAGGGATCGAACGACATCGTGTACTCGCACGACTGCACGCTTTGCGACGCGACCGGGACCCGCGACGAAGGCGCTCCTCGGGATCGCGTCACGATCGCCGCGCTCGCGGCCCGCAAGACCGAAGTCACGACGGCGACGGCGCTCGCGCGCGAGGCCTACGCTCGTTGGTGCCGCTGGATGCCCAGCGCCGCAGCGTCGACAAAGACGCCGTTGATCGCGTGGCGCACCGTGGCGCCTCGGGAGAAGAAGCTCTCGTGGATCGAAGAGCGACCGATGGGATGGTCGAGGCCGCACACGATCGCCGAAGCGATCGGCGCCAATGAACGCGCCATCCGCGCCGAGCCGAACCCCGGAAACGCCCCGGACGCGATGCTCACCGGCAACAACAAGCGCGGCGGACCGTCGCTCGACCTGCGGTGGGCCGCGCAACAGACCGTCGTGACCGTGCGCGCGCGCTTCGTCGAGGAGCGTGGGGACCAGAGCGAGCGCGCGAAGACCGTCGCCGAAGCGCTCGAACACCTCGCGCGCGACGCGAGCGACGCGGCGAACCTCGCGCAGCTACGCGAGGCCGAGGTCGAGCCGTGGTGCGCGAAGCCCGACGCGTTCGAGCCGTTGATGGCGATCTGGGCGCTCGGCGTCGGCGTGATCGCGGTGCGGGCGCACGCGGTGCTCTTGTTCGCGCCGCCGCTGCGCTGAGATAGCGCTCACCCTTTCTTCGAACGCGCGGTCTTCTTCGCGGCGGTGTGCGCCTTCGCTTCGTCGAGGTGCGCGCCGTTGAACATGCGCGGGAGCAGCTCGGCGAGCGACGTTCGATCGACGATCTTCGCGCCCACGACGAGCGCGATCGGCAGGTCCTTCGAGAACTCCGCGAGCACTTGGCGGCACATTCCGCAGGGCGCGGCGGGGCGCGGGCCCTCGGTGGCGACGGCGAGCGCGACGAACTCTTTCATGCCCGCGAGGACCGCCGCGGCCACGGCGTTGCGCTCGGCGCAGGCGCACAGGCCGTACGAGGCGTTTTCGACGTTGGCGCCGACGAACACTTCGTTTTGTCCGTCTGCGTCTTTGCGCGCGATGAGCACGGCGCCGACGCGATAGTTCGAGTACGGAGCGTACGCGCGAGCGCGCATAGACTCCGCGAGCCGCGCGAGCTCGGTCCACTGGATCTTCTGGGGGCGACGGGCCATCGGGTTTGCCATAGGGGATGAACCGTGATCGCTCAGCGCTCTGCCTTGCCGATGGACACGAGCGTCCGCCGCACGACGCGGATGAAGCGCTCGCGCGTGGCCTTCGCCGTGTGCTCGACCTCCTCGTGCGAGAGCTCGGTCGCGGACACGCCCGCGGCTAGATTTGTGACACACGAAATCCCCAGCACGCGCGCGCCCATGTGCCGCGCCGCGATCGCCTCGGGGACGGTGGACATCCCGACGAGGTCCGCGCCGAGCGCTCGAAACATGCGGATCTCCGCGGGCGTCTCGTACGAAGGCCCCGTGAGGCCGACGTACACGCCCTCGCGGAGCTCGGTCCCCTCGGCGGCGGCTGCGCTCTGCGCGAGGGCGCGCAGCGCAGGGTCGTACACCCGCGTCATGTCCGGAAACCGCGGGCCCAACGTCGGGTCGTTGTGTCCGATCAGCGGGTTGGTGCCCTGCATGTTCAAGTGATCAGAAATCAAGACGAGGTCGCCCGGGCGGCACGTCGGCGAGATTCCTCCGGCGGCGTTGGTGAGCACGACGGTCTTGGCGCCGAGCGAGATGAGCATTCGCGTGGCGAAGACCACGGTGTCCATCGGGTGGCCTTCGTAGAAGTGCACGCGGCCCGCGAGCGCGGCGACGACGGGGCCGTCGGGGGCGCCGGGGAGCTTTCCGAGCACGAGCTTTCCCGCGTGGCCCGGAACGGTCACGACAGGCATGTGCGCGATCTCGGGGTACGGGATCACCGTCGCGTCGACGAGCGTGTCAGCGAAGGGCGAGAGCCCCGATCCGAGGACCAATGCGATGTCGGGCGCGCGCGCGTCCCTCGCGCGAATGGAGGCCGTCGCGGCGTCGAGCCGCGCGCGTAGGTCACTGGGGTGGGTCATCTTCGGGACCGGCAATGGCACACGATCAGCGAGAAGCGTGCAAGAGTGCTCGCCGCCACTAGAGCGACGCCCCGTTGGAAGGACTACACGCAGTGAGCACGTTCCAACGACCCCTGGGAAATCTCCCGAGAAACTCAGCCCGCGTGTAGCCAACGGAAGGCGGAGCCGCAGTAGGTATGCGAAATGACTGAAACGAGTGAATCACACGAGATCGTCGCGCGCGCGCCGAGGCTCCGCGACGCGGGCTTCGCCCACGGGTTCAGCACGCGCCGAGGCGGCGTCAGCGAGGCGCCCTTCGACACGATGAACCTCGGTCGCGCGGTCGGAGACGACCTCGATCACGTTCGAGAAAACCACACGAGGCTCGCGCGCTCGGTCGGCTACGAGGCCGCGCGGCTCTTCGAGCGCTCGCAAGTGCACGGCGCCGCGGTGTTCACAGCGAGAGAGGGCGATCAGCCCGAGCGGGTTCGCGACGGTCAGAGCGACGCGCTCGTGACGGCGGTCCCGGGCTTCGCGGTGGGCGTGCGGGTGGCTGACTGCGTTCCGGTGCTGATCGCGGACCCCGTGAGCGGCGCGGTCGCCGCGGTGCACGCAGGGTGGCGCGGCGTTGTCGCCGGCGTCGTCGGCGCGTCGATCGAGTCCCTCGCGGCGCTCGGCGTCGAGCCGTCCAACGCGATCGCCGCGATCGGTCCCAGCATCGGGCCGTGCTGCTTCGAAGTGGGCGAAGACGTCGCGTCCGCCATCGCCGAAGCCTCGGGCGACGGCGTCGTCCTCCGTCGCGGCCCGCAAAAACCTCACGTGGATCTGTGGCGCGCGGTCGAGCGGCAGCTCCATCGCGCCGGAGTGAAGACCATCGACACGCTCGGCGCGTGCACGATGTGCGAGCCCGAGACGTGGTTTTCGTTTCGACGCGACGGCGCCAAGAGCGGTCGAATGTTGGGCGTCATCGTCGCCCGAGCGCGGTGAGCGACGCTGAGCCGCCACTCATTCGATCGACGTACTTTTCTCGATCGATTCGTGGCGGTTTGACTTGATTCCAACGGTCTCGTGTATGCCCGACGCTCGTCTCGATTCTACGACGTTCAATGGTGGCGTGGTTTACGATCGACGGACGCCATGAGTGACTCGCAACGAACCATCGCCGTGCTCCGCGCGATCGCCCTCCTCGGCGCGTTGCCGTTCGCGGCGGGCTGCGCCGACGCGCACGCCCAGGTCGCGCCAACGCCCAACACCGGCCGCGTCGTGCGCGTTCGAAGCTGCCCGTCGTCGCTCCCTGCGCAAGACTCCCGCTGCGTCGCGAGCGCGGCCGAGGGCGCGATGGCGTCCTGTCGATACGCCGCCGCCCGCTGCGTCTGCGTGCAGCGCGGGACGCGCGGAGCGCGCTGGTCGTGCGCGCACGTCGGGGTCATGCGAGGCCCCCTGCCCCCGCCAGAGCTCTCCGAAGCGCTGTCGTGATCGAGCGCACTTGAATTGCAGACCATGAATTCGAGCGCGCTGCTCCGGCTCTCGTTGTCGATCGTGCTCGCGGGGTGCGGGGCTCGTTCGGAGCTCATCGCGCCGCGCGCAGACGTGTTCGTCGCCGCGATCGACGCGGCGCGAGACGCGCGCACGACCGCGCCGTGCACGCGCGACGGCGAGTGCGACGACGGGATCGCGTGCACCGAGGATCGCTGCAACGTGCGCGCGGGCCGATGCGCGCACACAGCGCGCGATCGACTGTGCGACGACGGGCTCTTTTGCACGGGCGTCGAGCGCTGCGACGTCGCGACGGGCTGCGCGCGCCAGCCCGTGCAGTGCGGCGACGCCGTCGAGTGCACCGAGGACCGCTGCGACGAGACGCTGAGGCAGTGCGTTCGCACGCCGAACGACGCGCGGTGCCCCGTGAGCTATCGCTGCGACGAGACCGAGGGCTGCCTCGCGCGAGCCTTCGCCCACGGAGCGCGCGGGCTCTACGAGGTGCTATTGCCGTCGGTTCGCGTACGGCTGATCGCGCCGGTCAGCGCGTCGCTCACGGACATCGCCCTCCACCCGGATCGAACGCTGTACGCGATCGGATCGACAGGGCTCTATCGGCTCGACGCGAGCAACGGAGCCGCGGAGTTTCTCGTTCCGTTCGAGCATCCGTTCGCGTCGCTCGACGCGACCGCAGACGGGACGCTCTACGCGGCCGCCGGGCGCACGCTCTACCGCATCGACCTCGAGCGACGCGCGGCGATCCCGACGGGCGAGTTTCCGCCGGGGCTCGAGTCGAGCGGCGACCTCGCGGTGCTCGAAGGCAGGCTCGTCGCCACGGCGCGCGCAGACGCCACCACGAGCAACGACACGCTCGTCGAGCTCGCGACCACCAGCTCGGGCACCGCCCGCGTGATCGGGCCGATCGGCAGCGGCTGCGTGTGGGGACTCGCGGCGTTCGGCCCTACGCTCTACGGGTTTTCGTGCGAAGGACAAGTGCTTCGAATCGACCCCAACACCGGGCGAGGCGCCGTGCTCGCCCTCAGCGACTGGCGCTTCTTCGGCGCGACCGCGCGCTGAATCACCGTTCATTCACGGCGGAGCTGCGAGAGGCGCCATGCGAGACCCGAACACGCTCCCGCCCTGCGTGATCGCGATCGTCGGAGCGAGCGACGACCTCACCCGACGCGTCACGCACTCGGTGCGAAGGGCGCTCGCGCCAAAGCCCGATCTGCTGCACGCGGTGATGGACATCAACCCGCCGATGGATCGCCCGTCGCTCACGGACATCACGTCGAGCAAGCGACGGTATCGCGTCATCGAGTGCGCTGAGCCGCCGTGGGAGTTGCCCGCGCGCGCCCTCGACGCCGCCGTGCTCGTCGTGTCCGCGACCGCGTCGGTGCACGATGTGCTTCGGCGCCTCGCGTTCACCGTGACGTCTCGTGGCCCGTGCCCGCTCGTCGTGTTCGTCACGCGCTGCGCGAACCGCGACGCGCTGCGGGACCTCGTCGAGATCGAGGTGCGCGAGCTGCTCGAGTCGCTCGGGCGCGCGGCAGACGACGTTCCGTTCGTGTTCTCCGAGCTCGATGGCGATCGCGACGACGACGAGTCTGCGCGGGCCCTCTTCGAGCTGCTCGACGAGCACGCCACGGTGTGCGTCCAGAGCGCCGAGACGCCCGTCGTCGCACGCGTGGGCGGCAACTACTACGACGGCTGGACGTCGCTCGAAATGTACTCGGGCGTCCTCTCGCTCAAGCGATCGCTCGCGGTGATCGACGGCGCGTGGTGGAGCGACGCGCTCGTGCGCGACCTGCGCTGGTACGCGCGCGACCTCGTCGAGTTCGGCCTGGGATTTTGCAACACGAAGCTCACCGTGCCCAGCGACGAAGACGCGTGGGTCCTGTCGAGCGAGCACATGAAGCTCCGAACGGTCGTCGACCTCGCGGTGTTCGACGCGGTCGAGCTCAGCGTCGGCTGGTCGAGCGAGTGCTTCGTCCGCTGGGCGATCGCCGACGTCCGCGGGACCTTCGAAGTGCAGAGCCTCGGCGAGATCGCCCCGAACCTCGGGCGCGTTCGGGTCACGCTCTCGCAGCCCGTGCCCTTCGTTCCGCGGATGTACACGAGACTGCAGACGACGTGGCCTATGGCGACCGTTCCTGCCATCGTGCTGCCCGACGAGTGAACCGTCTCACTTCGCGCGGCGGATCTTCGCGTGCTCCGCGAGGATCGCGTCGACGAGCGCGACCTTCGCCCGCTGCTTGCTCGACGCGGCGCGAAGGGCCTTCAGTCGCGCGACAGACTCCGCCGCCGCCAGCGACGGAAGCCACTTCGCGGCCATCTTCGCCCGCTCGCTGCCAGCTCTCTCGCGCTCGATCGCGTCGACGAGCAACGCGGGCAGCGCCTCGTCGCCGCGGTTCGCGAGCGACCTCCAGTAGATGCACAGCGCGTCGAAGTGAGCGAGCCTCCGCGCCCCGTCCTCGAGCTGCAGCTTCGCGACCGCGACGAGCCACGCGGTCGTCAGCGTGATGCGCGACGCAAACACGACGTCGAGCACGCTCGGGGCGATGTTCTTGTTCGCGATCGCGGCGAAGAGCGCATCCAGGATGCGGGATTTCTCAGCGACGCGCGCGCGATTGAAGAAGCGAACGCACTTCTTCGCCGTCGCGACGACCGCCTCTTCGCGCCCCTCGCGCACGAGGGCCTCGAGCTGATCGATCGTGCGCGCGACGCGATCCGAAGAGAGCTCGCCGCTCACTTGATCGGCCCGCTCGTCGAGCGCCAACGCGAGCGCTTCGACGAGCCCGGCGCCCACCGTCGGCGACGCGACCACGGGGCAATCGTCCGCGTCGAAGCCGCCCTTGGCCGCGAGCTTTCGCAGCTGTTGCACGATCGCGTCGCGCTTGTCGTCGACGTCCGCGCCCGCGCCGAGCACCACGAGGATCGGCGCCGCGAGGCCGAGCGCGCACCAGTCGGCGACCTTTCCGCCGTGCGCCCACGCGACGCCGTTGTCGACCTTCTGCCAGTACACGCACGCAGCCCAGGGCTGCGAGGGGTCGATCGCGAGGCTGTTTCCCGACGAGTGCCGGACGAAGACGTACTCGCGCTTGGACGAGACCAGGGTGGCGTCTCGAAGGACCTCCTCGAGGCTGAACGGATCGGCCTCGCCGCTCGGCAACGACCACGAACCCGACCCGACGAAGAGCACCCTCACCCTCGGTCTGCCACGCGGGTCGCGCGCCAGCTCGATCGCCGGCGGGTCGGGCTCGACGTCGTCGTCTTTTTTCTTTTTCGATCGACAGTTTACCGAAGCTCGTCGAGCGAGGCGCTCCCGGGCGACCGCTTCGAGCGCCTCGCGCCCGTCGAAGACCAGCGAATCTTCATCGAAGAGCGCGACGAGCGCCTCGGCGCTGACGTCGAGCGCGCAGGCGGGGTGGAGTCGGTTCGACCTGTATTTTCCCAGCCCAGAGACCGCGAGCTGAGGCGCTGCGATGCACGTCCGCCCCGTCGCGACCGCCTCGCCGCACCGCCGACACAGGGCGCTTTCGTCAGGAGACGTCGAAAAAAGAAAGGGGCCCACGAACAGCATCGACCCCGGAGGGTACCGACTTCTGCGGAGAACCAATCCCCGCGCCATCCGTCTGTCTCACATCCGCGATGGGCCTGCCCGAACACCCCCTCACCCCCTATGCAGTGACCATGGCCGCACGACCGATGAGCACTTCGGGCGTTTATCGCGCACAATCCGACGTACCCTACCCAGAACCGATGCGTCTCTGTCCCCGGTGCGGCTCGAAGTACGAAGCTCCCGCGCAGTTCTGCACGCGCGACGGGGCGACGCTCGTCGTCGAGGCCGACACAGCCGACCCGTACGTTGGCAGCAAGATTCTCGGGCATTTCCTCGTTCGTCGCGTGATCGGCACCGGCGGGATGGGCACGGTCTACGAGGCGATCGACGAAGCGATCAACCGACGCGTCGCGGTCAAGATCCTCCACAAAGACCTGATGACCAACCGCGACGTCGCCGCGCGCTTCCAGCGCGAAGCGCAGATCGCGTCGCAGCTCGATCACCCGCACCTCGTGCGGCTCATTCTGTTCGGTCAGCTCCCGGACGGAAACCTCTACCTCATCCTCGAGTTTCTCGACGGCCCTACCTTCGCCAAGACGCTCGAGGCCGACGCTCCGCTCGATGTCGAGCGCGCCGTGAAGATCGTCGCGCAGATCGGCGACGCGATCGGGTACGTGCACCGCAAGGGCGTCGTTCACCGGGATTTGAAGCCCGAAAACGTGATCCTCGTCGAGCGCGACGAAGACCCCGAGTACGCGAAGGTCCTCGACTTCGGCATCGCCAAGAGCCTCGTCGACAACAACACGATGATGACCGGCACCGGGCTGATCTTCGGCACGGCGCGGTACATCTCGCCCGAAGGCGCGCAAGGCGACGCGGTCGACAAGCGCTCGGACGTCTACTCGCTCGGCGTGATCGCGTACCAGGCGCTCACGGGCAAGACGCCCTTCGACGCCGCAGAGCCGATGCAGCTCTTGCTCAAGCACATTCACAACACCGTTCCGCCGATGGCGAAGATGCTCCCGCCTGGACGGAAGGTGCCCGAGGCGATCGAAAACGTCGTGCAGCGCGCGCTCTTGAAGAACCCCGAGGGGCGCTACGACGACGCTGCAGCGTTCGCGAAGGCGCTTCGAGCCGCGCTCGTGGCCAGCGAAGCTCCGGCGCGCATCGAGAGCGCGAGCGCCACGCAGTCGCCGCCTCCGTCGGTGAGCGCGAGCGTCGAAGCCGCGCGCGCAGCGCAAGGGTACGTCCCGACGCAACCCGTGCGCAGCGTGGCGCCGCCGCCGGCAGCGACGGTCAAGACGATGCTCGGCGGCTCCGCGGTGTTCGTCGCGGGCTCCGACGGAAACGCGGCGCTCGCACAACAGCCCGCCCCATCGATTCAAGAAGAAGCGCTCGCCTCTGCGCGCGCCGAGGCCGCAGCGATCGCGCCGGTCGAGAGCGCGGCGCAGCTGGGGGCGCCTGCGAAGAAGATCGCTCCGCGCGTCGAGATGAGCGTCATCGCGCCGGTCGCGGGAGAGTCGCCCGCGCCGAACGGAAAGCCGCAGCCCGCGCGCACCGTCGCGAGCATGCCGAGCGTCTCGCCCTCGATGCACGGCTCGGCGATCGGCTACGAGCCGTCGATGGCTGGCGTCGCGACGAGCACGCCGCGGAGCGCCGCTTCCGAGCAAGACGACGACTACGGGATCTCGGGCCTGCCGCGAAAGCGCGAGCCGGGACAGACGCGGCGGATGCTCGCGATCGTGATCGTCACGATCCTCGTGACGGTGGGCATCGGCGCGGCGACGATGTGGGGCATGGGGATGTTTCCGTCGCAGCGTCGCACGCGGACGCTCGCCAACCTCTTGCGCGAGGCAGACGCGGCGTTCACGGCGGATCGACTCGTGGACGACCGCGATCACAACGACGTCGAGGGGCTCACCTCGTCGCTCCTGCGACTGCAGCCGGGGCATCCGCGCGCGCTCCAGCTTCGGCAAGCGTCGTCGATGCGCCTTCGCAATCGCGCCGTCGAGCTCCGCAACAACGGGCACACCGAGCAGGGACTTCCGTTGTTGCGCGCGGCCAAGACGCTGGCGCCGGACAATCAAGAGATCACGGATTTGATCGCGCTCTTCGAGCGAGAGATCCGCGAGCAACGACAGCCCGTCGCGCAGCCGACCGCGGACGCCGGCGTGCCGCGACGGCCCGTCGAGACGGGCCCCGTGCGTCGCCCTCCCACGAACGGCGCGACCAACGGCGGCAACACGACCCAACCGACGAACACGACGGGCAACACGGGCACGACGAACACGGGCAACACCGGCAACACGGGCAGCACGGGCGGCGGCGTGACGTTTACGCCGGGCCGCGACCCGAACCTCGATCCCACGCGAAACCCATCGAACACAGGGAACACGGGCACGACGAACACGGGCTCCACCGGCAACACGGGGAGCACGGGTCACACGGGCTCGACGGGGCACACCGGCAACACGGGGAGCACTGGAAACACAGGCTCCACGGGCAACACCGGGCACACCGGCAACACGGGCTCGACGGGCACCACCGGGCACACCACCACGGACCCCGGCGGCGGCACCGAGCAGGGCACCGAGTTCTAACCGCTGCGAGCGATCGCGGCGACGAACGCGACGCGCACGGGCTCTTCGAGCTCGCTCGCGAGCGGCGCGCGCTGATCGACGAGAGCGCGCGCCCGCGGGTCCGCGTGGTGCGCACACGCAATCAAGAGCGCCCACTCCTCGTCGCACTGCGGGGGGTTGATCCACGTTCGATCGCCGTCCGAGCCCCGAGAGGGAGGCACGGCCGCCGCGAGCTCGAGCGTCGCGTCGATCACCAAGGGATCGAACCACGGGGCCATCGCTGCGCACACGTTTTCAATGAGCGCGGGCGTCACGCGATCGGGCGCGTTGCTGTGAACCGAGCGATCGACCGCTTCTTCGGCGCGCAGGAGTCGCTTGATCGACTCGGCGATCGAGAGCCCAGCGTGCTTCGAGAGCGCCGCGACGAGCTGCAGCTCCATCGCCCACTCGAGGCCGTGCGCGCGGCGGTAGGCCTCGGCGCCCTCGATGATGGCCGCGTCGTACGCCGCCCCGCACTTCTTCACCATCTTCGCGAGGTGGTAGAGCGTGGGCGGAGCCTCGACGATCGCGTCGCGCACGAGCGCGGGCTCGACGTCCTTGCCCATCCCCTTGAGGTAGCGATCCATGAGCGCGCTGCGCGCGATCGAGTAGCCACCGTCGTCGTCACGCAGCGCCTTGCGCACCGCTTCGAGCTCGGCCTCGAGCGCGATCGAAGCCTTCGAGCGCTTGCTTTGCTTCAACGCAGACGGCTTCATGGCGCCCTCGAAGGCATCACTCGCTGCGGATGTTCGAACCGCCCGCGGAGCCCGACGACTGATTGAGGATCGTGATGCCCTCGGCGGTCACGAACCACACGCGATTTTCGCCGTCGACGCCGATGTCGACGAACTGCTCGGTGGGCAGCCCGTTGCCGCGCCCGAACGCGCGGAACGTCTGTCCGTCCCACGACCACGCGCCGCGCTGGCCCGCGCCCCAGAGCGCTCCGTTGTTGTCCGTGGTGAGCGCCGTGACCCTCGCTTGTTGGCTCGAGCCCGCGATGTCGAACGCGAAGCGCTCGCCGCTCCAGTAGCCGATGCCTTCGCTCGTCGCGACGTAGATCTTGCTCTGAACGGCGCGGGTGATGTCGCTGACGAGGTCGCCGCGGAGGCCCGTCGCCTCGTTGAATGTTTGTGCGCGAAATGCGGTCTGGCCCGCGCCGGGGGGCGTGAGCTTCGTCGCGCCCGTGAGGCCCGCGAACCAGATGTTTCCATCGGTGTCGAAGTCCGCCGCGGTGAGGTCGTTGGGCACAGGAACCGCGCCGAACTCCGCGCCCTGCGGGGGGATCTGATCGTGAAACTGGATCGCCGCCGGGACGCTCTCGTCGATCATCGTGACGCCGAGCTCGAGCGGGCTTTGATTATTGGGGCGATCGACGACGCGGATGCCGATCCAGTAGCGGTTGCGGTCGTCGACGACGAAGAACTTCGCGTCCACCGTTCCCGGGCCGCGCGTGTCGACCGCGCGCTCGGTGACCTGACGCCAACCATCGCCGCTCCAACGGAAGGTGCGCAACGTGTTGGGCCCCACGCGCCCGACGGCGACGCAGGTGCTTCCGCGGGACCAGAACGCGAGCGGGACCGCTTGCCCTTCGGGGTCGAGCGTCGCGCGGTAGAAGCGCCGCCCGTCGAAGCGCACAGCGCCGCCGTCTTCGCTGACGAACCACACGTTGTTGCGCGAGTCGGTCCCGAGCGAGAGCGGCCTGCGAGACATCGCGAGGTCGTGCGCGCGAAAGTCCGTCGCAGCGCCGCCCGTGACGCGCGAGACCCCCAAGCCCACGCGCGAGATGAACACGCCGTCGCGCGTGACGAACGGCGCGACCGAGTCGTCCGGCAACGTCCAGCTCGAGGCCACGAGCCCGAAGCGCGGCGCGTCCGTCGAGGCCCCGGGCGGAGGAACATCCGCGGGCCCAGAGAAATCAGGCACATTTCGCGGACGGGGCGGCGGCTCGACCGCGCGCGCAGCGCCCGCTTCTGCGCTCGTGCTCGCGCCTGCGTCGGTGTTGGCCGCGGGTGCGCCGGTCGCCAACGACGGCGGCGCGCTCGAGGCCGCAGCGTCCATCGCGCGCACACCCGAGTCGCGAACGCCCGAATCACGAACGCCCGAGTCTGCAGCGCGAACGCCCGAGTCCGTCGTCGCGGGCCGAGGCGCGCTCGCGTCCATCGACGCGCTCGGGCTCGAAGCCCCAGCATCGCGCGGGGCGCTCTGCGCGAGAACGCCTTCGCTCGGTGTCTCTCCAGCGCGAACGCCGAACGCCGCGACGGGAGCCTCGTGGACGACGAGCCTCCTCGCGTTGGAGAGCGCGTCGACCGTCTGCTTGCGGCGCGGCGTCGTGGCCGGCGCAGGACGCCCACGAGGACGGCCGCGACCCGTAGGCGGCGGAGTGACTTGCACCGGCGGAGGGGGCGGCGGAGGGGGCTCGATGCGGCGCGTGTCGAGCGTCACGCGGCGCCCGGGCGTCGGCTGCGAAATGTCGCTCGCGATCACCGCGAGCTCGTCGCCTTCGCTCGGTCGAATGTCGAACGCGCCGTCGCGCGTGATCAACGTGGCTGTGTTGTTGCGCCCCGGAACGAGCCCGATCCACGGCGAGCGCGCGGTGGCCGAGGTGTACGAGAACCACCGCGAGCCGTCGTGGTAGAGGAGCTTCGCGCCGTTGTTTCCCTGGGCGAGCGCGAAGAACTTGCCAGCGCCGACGCCGACGATCGCGCGCACGAGCGTCTCGGGGATGCCCGTGGTCGATCCGAACTCGTCGAGCTCGGCGAACTCACCGCGAAACGCGAGGACGCCGTGCTGCGCGGTGGTGACCATCGGCCGCCCCTGATCGAGCGAGAGCGACATCACTTGGTAGCGATTGGTCAACGCGACCCACGCGGTGCCGTCCCAACGCGCGAGGCCCTGCGCTCCGCCGAGGATCGCGCCGCCGCCCGAGAGCGCGAGGATCGCAGTGGGTCGACCGACGTCGGGCTGCGCGTTGGCGTCGCCCGCGACAGCCCAACGCGTCCCGTCGAAGCGAACCACGCCGCGCGCGGTCGCCGCCCACACAGGGCCGTCGGGCTCTGCTGAAATCGCGAAGACCTGCAGGCTCGGAAGCCCGTCGCGCTCGAGGTAGCGCACGGCCGTTCCGCCCGCCGCGGGGTACTTCACGACGCCGCGGAGGGTCGCGACGAACACGTCCGCCGTGGTGCTCGCGACCCCGGTGATGCTGTCGGAGTCCGTAAAGTTTCGAACGGGCGAGTTGAGCGTGCTCCGCGTCGTGGGCCGGTTCGAGCCGCTTCCGAAGCAGGTCGACACGGACGAGATCGCGACGAGTCCCAGCAGTCCTACGGTTCTCAGCAGCATTTTGTGGCTCCCGGTGGCGCTTCTCACGCACACCAAGAGCGTGTCAACCGCTACTTCGACGAGCCCGACGAGCCCTTGGACCCGAAGATGCTGAGCTTGAGGTGGGCGAGCTGCGACTCGAGCACCCGCTTGGCGATCCCGAGGTTTCCTTCGGGGGTCTTCTTCTTGAGCTCGCCCGATTCGTAGAGGGCGCGCGCCTTCGAGCGCTGCACTTTGCCCGACGAAGTCTTCGGAATGGTCCCCGCCTCGGCGATCACGACGTCGTCGACCACCAAGCTCGTCGCGCGCTGCACTTCACTTCGAACGCTCTTGGCGAGCTCTTCGGCCCCCGCCATGTCCTTGGCCTCGGCGACGACAACAATGGCCTCGCGGTCGAGCCCCGGCTTGTTCGTCGGAAACACGACGACGTTGCCCGTGCGCACGCCCTCGACCTTGGACGCGACCCACTCGATGTCCGACGGGTAATAGTTGCGTCCGTTGATGATGATGATGTCCTTCTGCCGCCCGCAGATGAACACGACCCCGTCCACGAGATAGCCGAGGTCGCCGGTCTTCAACCAGCCGTCCTCCGACAGGACCTCTTTGGTCTTCTCGACGTTGTCGAAGTAGCCCGCGGTCACGCTGGGGCCGCGGATTTCGAACTCGCCGACCTGACGATCGCCGAGGACCTCGCGCGTCTCGGGGTGCACGACGCGCAGGTCGTGGTCGGGAAACTTGCGCCCGCAGCCCACGATTTCGAGCGCGTTCTCGTCGGGCTTGGACGGGTCGACGGGCTCGGCGCGGCCCTCGTTCCACAACGGGTCGGGTTTCACTTTGTCCGTGGGAATTCCCTGAGAAAACGCAATCGCCAGCGACGACTCGGCCATCCCGTAGCTCGGCACGAACGCCGACTCTTTGAAGCCGTGCTTCGCGTAGTGCTTCGCGAACATGCGGAGGTTCTCGGCCTGAATGGGCTCGGCGCCGCAGCCCGCGACGCGCACGCGCGAAAGGTCGACGCCCGCGATCTCGTCCTCTTTGACGCGCTTGACCGCGAGCGCGTACGCGAAGTTCGGCGCGTACGTGATCGTGCCTTTGTGCTTGCTGAGCGCGTTGATCCACGTCGACGGGCGTCGCAAGAACTGCATCGGCGACAGAAACACGCACGGCACGACGTGCATGATCGGCGCGATCACGAAGCCGATCAGCCCCATGTCGTGAAAGAGCGGGAGCCACGAGACGCCCACGTCTTCGTCGTTCTTTCGAAGCCCCTCGCGCATGATCGCGTACGCGTTGTGCGAGAGGTTTCCGTGCGTGAGCACGACGCCCTTCGGCTTGCTCGTCGAGCCGCTCGTAAACTGAATGAAGCTCGTGTCATCGAGGGTGACGTCCGGCTGCTTGAAGAGCTTCGCGTCGCCCTCGAGGTCGCTGAACGTCAGCATCGCGCGGAGGTCCGGCGCGCCCTCGCGCACCGTCCCGATCACGGCTTTGATCTGCCCCGTCGTGATCACGAACTTCGAGCGCGAGTTGGTGATGATGTGCTTGCAGTGATCGAGGTAGCCCGCGAGCTGCCCCAAGCCCATGGGCGGGTAGAGCGGCACCGGCACCGCGCCCGCCTGCGACACGCCCAAGAACGTCGGGATGAACTCCTCGGGCGTCGGCAGGATCAACGCGACGTGGTCGCCCTTCTTCAGCCCGCGCTCTTGCAGCGCGTGCCCGATCTCTCTCGCGCGCTCGTAGAGCTTCGGATAGCTCCAGTGGACCTCGCGTCCATCATCGAGGACGTACGTGTGGCCCTTCGTTGGGTACTCTCGCGCAGCGGCTTCGAGCGCCGACGGAATCGTTGGGAGGATCTTCACGGCGCCCCGTGTTTCGCCCGAGAAAGTCCGCAGTGCAACGGGCGTACTGCGCGTCGCACCGTGCGCAGCGCGCTTCGCACGGCCCGCAGCATGCGCCGTCCGCGCAGTGATCTCAGTGCCCGCGGCGGGACTCGAACCCGCACTCGGAGGATTTTAAATCCCCTGCCTCTACCGTTGGGCTACGCGGGCGAAGCGTCCGTCAGCGACGCCCTGTGGCGAAAAATTGCGTCGCGAATCGTCGCCGGAAAGTTGTCCCCGACACCGCGCTTCGTGCAAGGGAAACTTCGTCCCGATCGCGATCGACGCGCGTCGGTTGAAACCTCAGAGGTCCTGCGCCCTGCGCAGCGAACAGGAAGGGTGTGGTGTGCTCATGGGTGACGAGGCGATCGTGCGTCTTCGCAAGCTCCTGCGTGATCTCTTCTCGGCTCGCTATCAAGGAGTCGACGGGATGCGCGCCTCTCGGGCGCAAGGCTACGCGGACGGTTACATGGCCGCGCTCCTGGCGACAGGCAAGATCAACCAGCGCGAAATGCTCGCGATCGTCGCCGAAGAGCGCACGCGCGCCGCTGGCCCGGCCGTGCAGCGCGTGATCGTCGGCGACCCGGTCGCCGCGTAGCGCGCGTGTCGAGCCCTACGCAGGTGGGGCGAGCCAGCCCTCGTCTGTGATCGAGGATCCGTGGTCGAGCAGGTCCCAGGACGAGCTACGGAGGGACCTCGGCGTACGCTTCGCCGTCGCGACGCAGGCGCTCTCGCCTCGAGGTGGGTTCGGTCGCAGTCAGGGCGCGTTTCGCACTGCGTACCGCATCGTGTAGTCCATCTGCACGATCGTCGCGTCGCCGCCGGTGCGCGAGTCGACGAAGATCGCGTGCATCCCTCGCGCAGTGGCCACGGACCCGAGCCGCGCGCCGAACTGCGCCATGTCGCCGCCGGTTCCGCGGCAATCGATCGCGCCCATGGTCATGCCGTCGTCGTTGCACGCGAGCTCGGCGTTCGTCGCGGCGCTTCGCACGAACAGCACAGGGTCGAACGACGTGAGGCCTTGGCTTCGCTCGTAGGTTCCTCCGTCGCTCGCGCAGACGCTGAAGAGCTGCTGCGTTCCACCGCAGGTGACGAACATGCGAAACTCCTCGCCCGTGCTCGGCGAGCTCACCGAAGGCGTGGCGCACGAGCCGTTGGTGGTCGATCGAAACGGGAGCTGTCCCGAGACGCCGCCGACGCCCGCGGCGATGTAGCCTGCAAACGAGGTCCCTGCGTCGATTCGCAGGTGTTGCGCGTGCAAGACGAACGCGCCCGCGGTGCATCCCCCCACCACGACGTAGTACGTCCCAGCGGCGAGGCGTCCCCACGTCCTCGACTGATTTGCATTGGTGAATCCCCCCGCCATCGGGCACGCGCTGTCGTCGTTGCAAAGCCCACGCTGCGCGCTGCCGAGCGAGACCTGCGCGCTGACGGGCACGCCCGTCGCGTCCGTCACGACGAGGGACGTGTCGAAGCTCGAGCCCGCGGTGTCGAAGTACACGAGCTCTTCACGGGCGAGCGTGAAGCGGTACCAGACGTCCGCGCCGCTCGTGCACGAGCAACCAACGCTCGGACCGTCGTGCGTCGCTCCGTCGGTGTTTCCCATCACCGTGGTCTCGCCGTCGGTGAGCATCAGCGTCGCGGCCGCCGCGCGCGTGTCGTTCGGCGGAACGCAGCGCCCCATCACGCAGCTGCGGCTCGCGCCGCAGGCGTTTCCGCAGCTCCCGCAGTGCGTCGAATCGGTCTGCGGGTTGATGCACATGCCTCCGCACGACGTCGTTCCGCGCCCGCACACAGAGCTGCACGCGCCGGCCGAACACGACTCGGTCGCAGCGCACGCGCGGCCGCACATCCCGCAGTTGCTCGGGTCGACCTGAACGTTGACGCACGCGGCTCCGCACGCCATCTGCCCCATCGGGCACGCGCACGCGCCGCTCGCGCACGATTGTCCCGACGGGCAAGCGCGGCCGCACATTCCGCAGTTTGCGCTGTCCGTCTGCGTGTCCACGCACGCCCCGCCGCACGCGGTGCGCCCCGCGCGGCACGCGCACGCGCCACTCGCGCAAATTTGGCCCATTTCGCAGACTGTTCCGCACGCTCCGCAGTTGAGCGGGTCCGCGCGGAGGTCGACGCAGGCCATCAAAGCGCCGCTCGTGCAGACGGTCTCGCCGGCAGGGCAGCTGACCTCGGGGACCATCGACGTCGAATCGGACACCGCTCCGTCGAGCCTCGACGCGTCTTCCGGAGGCGTCGTGACAGGAGGCGAACACGCGAGCAGCGCAACAGACGCCGCGAACGAAAGAACGATCGTTGATTTCATGGGCGTACACTCCGCGACCTTGTACGAAGGCCGTCGCCCCGTGGGGTGCTCCATGGCCGTGTCCGGAACCACTTACGAAAATTTATTCGCGCCGCTCGTCGCCCGTTCGCGCCCGCGCATCGCGACCCGACCCGCGGTGATGGCGCCGCTGCTACCACTCGAATTCATGGTCTGGATCGAACTCACCAACGGAGCCCCGAGCGACGACGACGGCCCCTGCGCGCGGTGCCGCGAGGTCATCGAAGGCGGCGCGATCGTCGCCCAATCGATCGCGCTGCACCCGCGCTGCTACGCGGACCTCGCCTATCGCTCGATCGCAGGGCAACCGCTCGACGAAGACGACCCGCTCGCGCCGTTCGTCGCGCAGAGCGAAGCGCGCGCCGCCCTCTACACACAGCCCGTCACGCGGCGCCCTCGCGAGCACGAAGCGTCGCTCGCGCTCTTCGACCCTCGCGGTCGCCGCACGACGCGTTCGCTCATGATCGGTCCCGCGAGCCGCTTCGACCCCGCGCTGCGCGACTTGCTGCAGTGCAGTCCGCTGCTCCTCTGGCCCGCGACGAAGCTCGAGCTCGTCTTCGAGCCGACGTTCTCGGCCCGTTCGTGCAGCTACGACCCGCTCGTTCGCCGAGGACCCCCCACCTGGTGGACCTCCGCGACGAGCGAAGCGTCCACGGAGCACGCGCGCTGGCTCGCCGCCGCGCACGCGATCGGAACCGGCGCTCCCGTCGTCGTGCTCGTTCGCGACGATCCGCAGCCGGACGACCTCGACGACATCATCGAAGCTCGCCGCCGAACGCTCTGCACGCACGGCTTCGACGGCGACGCCGCGACGGTCCTCGTCACCGGATCGATCGACGCGTCGCTGCTCGATCGCCTCGCGACCGCCCTCGAAGAGCGCTGCGATCGCGAACCCCCGCAAACTCCCCGCGCCACCGCGATCCTCGCGGCGCTCGCGCGGTGTACGGGTGACGAAGAGGGCGTCGAGCAGCTCCTGCTCGAGTCGCTCGTGGAGGCCTCGCTCGACGTCGATCGCGCGACGCTCCGCGAGGCGCTCGTGACCTACACCGCCCGCCCAGACCTCGTTTGCTCTGCGGTGACGGCGCTGCTCGCGCACGACGCAGACGCCTCGATCCCCGCGGACACGCGCGATGGGCTGATCGAGCGCGTGCTCGACTACGAGCGTCAGCCGTCCGCGAGGCTCGTCGACGGCGCGGTCGTCGCGCTACGCGCGGTCGAGCGCGAGGCCCTCTGCGCGGCGGCCGATCGGTACATCCGTCGATCGACGACGAGCGAGCGCGCCCGGCGCCTCTGGCTCTTTCTGCTCGCGATGGACAGCCCCGAGCGCGTCCGCGGGCTGCTCGCTTGGGCGCGCGACGCGCTGCCCGAAGACTCGCTCTTTCGACTCGAGGTCGAGCGGCTCGCGGCGCAAACCACGGTATAGTGAGCCGCGACGTCTCGACACGAAGCTGCGATCGCGGCGCGCAGGCAACCGCCGCACGATGGGGAGATCGACGATGCAACCAGCTAATCCATTGCTTCCAGAGCTCGCGTCCGCGCTCGACGCCACGCGCGGGCGCGGACGCTTCGCGGTGTTTTCGCTCGGGCTCATGGCCGGCCTCGAAGTGCTGCGCATGTTCTCGTGCGCGCTCCAGTACCGACTCTTGCAGGGCGGGCTCGCGCATCCCATCAGCGAGGCCGCCGCCAGCGCGAACGACACGCGACACATGGCGCTCGTGGTCGCGGCGCTCGTGGCGACGCTGCTCGCGGCCATCGGGCTCGCGCGTTGGGTCTCGCGCGCCTACGACACGCTCCCGCTCATGGACAGCCCGCCGGTGCAGTTCACCGCGAGCCAGGCGCTGTGGTCGTTCTTCATCCCGTTCGTGAACTTCGTCCGGCCCTATCAGGTCGTTCGCGACTTGTATCGCGTGACGGACCCGGCGTACGCGCGGCCCGCGGTCGTGCAGCTCGACGCGGCCAACTATCGACAAGCGGCGGCCACCACGGGACCGACGTTTCACGCGCCGACCGACGCGCCGATCGCCCTGTGGTGGGGCCTGTGGGTCGCGTCGAAGGTGCTCGCGCGATTCAACAATCAACAGCCGAGCAGCACGCTCGAAGGCCCCGCGCTCATCGAGCAGCTGCTCCGCGCGACGCTGTTGGAAGCGGCGTACTCGGGCATGGCCATCGCCTCGGCGCTCGTCGCGATCCTCGTCGTGCTCCGCATCGACGCCCGCATGCGCGCGCACGGCCAGACGATGGGCGCGCCGGTCGCGCAGCGGTAGGCGAACGCGGTCTCGGCTCGGGTGGGGGGGGCGCGCTGGACGACACCGCGGTAGCGGGGAGCGTCGTCGCGCGTTCGCGCGTTTCATTATCCTTGTGACCGCTCGATCGCGGATGGCACGATAGAGTCATCCCAGCTCGCATCGGGAGTCGCGAGCGACCGCTTTCACACTCGCGCACGGACGCGCCGCGTCCGCTGCGAACGCAGCGCTCATTCGAGCGCAAATCGCCTGGACATTTCTCGAGCCGTCCGTCGCTGGCGGCCGCGAGCGCAGACTTGCTTTGCTTCGAACTTATCCCTCAACGAAACACACTCAGGAGTCACTCATGGCAATCGACACGACACCTTCTACAGTGGCGACAAACGCGCTGCAGAGCATCCCGTTCAGCGCGATGATCGGCGGACCGCTCGACGCCGCGATCAAGGCGCAGGCGCTCGCGGCGCAGACGAGCTGGGAGTTCATCAAGAACGTCGGCCTCTACACGGACCAGAGCACCGGCGAGACCAAGGCCGTCTCCGTCTCGTTTCAGTACCAAAAAGACGGCGAGATGGTGAACCTCATCGTCCCGCTGCTCGCGATCGTCCCCATCCCGTACATCGCGATCGACACGATCACGATCGACTTCATGGCCAAGATCGACGCGTCCGCGTCGACGTACGCCGAGCAGGCCAGCGAGTCCGAAGGGAGCTTCAAGGGCTCCGCGGACGTGTCCGTCGGCTGGGGTCCCTTCAGCGCGAAGGTTCACATGGAGGGCGGGTACTCTTCGAAGAGCTCTTCGAAGGCGACGCAAGAGTCGAAGTACTCCGTCGAGTACACGCTCAACATCCACGTTCAGGCCGGGCAAGACTCGATGCCCGCGGGCCTCGCGACGGTGCTCAACATCTTGAACAGCGCGATCACGTCGGCCAACCCCAAGGGCGTGTTCGACGTCTCGCCCTCGACCGGCAGCGCGCAAGCCGGCGGAGCCTCCGCGAGCTTCGGGATCAAGTCGCGAAACAGCCAGGACCTCGCGGACACGACGCCAGTCTCGATCGCGCTCGGGAACATCGCGTGGAGCAGCGGCTCCGCGCCGCCCTCGGGATCGCCGCTCACCGCAGCGGACCTCGTCCTCTCGGCGTCCGTCGGAACCCTGAGCGGCACCGCGAGCCCGTACTCGCTCACGCCGTCGGACAAGGGCATCGGCGCGCTCGACGTCGCGATCAAGAGCGGCACCGTCGTCGCCGCAGCGCAGACGGTGGACCTCACGCTCACGCAAGGATCGAAGACCGCCACCGTGACGGTCAACCTCCTGCCCGCCACCGCCTGAGCGGCCAGAGCACTCTTCCGAACTCTCGCGTTGAATGGAGCCGGGCATGACCGTGTTCGATACTCTCTTGCGCGCAGCGCCGCGCGATCGCGCCGCAACCACGAGCGCAACTTCGCAGGGCGGCGACGGCGACGCGTCCGTCGTCGCGCCCGAAGCGCTGCACAGGCTCCTCGGAGGGGTGCTCCAAGCGTTCAACGACGCGCAGCTCGTCGCGGACGCGTCGACGCAGTACTGGGCCAAGGCGAGTCAGTCCGACCCGTCTGGACTCGCGCGACGAGTGCCGAGGGTGGTCGTCGAAGCCGCAACGGTCGACCTCCATTTTGCGGTCGAAACCACCGCCCTCGAATCCCCGCCCCCCGCGAGCGATCGCGTGCTCGAGCCGACCGCCGTCGCGGCCGTCGCGCGCTCGGTCGCCGCGGGGGCCGCGCAGCACATCGCGACGCAGCTCACGCCCACGACGGCGTCCTGCGACGACGCGGCGTCGGCCGAAGCCGACGACGAGCGCGCCGAAGTCGCGAAGAACCTCCAGTCTCCGTCGTTTGTCTCGTGGCTCGCCGAGCGACTCACGCAACGCTGGTTGTCCGAAGGCTCCGAGCTGATCGGAAGAGACGGAAACGTTGATCTCTCTCGCGCCGCGACGATCGCCGAGCGAGCGCTCCGAGAGCACCTCCTCGATCACCCAGACCTCATCGGATTGACGCCCGTCGCGCCCGCGCCGGTGACGCCGCGGCTCCGATCGACGTCGATCGTGCCCCCCGTCGCAGGGACGCTCGCTCTTCCAGACTCGTCGACGTCGCTCGCTGCCCTTCGAGACGCGACGCGGCCAATGGACAAACCGCCGCCCCGACTCGCGCTCGACATCGTCGTCGACGGCGCTCGACTCTCGAAGCTCCCTCCGACCTCGATTCAAACCATGCGCATCTCGCTGCGCGTCGAAGAGCAACCCCTGACCGACGGACCCGTAGACGGAGGCAATCATGGCTGACCCCACCACAACGACGCTCGTGACCACAGAGCTCGCGCAGTTTCTCGGCGCCTCGCTCACGGCCATCGTCGAGGCCGACGCGATGGCCGCGGACACCTTTCGGAGATTTCTCGAGGAGGTCGCGTTCGATGGCAGCGACGATCCTGGGGATCTCGCGGTCGAGAGCGCGGCGGTCACCGACGCCCGCGCGCTGCTCGGTGACAACGGCCGAAAACTCGGTCGACTTCGGTACGTCTCGTTCGCCTACGATCACGTGCGCAACGGCGAGCGAGTGACGTCGGTCATCAAGCTGCCGCTCATCTCGCTGCTGCCGTTGCCCGCGATGCAGGTCCGCGAGGCCACCGTCGACTTCAACGTTCGAATCCTCGGGACAAACGCTTCGCCGAAGCGTCCGCCGCTGCGATCGGCGTCGACGCGCGCGGCGCCGCCCCCGAGGCCGCCCTCGGTGCTCGTCGCGCCTGCTCGCGCGTCGAACAAACACGACACGAGCGCCATCATGAAGGTCCACGTCGTGATGGAGAGCGCGGACATGCCCATGGGACTCGCGACGCTGCTCAACCTCACTTCGCAAGGCGTCTCGGGCGCGACCGTCGCGCGCAGCTCGACGACGACCGAACCGCCGACGCCACCCAACCCATGACAGTACGGAGACCGACACCATGACGAAGACGACCCCCGAAGCTCGCCGAGCGCTGCGTCGCCAAGCACAGCAACAACAAGCGCAGCAACAACCACCGCAGCCCGCGCCGATCGCCGCGCCGGGCGCGAAGACGAAGGTCACGCGCATGGGAGAAAACCCCGAGAAAGCGTCCGTGCAGATCCCAGGCGGAACCGTCACGAGCGTGAGCGAGCGCGTCCCGCGACTCCCCTGCCCCGAGTGCCGCTTCGTCATCTCGCTGTCGCTCTACGACCTGATGACCGCTCCGAACTTCACGTGCCCTCGGTGCCAGACGACGCTCAACCTGCTCCGCGGTGAGAGTTCGGAGGCGCTCAAGCACGTGCAGAACTTCTACGTCGCGATGAAGGATCACGAGCGCCTCGGCTGAGAGGCTTTCCAGATGCGAAACCGCGACTTCTGCAAGGAGACGCGAGCCGGACAAGGAATGTCCTCGCCGCAATACTGGAGGTATTGCAAGAGGACATGACGCTGACCGGCGACGCGGATCTGCCGCAGAAGTCGCG
>JAEUKI010000074.1 GCA_016793325.1 Myxococcales bacterium | reverse complement strand
CTCGAACGATGCCCAGGTGCGCGAACGGCTGCGCACGACACCGGATGCGTTCGTGTCGAGGTTGTTGTGCCCACGTCGACTGAAGCCCAAGACGAGCTACTCCGCGTTCCTCGTTCCGACGTTCGAGCGCGGCCGCCGAGCAGGGACGGGAGAAGCTCTCGATAGCGCGGTGGATGCGCTTCGGTTTGCGTGGCAGCGCGGAAGCGGCAGCGACGCCGCGCTGGTGTGGCTCCCGGTGTACTTCGAATGGCGATTCGGGACCGGCGTCACCGGCGACTTCGAGGAGCTCGTGCGCAGGATCGAACCACGCCCACTTCCTCCCGAGGTTGGCTCGCGCTCCATCGATGCGCGCACTCCTGGTCTCGGAGTTCCTGGTGCAGTCAGTGGAGAGCAGCCCGACCTCCGCGTGGCAGGCGCGCTTCAACCGCTCGGGAGCACCAACCCGCTGTGGGTGAGCATCGAGCACGTCCCCGCGTTCGATGACGTCCTCTCGGAGCTGCTCTCGTTGCCGGCACGCGAGCTCGAGCACAGCACGAGCGAACCTCGCCTCGTCGTTCCTCCGCTGTATGGCCAGTGGCTCGCGGCGGCAAACGAGCTTCCGCGAAGCGACGGATGGTTTCGTGAGCTGAATCGCAACCCACTGCTGCGAATCGCCGCCGGACTCGCGACAGAGGTCGTACAGAAGAATCAGACCGAATTGCTGACGGGAGCTTGGCGGCAGTTCGAGGGAATGACCGCCATCAACAACACCATGCGCTTTGCGCAGCTCGCGAGGCACGGGGCGAAGTCGATCTTTGCGCGCCACCTTCTTCCCGCGCCGAACGACCTCTTCGTGCAGCTCGCGGCTCCCGCGTTCGGGCATCTGCTTTGGAGCGCGTCGCCCACGCAGACGTTGACCGCGGTGACTGCTGGGACACGGATCGAAGGAATCATCGACCCCGCATGGCGGAGGCTGACACGCGCGCGAGGAGCGCTCGATCGACGCATGGGACCTCGCGTCCCCAACCTCTTCGATCGCGTGAATCGTCGGGAGATTCGTGCAGGCGGAGGTCGACCACTGCTCGCAAACGCCAACACTCCGTGGACGAGCGGAGCACGCGCAGCAAACACGCCGACCGAGCGCGCGCTCATCGAAGACGGTGAGAAGAAGGCTGCGACGACCGCGTTCGGAACCGCGCTTCTCGTGGGCATCACAGCTTTCGAAGGAGAGCAGAGCGCAACGCTCCCGCGCAAGCGCGCGTGGTCGAGGCTCATCGAAGAGCAGAAGAGCGGAGCGCCCGTGAGAGACGAGCTCGTCGATCGCGTACTCGATGAGATGCCGGGCAATCGCGCCTTCGTGCCCGTGTCGCTCGAAGACCTCGCCGCCGGTCGCGTTCCGACCGATGCCGACGCAACTGCGGAAGGTGCCGCAGAGTTTCGTGAGGCCGTCGGCGAGTTTTTTCGCGAAGTACAGCTTCAGCTCGACGCATCGCCGTCGCTGCCTGCAGCTCCGACCGCTGGCGAGATCGCCGGGCTATTGAGCCGCGAGCTAAACCCCGAGGAGACCATCACGCGCGCCGTACGGTTTCGGCTGAGGCTCTCGGCCGACGTCGAGTGGAGCCCAGAGGACCTCCTCGATCCGCTCTTCGTGGCGCCGGCGTTCGAGCAACCGATGTGGGTCCCCCTCCGTGACCTCTCGCAAGACTGGATCCTGCCGGGCTTGGAGCACGTCCCGAATAACAGCGTCGCCTTGCTGCAGACCAACCGAGCATTCGTCGAGGCGTACATGGTCGGGCTCTCGCACGAGATGGCGCGAGAGCTCTTGTGGCACGAGTTTCCGACGGATCAGCGATCGACCTACTTTCGTCAGTTCTGGAACCCCGCGTCGTTCGCGAAGATCGATCCGCCGCCAGGCTGGAGCGACGCCGACGCAAAGGAGCTGTTGAAGGACATCACGGCGATCGAGCGCTGGGAGAAAGACAGCGCGCTTGGCGCGCACAGCCCGCGCGGCGCGTCGAGCTCCGTCGGAGAGACGAGGCTCGTTTTGCTCGTGCGCGGCGAGATCTTGCGCCGATACCCCAACGCGACCATCTACGCCACGCGCGAGCGAGCGACCCGCGAAGAACCCCACTATCCGCTCTTTCGCGGAGAGCTTCCTCCCGACGTCGTGTTCGTCGGCTTCGACCTCACCGTCGACACGCTCTTCTCTGGCGGCTGGTACTTCGTCTTCGAGGAACCTGCGATCGAAGCGCGCTTCGGTCTCGATGAGAGCGCCGCTCCCCTCCGCTCGTGGGGCGATCTGTCGTGGCCCGCGGTTGGCGTCGCAGTGGGCAGCTACTTCCGTGGCTCCATCGAGCGCGATGGCGCTCGTTCGGAGCTCGCGCTCGAAGATCGCACGCCAGCGTGGCCCGCTGGACAGGCGACCTCCGCGGCCTTCGCGAACATCACCCACCAGAAGCCCGTTCGAATCCTGATCCCAGCAGAGCAATTGCTCGCGGAGGTGCGATCGTGACGCTCCCCACCGACCTCTCGAATCTGCACATCGACGCGAGCGCCACCGTTCGTCCGGACCTCAACCCGAAGCCAGAGTTCGACGTCAACGATCTTGCGCCAGACGTTCCACTCCTTCTGCTTCCTGTTCGCATCGAGACGCGCTTCGGGGAGCGCTCTAACGGTCGGTTTTCCACCGAGAGAGTGCTCCGCGTCCGCATCTACCCGGACGAGATCTTCGCGAACTCGCACGAACCCGAGCTCACCCGAGACGAATACAACGCAGGGTGCACGTTCTGGCGCGCGAGTTGGAACGAAAGCGCTGAGGTGCAGCGAAGAGCATGGACGGAGCTGCTGAGGCTCGTCCCGATGCCGCGCGCGGCCTTTGTGATTCGAGCGACGAAGCCGAGCAACTTTCGCGATCGCGCGCACCGCATCACAGACGTGCTGTCGAGCGCGCGCATGACGGACCTGAGTCGACTGCGCTCGAGCGCGCCACTCCCTCCGCCCGCCGCTACGGAACCTGACGAGCCCATCTTTCCTCCCATCGGAACCGTGAAGTCTGCCTCGTGGACACGCGCGGTCACCGCGTCGATGCTTCCGGACCGCTGGATCGTCCTCGCGTACCGCGGCACCGAGATGGTGCGCCCAGATGAATACGAGCCTCGCCTCGTGCACAGGGCCGTCTCGTCGCAAGTCCTTCAACCACTCGCCCTGACCGAAACCCCAAGCCAACACGCTGCGCGAGAGCTCGTTCCCGCCGACGCTGAAGCCCGAGGCGTCGCGCCGATCGAGATGTCGCGCGACGTGCTCTGGACCATCGACTTCGAGCGCGCCGAGCAGGTCGGGATGGCAGTGACGATCCCGCATCTAAGCGAAGAGGACTGGGATCCCGCGATCGGCTTCGACCGAATCCTGGTCGTTGGAGTGCGTACGGGTCGAGACCCGGAGGCGGTCGCACGCGAAGTGCACGAACTGCTCATGGCCCAGCGCTTCACGCGGGGCGTCTCGTTCGTAGCGCAAGGCACTGCAACAACGAATGCCGGAGGAAAGAGCACAGCGTTCCCGCCCGACGATCCCTCGGGAGAGCAAAGCTTCGAGGTTGAAGTCGCGCCACGCCATGCTGAAAACGGTGACGGAGCGAGGCTCGCTCGTGCGCTCGGACTGCCGGCGGGTGCGCTCGACCGCGTCTCGGGCGCCGAACGGCAAGAGCACGCTGCGGCTGGCGCCATGGCGCGCGTTCTATTTCCGATCACGCTCGGCCACTTCCTCGAGCAGCTCGTGAACCCATCGAACGCAAGCACACCACCGTACTTCACCCCCAGTGAGGTCCTCGACGTTCGTTCGTTCTTCGAGACTACGGTGCGCGCGCGGGGTCCCTTCTCCGCGTTTCGTGTCGGAAACACACCGTATGGCGTTCTTCCGGTTGTCTGCACGCAATCCCTCGAAGTGCCCGCGGACGCACCGTGGGTCGTTCGCTCGCTCGCAGATGCCGTTCGACGCGCACGACCAATCTGGCGAACAGCGTCCGCGCTCGCGCCAGCGATTCAACCTGGGCGCTCGGATCCCGACGCAGACCTCCTGCGCGTGCTCGGACTGCAAGCGAGCAGCGTGGCCGTCGGAGCTCGAACGCTCGTTGGGCCAGAGTTCGTCGTACAACTGCTGCGCTACTCGGGGCTCCCCTACTCGCACTGGATCTCCGACCCACACGGCGCACAACGGGCAGGGCTCACCACGATCGATCGAGCAGGCTGGGAGCCGCGGCTGCTTCGTTCGATGTTCGACCCGCGCCTCTATCACTTCTCGCACAGTCTCGTCGCGCGCGCGGGTCACAACGAAACGGCACCTCTCAGCGCGCAGGACAACTACTTTTCACAATCGATCGAGGCATCGATCGATGCGCTTCGTCGCTCGTCGTTGAGCAGCCTTCGCGGGACCGACGCGCCTCTACTCGCGCGGCTCGTTCGACACAGCACACTCTCGGAAATCGCGCGCATCACCTTCGACGTGAATCTACGCGACGGTCGCGTCACCCCCGCTGACCGTCAAGAGCACGAGCTGATCCAAACGAGCATGTATGACCGCCGGATGCGGCCGCCGGTGTGGGATCACCTCGCGATGTGGGGCGAGGGAGCGACGATGAAGACCATCATCGATCGCGATCCGCTCGGCGCAGACCTCGTTGGATTCGCGCACGCGCTGGGCCGCCTCGCGGCGCTGCCGGCGGCAGAGCTCGAACGACTCTTCACAGAGACGCTCGATGCAGTGTCGCACCGGCTCGATCCGTGGATGACAGCGCTCGCGACGGCGAAGCTCGATGCGATGCGCGCCGCGCGCCCGACGGGTTTGCACGTCGGAGCGTTCGGTTGGGTCGAGCGCTTGCGACGTCGCCCCCCAGGCGGGACGCGCGTGCTCGCAAACGGAACGACGGCGCACATTCAAAGTCGGTCTGCCGGTTTCGTGCATGGCCCCTCGCTCGACCACGCGGCTGCGGGAGCCATCCTCAAGAACGCTTGGGTCACACGGGAAGGCGAACCCCAGCGCCGCTACACGATCGATCTGTCCTCCGCGCGCGTACGAACGGCGGAGTGGATCCTCGACCACATGCGCGCAGGTATTCCCCTCGGTGCGCTCCTCGGCTACCAGGTAGAGCGCGGACTGCACGACATCGATCCGACCAACGACAGGATATTCGCCGCGCTGAGGCAACGATTCGCACCGGTGGCGCGCAAGAAAGATCCGCGCGCGCGCCCCGACCTCGACGCCGCGAAGATCGCCGCACGAAACGTCGTCGATGGCCTCGCGCTCCTTCGGGCGTACCGCGCGGATGAGTCTGCATCGAAGGAGAGCTTCCTGCGCTCGCTCCGGCTGCCGCTCTCGCCCGAGCAATCCGATGCGTTGCTCAGGGTCACTCGCGAAGCAGACGATACCGCCGACGCCCTGGCGGACGCGCTCACAGCCGAGTCCGTGTTTCAACTGATCCGAGGCAACGCCGGACGTTCGGTGGCAAGCCTCGATGCGCTCGCGCGCGCGACGAGGCCGCCCGAGCTCGAGGTCGCGCGTTACCCCCGCACTGGCAGGACGCTCACCCATCGCGTCGTGCTCGTGCTCGGCGACCAAGCGCCAGATGAAGTCGGACCGTGGGGCGCAGTCGCGCCGACACCGCGCGCCGTATGTGACCCGCTTCTCGAGGCGTGGGCTCGTCGTCAGCTCGGCGACCCCGACGATACGAGCTGCGTCGTGCGGTGTGCGAAAGGCGATGCCGAGGCGACGTCTCTGCGCGTTCGATTGTCGGACCTCGGGCTCGGAGCGCTGGATGTCGTCGCACTCGCAGCGACGCAGCCTGATCCGAAGCAAGGAAGCGAGATCGATCGCCGGGTGCGGCTGTTCGTGCTGTCTCGCTACCCAGGAGTTTCAATCGAGAGCGTGCGGTACGACGCCGGCGCATCGTCGAGCGCGCGAACGTTTGGACAAACACTCGAGGCCGCGCGGGCGATGAGCGCGTTGCTCGGGCGAAGCCGTCCGCTTCGCGTCGAAGACCTCTCGCCGAGCGCGCTCGCCAACCCAACGCCTGCGGCGGTGACATTCTCCGAGCGTGACAAAGAGCGCGCCGAGAAGGCGCAACGTGCGCTCGGCTCGCTCGTTCGCAACCTCGTTCGCGCGCTTCGAGTCCCTCCCGCGTCGATCGAGCACGCCGAAGACCTCCATCGTCAGCTGCAACTTGCATCGAGGTACGGCGTTGTTGGAGCTTTGCCCGATTTCCCAGCGGCAAACCTCGATGCGCCCTATGCGTCGTTGATCACGAGCGCGCGCAGCACGCTTACCGAGCTGCAATCGCGCCTCGAAAAGGCGGAAAGCGCTTCGAATGCGCGCGAAAAAGCCCGTGCCATCTTCGGAGCGGACTTTTTGTTCGTCTCGAGCATAAGCCCAGAAGGCGCCGTAAAGGCGGCGCTCGAGACAGCGCTCGAACACGCCCCGTCCCTTGGAGCAACCGCCGATCAGGTCCGCGTGTGGCAAGCACAGGCGACGCGCGTACGGGAACCGCTCCGTGCGCTGCGCATGGTGACGACCTACGCACGCGCCACAAGTGTCGCGGTCGCACCTGTCTCCATCGTGCAACTCCCAACGGAGCCCGGCGACTACTGGGCAGCGCTTCCGAACCGTGTTGCGACGGACCCCGAGCGCCAGCGAACGCTCCTGCTCTCGGGGCGAGTGTCTGTCGCGCTCGTTGGGTGCGGCGCGCGCGCAACTGGAGCGACCGAGTGGAGCGGATTGCTCCTCGACGAATGGGTCGAAACCATCCCTCTGCCTGACGAGACGACAGGCATCGCCGCGCACTACGACGATCCTGGGGCCGAGGCTCCGCAAACGGTTCTGCTCGCGGTGCCAACGAGGCTCGACGGCTGGCGCTTCGATGACCTCGTCGCGACGCTGCACGAGACGCTCGACAACGCACGCATCCGAGCGACCGAGCCAGAGACGCTCGTGCATTTCGCGCAGTTCCTACCTGCAGCGTACGTGACAGCCAATGTCGCGGGAGACGTCGTCTCGACCTTGCTCACCAACGCGATCACCGTCGAACAACCGAGCTGAGCTGGCCATGGCTTCCATCACGTATTGGAATCGACTCGAACCCATCGTGCGCTCCGACGCGATCGTACGTTCGCTGCGTGCGGAGATTCGCGATCCACTTTGGCTCCTCACGCGGCAGTGGCAGCTGGGCGAGTTCCAAGGCGAAGACGCAGCGAGCCCTGCGTGGATCGAGGTGCACACGAGCGAGACTCCCATCGACGAATGGTCCGCGCGTGGTGGTCCACTGCATGGACTCGACGCCGATGCTCCGCTCGAGGCGTTGTTCGCGGGCGCCTCAGCGCTCGACGAGAGCCTCGAAACGCGCGCAGAGCTCGGCGGCATCTTCGAGGACGAACTCGTCGCTGCGGGCGGCTCTCGTGCGCTCGTCGAGAGCGTCCGGCAACGGTTTGCGATCGCGGCGCTCGCACCAAGCGAAGACACAGCGTCCGTGCGTTTCGAGCACGTTTGCGCAGAGAAGATCACTGACGGTCTCGAGTTGCTCGCGCTCGATCGCGGATGGAAGGCGATCGCGGAGGCGATCGGCGCAACTTCCGACACCGAGATGCCGCTACAGCGAGCCTTCGAGGCGCTCGAACGCTTCGCGAGGGAAGTGTTCGGACACCTGCCAAAGGACCGCCCCGCGGCATGGCAGCCTGAGCGACTTCGCGCGGAAGGAACCCTCTCCGTACGCACGGCCGAGAGCCGGCTGTCGCTGCGCGTGCAGCCATCGCGCGAAGGAGACGTGGACTGGTACTCGTGCGACGTCAGCGCTCGGATCGCAGAGGGATCTGGTGCGCAGACAACCAAGCGCATCGTCATGCCAGCGCACGTCCGATTCCGCGGCATGCCCGAGCCTCGCTTCTGGGACTTCGAGCACGGTGGAGCAGACTTCGGCGCGGTGGTCGCCGATAGTCGCGACGTCGCGCGGCTCGTGGTCATCGACTTCGCGCTCACCGCGTCGAACGATTGGTTCATGGTGCCGTGCGTTCAACGAGCGGGCACAGCGCTTCGTGTCGAGCAGGTCCGCGTTCGTGACGTATTCGGAGGCACGACGATCGTCGAACGCGGCGATCAGGTCGACCCCGCCCGCAGAGCCGAACGTTGGACGATGTGGTCGCTCACCGACCAGGAGAGCGGTGGAGTCGAGCCCACTCTCTTGCTGCCCACGGGCTACCCGAGCCGAATGTCCGGCGCGGCGATCGAAGAGGTGCGGTTTCTTCGAGACGAGATGGCCAACATGTCGTGGGCGATCGAGCACACGATGCCGAATGGCCTCGGCGAGCCGTGGCTCTCTCATGAACGAGCGACCGCGCGTCTTCCTGCGGGTGTTCCACCGCCGCCCGCACCACCAGCAACCGGCCCACAAATCAAGTACGTGCTCCAAACGGACGTGCCAGCGTATTGGTTCCCCCTCATCCCGGTACGAATCGAGGGAGGCGAGGGGCAGGTGGAGTACGCGCTCGGCTCGCTGCTCGACAGCACGACAGGCGCTCGGCGAGCGCTCGCCCCGGGCGGTTGCATCCTTCGCACGCCCAGCGGTGAGCGGCTCCACATTCGCGAGGAAGAGCTGCCTCGCGTCGGCGCGACGATTCAGCGCGTGCCCGTGCGTACACGAACGCTGAGCGGAGCGACTCGGGTGTGGGTCGAGTGGCGCAGGCGCCCCGGTGCCGGTGAAGGGTCTTCAGGGTTGAGGTTCGACAGCGTCGAGTTCATACGCGCTCCAGAGTCGAGCGCGTCGGACGAATTGGTCCCAGCAGCAACGGAGGAATCGCCATGACGTTTCATCTCGCATCGTTCGTAGGCCCGCAGGGACCGGGCGCACTCGCGCGCTTGACCCCAACCACGGACACTCAGCTCTACTCGGTCGATGATCGCATCGTGCTCCCCTGCTCGATGAACCTCGTGTGTGCCTTCGGGATGGGAGGTTCGCTCGAGATAGCCAAGGTCACGTCCCCGATCTTGCGAGGAGTGAACCCGATCAACGTAAATCCGATCGTGACCGGGACGACCATTCCATCGACGCCCAACGTCGCGTACTTCGGCCACGATGTGATCCAGCTGCAACGCGACGAACCGATTGCGTTCGAGGCGTCGGGTGTTGGACAGAACGGCGCGCGTGGCTTGCTATGGCTCGAAGAAAAGTTCGAGCCTGTGCCCGCAGGAGATCGCTTCTGGGTTCGCATGACTGCCTCAGCGATCGTCGGCGCGAAGGACATGTGGTGGTCGATGCAGCTCTCGTCTGTCGATGAACTCGCCGCAGGAACGTATGCGGTGATCGGGATGCAGTACTTGAGCGGCAGCGGAGTCGCAGCGCGGCTGACCTTCGACCACCAGTACTGGAAGCCCGGTGTCCTCGCGATTCAGTCGCCGTCAGCGCGCTCGTTCACTCAGTCCTACGACGGTTCGTTCGGCACGTGGGGAACCTTCCGAACGTCATCGTTGCCGCGACTCGAGGTGCTTTGGGACAGTCCAGGCACGGGGCACGAAGTGAGGTTGCTGCTCGTGCGGGTGGGCGCGTAGCAGTCGCTTCAGCTGCGTTCGTTGGAATGAGCGCTCTGCGATCGAGTCGAGCAACATTCGATGCTACGCCACGGATCGCTTACCGAACTTGCTCACGAGGCGCGGGCATCGGGCGGTTTTGTGGCCGTGGACACTGTGGTTGGTGCACTTGGTACGCCCGCTGCGCTCGGCTTGTTCGACGCGGACGACTTCGTTTCGGACACTCGCTTCGTGAGGGTCATCGAGCCGAACGTTTGGCGCCCCCGGTCGTTGTAGTAGCGGCCAGAGGCCGTTCCGTCGCGGGCGAAGGTGACGGTTGCGGTACCTGCGTGCGCCTGAAGATCGTCCTTCGCGTCGGGGGAAGGGTCGTTGCGGTATGTGTAGGTGAGGACCGCCCCTTGGGTTGGGTCATCCGTGAGCCAAGCGCCAACGCTCGACGAGGTCGATGTCGAGGTCTTCACCGTCACGAGGATCCGCTGCCACTCTTGCGCGACGGTGAGCGTCCCTTCGATGGACGCTTGCTCGTCGTTCGAGCTCTTGAGCTTCAGATCGTACACTCCGCTCAGATCGGCGACTCCGTGCAACCGATAGAGCCAACGCCACCCCCACTTGTTGAACACCGCGGTCAAGATCCCAACGAAGGTCATCGGTCCGAGTCCATCGAACCACCACGGGCTCGGGACGTGAAACACCTCGACGAACTTGCCCCAACCAGCCGCCGCAACGATGGCGGCGATGAACACTCCGAGCTGAGCGCTCCCTTGCTTGTCGTGCGCGTATGCGTGGATGGTCGCACTCATGACGGTCGCTGCCCGTTGAACGCCCGAATCCACGCTTCGCGCGCGAGCTGCTCACTTGGCGCTCGGCGCGCCTCTTCCGCATACGCGAGCGAGTTTCGAAGCAGCTCTTGAAACAACTTGAATTGTGGGGCGTACCGTTCGGTCGGGATGAAGATACTGTCCCCTCCTCCGGGACGCACGACTGGGTTCGTGTTGCAGTTCCACGCAACGATCGCGTGGCCAACGAAGACGAAAGCGTCTGCGCCGACGTTCGAGAAGAGCCCATCGGGCACCGCATGTAGCAAGCACTCGATGTAGAAAGACGGCGCGACCTTGCTGTCGCTCGTGACCGCTCGGCGCCACGCCTTGAAGAGCCGTACCGTCTGCTTGAATGCGCCGTTCGTGCGGCGGCTCTTCTCGGCTCCGGCATCGTAGTGGTTGCGCGGCCAGTTGCGGCGCTCGACTCCCTCGCGACGCGAGTAGATCGCGACAGGGTCGCTCTCGGGGCTCGTGACATAGACCGCAGGGACGATGTCGATCTTCACGCCAGTGTTGAGCTGAATGCACTTGTCCTTCCGCTCCCACTTGCCGGCATAGCGGGCATCGCCTTGGAGCTTGCGCTCGATGCGCGCGAAGATCTCGTCCCACGATACGGTTCCACCACCAGGCGAAACGCTCCCGAAGGTACCGCTCACAAGCCCACGGGACACGGCGACGAGATCGACATCGTTCATGTCCCAGAGAGACGTGTCGTTCTTGTAGCTCCCTTGAAGCAAGGTCGCGTAGTTGTCGTCGCCGAGCAGGGCGCGCACGTTTTGGTGGAGCGACTGGGCCTGCGCGACGATGCTGTCGGACGGTGGACGGGCGTAGCGAAGGACGAACTCGTTGGGAAGGTTGGACATGAATGTGCACTCCTCACGAACTGGGGAAACGACAGCGATGCGCCGCGGGGGAGCAGATCGTGACCATGCGAACCCGAGCGTCAAGGGAGCGCCGGATTGAGCTCCTTCACGCTTCGAAACCACTACCGCGACGGGCATCGTAGTTTTTCCACAGCCGGGTCGAGCTTCATCGGGAGACCGAGGCGTTCGCGGAGGCGTTCGGGATCCTTTCTCGCGGTGTGCTCGAAGTTGGCCACGCGGCCAATCAACTCGGCCGTGTCGCGGTGACAGTAGTTCGCAGTCACCTCGCTTCGAAGCCACCGCCACAGCGCTTCGACGGGCATGAAGTCCGGGCTGTAGCCC
>JAEUKI010000014.1 GCA_016793325.1 Myxococcales bacterium | reverse complement strand
TCTTAGCGGTGCTGGATGTCGTTTTTGCGATACGCGTGACGTGGCCGTAGCTCCCGAGCTCGTCCTCGAAGCCGCTCGCCGCGAAGGGATAGCTCGACACCTCGTAGTCGCCGTTGGGGACCTTCACGAGCAAGCGACCGCCTTTGTTCACGGACGCCGCGGACACCTGTTCGTCGGTGAAGTCCCCGTTGCAGTAGGGCAGCATCAGCGCGAGCACGCCGCACTTCACGCTGAGCGCGCCGATGCGCGTTGATTTCTTCGGGACGGCGAAGGAAGCGACGCGCTCGCGGAGGGCGGCGACCTGCTGTTCCTTGGGCAATTTGCTGTAGATCCCGCTGCGGCGGTGCTCGACGAGGAGGATGTCTCCGTTGGGCATGCGCCAGACGTGCGACCAACCGCAGTCTCCCATCGAGGCGAGGACGCCGTGGGTCGATCCCACGTCGATCGGGCCTTCCTCGATTTCGAGCGCGCGGTCGAACTCGTCTTCGTCTTCGCCCTTCCACGCAGCGGCCTCCTTCGCGTCCATCGCGAGAAACCACAGCGCCGCGTTGGTCGCGTCGATCCGCCCGACGTGCTCGATCGCCGCGACGTCGACCTTCGTCGAGGACTTCTTCGCGGGCTGCTTCGGCGCTTTTGCGCCCGGGAGCTGCGCCATTTCGATCGTCGTGCGCGCGTCGACCTTCGCGCTCTCGGTGTCGAGCGCTGCCCACTTCACGCGGGCGTTGGGCTTCTTCTCGAGCTCTTGCCGTCGGCTCGGGGTGATGTCGACGCGGATCGTCGCGCCTCGGAGGTCCGCGCCGTCGAGGTTCACGTCGAGGCTGCTCTCGCTCGCGGTGACGATCTCGAGCGACATTTCCTGGGCGTTTGCCTTGGTGAAATCGAGGTTGGGGCTCGACTCGTTGTGGGCGAACGTGGCGCGACGGACGTCGGCCTTCGTGAAATCCAGGCGGAGCTCGCAGCGCTCGAACCGAGCTCCGGTGGCGCGCGCCGAGGCCATCACGACGTCATCGAACATGCACTCCTCGAAGACCGCGCCTTCGAGGAGCGCGCCGTCCATCGCGGTGCGCTCGAAGTCGCAGCGGAGCCAGGTCGTGTTGCGAAGGTCGGCTTTCTTCAGCGAAAACGGGATCAGCGCGTCGGCGATGGTGCTCCCGCTCAGGTCGACTCCGTCGAGCTTCGCGTCGCTGGGAACGAGGTCCTCCGTCAGCGCGCGAACGAGGGCGGGCTTGTCCTTCGCGGCGAAAGGCCCGGCGCTCGGACGCGCTCGCGAGAACCCGTTGGTGCGAAAGAGCGAGTCGGCCTCCCAGCCCTTCGAGCGCAGTCGAGCGAGGAGCTTGTCTCGCGCGGCGGCGTTCTTTTCCAGCGGAGTTCCGCGGAAAATAACGGTGGTGAGCGAGCTCGAGCGCTCGAGTCCTTCGAGGTCTTCGAGGTCGGTGTACTCGAGAAAGAGCCACTCGAGCCGCGGCAGCGCGAAGATCTCTGGCGGAACCGTACGGAGCCCCTTTCCCGAAATCGTGAGCGAGCGCAGGTGCGCGAGCGCCCCGACGATCGCGGGAACGCCCTCGTTCACGACGAGCTTCAAGCGGTAGATCCGCGTGAGTTTTTTCAGGTCGTTCGGGTCGTCTTTCGGGCTCAGCCCGACCGCGCGGGCGCGCTTCGGATGCGCGAGCGCGTCCGAGAGCGCGATCGTGTCGGTGCCCACCGTGGACAGCTCGTAGAGCTTCAGCGTCTTCGTCATTCGAGCGCACGGTAAGCGAGGCTCAGTCGGCGCGCCAAAACGGAGCAGCGAGCAATGCGCGCTCGCATCGGGACCGGTGGTGTCACCGAGCAGCGCACGCTCGAAAGATCTCATTTCTCGTCGACCAGCGGCGACTCGTTTGCGCCCGACGCGCTGAGAGGCTTTCCAGATGCGAAACCGCGACTTCTGCAAGGAGACGCGAGCCGGACAAGGAATGTCCTCGCCGCAATACTGGAGGTATTGCAAGAGGACATGACGCTGACCGGCGACGCGGATCTGCCGCAGAAGTCGCG
>JAEUKI010000013.1 GCA_016793325.1 Myxococcales bacterium | reverse complement strand
GCGTCTGCGACGTCGGGCATCGATCGGTCTGACCGATCCAACATCGCGAGCGCCTCGGCACGAAACTCAGCTGTGTACTTTCTTGGTCGCGTTTGCATCTGGGCCTCCAGGGGCTGTCAACGCAACCGAGGGAGGCCCACCACCCGCGCTGCCGCGCGCCCCGCCCCCGCCTGAAACGGCAGGGGCGGGGCTTCGCGTTGTGTCAGTGTGATCGGGAGACGGAAGCGTCGATGTGATCGGGAGACAGAAGCGTCGATGGTCGTGTCGCTCGATGCGCGATCTGTCTGAAATTTCACTAACACAATGCGAAGCTCCCGCCCCTGCCGTTTCAGGCGGGGGCGGGGCGCGCGGCAGCGCGGGTGGGGGCCGCGCTCCGCGGCACTGAGTACGCTTGCTGCAAGTTCCCTCCACCCAATTTGGGTAACGATGAGGGCTCGACCTCTGGCCGTGTGGCTCCCTCGCCCCCGAACCATCACGTCGATCGCTGCAATTTCGCTGACGGATCAGAGATATTCGTATGAGTGCGAGAAGTGCCACCACCGAAACTCGCCCGTGTACGCGTCGACGATCGCCAAGAGATCCCACAGGTCACGGCTAGGAGAACCTGTCGCGCCGTGCGCCGACACGAGCCACCATCGCGCGCGCACCGGTCGCCATCCCACGAAGCCTGGGATCGACGATGCGTAGGGCCGATGATGCTGCGGGTAGATGCTCACCAGCCCGATCGAAGCGAGCAGCGCGTGAACCCGAGCGCCCGCTTGCTCCGCGGTCTCGAGGCGCTCGGGTGGGAGACGCTCGGTGTGCTCCTTCGTCAGCACGTAGGGTGATGGTGCAGGCTTTCGCCGAGGCGGACGGTTCCTGCTCATGGCCTGTTGCCTCCCGTGCGCGCGCGAACGATCGTGTCGATTTGCCGTTGGGATTGCAGCTCTTGTCGGGATTCGCGGTCCTCGCGTTGTTCGAGGGGCGTTCTGACGCGCTGAAGTTCGGCTCGATAGCGTCGTCCCCCGACCACGCACACACCCAAGTCGATCGCGGCGTCGGCGAGCACTCCGGTCAGACCGAGCGCGACGGCCGCAGCGGCCGCTGTGACGATGTCGCCGCGGCCCACCTCGCGAAGCGCGATTCGATAGCTGCCTTCGAGAGGAAACATCGCCGCCGCGCCGAGCCAGTTCTCGGCGCCCGTTCGCGCGAGCGCGTTCGCTTCCGCGAGCGCCTCCTCGACGTAGCGCCGTACCATCGAGGTGTTGTAGTGCGCCGATTGCCCACGGTTGAACAACTCTGCGAGTTTTGCTCCGACATCTCCTCGCTCGGTGAGCCGAAGCCGAAGCAGCTGATGGACGCGCTCGTGAAGGACTGCGCGCATTCGGTCGTTGAACGTGCCGCGTGGTGAGGCGTAGATCGTTCCGTCCCTGGAGGTTCCTCCAACTCCCGCGGCGTACTCCACAGTGTCGCCGCCTCCGGAGTACGCCGTGGTCCAAAGCGTGTCTTGTGCACCAAAGCGGGGATCCGCGATGACCTCGGGAAACGCCTCGGCGATTCCTCGCTCGCCCACTTGGTGCACCGTCTCGCCGACCTCGATCACGCTCGGTGAGTTCGGGTTGACGGTGATTCCACGGCGGCGGAGCAGCTCGACGGCCGCGGTGATCTCCGAGGGCCTGAGGATGGTGGGCGGGGGTCGGCCCGCGGTGGGCACGGTCCGCGCGTTGGCTCGCATCTCGTTGACGAGGTGTCGAACGAGGTCTCGCTCTTCGGGCGTCATTTGCCGCACGGCGCGCCACACTTCGTCGAGTCGAACGCCGCTGTTCACCGTGGCGATCGCGAGCTCTTCGGTGCGCGCGATGGCCGCGACCGCGCGAGCGCCCTGATAGCCCACCACCGCGAGCTCGATCGACGCGCCGGCGACCGCGAGGATGCAGTCGAGCTGCGTGACCGATCGCCCCGTGATCGATCGATGTCGGAGGCACTCGCCCAGCGCGACGACCGTTCCCAAGCCGGGGACCGTGAGAACTCCACCGCGGTAGATCTCGTCGCGAAAGCGCGACGCGGCGAGCTGCCGATGAACGTCCACTTGCCCGAGGAAGATCGCTTGCGCGTCCAACAAGCGATGAACGACGCGCGCGTCCGCGAGCGACAGCTGCGCGTGCCCGCCCGAGGGAAGCGCCACGCACAGCGACGAGCTCGCGTTCGGCCGCTGTTGCTCGGCGCGTTGAACAGCGGCGGCGAGCGGCCCGATCGTCCGATCGTTTGCCGCGCGAACGTCGCTCACCATGCGCAGCCAGCCGCGCTGTTCGCGGACGGCGTTCTGCAGCGTCGCGAGCTGGGCCGTGCTCACGCGGCAGTCTTGCCCATCCGGAAGTCGCACTCGGACGGTCGCGTTCGGCGAGCACGACGCGGCCTCGTGGGCCACGCGCTGCAGGTTCTGCTCGAGCACATCGAGCGGAACGCCCGAGAGCGTCTGAATCTCCGCCCGCGCCGCATCGACGTTTCGCTGGCTCTCTTCGGGAGAGATCACCGACGCCTCGACGCAAGTCCGCGGCGGCGTCGGCGCGTCCGGCGCGCGACGGAGATACGCGGGAACGCTCGGCCTCGGGTCATCGATGACATCGGGCTCGCGCGCAATCGTGCGAGGTGGAGGGTGTTCGACAGGGAGGGGTTGGGGTTCGACAGCGGCCGCGCGAGGGCGACCGTTGGGGCGAATGGGTGTCGTCATGGCGCGCGGTATCAGCGGCGCGCGCAGAGAGTTGCGTGGGGAGTGTTACGAAGGGCGGTTAGGGCGCGTAAGCCCATCGGGGTAGCCCGAGGCCCGAGGGACTCTGGTACGCTCGTTCTATGGGCTGGAGAGGGATGCTGCGATCGGCAGCAGCAGCGAATCGAAGGGCAGCGAGGGCGCAGGCGAGAAGAGAGCGTGCGAACGACAAGGCGCACGCGAAGGCCGTGCGGTCCTCGCAGCGAGCCGTGCAAACGCAGTACAAATCGCTGCAGAAGGCGCTCGCGCAGCAGGCCAAGGAGCAGGAGCGCGAGTACGCGAGACTGCAAGCAGAGGCCTACCAGTCGCGCATCGAAGTGCTCCGCTCGGTGCATGCGGACTGTTCGACGCCGGTCGACTGGTCGCAGTTGATGTGGACCACTCCCGCGCCCGAGCCTGTGATGGACAGCTCTCGCGTGATGGCCGCGCAAGCAGAGCTCGACGCGTACCAGCCTGGGTTCATCGAGCGAACGTTTGGAGGGGCGAAGGCCAAGCGCGCCCAACTCGAAGCGATGGTCGCGGCCGAAGAAGCGCACGCGCGCACGAGACACGCGCACGCGATGACGCAGTGGGAGCAGTCTGTCGCGTTGCTGCGATGGCAGCAGCGCGTCGGTTCGGGCGTTTTCCGGTGCACAGTTCATCGAACGCATGCTCAGCGCGCGAGACTCGCCGTGCCAACTGGGTCGTCACCGGCGGTCGTTCATCGCACACGGCGTCGCGACCGTGTCCCCCGCCTCCGCGCATCGCTGTTGTCCGCATCGACAGCGTAAGACATTGAACAGCGACCCAAACCGAAAGATGACTCCCGCACGTGCAACCGCTTCAGGAATCTGTCATGTCAAAAAAAGAACTTGCACCCAAAACTGGCAGTCACAATTCAACCAATTCCGGACCAACCACTCCGAAATATCAACACCCAAAGATACTGCTGATCGATAGCGCACCTGAAATTTCGGAAGCTCTCAAGAAGGAAGGATACAACATCACCACCGGAACATTTGGCACGCCTTACAAAGTAACAAAAGACTCAACGTACCAGCCCGTCGTTGCAAAAGCGTCTCTTCCCAACTTCACAGAACAAGAAATCATCGTCATAGACTTAGTTCCGAGCGAGGTGGACTCCGCTCCTCCAGGCGAGAAGATGGTGCCTGCAAGTGACCTTGACTGGTGGGCAAAGTGTAGTGCCGGTGAGATCGACCCGCGACCGCGGTCGATGGAGTTGGTGAAGCATCAATTTGACAGAATCTTAGGCAACGGTGGGGTATTTGTAGTGTTTTCTGATTCACGCAACCGACAAGAGTTGGTTTGCGCTCGGCAGCGCAACATTCATTCAGGGCTCTCAATTGATTGCCCGATCAGTTCCGACAACTGGAGTTTTCTGAGCGTTCTCTCGAATTTGATGATCAAGGACGATCACGGAGAAGAGATCCAACCGATCAAGCACGACTTACCACTGGTGAAGTTACTGACAGACCACTTAGATCGTGCGCAGTTCTACTGCACGCTCAATGCCCAATATCCCATCAAGAGCAGATGGATAGAACTGGCTAAGAACAAATACGGGGAAGCAGTAGCCGGGGTGATTGCGCCCTCAAACAACACCGAGAAAGGGTGGGTCTTTGTCCTGCCAAGAATCCAAACCGCCGCGCGCTTTCTCTCCGAGTTTTTGAAGAATATCCTACCCAATTTGTCTCCGGCACTGTTCCCTCATGCTGAAGGAAGCCTGTGGATCCATCGCGCAGAATACGAACTCCCGTCAGTGCTAGAAAAGAGGAAACAGATATCTACCATTCAGCACGACGCCGCAAAGAAAGTGGCAGAGCTAGAAACAGCTATCAAAGAGGATCATCGTGCCAATGCGTTTCTGTATGCGCTGATTCGCGAAACCGGTGATCCTCTGGTGGAAGCCGTAGAAACCGCACTGGCACTTATCGGATTCAAAGCGATTGTCGATGTCGACAAGGAGATGACCAAGGCAGGGAAAGAAAATTCGCTTCGAGAAGATCTCCGAATTCACGACCTATCGCCAGTGCTTGTCGTGGATATCAAGGGTATCACGGGAAGGCCGGCTGACGCGGAAGCGCTCCAAGCACAGAAACACGCGTTCATTTACATCCAGGAGCAAAATCGTGCTGACGTTCGTGGCCTCACCATCATCAACCACCAACGGCTCTGGCCTCCGCTGGAGCGCGACAACGACATGCCATTCCGCAAGGAGATCTTGGACAATGCCGCACAAGTAAAGCTCGGTTTGATGACTGGATGGGATCTGTTCCGACTCGTCCGGGGTTTCATCAACAACCAATGGAAGACCGAACATGTGATCCCACTCTTCTACCAGACCGGGAGAATTCTGCCGATTCCTCAACACTACGAATACATCGGAACGGTCAACCAGGTTTGGAAGCAAGCCTTCAGTATCAACATCGAGGTCGGCGAACTGCGTGTTGGGGAGCAAATCATGGTCGAGTTCCCTGTTGATTTCCACGAACAGAGAGTACTCTCCCTTCAAGTGAACAACAAAAGCGTCGACGTGGCAGCAGCCAAGTGCGAAGTCGGGGTGCAGCGCGGTGAAGACTTGCCGAAAGTGAAGTCTGGGATGCTAGTCTACCGAATCAAGTAGCGCAGCGTCAGAGAATCATCGCACCTACCGAACGCCGAGCAACGCTCGCAACGTGGCAGCCTCGAACGACGAAAGGAAATTGCAGGATGCAGCCCGAAACTGTCGCGAGCGGGTGCTCGCGAGCACATGCAAGGCCAGGGCTTCGAGCTGTACGGAGACGATCTCGTTTCACGATCTTCGACACGTGCTCGTCGCGGTGGTAGCGAGTTTCTGTCACCATTAGGCGATGCTCGATATCGATACGTCGTCCGTGTCGCAGAAATCTGCGCCTATTCCCGACTGCGCGTTGAACGAAGAGCGCGTTCGATTACTGCTGACTAGGCCAGGCCCTGCGTTTGCTCGATTGGGTCATACCCCGAGCCTTCACGATCGGTCCACTTCATGTTGTGAATGGGAATTGGGCATCGCGTACACCTATTGCTCGCCCAAACGCGACCGTCGAATGAACGGAACGATCTTACTGCCTACTCGATCTCCAAAGACCGACCGACACACGATGCCGACGCGTTCCCAGACTGACTCGTACACTTGAAAAACAGCGTCGAACAGGTCACTCACAAAGCGATCAGTCGGATTGAAGGCTTTCCCCGATCGAAACACTGAGATTGGCCCGTCCTGAGAAACAACAACGACGATTAGTGCAGGATTGTCGTACGAATACCTCGCTGCGGATGAATGACGAGTCCCGTGACGCGGATCGGCCACAACGTTGCGCACTGCCTCGTCGGAAGGGACAAGTTGGACTCCGACCGCAACTACGTTGAGTTCATTGTCAAGGATCGTTGCGCCATCCATCTGTGCCAAGTAGTTTGCCAGCACTCGACGGTCTGCTCGACTTCCGATCCTTAATCCGATAGATGACTGATTCGATTGCTTTTTCACTTCGTCCCTCGCAAGCTCTTCAGTCGGACACAAGACAAGCGTCGTACCCGCGTTGTAGGGAACAACATCACACGTGGCGAATCTCAAGGCGTCAGCAAACGTATCCTCCCAGCCGGGAAAGTCAGAGAACAATTTCGCAAACTCGGCATCGACCATTGGATTGTCGAATCGTGTCAACGTCTGGTGTTCAAGCCTCGAAATTTCGCCATCCAGTACAAACCAGATTGTCCCTGACTCCTCACGCCGAATGAGAGCAACGCGGTGTTTGTAGCAAAATTCAACGCACTGATCGAGATCGACTAGCGGAGGGTCGACGATTGCAAGTCGACGACGATTTCCTTTGTTCCGAATTTTTCGAGAATCCCTCAAACGAGTTTCCTGAGTTGATCCAACAACTTGCAGTTCTTCCCGAAGCACGAAGGAATCTACTCCATTCGCAAGCTTACTTGCGACGTCATCGGTTGCTTCCACGAAAGACACTCCACTGGCGCCGTCGAGTTCTCCGCTGCCAGCGAGAATTGCCCCATAACGGGAGCATCGTCGCTCGTGAAGTTCATAGTTGTACGCCCGGCTGAATTCTTCGAGTAGTGGTGTTGGAAGAGTGAAGAAATTAGGGATCGAGAAGTTCTGCCTCTGTAGTAGCGACCTCACCTCATCAAGCTTCTTCTCTGCGTCGTCAGTCATCCTTCACCTTCCTTTGCCCACGTCCCATCGTTGAAGTCGAGAAGACAACGATTGGCTGCGTTGGTCAGTCGACCACTGAACGGAATCCGACGGGATTGTCGCATCGCGAAGACACAGCGGGTGTCCCAACTACGTGTATCGTCGCTGTTCTCCGCTCTAATGTTGGGTGCTCTGGTGAGTCGTGTTGCAAATCTGCGGAACACCGCGAAGCCATCGCGGTGCGCTGATCCACAGTGCGGCGTGGCCAGCACGTTCCACAATTGAACGCGCACGTTGGCGCCCGCGGGGCACGCTCGCGCGATCGCCACCTGGGGATCGATCGGCTGCGGACTCACTCCCGCGTCCTGGGTCCCCGATCCCGTGCCCGAGTCGCTCGCGACGGCCGCGTCGCCCATTGGTGTCGGCACTCCGCTCGGCCCCTCGCCGCATGCTGCGCACGCCAACACCATCGCTCCGATCGCGCCCGCACTCTTCACTGTCATCACAGTCCCTTCCCGTGCCGCGCTCCTCTCTTGCCCGGAGCGTGACCAGATAATCCCTCACTCGCGGCGCTTGCACAACCTCCCGGTTCGCCCACAACGCACGTCGCCCAATCCCCCCTAACCACCTGAAATCCCATCACTTATCCCGTTCCCCTCGCCCTCTCCGCCCGGTCCCCTCGAAAAAATCTCTCCCTGTCCCGCAACTCCTTCGCTCCGCCCCGGAGAACGCCACCCGTGCACTCGAGCTCCCCGCTGCGGCGGCGCTCGAGACGGCGGCGTCGCTGGCAGGGCTTGCCGATGCCTCCTGAACAACCCCGACGTTGTTCACCCCCCTTCAGCAAGCCCCTTCGACAACGTTTCCGTTCTTCGCCGGGCTTGCTGAAGCCGTCCCTCGCATCGGTTCCGATGGCCGCGACGCGTCGGCAAGCCTTCTCGAACACACAACAGGAGTTGCAGCCGTGAACACCAACAAATCTGTCGATCAAACCGCTCAGTCATCGTCCGAAGCCCCCTCGCCCGCGACCGTGAACAACGCTCGCGAAGACGCGCTCGCGGAGGTTCAGCCCGAGCTCGCGTCCATGGAGACGCCCTCGGGCTTCGCCTACAACATCGATCCCGCGCACGTCATCGCGGTCGTTCAACTCGCGATGGCGAACGTCGAATCGCACATGGGCGAGATCGGCTCGCTCCCTACGCTGGACATCAAGCCCATCGAGAGGCTTCCGCTGCTCGCGCTCGCTCTCTGGCAAGCGGATGTGCTCGTCGAAAACTGTGCTCCCGACACGTCGAAATTCGATGCGGACATGGAGATCGCGCGGCCGCTGCGCGAAGAGCTCATCGAGTGTGCGCAGGTGCTCGTTCGGCGCAAGAAGCTCTCGCAGGAGCAGGTCGACAACATCCGGTCGGGCCTCGGGCATCGCGACTTCTTCGATGACCTCGCGGCGCTCGTTCAACTGTTGAAGCCGTTCGCCACGGTGGGCGGAGTCGTCGAGCCCGCGACGCTCGAGCAAGCCTCGTCACTCGCGGACCGACTGCCGCTCGCGCTCGCGCAGCGCAACGGCGCACACCCCGCGCTCCCTGCGCTCGTCGCCCAACGCAACAAGCTCGGCGCCATGGTCGTCAGCGGATACGACGAGCTTCGCGCGGCGCTCGCGTTCTTGCGTCGCAAGCACGGCGATGCGGACAAGCTCGCGCCCACGCTCTACGTCGTCGGCGCCCGCTCGAACAAGCGCGACGACGACAGCGCAAAGAACCCCGCGAACCCATCGAGCCCCACAGGCCCCGTCACGCCGGTCACCCCCGTTCCCCACTCGGGAACGGCCGCTCCCACAGACCCATCGGATCGCCCCTTCGAAGACCCGCGCTGAGCGCGTCGGGAGAGATCGGCCCGAGAGAGCGGCCCCCACCCGGCGCTGCCGCGCGCCCCGCCCCCGCCTGAACGGCAGGGGCGGAGCTTCGCATTGTGTCAGCGAATTTTCAGCACGAAAGCCTCTCAACGCGACGCTCCATCAGCGCTGTTGTTTTGATAACACACCCACACAATGCAAAGCTCCGCCCCTGCCGTTCAGGCGGGGGCGGGGCGCGCGGAAGCGCCGGGTGGGGGCCGCTCTCTCGGGCCGCTCCGCCCGACAACGCCGGGTGCGGGCCGGCTCCACGCACTCTCCCCACTTCCAGAGATCCCCCATGAAGCTCTCTCTCGGTCGATCGTTGCCGCTCTCTGGCGAGGGCGAACACAGCGCGTACACGATCGCGGCGCGCGATCTGGTCACGCACGCCGTGGTCACCGGAATGACAGGCAGCGGAAAGACTGGGCTGCTCTTCGTGCTCGCGGAGGAGGCGCTGGCGAAGGGCGTTCCGGTGTTGATGGTCGACGTGAAGGGGGACATGAGCAATCTCTTGCTCTGCTTCGATCCGGCGAGGCCCGAAGTGTTCGTTCCGTGGCTCGATCACCAGAGCCTCGAGGCCGAGGGGGTCTCGCCCGTCGCGGCCCTCTGCGAAGCGCGCGACAAGGGGTTGGCGCGCGCGGGGATCACCGCCGACACCATCGCTCGATTTCGAGCACACACATTCGTGCGCGTGCTCACGCCCGGAAGCTCCGCGGGCGAGCCCGTGCACCTCTTGTCGTCCCTCGAACAGCGCTCCCCCCTCTGGGACGGAACGCCCTCGGACGTCGAGACCGCCCGCGACGCCCTCGCCTCCGCGGTCTCGCTCGTCCTGCGACTCCTCGGCCGCGACGGCGACCCCGCGCGCTCGCGCGAACACGTTCTCTTGTGCGTCCTCGCCGAGCGACGGCTGCAAGCAAAACTCCCCGCGGATCTCCCCTCGCTCATGCACGACCTCGAGACCCCGCCCGTCGACACCGTGGGCGCGATGCCCATCGATCGCTTCGTCTCGAAGAAAGACCGCCGCGCCCTCGCCGCCGCGCTCAACGCCCTCGTCGCGTCACCCTCGTTCGCGTCGTGGCGCACCGGAGCGCCCATGGACATCGCCCAGTGGCTCCGCCCCGTCGCCAATGAAACAGCGCCTCGTCAGGGCATTGAAAACACACCCACACAACCAACACACAAGACGCCCGCGGTGATCGTGAGCGTGGCCCACTTGGACGAGACCGAGCGCACGCTCGTCCTCGGGCTGCTCTTCGACGCCCTGCTCGCCTACGTCCGCAGCCTGCCGGGAACATCCTCGCTCCGCGCCCTCGTCGTCCTCGACGAGCTCTACGGAATGCTCCCGCCCCACCCCGCCAACCCGCCAACGCGAAGGCCGCTCGTCGCGCTCGTGAAGCAAGCGCGCGCGTTCGGCGTGGGGTTGGTTCTCGCGACGCAAAACCCCATGGACCTCGACTATCGCGCGCTCAGCAACGCAGGGCTGTGGTTCATCGGGAGACTGCAAACCGACGCCGACCGCGATCGCGTCGTCGACGGCCTCGCCGAAGCAGACGCCGCCAGCTCGGACCGCAGCGCGCGACGCACCATCGATCAGTGCGTAAAGCGCTTGGGAAAACGCTGGTTCCTCGTGCGCAACGTGCACCAACGAGACAAGGGCGCGATGGTGCTGCAACCGAGGCAAACGCTCTCGTGGCTCCGCGGCCCGCTCACGCGCGACGAGCTACGACGGGTGAACGACACAGAGGGAGCGTAGCGGCGCTCGATCGGGAGCGTCTGCGTTCGGCACCGCGTCGCGGTCTTGCTACGCTCGTGCTCACTGACTCATGCGCAAGACGATGGCGGCGGGCGTCTTTCTCGGACTGGCGGCGTGCGGCGATAGCCCCGCGGCTGCGTCGATCGGGCTGTGTCCGGGCGGGAGCCCCCCGCCAGAGCTCGACCACACGATCGGGGAGCAACCATCGACGGGATGCTCGCTCGCGGGCGGCGGCCCTTCGACGACGGCGCTCGTACTCCGCAATCATCACGGCGAACGATTCCTGCACGCCCGCTTCATCGTGCGAGATCCGGCAGGACGATCGGTCGTGTGCGTCGAAAGTCGGCATTCACTCTTTGGCGAATGCTCGCTCACGGAGCACGGCGTGTTCCACGCGCAAATCGTCGCGCCCGTGTTGACCATCGAAATGACCGACCCCGTGCAGTACGACCTGGGAAGCTTCTGCCCAGACTACGAGCGAATCCAGCCCAACGGTCCTGGCTGCTCGCCCGTCGTCTTCGGCAATGCTCAACGCCCGCTCGTGGTGGTCGTCGGGCCGCGTTAGCGGCGACCAGACGGCCGTGGGCCACGACGCTGCGCACGCGAGACCACAGTGGCGAACGCCTCGCGACCTTGAAAACACACCTACACAATCAACACACGAGCGCGGTCGACGCACGCGCGACGAGCGCCGAGATGAATCTCGGCGCATGAACGCCGCTGCGCGTCGCGCGCAAGAGCGCGAAGAGCCCCATGACACTGGCGTCCTTGCTGAGCGCCGAGATGAATCTCGGCGGGAAGCGAGACTCATCTCGGCGAACGGCGGCACATCACGACGGAGCTGCTCCTCGCGTGACTAGTCCGCGCGCGAATACCAGTCATGGTGTCGAAAAGTCTGGCCGCACGAGAGGCACTGCGTCGCCGGATACACGAACGCGCAGTTTGGACACTCGCCGCGGGTTGCAAACGTGTCCCAGATGCAGTGGCAAAACGAGCACTGCCAATCCCACGTGGCACTGGGCACCGCCGCGCATCCCGGACAAGAGACCCGCGCAGAGTTCGCTCGATAGGTCCCTTCGTCGCCGCGCTCGCGTCGTTTCGGAGCGCGAATCGCCCACCACTTCCATCGTAGATACCCGATGAAGCGATCGATCGGATCGCTCTCGTGCGGGATTCGGTAGCGCCCCCCGCAGCGGCACTCCAGGACCGAACCGCGTTGATCGTCGGTGAATTCCAGGTCGAATCCACACTCGCACTGCAACGCAAACCGAACGCCCGACGACCCCGACTTCATCGCGATCGGTTGGGTACCACGAATTCAACCCGAGCCGCTCGTTCTTCAGCGACGCCCGTCACGCTTGCCCATTCGCTCCCTCGCCGCGCTTGGTACGCTCGCACGATGCACACCCTTCGCGTTGCGCTCGTGACGGCACTCGCAACCCTCTCGGTCGGGTGCGGCGGAGCCCCCGCTGCGAACGACGTCCCCGAAATCCCCGATCGCGCCGTGCTCGACGCGATCGCCACGGACGTCGCTTCGGATGCATCCACCATCGACGCTCCCGTGGACGCATCGAGCACCGACGCCCTCGCGGACACACGCAGCGCGGACGCTCCTTCGACCGCGCCCTCGGTTCGGCGCACGTACATGCCGAGCGACGAGGTCTTTCTCAACCCCGAGCGCGGCTTCTATCGCTCGGTCGAGCTCACGACGACCAGCAATTTGTCGTCGATTCGCGCGGCGGGCTACACGCTCGTCCACAGTTATGTGCGCTTGGACTCGGTGCGCGATCGAGCGATCACGCCGGCGATCCTCGACGCGATGGTGCGCGGGTTCGGCGTGGCGCGCGCGGCGGGGCTCAAGGTCATCCTTCGGTTCGCGTACAACTTCGGGCCGTATCCCAACTCGGAGCCCGACGCGTCGCGCACACAAATTCTAGCGCACATCGCGCAGCTGCGGCCGTTTCTTCGCGATCACGCGGACGTGATCGCCGTGGTGCAAGCGGGGTTCATCGGCGCGTGGGGCGAGTGGCACACGTCCACGAACAATCTCCTCGCGAACCCTGCGGATCGAAGGGCCATCTTGGAGGGGCTGCTCGACGCGGTTCCCGCAGAGCGAACGGTGCAGGTTCGATACCCGCCGTACAAGTTCGAGATGTACGGCGAGGCGCTCACGAGCAGCGCGGCGTTTCGAAGCACGTACGCGGCGCGCACTGGGCATCACAACGACTGCTTTCTCTCGAGCGAAACAGACGTCGGGACGTACCCCAGCGGACAGGCTGAGCGATGGCGCACGTACTTGTCGCAAGACAATCTCTATGTGCCGATGGGGGGCGAGACGTGCGCGGTGTTTCCCGCGAGGACCGACTGCGCGACCGCGGTGGCAGAGATGGAGCGACTTCGCTTCACGTACATCAACAACGACTACGAGCCCATGGTCGTGAGTCGTTGGATGACGCAGGGCTGTCGCACGGTGATGGATCGAAGGCTCGGCTATCGGTTGGCGCTCACAGAAGCGTCGTTTCCCGAACGGGCCAGCGCGGGGGACGCGTTCGAGTTTTCGATCTCGCTGCGAAACGAGGGCTACGCAGCGCCCATCAACCCGCGCGCGGCGTACGTCGTGTTCGAGGGAGGCGGTCGTCGAGAGGCCATCGCCGTGGACGCGCTCGAGGTTCGATCGCTGCTGCCTGCGATGACGCACACGATCACGCGGACGATGCGCGTTCCGTCGTTGCCCGCGGGGAGCTACGAGGTGTCCTTCTGGCTTCCCGACGCGTCGATGCGGCTCCGTGATCGCGCGGAGTACGCCATCCGCCTCGCCGCGACCAACGTGTGGAACGCGTCCAACGGCTCGAACCGACTCGGGACCATCACGATTCGTTAGCCACGCGAAGGTTCAACACAGCGTGTGCGGCGCGTACACTCGCGCCATGGGACTCGCCGTCACTGCAGGGATGCTCGCCGCCATTGTTCCGCTCGACTCGGAGGGCGCGGACTACTATCGCGCGGTCTTCGCGCGCATCGACAAGCTCCTCGCGGCGCAGAAGATCAACGCGAAGGGCTATCGCGAACCCGAGGAGTTTACGCGGCCAAAGATGCGTCGGTACCTCGCGTCGTTTCCGTACGAGTACATGCGGCTCCTCACGCGCGCGATGGCGCGGCACATCGAGGGGGTTCCCGTTGTTCCCGTGGGGGCGGACACGCGCGACGATCGGAGCATCTTCGCGGACGCGTCGAGCTTGTTGAGCTCGCATCTGTTGCTCGTGTGCACGACGCCGCAAGGCGTGTTCGTCCCGGTCGAGCTCGGGGATCCGCTGTTTCTCGAAGACGGCTCGGGCATCCCCGGGAGCTTTCTCGGGTCATCGTTGGCGCTCGTGCGCGAGTTGACGAAGCTCGCCGTCCCGCTCGGGATCACGCTCGAAGGAGCAGCGCTCAGCGACGCCGAAGCCGCGCGCGTGTACTCCGACGAGGCCCACCCGCTGTACCGCGAGCGCCACGCGTGGCTGTCGCTGTGGGAGTGCGCGCGCGTGAGCACAATGTGCACGGTGAGCTTGGTGCTGCACTGAGCGCGCGCGGGGACTCGAGAACACAGAGGTGCTTCGAGTCCTCACAATTGCGGGGTTCACACGACGCGACGACGAGCGCGTTCGCACTACACTCGACGCATGAACTCACTTGCCCCTTCGTGGGCCTTGCTTGCGCTCGCGATCACCATGGCCGCGTGCGGAGCGAGCGTGGCTCCCATCGTCGGCGATGCGCGCCCGCCCGACGTGGCGATCGACGTGGCGATCGACGCGACCGTCGTCGATGCGACCGTCGACGACGTGACGGCCGTTCCCGACAGCAACGAGTCGGTGATCATCGAGGATCCGCCTGAAAATTGCCCAGCCGAGACGTGGTGCTGGCAGTCGCCGTCGCCGCAAGGGAGGCCGATCTACGCGGTCTTCGCGGCGAGCGATTCGGAGGCGTGGGCTGTTGGACAACAGGGGACCGTGATGCGCTTTCGCGACGGGCGATGGAGCGCGCAGCCATCGATTTCAGCGGCGAATCTGGCGGGGCTCTGGGGCGACGGACCGGACCACGTGTGGACGTGGGGATCGACGTCGTCACCCGACACGCGCATCGACGTTCAGCGGTGGGACGGCGTGCGGTGGCAAAGCGCGACGGGACTCAGCAGCGCCCCGTTGCTCGATCTGCACGGAAGCGCGCGAGACAACGTGTGGCTCGCGCGCGGAAGGCCTGTCGATGCGTCGTTCATCGAGCGTTGGAACGGGACGACGAGATCCATCGTTGCGGCCCTTCCCGAGCGTCGACAGCCGTCTTCAATTTGTGTACGCGCCGCGACCGAAGCGTGGGCGACCGCAGGAGACATCGGGAACGCTGCGGTCCGTTACGTCTATCGCTTCGATGGCACGGCGTGGTCGCTCGCGCACCGCGCGGGGTCGAACGAGCGGCTCACGTCGAAGATCACCTGCCCTGCGGACGGCGTCGCGGTGGTCGAACAGCGCTCGATCGACAACGCGCTGACGTTCATCGAGATCCGAGGATCGGCAGTGAATCGCCTCGCGTCGCCGCTGACCGAACGCGCGACGTTCGTTCGGAGTCGGCGCGGGGAAGCGTACGTCGTGAGCGATCGAGAGGCGGTTCGATGGACGCCACGCGGCTGGGAGCGAGCGTTTTCCGCAGGACGCGATCGAGCGCTCTCGCCCGAGTTCGATCTCGCTCCGAGCGGATCGGTCGGGTGGATGGCCAATGGAACGCCGTTTCTCGCGTCGTTTTCGGCAGGAACGTGGAGCGCGGATCCGCAGTGGAGGTTTCAACAGCTCTCGGTGTTTCCAACGATCACGAGCGAGGTCGAGCCGACGGATCCCACGGTCGTGTTCGGCAACCTCGTGTGGGCGAAGCGCGTGTCGAACGGTTGGCAGATCTCGCGCTCGCCGATGTTGCCGAGCGGGTCGCGTTTCGACGCGCACCAAGCCTGGGGCGTCACGATGAACGAAGTGTGGATCGTCGGAGCCCGCGGCGCGATCATGAAGTACGACGCGCGCACGCAACAACTGACGCTCGCCGACGTCGACGCGCAGATCGGAACCGCGGATCTCTACGCGATCGACGGCAGCGATGCGAACAACGTGTGGGCCGTCGGCAGCAACGGAACCGTGCTGCGACTCGAAGGAGGACGTTGGGTTGCCGTCCCCACACCGAACCGATCGAGGACGTTGAACTACGTGAGAGTCGAGGGTGCCTCGAGCGTCTACGTTGGAGCTGCGCGGGACATTACCATTGCAAATCCGAACGCATTTCATTGGGATGGCCGCGAATGGGTTGGCCTCCGCGAACCCGAGGGCGTTCGCGACTCACTGGGCGACGAATACCGACTTCGCGGGGGGGTTGGGCCGTACGATGAGCTGGAACGACGTATTCCCATGACCAACCTATGGGAGACCGTCGAACGCGAGAGGGGAGTCTTTCGCAATCTTCGTCTTGGACGATCAGGCCGCATCGAACTCATCGTTGGCCGAGGAGCACAGCTCACGCTCTATGAGATCGACTCGAGGGGACGGCTCTCGATCATCGGTGCGCCGCTCGAAGGAGCCGGCGTTCTCGACATCGTCCACGGCGCCAACGGCTCGTTGTGGGCGGCCGGCGCGTACGGCGGAATCCTTCGGTATCAACGTCGTCGCTGAGAAGGTCACCGATGCGAAGCGCGCTCTTGTCGTTGTTGTTGCTGTGCGGCTGCCGCGCGAAGTGGGGCCAGCACGATGAAGCGACGCTCTGCGCCGGCGCGCTGCGCGGGAGCGTCGCGTGGCCCGCGGACGCGTGCCGCGCGATTCACCTGTGCGCCAACGAGATGAACGCGACGCCCGAACAGCGCGCGGCCCTCGAGCGCGCGTGGCGAGCGCACCGCTGCGGAGCGTTCTGAGCGTTCGCGCGCAGAGAGCATTGTGCTTGACGTTCACGCGGTGGAGCGCGAGCTACGTCGCACGATGACGCGATGGGTTCTCTCGATGGTTGCGCTCGCGGTGGCGAGCGCTTCGTGCACGAACGGAAGCACGACAACGAACACACCAACCACGACGCCCGCGACGAGCGCTGGCGGAGCAGAGGCTCGCTCGCTCGCGTCCGTCCTCGCGATGCCGCACCGCTCGGAGGCCAATCGCGCGCGCGATGCCTTTCGTCATCCAGCAGAGACGCTCGAGTTCTTCGGCGTTCAACCGACGATGACCGTGCTCGAGCTGTCGCCCGGCGGCGGCTGGTACACCGAGATCCTCGCGCCGTATCTGCGTGGGCGTGGGCAGCTCGTGGCCGCGGTTCCCCCGACGGACTCGAGCAACGAGTTTCGCCGCAACATGGGAACGGCCTTTCGTCAGCAGCTCGCCGAGCGCGCAGCGGTGTACGGCGACGTTCGACTCGTGGCGCTCGATCCACCGGCCACCATCGAGCTCGGCGCGGACGCCTCCGTCGACGCGGTGCTGACGTTTCGCAACCTGCACAACTGGTACAAAGACGAGCGGCTCGAACAAGTGTTCGCCGCGGCGTTTCGCGTGCTGAAGCCGGGCGGAGTGTTCGGCGTCGTCGAGCACCGCGCGGTCGCAGACACCCCGCTCGAGCGGATCAACACGACGGGCTACGTCCCGCAAGCGTGGGCGATCGAGCGCATCGTCGCCGCGGGATTCGTGCTCGAAGCGCAGTCCGAGATCAACGCCAACCCGCGCGACACGCGCGATCACCCGAACGGCGTGTGGTCGCTGCCGCCGACGTACCGCGGCGGAGAGACAGACCGCGCGCGGTTCGCAGCGATCGGCGAGAGCGACCGCATGACGCTGCGGTTTCGTAAGCCGCGGTGAGCGGGGGCGCGGCAAGCGGGGCGCGGCAGCAAGCGGGGCGGGAGGGGGGAAACACGCGTCACGCGATCGCGTGGGAAACGAGCGTGGCGTGATTGCGTGGGAAACACGCGTCACGCGATTGCGTGGGAAACACGCGTCACGCGATTGCGTGGGAAACGAGCGTGGCGCGATCCCGGGAGGGACACGAGTGGCGCGATCGCGAGAGAAACACGATCGACGCGGTCCCCGTTGGCGTAGCCAACGGGGACCGCGCGAATCGTGTTTCCCACACGATCGCGTGACGCGTGTTTCCCCCGCCCCGCTCGCTCGTTCCCGCGCCCTCTCTACTCCCCTTTGCCCTTCTCCTCGAGCAGCTCGATCGCCTTCTCGATGCGTCGCGCGCGGGTCTCCGCGCGGCGCGCGGTCTGGATCCCGTGGTAGATCGAGAACACTTCGCTCCGCTTCAGCTTCGCGAACTGCGCTTTTGCTGCGGGCGCGCGGTCGAGCGCGCGAACGAAGTCCTCGTGCATCTCCATCGTCGCGGGACCGGCGTACGCTTGCTCCCAGCGGCCGTCGGCCTTCGCCGCGGTGACGTGCGCTTGCCCCGCGGGCTGCATGCGGCCCTCGGCGATCAAGCGCAGGGCGGTGTCGCGATTCTTCGTGGACCACATGGATTTCGCCCGGCGAGGGCTCAGTCGCTGCACAAAGGACTCATCGTCGAACGAGCGCCGCTGTCCGTCGATCCAGCCCCAGCAGAGGGCCACTTCGACGAGGTCCTCCCACGACACCGTGGGGCGACCGGTGGCCTTCTTGAAAATACGCACCCACAATTCGGTGGCCGTCTCGTGGTGCGCGCGGAGCCACGCGTCGAGCTCGTCGCGGTTGGCGAACGCGTGCGGATCTTTGGGCGCGATCACCGAGCGACCCTACTGCGCGGCGCGTGCTCGTGGGAAGCGAGCGCGTTTGTCGCGGGCGACGTCGATGCGCGCGAGCCCAAACGAGGCACACTCGCCCCGTGGACTCGACCTGGAAGCTCGTCGCGACGCTCGGAACACACTGCGGCACTCACCACGACGTCCTGTGCGCGTGGCTCGCGCCCGACGGATCGTTCGCGTGGCTCTTCGATGACCGCGGGTGGCTGCGGCGCATGGACCTGCGCGCGTGGACCGAGCGAGCGTGGTCGCTGTTCGAGCAGCAAAACATCGATGAATCCTACGATTTCACCGCGCAGTTCGCGGGCGTCGACGAGCCGTTCTTGTGGCTCACGTACGGCACGACCGAGTCGCGCACGGTCGCTGTGTTCGCCCTCAGCGAGCGCGGCGCAGCGCTGCGAAAGACGATCACCGACGCGCAGCCCGCGAGCGACGGACCCACGGGGAGCGGCGCCGCGCAGACCGCGGTGATCGTGCGCGAGACGCAGCCGCCGCAACGAGCGCACATCTTCGCCCCCGACGGAACGCCGCTCGGCGTTCGCCCGTCCGAGACGATCGCCGCGTCGATCCAGGGCTACTGGACGCAGCGCGACGATCGATTCGAGTTCTTCACGCACGACGAGAAGTACCTCGGCGGAGCGACGCTTCCGACCGACGACCTCTGGACTGTGTTCGGCGTCGCCGATGAAGACCGCCTCGTGCTCGCGAGCGGATCCCGCTACGCGGGCGTGCACGAAGCCGAGCTCGCGCTCGTCGACGCCGAGCGATCGCAGTGCCAACGCATGAAAGCCACGCCCTTTCTCGTGCGCGATCCGTACTACTTCTACGGGGGCAGCCGGCGGTGGCGCGCGCTCGTTCATCGAACTGGCGTCGTTTGCACGATCCAGCAGCCGCGCGCCGCGCCGAGCGCGCTCTACGGGCTGCACCGCTGGGATTCGCCGCAGGTCACGCCGCTGCCCTTCGACTTCGCCGCGGTCCTTCACTGGCTCGATGATCGTTGGGTGCTCGCCACGACGAGCGGACACTGCGCGCTCTACGAGATCGCCACGGAGCAGCTCACCGAGAGCCACTGCCCTCCCGTGCAGAGCATCGCGCTCGGGGACCGCAACCAGCCCCTCGTCGTGCAACACAAAGGAGGACTGACGCGGTGGTGGGACGTCGAGCGCGAGAGCGTCGTCACGGAAGACCGCAGCCGCGCTGTCTTTCATCGCGAGCTCGTGGGCCTGCGCTGCGGCGGAACGCGCGCGGTGTTCACCGAGTCTCCCACGGTGGGATCGGTCACCGTCGTCGAACGGACAGTGAGCGACGGACTCGCGCGCGAGACGTGGTCCGCGACGCTCGAACACGCGGGCGACCCTGTGTACGTGACGGCCCTCGGAGACGATCACGCGATCGTGCAGCGGAGCTCGACGCAGCCCATGGTTTCAAAATTCGTCCTGCTCTCGCGAGGCTCCGACGCGCACACGCAGCTCGGCGACGGGGACTATCCGAGCGGGCGCTTGCGGGTCGACGGCGACGCGCTCGTGCTCGAGCGATTCGGGGTCAAACAAGGGCTGAATCACGCGTTTCAACGGGTCCGAGTCGCGCCCGACGGATCGCGCTCCGTCCTCGAAGAACGCGCGCTCGAGTCGATTTCCAACGTCTCGGCGAGCAGCGAGGCCGGGTGCGTCTCGGTCATCGAAGCTCGGAGCATCGTTCGGTTCGCGACGCGCGACGGAGTCACGACGGACCACCCCTGCGCGACGGGATCCAAAGGCGCGGCGATCGCCGCAGCGCTGCTTCGCGCGGTCGTACACGCGGACGACGGGCAATCCGTGTGCGTCGTCGACGCGAAGGACGGCGTGATCGCGCGCTGGCGTGTCATCGAAGCGGGCAATATCACGGCGCTCGCCATCAGCCCCGACGGGGGCACGGTCGCCGTCGGCAGCTCCGACGGCCGCGTTCTCGTGTATCGCGAACCGTGAGCGATCGCCGACTCGCGCGCCGCGAGCTATCGTTCTCTTCGATGGCCCGCGTACACAGTCGAGCGCTTGCGTGCGCAGCGATGGCGGCAACCGCGTTCGCAGAGGGCGCCTACGGACAATCGACGCCCCCCACGTTTGCCGCGTCGAGCGCGCAGATTCACCGGGCGATTTGCAGGACACACGCGCGATGCACCGTCGAGTCCGTGCTCGCAGCGGGCACAAACGCGCGAGGAGCATCCCTCGCCGTCGTGCGCGTACGCACGGGTCGACCGCAGTGCGCCGGAGAGCGCGCGTATCGCGATTGGCTCGTCGTGCTCGATCGTGGTCGCGTGCGCGCAGAGCGAGAGCTCGTTCGCGGAGACAGCCCTTGCCTCGAGTGGCAGCGGAGTCGCTGGGCGCTCGAGTCTGGACAGCTCGTGTTTCGCTACGGCGGGATGGGCGCCCCGTACGATCCTGGCCCGCTCGGGGCGGATCGCGCGGTGCATTTCACCACGGCGCCGTTCGCGATGGTCGGGAGATTTGCAGGGCGAACGCGCATCGCAGACGCCCCCGTACGGCGCTCACACGGGCCGCTGTTCTGGCTCTCGGTCGAGCACGAAGACGAACTCCATTGAGCGATCTCGTGGCGTCGCTACGAAGCCACGAGGACGATCTTTCCGTCGAGGCCGCCTCGCTCGATGCGGACGTTTGCCTCGCGCGCCTGATCGAGGGGCAAACGCAGCGCGATGCGGGGCGAGAGCTTCTTGTCCGCGAGCAGCGCGAAGAGCTTCGGGAGGTCTTCGCGTAGGGGCTTTGGGTCCTTGCGGTAGAGCGCGGTGATTCCGTAGAACTCGGCGCGCTTGCGGCGAAGGGGCGCGAGGGCGAGGTCCATGTAGTTTCGCCCGACGGCGACGAGGGAGTTTTGCGTTCCCATGAAGCCGTACCAGACGACGATCCCGCCGCGTCGCGTCGCGCGGAGGCTCTCTCGTAGCTGCGCGCCGCCCACGCCGTCGAACGCGCAGTCGACCCCGTCCTTCGCGAGCGCGAGGGCCCCGACGTCGATGGGTGCCGAGCGGCCTTCGATCGGCTCTGCGCCCATCGCGCGGAGCAGCTCGTGGCTGCGCGCGCTGGCCGCGGCGATCACGCGAACGCCGTGAATCCGCAAGAGCTCGACGAGCGCTTGCCCGACGCCTCCCGCCGCCGCGTTGACGAGCGCCGTCTGTCCGGGCTGCGCTCTCGCGACGCGATGGATCGCTTGATATGCAGTGATATAATTCAAGATCAGCGCGACCACCGTAGCGTCGTCGGTGTCATCGAGGCTCGCGGGGACCTTCACCCACTCGTCCGCCGCGCGCACGACGTGCGTCGCGTACCCGCCGTGCACGAGCAGCGCCGCGACGCGATCGCCCACAGAGAATCCAGTGACGCCTTCGCCCACCGCGTCCACGCGCCCCACGCTCTCGTACCCGGGAACGAACGGGATCGCCGGCGCGTACGGGTAGTACCCGCGACGCATCGTCACGTCCGTCGAGCCGACGCCCGTCGCGCCAACGCGCACGCGCAGCTCACCGGGACCGGGGTGAGGCATCGGGAGCTCGACGTTCTCGAGCACCTCGGGTCCGCCCTTCTTCTGCAACATCGTCGCTCGGTAGGTGTCGGTCATGGGCGTCGACCTTGCGCCGCGTACGAGTGTGCGGGAAGGTGCGTTGGTGCAACGAGGCATTGCGAAATCGCGTACGCCGATTCAGTGGGACGATGTCCGGGTATTTCTCGCGATGGCGCGCGCCAAGAGCCTGCTCGGAGCGTCGAAGGCGCTCGGCGTCGACAAGTCCACCGCGAGCCGTCGACTCGCCGCGCTCGAGCGATCGCTCGGGGCGCGACTGTTTCTACGGACGCGCGAAGGACTGCGCCTGTCGCCGTTGGGCGAGCGCTTGCGAAGCAACGCCGAGCGCGCCGAGTCCGAGATCCGCGCGCTCGAAGGCGCGGGCGTCGCAGGAGGACACGAGGTCTCGGGGCTCGTTCGCATCGCGACGACCGAGGGAATGGCTCCGAGCCTCGTCGCCAACGGACTGCTCTCGCTGCGCGACGAACACCCCGGGCTCGAGCTCGAGGTGCTCGGCGCCAATCGCAGCGTGGACCTTCGTCGCGGCGAGGCGGACATCAGCATTCGCGTCGCGAAGACCGAGGAGCCCGAGCTGCTCGTGCGGCTGCTCGCGCGCTTCGGGATCTCGCTGTTCGCGTCGGAGAAGTACCTGCGCGTCCGAGGTCGGCCTCGGTCCGCGGACGAGCTCGCGGGGCACGACGTGCTGGTTCCGTCGGCGGAGCTCGCGGGGCTTGCCGAGGCGCGATGGCTCGCGGCGTACGCGGGCGTTCGAATCGCGTTTCGCTCGTCGAGCATGCCCGCGTTGATCGAAGCCGCGCTGCGCGGACACGGGCTCGTGGCGCTCACGCGGGCGTGGGGCGACACGATTCCAGGACTCGAAGAAGCAGTCGCGCTCGAGCACCTCGGGACGCGCCCTGTGTGGCTCGTCGTTCACCCGGATGTCGCAGCGCGCCCCGCGGTGAGGGTCGTCGCGGATCGGATCGCCGAGAGCTTTCGCGCGCTCGCGCGCGGACGGTGATCGCGCGTCACTTCGTGCACCAGATGCACAATCCGCACTCTTCGCCGATGCACTCGTGCTCCCAGTCACACTCGAGCTGCGGACACCCGAGCTCGAACGACGACTGAATCGTGTAGTCGAGCACGAGCGCCGTTCGATACTCGAACACGACAGCCTCTGCGCCGGTCGCCAAGAGAGCGCACTTCCACTGCGCGCTGTTCGTCCCGTGCCAAAGTTGAAACACCTCGTCGCTCGCCACGCCCATCGGCAGCGCGAGCGAATCGGGCGCGACAAACGCGGGGTCGAACGCGCCGAGCCGCAGGCGACCGACGTGCGTTAGGCGTTGCCGTTCGACCGCGGTCGCGCTCGGTTGGAGGATGTCCGACGCGGACACCGAACACGCGTAGGAGAACCGAAGTCTCATCGCGCCGGACGATACCGATTTCGACGTTCGAGCGAGCCCCGTCGCTCACGGGTCGAACGAGAGATTGCGCGGCTGTCTCGGGTGCGTCGCGATGGATTGCGCCGTCACCGGGACGTCGCTCGCCACGGCCTCGAAGCTCGCGCGACGAAACGAGAGCGTCCCTGGCCCATGGAGCAGCGCGCCGAACGCGACCGCCAGCGCGGAGTCGTCGACCTCGAGCACCACGTCCGCTCGCGCCCACGCGCGCGTGCCCACGAGCGGGCGCTCGCTCATGTTGTCGAAGGCGAGGATCTCTCGCGCCCGACCGTCCACGCGCATCCACAGGCCTGCAAAATTCGTGATGTTGTCGCAGCGGACCTCCGCGCTCCACCGCACGCGCTTCGCGCGATAGTCCGCGGCGTCGATCATTTGCATGAGCGTCGCGAAGCCCTGGCACGTCGGGTCGATGTGCTCGATGCGAGCCGATCGCACGCCCTCCTCGACGTCTACGCCGAAGCGATAGCCCCACGGAGCGTCGCCCGCGGTGATCCACCCCGCGATCGGTGACGGCGGCGGCTGCAGCGATTCTGCGCGCTTCGTCGCGGCGAGGGCCGTCGTGTACGACTCACCTGTGCGCGTCATGCGCGCGCGGACGCGCGCTTCGAGATCCATGGGGACTGTCATCGACGAACCTCCTCGTGAGCGCCCTGTTCCTGCGGGAGCGTAGCTGTAGGGCCATCTGCGCGGCCAGACGAGTCTTGCAATTGCACAGGTCCGACGCACCCTGCGCGCCCCGATCATGAACCTCCGCGCGCTCGTGGCTCGCATTGGACTCGCGAAGCTCAACTCGCTGACGAAGTACCCGTCGATCCTCACGTACCACGCGCTCGGCGACAGGGGTCGCCTTCGACCCGAGCGAAACCGCGTGTTTTCTGCGGCCGAACGCGTCATCGTCACCGAGAAGATCGACGGGACCAACACGCGCATCGTGCTCTTGCCGCACACGGGCGAGTACCTCATCGGGTCTCGCGAAGAGTGGCTCCACGCGCGCGGCGACCTCGTGAGCAACCCTGCGCTCGGCATCGTCGAGGCCGTTCGCGCGATCGCCGAGCGGTGCGCGAGCGCGCTCGCGGTAGCCGAAGGCGCTCCCTCGGTCCTCGCGATCTACGGCGAAGTGTACGGAGGCAAGGTGACCGCCGCGTCCAAAGAGTACACCGCTGGAGACGCGGGGCGCTTCGGGTTTCGTGTGTTCGACGCGTGGCGCGAGGACCTCGAGTCCCTCGCTGTGCGCAGCGAGAAGCTCACGCCCGAGCAGCTCGCCGCGTGGCGCGAGGACAGCAAACAACAGTGGCTCGACGAGCACGCGCTCGCGGCGCTCTCCGAGACGATCGGCGTCGATCGCACGCCGCGGATCGAAGCGAGCGCGCCGCCCGAGGGCGTCGCAGAGACGTTCGCGTGGCTGAAGGCGACGTTGCCGAAGACGCTCGCGCCGTTGTCGGACAAGGCCAACGGACACCCCGAAGGCGTGGTCGTTCGCGCGCACGATCGCTCGGTGATCGCGAAGATTCGCTACGAAGACTACGAGCGCACCGTGCGCTGAGCGCGCGCGGGCTCGTCGGGGGCCGTCGCCGTGAGATAGCGCAGGCACAGGGCCGTGAGCTCGTCGATGAGCACGTCCCGAGGCACCACGCGACGCGTGGACAGCACGCGGTGCAGGACCGTCTCGACCGAGTGAACGAGCACGAACGTCGCGAGCTCGATGTCCTTCACGACGAGCTCGTGCGCGCGCGACTGGAGGTACGCGACGAGCGAGGGGCTCGCGTGCGTGTCGAGGTCTTCGAGCAATCGACCGAGCCTTCCGACGCGCGGGATCTGCTCGGCGCACACGCGATGCAGCTCGGGCTCGACGTCGTGGCCGTCGACCATGGCCGTGATCACGACGCGCGCTCCCTCGCGGAGCGGGAGCGTCGCGGCGCCGGCGATCGCCTCGCGAAACACGCACATCATGTGGTCGGAGTGCCGGTCGACCACCGCGGCCACGAGCGACTCTTTGCTGGGAAAATACTGGTAGAGCGACCCCACGCTGACGCCCGCGACCTCGGCGACGCGGTTGGTCGTCGCGCGCTCGTACCCCTCGGAGACCAAAACGCGAGCGGTGGCCTCGACGATCGTGTCCACGGTCTGCTTCGAGCGGTCCTGCGTCGGTCGTTTGCGCGGTGAAGTCCGCACTTTTCTCGTTGCCATCAGCGCCCTCGGGCACGCCCTCGAATGCGAGTAGCGAATGCGAGTGAATGCTCGCATATTCATCTTCGCTACGAAACGGCCTCGAGGACTCGCCGCGCGAGAGCCTCTGCGCGAGCTCGCGCGGGGGGAGCGTCTCGTCGCTCGCGACCACGCTCGGGCGAAGCAACGAAAGAACAATGGGTGCTCGAATGACGGACGAAATGCTCTCAGTGCGCTCGGTTCGCGAGCGCCTTCGCACCATCGAGCGCGCGGCGCTCGGGCTCTCTGCGTACTCGACGCTCGTGCGCGACCCGAACAAGCTCGAGAAGGTGTTCGCGCTTCGTGATCACGTCGCGGACGAAGCGACGCTGCGCGCGATGCTCGAGCACTTTCGCAAGGACGCTCGCGGACGCGACGCGCTCGCCGCGCGCCCTCGCATCGGGCGGGTGAACCTCGATACGCTCGCGACGCTCCCCGCGGACACGTTGGGCGGCGCGTTCGCGCGCAACATGCGGGCGTACAACCTCGACCCAGGGGCGCTGCCTGTGCGCGAGTCTCGCGACGAGCTGTCGTTTCTCGACGCGCACCTCTACGAGACGCACGACGTGTGGCACACGGTCACGGGCTTCGGCGTGGACGTCGCGGGAGAGCTCGGGCTGCAGGCGTTCTACGCGGCGCAGTTTCCCGCGAAGCTCTCGTACGCGATCATGTCCGCGGGGCTGCTCAACACGATGCTCGTCGCGATGCACGACGCGGATCGGCGCATGGACGCGATCGCCGAAGGGTGGGCCATTGGGCGTCGCGCGAAGCCCTTCTTCGGCGTGCGTTGGGCGGACTGGTGGAGCCGCCCGCTACGCGAGGTGCGCGAAGAGCTCGACGTCGTTCCCGCGGGGACGAGCCGCGCTCAGGTCGCGGTGGGGTAGTCCGTGTAGCCCTTGGGCCCGGGCGTATAGAAGGTCGAGAAGTCCGGAGCCTGCAGCGCCACGCCGTTGGCGAGTCGCGCCGGCAAGTCGGGGTTGGCGAGAAACGGCCGACCGAACGCGACGAGGTCGCCGAGGCCCGAGGCGAGGTCTTTCTCCGCGCGCTCTTTGTCGTAGCCGCCGCTGAGGATGAGCGTGTTCTTCCAGCGCGAACGAATGCCCTCGATGAGCGACGCAGGGACCGCAGGCGCGCCCATCGAGCTGTGATTCACGAGGTGGACGTACGCGATGTTCGTCTTGGCGAGCGACTCGGTGAGGGCGAAGTACGAAGCGTCGATCCCGTCGTACGGCGGCGTGTCGTTGAACACGCCGTACGGCGACAAGCGAATGCCCACGCGCTCTGCGCCGATCGCCGCCGAGGCGCGTCGCGCGACCTCGAGGGCGAACGCGTGCCGGCGCGAGACGTCTCCGCCCCACGCGTCGTCGCGTCGATTGGTGTGCGGGTGAAGAAACTGCTCGATGAGATACCCGTTGGCGCCGTGGAGCTCGACGCCGTCGAAGCCCGCGCGAATCGCCGTGCGGCTCGCGTGCACGAAGCTCTCGATCGCCGCTTCGACCTCGGCGGCGCTCATGGCCTCCGCGGTCTCGAACGGCTGCGGGCCCTTGGTGTCCGTGTACATCTCGCCCGGAAGGGGAACAGCGCTCGGCCCGAGGAGCTTCGCGCCTGCGGGGAGATTGTCGCGATGACCCACGCGACCGGTGTGCATGAGCTGCACGAAGATCTTTCCGCCGCGGGCGTGGACGGCGTCGGTGACGAGCTTCCAGCCGGTGACGTGCGCGTCGGTGAAGACGCCGGGGATGCGCGCGTAGCCGAGGCCCTCGGGCGCGGGCGACGTCCCCTCGGTGATGATGAGACCGGCGCTCGCGCGCTGGCCGTAGTACTCGGCCATGAGCTCGTTCGGGACGTTGCCGATCGCGCGGCTGCGCGTCATGGGCGCCATCACGATGCGGTTGCGCAGCGAGATCGAGCCGAGATTTGCGGGACTAAAGAGCTTCGAACTGTCGGACACGGTTGGGCCTCCTATCGCGACGCCCCGTTGGAAGGACTACTCGCATCGAGCCATCTCCCGGGAAATATCCAGGGAGTTTTGTGTGGCGTGTAGCCAACGGAAGGCGGAGCCGCTGTACGTTGGGCGGCGGGAGCCATGAAACCCGAGGTCCGAAACGACAAGCCCGACAGGCGTGCAGTTGTGCGCAACGCTCGGTTGCGTGCGGGCTCCCGCGCGCGACGCCCGCAGCGACGTCGCTACATCGATCCCGCGAGGACGCAGCGGCCCGCGACGCAATCGACGCTCTGCCCTCGGCACGGAGGAACGAAGCAGGTCACGGTCCGTCCGTCGCATCGCGGGTCGGGATCCGCGCTCGACAACGGAATGCACGCGCAAGGCTCGGTCGCGCAGTAGCTCTCGAACATGCGGCAGTCACCCGCGGTTCGGCACGCGCCCGTTCCACCGTCGGTCGAGACGCCGCCGTCGGGAGGACACGCGATGCGCGTGCAAGCCGCGGTGCCGCCCGTGTCCGGACACGAGCAGCGGTTGCAGCCGTCGCCCGCGGGGCAGGTGGTTCCGGCGGGACAGGTTCCACCGAGGGGGAGCATGCAGAAGAGCGCGCCCGAGTCCGTCGGCGATGGGTTGTCGCTCGCGACGTCGTTCGGCGGATTGGGAACATCCCTCGGAGAGATCACGTCGCTCGGCGACGCGACGTCCATCGGCGTCGCAACGTCGCTCGGCGACGCCGTGTCCGAGGCCACATCCGACGCATCCGACTGAGAAATTCCAGTATCTCCTGAGACCCCTGTGTCGCGCACGCCGCTGTCCTGCGGCAGCGACGGAGACGCGCACGCGGCGATCGAGAGCGAGAGCGCGGAGCACGAAGCGAGCAAGCGAATCGAGTTCATGACGAGTGCCGCCGAGTGTGACCGTTTTTCACGGAGAAGACGAGCCGACCGCGATCCCGTTTACGGCGCGAAGCGGCCGCGTCGAAGCCGGAGCAACGTCTCGCCTTCGCGACGCACTTCACCGTCGCGCAAGAACTGTTGCCTCATCACGATGGCGTCCCCTCGGCCCGCGAACGTCGCCTGCACCTCGTTGCTCGGTCCGAACGCCGCGACGCCTCGGCCCGATCGAACGCGGCCCGCCGGCAACCATCGATCCTCGGCGAGAATCCAGAAGCTCGTGTGCTCGACGGACGCGCGGTCTTCGCCGCTCGTACGATGCCGCGCGAGCAACACGCGCTCGCCCACGGCGGACACAAACTCGTGCTGCTGCTCTTGCGAACACCCGACGCCCTCGATCGGTCGATACGCGAGCACGCGGTCGGTTCGCGGGTCGTAGAGCGCGATCCACCCGAAATCGTGCCCGCACATTCCTCTCCAGTACCCAGCGACGACGCGGGCCAGGATCAGCCCATCGGCCCAGCCGCTTCCCGGCGTCTCGGTCACCGTGATCACCCCAGGCTCTTCCGCGTCGGCGACGGGCGCGACGTCTCCGCGCGTCGAGCGCACCACGCGCTGCAGACCTCGTTGCCCTGCGACGGTCGCCATACGAAGCGTCGCGCGCGAGGTCGCTCGATCGAACCCTTCGATGACTTGCGCGGCGATCGACGACGCGCGACGCGACGCGGGGTCGACAGACGCGTCCAAAGAACTTTCCGCCTCGACGACGTCTGCGCTCGCGTCGACGACGGTCGCATCGGCGCTCGAACGCGCAGCGATTTGTGAGCCCACAGCGGGCGACGAGCGCTCGCGCGCGGGCATAGGCGAGACCGCGCTCGACCCTGTCGCCGATGGTTGGCAAGCGACCGAGGCGAGCGCGAGGACCGAAGCGAGCGAGAGCTTCACGCGCGAGACGTTACAGCACACAAAATCGAGCAACGTCCAACGCACGAGAGAGATTCCCCGTGCGAGCATCGCCGTGCGAGCGCGAAGAGACACCCATGGCCAGCCCGAAGAAGACCGCGTCGAAATCGAAGCGAACGAACGTGCTCGAAGCCTCGCTCCCGAGGCCGCCCGAGCTCGACGCCCGAGGACTCGCCGAGCGCTTCGCGTATCCCGCGTACACGCGGCACGCAGAGGTGCGCGCGCTCGCCGCGCTCGGCGCCAAGGGGACGGTTCGCGCGCGCATCGACGCGCTGTTCGAGCGCTGCGTGGCCCGTGACTTGATTAGCAGCACATGGCTGACCGGCGGGGCGCCCCGGTGCATCGGCCCGTGCAGCAAGTGCCGCAACGCCGGCGTCTCGCCTGGCGGAACGATCGTCGCACACAACGCCGATTGCCCCGAAACAGACCGCCCGGACTCGCTCGAGTTCGCCGTCTCGCTCGTCGCCGCTGCCTGCGAGGCCCCGCGCAGCGCCGTCGTCGACGCCGAAGCGCTCGCGGCCGAATGGATGAACGCGCTCGCTCCGTGGGGGGCGCCTCCCTTTCGCGGCGTGCTCTGGACATACGAAGCGCACCCGCCGGCGCTGCTCGCGGGCTGGGACGACCTTTGCGATCTGCAGCCGGTGCTTCTTCGTCCCGCGATCGCCGCGGCGCGCGTGCTCAGGCCGACGCCGACGCTCTGGTACGGCGAAGCCTCTGCGCCATCGTACGGAGCGCTCGGCGACCTCCCGTGGATGCTCGAGGTCCTCGAGCCCATCGATCGGGCGTGTCGCGCGCGCAAGAAGTCCGGCCGCCCGCGGCGCGTCGTCAACGAGCCCGACATCGAGCTGCTCGGCTACGCGCTCGAGGGCGCGTCGCTGTGGCACGCGGCGATCACCGCGGGCGCAAAGGTGCGCGCGATGCCAAAGAATCGCAGGCGGATTGCGTCCGAAGAGATCCCCGACGCGCTGCTCGAAGCGAAGTTCTCGGCGCTCGCGGACCCGTGGTCGCCGCTGCTCGCGCTGCTCGCGACGGGCGCGTTTCCCGTCGGTTCGACGGGCGGATGGGTCGCGCTCAACCTCGCGCAGTGGGAGAGCGACTGAGAGGGCGTATTGACGCGAGCGAGGCTCTGTCGCGAGACTGCGGCGCGATGGTGTCCTTCGCGCTCGTCAATGTGAGCAAAGCCACACGCTGCGCGCGCTGCGAAGAAGAGATCACCGAGGCGCGGGCGTTCTCCGCGCGAGGCGTGTCGGCGGGGACGATTCACTTGCGATGCGGGGTCGAGATCAACCCCGAGCTCGCCCGGTACCTCTTCGACGCCGCGCGACGACCGATCGACGACCTCGCCGCGCTGCGCGCGCGTGTCGAGCTGCGGCTCGCTGCAGAGCGCGACGCCAACCGCAAGGTGCGCGGAAAGCCCGTGACCGTCGAGCAAGTTCGCGATCACAAGGGGCGGCCGCGCGTGCGGGTCCTCGCGCACGAGACGGGGCCGAACACTTCCGAGGATCACACGACGTACCGTTGGCTCTGGCAGCTCGCCAGGATCGAGCACTTCTGGTCGTCGCTGCGAGAGTACGCGATCGTGTGGGACCGCAAGGCGCGAGACACGCGCGTCGACCCAGCGCAGCCGATCGCCGCGGCGATCTACTACCAGTGCGCCGGCGCGCGGGTCGCGTCGTTCAACGGAAAGCTCGTCGAGTGGCGCGCGCTCGGGCTCGCCGCGCCCGTCATCGGGATCTCTGGCGTGGGCGCGCGCGACTCGAAGGTGCGCGACGAAACCGTGGCGAAGGTGCGGGCGCTGCTCGCGAAATCAGGGTTCGATCCGGACGACGCGCCCGTGGTGACCGTGATCGACGCGGACGACGCGGCGCGCGAAGCGATGGCGATGGCCCTCGACGAGCAAGCGAACAAAGTCTCGCTCACGACCGAGCGGCGCAAAGCGGAGCAAGTGATGGCCTCCGTCGGCGACTTGTTCGAGGGCGAGCGAGACGACGCGCTCGCGCAGACGATGATCAGCGCGCTCAAGCGCTTCGATCGCGGAAACGCTGAGCAGAAGGCCGCCCTCGTCGAGCGGATGATCGCGTTTGCGAGGCGCGCGCCGCTCGAAGCTGCGCCGCTGTTGCGGGGCGTCGAGCGCTACGGGATCGTGCTCGAGCGCGACGCGCTGCGCGCGATCATCGAGGGGATTCTCTCGCACCCCGAGAAGGTCCCGGCGCAGACCGCGGGGTGGCTCGCGTACTGGCAGCGGCGCGAGCTTCCGAGCGACGAGCTCACGGCGCTCGTTCAGCACGCGATCGATCACGGGCCGAAGAAGAAGGCGGCCAAGCTCGTGTACACCGCGTGGGAACTCGAGATCTTCGTCCGCGAGCCCGAGTGAGCGCGACGAGGGGTTTGCGACACCGCGTTGGGGTCGTTGGGGTCAAGCGTCGCGCGCGAGCTTCTGCGGGGCCGCGCCGCGCGCCTTGCGCAAGCGCATGTTGATCGCTTCGACGCCCAGCGAAAACGCCATCGCGAAGTAGATGTACCCCTTGGGAATCTTCTGCCCGACCCCCTCGGCCAAGAGCATCACGCCGATCAGGATCAAGAACGCGAGCGCCAACACCTTCATCGTGGGGTGCCGCGTGACGAACCCGCCGATGGGCTTCGCGCCGACGAGCATCACCACGACGGACACCAGGATCGCGGTCACCATCACCCAGAGCTGCTCGGGCGGGATCATCCCGACCGCGGTGATCACCGAATCGAGAGAGAAGACGAGGTCGAGCGCGAGGATCTGCGCGATCACGACGCCGACGCGGGCGGGCTCAGCCTTTCGGCCCTCTTCTTCGGAGGCGGCCTCGAGCTTGTTGTGTAGCTCGACCGTGGCCTTTCCGATCAAGAAGAGGCCGCCGACGAGGAGGATCAGCTTCTTTCCTGTCAGCGAGACGCCGAGCACGACGGCGATCTCGCGCGTGAGCGACATCACCCACTGGATCGCGAAGAGCAGCCCGATGCGCAAGACGAGCGCGAGGCCGATCCCGAGGCGCGCGACGCGCTCGCGCAGGTGCTCGGGCAGCCGCCCCGTGAGGATCGTGATGAAGACAATGTTGTCGATCCCGAGCACAACCTCCATCGCCACGAGCGATGCGAGCGCGAGCCAGGTCGAAGGGTCTTGAATTCCTGGGAGCATCGATGCGCTCTCACGCGATGCCACAAAGCCGAGCGCGGTTTCGTCGAAGGACAGAAAGTTCGTAATTCTCGAATCAATGCATTGGACTATTCGTGTATTTCACATGGTAGGGTTTTGTTTGCCAGACCGTAGACGAGTTCGACTGCGCTGAGGTCGAACTCGGTCGCTGTCATCGCGTACAGTAGGGTCATGAATTCCTCGGGGGCTCGGCGAACGCTCATCACATGCGTCACCTTCGCATCGCTGATCGTCGGTTGCGGAAGCGCGGTCGCTCCCGAAGGCCGCCCTGTTCGGCTGCTGCATGTGGCCGGCGTCCAAGCATGCGTGGTCGACGACAACGATGGCGTGTGGTGTTGGGGAGGCCACATGGACCGGGGGCGACTCGCGACGCGCCCCGTGCTTCTGCAATCACGCGCTGAAATCGACGAACTCGCGGTTGGCGACGCAGCGCTCTGCGTACGATTGCGCAACGAGACCGTCGAGTGCATCGGCGCCAACGACCGGGGCCAGCTCGGCGTCGAGGGCGGCGATCGATGGTCGTTCGCTCCCGTGCCCGGACTGCGAGAAGTCGTTCAGCTCAGCAGCCACGCGGGGCGCTACTGCGCTCGATCGCGGGATGGCAGCGTTCGTTGCTGGGGGAGCTACTTGGTGCTGCGCGAAGCCGAAGCGCAACTGTTGATCACGCCGCCGACGAGGATCGCGACGCCCGGCCCTGTGCGGTCGATCTACTCGCAAGGAGCTCTCTCCATCGAACTCGAAGACGGCACACGTTTTCGAGAGTTCAGCACCTTCGAAGGGATCGTTGGTCGCTGGGTCCCCGCCGATCTTTCGCGAGGGTCCCCGCTCGACTTGAGTCGCACCTGGGAGTGCGGCGTCGACGGATCGACGCTCCGATGCCAATACCTCGAGGTGCGCGATCTCCCTCCGGGATTTCAACCGCGCTACGTGAGCGCTCGCGGCGCGTGCGGTCTGCTCGGCGGAGCGTTGTTCTGTCGCGATTTTCGCGACGACTTCCGACAGACACGGACCCGCCCATCGCGGTTCACAGGATGGGACGAAGCAGTGCTCCCGCGCATCACGACGATGTCGGTCAGCGATGGCGTTGTCTGCGCGCTCGACGAGCGTCGATTTCCGTTTTGCTGGGGATTCGATGGCGGAGGGGGACACGGACTTGCGCACACGACAACGACGCCGGTACGCGTCGATCTCGGCGCAGCGCGGGCGCAGTCACTCGCGGATTCTCCGGCGATCGTCGCCTTCGAACGCGAGGTGGTCCAGTTCGATCCTGTGACGACCTCCGTCGAAGCGCTGTTGCCGCCGCCGCAAGAGAGCCCGTTCGCCTCGTCGCGTACGCGCCGAACCGTGCTGTTCTCGACGAGCGCGCCCGTCCGACAGTTCATCGCCAGCGCAGGCTACCACTGCGTCCTCGCGGACCGGACGCAGTGTCGGATCGACGGAGCCGCTGCGATCGAGCCGTTCGACGAGAGCGCATCAGCGACGCAGGCGATCGCGCTGGAGAACCGGCTCGTCGCGCGCATTCGGTCCGACGGACGCGTCGAGGCTCGTGACGTTCACAACAGCGCGTCTCGCGTACTCGAAGTCCCCCTCGACGACGCTCGCTCGCTCTTGGTCCGAAACGGCTTGGTGTGCGCGCTCGATGGACGCGGGACGCTTCGGTGTGCGCCTCCAGTCAGTCGAGACGAGGTCGTTCCGCCACTGCCGACCGTTGTGCTGGCGTCCAATGTCCGATCGATCGAAGACAGCGGCGAGACCAAGTGCTTGATCGACCAACAGGGGCGCCCATTTTGCTGGGGAAACAAGAGCAGTTGGATCTTCGATCCCAACACTCGCTCCGCAGTCACGGAGCCTCGACTCGTCGCGTTCGATCGCCCCGTACGATCGATCTCGGTGAGCGGCGGAGTCATTCTCGTGCTCGCGGAAGACGGCTCGGTGTTCTGTCGCGGCAACAACCTGGCGGAGCAATGCGGGTCGCGCTCGAGTAGAGCCCCCGCGGACTGGACGCGCATCGAGGGGCTCGGAGATGTGCGCTCGGTACACGCGCGGGCCGGAACACCTTGCGCGATCCATCGAGACGGCTCCGTGTGGTGTTGGGGGCCGACGCTCAACGGATTCGGCGCGGTTCCTCGCTCGGATCACGCGATGTACATCGCGTTCCCTCGCTGATCCCTCGCGTCGCGCGCGAGTCACGCCCCACAATGAGCGAAACCAACGACGCGTGCGTCCTCGATCACTCCCATCACTCGCGTTCGAGAGTCGCGTTGCCCTTCACGATCGCAAGCGCGTCGACGGCCTGCGCTCACCGAAGCGTCACGAGGTGCCGGTTGCCCTCGACAAGCGTGCGCACGAGGACGCGCCGCGCGCCCACGCGGACGACGGTGTCGTTGACCGCGATGGGGACGACCGAGGCGTACGCGCCGCTCGTCGCAGGCAGCTGCGAGAGCACCGACACAGGAACGACCGCAGGCGCTCCCTCGTCGAACGTGCAGAGCGCCGAGTGCTGCGCAGCGACACCGACCATCAAGCCCGTTCGACCGATCTTTCGACCGCGCTCGACGAAGCGCACCGACAGCGGTCGCGATCGATCGATGACGCTCGATGGGGCTTCGGTCAGCCGCGCGTATCCGGGCGTCGGCTGCGTGAGGGTCCATCCGGCGATGTCCGCGCTGCCGGTCGCTTCGATGACGGTTTGATACGACCGCACCCAAGGGCCGTCGTTTGCGCCGCCCTGTGAGTAGAGGCCCAAGAGCGAAGGCTCGATCGCCCCGCGCAGAGGACCGTCGCGAAACGAGATCGCGCCCGCGTGAAGGCCGCTCTCGGGGATTCTTCCGACGTAGTTGCAGCGAAACAGTTCGCACCCGTCGAGCATGCGCACCGAGCACTGCGCGCCCGGGGTCATCGCGATGTCGTGATCGCTCTCGAAGCGCCCGTCGAAGCTCGCGCGGATCGTGGCGAACCGCATGTCTGCTTCGGTCGCGACGCCCTCGGTCGAAAAGAAGTGAAGCACCACCCGCCCATCGTGGATCGCTGGCTCCGTCGGAACGCCCGGCATCGGCACCCAGCCGTCGTACGGCGCGACATCGCGGCCATCGTCTCGAGACACAACGTCGGCGCCGCCATCCGCTCGGTCCGCTTCGAGCCCCGTCATCGGGAGGCACGCTGCGAAGGCCGCGACCAACGACACTCCAACGAGACTGCGAATACACGCGAGCGATCGGTCCTTCATGACTCGAGCGACGAAGCACGCTCGATGCCACGGAGATTCGCCTGCGTGTTGCCTGCCCAATCGCAGCGATTTCGCGCAGAGGCACGCTCGGTTGCGCTGCGCCACATCGAGCCAAGCGCAGCGACCGTCGCGACAACGGACGACGCCGAGGCTCCGATCGATCGCGTGAAGGGTCCGTCTCAGCCAGTGTGCTTGCCCGCGGCCTGGGCAGAGAGCATCCCCGTTCGGATCTGATCGATCAGGTCGTTCGCCGCCGAGGGCGAGTGGGGAAGCATGATGGTGGTGAGCTTTCCGTGCGCGGACATCTCGCGGAGCGTGTCGAAGTACTGCGACGCGATGATGAGGGCGAGCACGTCGTGCGCGGTCGTTCCTGGGATTCCCTTGGCGAACGAGTCGACCGAGTCGCGGAGGCCGTCGACGATCGCGCGGCGTTGATCGGCGGTTCCCTTGCCCTGCAGCGCCTTGCTCTGGGCTTCGGCTTCCGCGGCCTTCACTTGCAAGATCCTGTTGGCTTCGCCGCGCTCCATCGCGGCGACGCGCTCGCGCTGCGCGGCGTTGATCTGGTTCATCGCGGCTTTGACGCTCGGGTCCGGCTCGATGTCCGTCACGAGGGCCTTTACGATTCCGTATCCAAAGTCGTCCATCGACTGCGTGAGCTCGGCCTTCACCGCGTCGGCGATGTCATCTTTGTTCGCGAACACGTCGTCGAGGTTGACCTTCGGGACGCGCGCGCGAATCACGTCGAACACGAACGCGCTGATCTGCTGCGCCGCATTGTCCAAGCGGTAAAACGCATCCACGACTTTGTCGGGAAGCACGAACGTCTGCACGCTCACCGTCACGTGCACGAACACGTTGTCGTGCGTCTTGGTCTCGACTCGCATGTCGATCTGTTGAACGCGCATGTTCACGCGCGCCGCGACGCGCTCGATCAGCGGGATCTTGAAGTTCAATCCGGGGCGGGCGATGCGGACAAACTTTCCGAACCGCTCGATGACGGCGGTCGTCTGTTGGCTCACGGTGAAGAGCGAGCCGAAGGCGAGGAGCGCGGCGAGCGGCGCCAACACGATGAGCGCGACGATGAGAGGATCCATGCGATGCCTTTCTCGAACCCAATGGTTCGCCGCCGGGCGCCACGCGCTCTTGCGCGATGATCGCCCGCCGGGGAGGTCGAAGTGGGTGCGTCTGTGCCAACGCACACGCAACCCAAATCGGTCTCTCGCACCGCGCCGACGCGGCCGTCGCGCGATGTGCGTCCCTCGGCGACCGCGGATTTTCCCTCTGTTTTTGCCCACGATTCGCGCGCGGTGATCGCTCGGTCTCTCGCGCAGGCGCGTACACTCAGCAGCGATGCGCGCGCGTCGAACCTCGCGCGCGGCACGTTCTCTGGAGGACACCCGCTATGCTCGTCGCTTCGCGTTCGGCGCTTCGGTCGCTCGTTTCACTGACGGTGTGCACGTCGCTCGGGCTCGGCGCCTGCGGGGACATGGGGATGCCCGGCGACGGCGCGGACAGCGCGCGCTCGGACGCGCGAACAGACGCCACGAGCTCGAGCGGCTCTGACGTGGTGGACAGCGGCGTCAGCGAAATCGACGTGAATTCTCCGCCCAACGACGTCCCCTCGACCACGACGGACACGGGCGTCGCGATGGACGTGCGCGGCGCGACGGACACGGGCGTCGCGATGGATGTCCGCGTCGTCGACACGGGCGTCGCGATGGATGTTCGCGTGGTGAACGACGTTCCGACGGATCGACCGACGACGCCTGCGGACACCGGCGTGGGGCCTGTGACGGGCCCCGAAGCGCGAACGCGCGCAGAAGTGTGCGCGCGTTGGGTGGTCGATCGCGCGCCGGGCCCCAGCCCCGAGTGGACCGCGGGTTCGAGCCAATGCGCCGCAGGAACGGTCGCGAGCGCGACGCAGCCCGCGGCGCTCCGCATCCTCAACGGCTACCGCTGGCTCGTCGGCGTCGACCCCGTCACGATCGACAACGCGCTCGAAGCGCAGCAGCAATCGTGCGCCGTCATGATGGCGGTGAACAACATGCTCAACCACACGCCGCCCGCGTCGTGGACCTGTTACTCCGCGGCGGGATCGATGGCGGCTGGCTCGTCGAACCTCGCGCTCGGAACCGGCGCGTTCGGCTCCGTCGGCCTGTACATCAACGAGCGTGGGAGCGACCTCGGCCACCGTCGCTGGTGTCTGTTTCACCAGCTCGGAGCCACGTATTTCGGCACGGCCAACCGCGCGTCGTGCATGCAAGTGTTTCGTCGCAACTCCGGCGCATCGACGCCCAACTTCGTCGCGTACCCCAACCCAGGGCCCGCGCCGATCGAGACGTTTTCGAGCGGCGTGTGGCACGTCCAAGAAGCGCGCTACCGCTTCAGCTCGACGGGGACCGTCACGGTCACCAACGCGGGGACCGGCGCCGCGATGCCCATCACCATGAACCCCGTCGCGGGCGGCTACGGCGGCGGCAACGCCATCGCGTGGCGCCCCAACGGATGGATGCCCGCGGTCGGAACCACGTATCGCGTCGAGGTTCGACCCACGACGGGCATGGCGTTTTCGTACACCACCACACCCGTCATGTGCCCGTAGCGATCGCTCGCGACTCCGCGCAACCCTCGTCCGCGCCGCGCATCCGAGCTGGGTTGGAGCGAGGTGCAGCCATGGCGATCGACACGTTGCGTTCAATCCGCTCACCGAAGATCACGGTCACGATGGAGCAAGTCGACCGCGCTCGGCGGTCGATCTCGTCGCTCATGGAGCTCGACGGCGCGGTCGAGGCTGCGGTGGGCGACATGTCCACGGGGCTCGCGCTCGTGATGGTCGGTCGATCGCACCCCGACGAGATCGACGTCGCTGTGGCTGCCAACAGCGAAGTGCTCCGCGCGAACATCGTGGCGCAGAAGCTCCGCAACGCCGCGGGATCGATCCGCGACGTGCTCGTGACCCTCGACGATCGCGTGCACATCCTTCGGCCGCTTCGCGCGCTGCAGCATCACTTCGTCTACTTCGCGGCCGAGCGCGAGCGCTGCAACCTTGCCTTCGCGCGGATGCGCGTGAGCAGCGCGGCCGAGAGCATCGATCTGTAGCGCCGCCCTGCGCTCATCGAACGCCCGCGTGGTACTCCGCGAGCAGGTCCCGTCGATGAAAAGATGGGCGTAAAAATCTGCCGATCGCCTTCGCGACGGTCATCCACGCAATTCGCACGTCCGTCCTCGCGTTGGTGAGCACCTGGCCCGCGAGCCAATCACCCACAGGGCCGGGCGGGTCTGCGATGAAGCGAAACAAGCGCTGCTGCTTGCGCCACAGCTCGGGGTCGCCTTGCTCGTACACGCGCACGAGGAGGTCGGTGTAGACGACCCCTGGGCTCAGCGCGCAGACCTGGACGGGCGCGCTTCGATACTCGGCGGCGAGCGCCCGCGTGAGGTAGCGCACGGCGGACTTGGTGGCTCCGTACGTGGACATTCCGAGCTGCGTCGCGCCGTCGCTCCCGAAGCCCTCCATGTTGTAGAGCGCGCCGTGCCCCTGCGCGATCATGCGCTCGAGCGCCACGCGAGACCCCAGCACCGCGCCGAGAAAATTGCTCTGCACCGTGGTCGCGAGCTCGCTCGGCGCGAGGCGCGCGAAGGGGAGCTGCGCGTGGCAGGTGCCTGCGTTGTTGATCCAGGCGTCGATCGCGCCGAAGCGCTCGACGCCGAAGTTCCACAGCGCGACGAGCGAGTCGTGGTCGCGCACGTCGCAGGCAATCCCAGCGGCGCGCCCGTGGGACGCCTCGAAGCGACGGGACAGCTCGCGCACGGCCTCGTCGGTGCTCGCCGCGTCGCGGCCGCACACGATCGCGTTGGCCCCGCGCGCCAGCAATCCCTCGACGATCGCGCGACCGATCCCGCGCGTCGATCCGGTGACGACCACGGTTTGCACGGGCCTTCGCGGGCTCATCGCGCGGCGCGGCTCCAGCGCTCGCGGCGCAGCGGGCGCCATCGATACGCGCACGGCTCGGGGATGAACAGCGCCGAGTCGAGCCGCGCGGGCGCGAGCGGTCCGCGCTCGAGCCACTCGACGTACGCGTGCTCGACCTTGGCGAAGCGCTCGCGCCACGGGTCGCGGTCGATCGTGAGGACGTAGATCCACCCGTCGGGGTCCACGCCGAACGCGTCGCAGCAGTCGACGAGCGGCTCTTTGAGCGACGCGAGGTCGGGCCACACCGAGCGCGGTCCGGCGCGGTGCCCCTCGCGCACATCGAGGGTCACGTCGATGGCGCCGCCCCCTTCGCCGATGAGCCCCGTCTCGCGCGAGCGCACACAAAATCGAAGCTGCTCGCGCCGCCGATCGAGCGACACGTCCGCGAGCCCGAAGCCGTGGAAGCGAAACTCGACGAGCGCGTTTCCCACCGCGCGCATCACGGGGTGATCGGTCTCGCTCTTGACGAAATAGCCTCCGCGGCGGTGGCCTCCGGGGCAGTGGGCGCTCGGGTAGCGCACGGCGGCGCGGTACGAGACCTGGTGAAAATTCACGCCGAACAGCGATGGGGTCCCTTGCGGTCGCATCTCGCGCAGGCGCGAGGCGAGCACTTGAACCCACGCGCTCCCGCGAAAGACCTCGGGCTCGAGCGGAGGCGGCAACAGCGGCCGGAGGCGCTCGGGGTCCACCGCGTAGTTGAGCGACACCGCGTCGATCCAGTGGGTCTGCACCGACGTGAGCCAGGGGATCGAGGCGCACTCTTCCATCCCCGCGACCGTCGGCGACGGGTCGAGCGCCGCTTCGAGCTCGCCGTGAAACGCGAGGAGCTCGCGCGCTCCGTCGCCGGACAGAACAAAGACGCTGCCCTCGGTGGCCACTCTTCCGTCAGCCACCACGCGCTCGACCGCGGAGACCGCCGCGTCCACCGCGAGGCCTGCGTCTTCGAGCACCGCGAGCAACTGCGCGCCGTCGAGCCCCTCGGGCGCGCCCGCGAGCGCCGTGAGCGCGGCCACCTCGTAGAGCCGGTCTGGATCGCGGCGCTTGTGTTGATTTCGTGGGTCAGCCACCGGCGCGGGCCTCCCTCTCGGACGCGAGCTTCGCGCGGTGAAGGAGCGCCCCGGCGCCGCTCTGCGTGAGCGCCCACAGCACCGCGAACAGCGCGAACTGGGCCCTCGGCATCGCCGCGGTCACGAAGGCGGTCGCGCCCCACAGCGCCGCGAGCGCGTACCACCAGCGCCCCATGAGCGAGCCCATCGTCGCGAACGTCATCGCCGCGAGGATGCAGCACACGGGCGGGACGAACATCATCACCGAGAGCCCGAGCACGTAGTTGACCAGGGCCGTGGCGGCCATCGCGAGGATGAGGACGTTCCACAGAGACCAGAGCTGCCGCTCGAGGAAGCTCGGCGCGCCGCTCGCCTTCTTCTTGAACAACGCGATCCACAGGCCGTTCAGCGCGAAGACGACGGACCAGAGGATCACATAGCGAAGGGGCCGTAGATCGCCACGGGACATGAATACATGGGTTCCCATGAAGCCCGCGCCGTTGGACGCGCCCGAGAAGAGCCAGATGAGCCCCCAATTTTGTACGGCGGTGTCGTCTCTCGCCTTGGCGGCGACACGGCGGAGCAGCTTCAACGCGTCCGCGGCTTCATCGCGATCCATGCCAGCGTCCTCTCGATGATCGCACGACGCGCGCAGCGGTGCTCGTCGCTTCTGAAGGCAGCCCGTTGACGACGCGCGTGCGACCTGCGAACTGAACGAGCGATGCTGCCCTTTCAGCTCGTACAAATCGATTCGGACTCGAGGGAGTGTCGCCGTTGCCTCCAGCCGGTCCCGGCCGGCTTCGCGTTCGGACTCGGTCGCGACCGATCGATCGTCGTGCACTTGGACTGCGCGCTCGACGCCTCAGCGAGCCACGTGATCGACGCGCTCCGGTACAACCGAGCGCCGTTCATCGGGCGAAGCGAGCTCGAAGCGCAGCTGCAAAAGCGCTTCGAAGCAGAGCGCGACGCGAATCGACAGACCAAGGGCAAGGACAAGACCACGATCGAGCCCCTCAAGGACAAGCTCGGTCGGCCGAGCGTTCGTGTGCTGTATCTGCAGAGCCAGCACAGTCGGGACGGGGGCGATCGCTCGTTCATCGACGTCGAGCGCCTGTGCGACTTTTGGCACGTCCGCTCGTCGTTGCGCGAGTACACCCTCGTCGAGCACGAGTATCCCAAGCACCTGCGGCTCGACCCCGCGAAGCCGATCGCCGCGGCGATGTACTGGCAACAGGTCGACGGCGCGGTCTCCAACGGAAACAACAAGCTCGTCGAGTGGAAGGCCCTCGGCCTCGCGGCGCCCGTGCTCGTGGTCGTAGGCGCGTCCGCGCGCGACGAAGCGGTCCGCGACAACGTCGTGGCGAAGCTCCGCGCGCTCTTGGGCCGCTGCGGCTTCGAGCCCGATGACGCGCCGGTCGTCACCGTGGTCGAGCCCAACAAAGCGGCGCTCGAGTCGCTCGCGCTCGCGCTCGATGAACAAGCGGCGAAGTGCGCGCCGCCCTCGGACAAGCGCAAGAGCGGGCGCGTGTTCGAGGCGATCCAAGAGCTGTTCGACACAGAGCGCGACGACGGGCTCACGCAGGCGTTCGTCGCGGCGTTCAAGCGCTTCGGGCGGTCGCGCGCTGAAGAGCGCGAGCGCGTGCTCGAGCTGCTCGTGAAGTTCGCGCGCCGATCGCCGGACGAAGCCGCGAAGGTGATCGTGGGCGTCGAGCGCTACGGCATCGCGATGGGGCGCGCGGTGCTCGCGCAGGTGATCGAGGGGCTCTTGCTCGGACCGAAGGTTCAACCGCAGCTCGGGCGATGGCTCGCGCGGTGGCGCGACGAAGAGGGCGAGCGAACGAACCTCATCGAGCCGCTGCTGCGCGCGGCGATCGAGCGCGGTGACGCGCGAAAGAGCAAGAAGCTCCGGGAGATCGGCGTCGAGATGGGCTTTCTCTCCGAGGCGTAGTCGCCGCTCGCGCGAGGGTCACTTCGCGGTCGCTTCTGCGGTCTCGGCGGGCTCGTCCTTCTTCTGAATGAGGTCGCGCAAGAAGAAGATCCCGACCGGCCCGAGCATGGTGGTCAGGCCGATGATGGCCCAGAGCATCGCTGGGTTGCGCGGCCCTTGCGCGGGGCAGTACGCGGACAAGAGGTAGCCCGACGTCGGTCCGACGAGGAACTTCGCGAGGAAGTACGGCAGCGCGGCGAGGCTCACGTAGGTCGCTTCCTTTCCACGCGGAGCGATCGAGATGTTGTACTCGTACAAGCGCGGCGACCAGAGCGCCTCACCGATGGTGAGCAGCAAGATCATCGCGACCTGGTAGGGCATCGTCGAGCCGAGGGTGAGCACGAAGGGGCTCAGCGACGAGATGAACGCGCCGAACAAGAGCACGTCGAACGGCTTGCGCTTGCGGGTGAGCGCGGTTCCGAGCGGCGCGAGCACGAGGATCAACATCGAGTTGACCGACCAGAGCGTCCCGACGGGAAAGTCCTCGCCGCGCTCGCGGATCACGTACTTCGGCCACGTGAAGTGCATGTGCTGAAACATCATTCGCACGAGGCACAACAGCGCGAGCATCAGCATGAAGCGCCAGAACGCCTTGTGCGCGATCACCTCGCGCAGCGACTGCAAGGGGTTCGGCTTGGGCTTGGGCGCTTCGATCTCGACGCGCGGCTCCTTGGCGCGCTCGGTCGCGGTGGGCGCGTCGCGGTAGCCGTCGGCGTCGTCTTTGAATGCGACGTCCTTCGGGTCGGGCTCGACCTCGACGCGGTGCTCGAAGTTCTTTCGCAGAAAGAGCACGACGATCGCGGCGATGGTGGCCGAGAGAAACCCGATCCCGAGGATGGCTGCGTTGGCGCTCATCACTTTGGCGCCGAGGAGGGGCAGCTGGATCGTCTTGGTGACGAGCTGCCTGGTCGACGGATCGAGGAAGTACTTTCGCGTCCCGTCGATGATCGGCCCCGAGAGCGCGCCGCTCACGTTGAAGCTCACGTACCAGAGCGAAAACGCGAAGGCGCGTGTCTGCTTGGTCGACGCGCGCTGCACCGCGGTCTGGAGCACGGGAGACGTCGTCGCGTACGCGAAGCCGAACGCCAACAGCGCCGCGATCGCCGCGGTGGGCGTCGAGGCGAGCGACATCGCGAGGCGGGTCACCGCAGCGAGCGCGAAGGACACGAGCAGCGTCCGTCGCACGCCAGCGATGTCTGCGATCGAGCCCACCAAGAACACGAACAGCGACACGAGCATCGAGAACGTCGCCGCCCACCAGCCCGCTTGCTTGTCCGAGAAGCGAAAGTCGCTCGACAGCCAGAGCGGCAGCGTCTGCAAGAACGTGAAGATCCCGAGGTATTCGAAGAACGTCGCGAGGTAGACCAGCCACAGCTCGCGCGGGCAGCGGAGCAGCGCGCGGAGGTCTTCAGCGAGCGTCGTCTTGGGTGCGTCGGTGTTGGTCGGAGCCGCCATAACGACCGAACGGTACTCTTGTTTGTGCGCGTGGCGCGGATGTAGCGCGCGCGGCGCAAAGTTCGCACCCGCAAGGAGAGCGAACATTTGCAGTGACCGAGTACGTCATTTCACGCAGTGAATCATGGGCTCAAATGATCCGCGCTGTGATACTCCATGCTCCGAGCGAAGGAGAACTCGAGAGGTCCCGCGCACTGAGGCGCGAGGGGGATGGCCGCGTCTGCGGTCACCTCCGACGGACTGTATTGACTGCAAATTTGTTCGAAAGGTGGATCGAGTGAGATCAATCAATCGCGCCGCGATCGCGTGCGCTGCGCTGCTGATGGCGGCCTGTTCGGGCCCCACGACACCGAGCGATGCGTCGCCGGATCGTGGGGATACCGGCGTTCGGCCGGATGTTCAGGGAAACGATGTGCGAACGGACGTTCCGAATCCGCCGGACGTCCAGGAGAACGACGTCCCGAATCCGTCGGACGTTCCTGATCCGTCCGACGTGATGGATCCGGACGCGACGATGGCGGACGTCCCCTCGGACACGCCGATGATGTGCCCGATGGGGCAGATGCTCTGCGGGACGATGTGCGTCGACACGAACACGAGCGCGTCCAACTGCGGGATGTGCGGCCGTTCGTGCGGACCGGGCCAGACCTGCGCCGCTGGGATGTGCCAGGGCATGGTCATGTGCGGCATGGGCGAAACCGCGTGCGGAATGGCCTGCGCCAACCTGCAGACGGACCCGATGAACTGCGGCTCGTGCGGCGGCGCGTGTATGGCCGGCGACGTCTGCACGATGGGCCGCTGCGGCCCGCCGCGCATGACGTGCCCGATGGGTCAGACGGACTGCACGCCGATGGCGGCGATGCCCACGTGCGTCGACACCCAGACGAGCAACATGAATTGTGGTGCCTGCGGCACCGCGTGTATGGCCGGCACGACCTGCGTCGCTGGCGCGTGCACCTGCGCGATGGGAACGACGCTCTGCGGTCGCGCGTGCGTCAACACCCAGACCGACGGGATGAACTGCGGCGGCTGCGGCACGGTCTGCCCGATGGGACAGGTCTGCAACATGGGCGCCTGCGGATGCCCGACGGGACAAACGCTGTGCGGCGGCGTGTGCGTGAATACGCAGACGGACAACGCCAACTGCGGGACGTGCGGCACTGCGTGCGCGGGCGGGACGACCTGCACCGCGGGCGCGTGCGCGTGTCCGATGGGACAGACGTCCTGCGGGACCCCTGCGGCGTGCACCAACACGCAGACGGACAACAGCAACTGCGGGATGTGCGGTCGCGCGTGCGCGATGGGACAGACCTGCACGGCGGGCGCGTGCGCGTGCCCGATGGGCACCACGCTCTGCGGCGCGGGCGCGATGGCGGCGTGTGTGAACACGCAGACGAGCAGCACCAACTGCGGCGCGTGCGGAATGGTCTGCGCGATGGGCACGAGCTGCATGGCGGGCCGCTGCATGGGCACGCCTCCGGCCAACGACACGCGTATGGGCGCGACGGTGATCAACCTCGCGATGCCGTCGCAGACGCTGATGGCGGACACGACGGCGGCGCGCAACAACACGTCGAACTGTCGCTGCACCAACGGCAACGACGTGTTCTACACGTTTACGATCACGCAGCCCGAGGTCATCTACGCTGACACCTTCGGCGCGACGTGGGACACGTCGTTGTTCATTCAGGACGCGGCGGGCGCGAACGTCGCTGCGACCCCTGGCTTCGTGACGTGCAACGACGACGCGGCGATGGCCGGCTTCTGCACGACGACGGTGGGCTCGGGTCTGCAGTCGCAGATCGTGGCGCGATTGAACCCGGGGATGTACTTCCTCGTGCTCTCGGGCTGCGGCGCTGGCACTGCGGGCATTCACTTCCAGCACGCGCCTGCGGGCAACGGAACGACGACGCGCATCGCCCCCGACGCCACGACGCGCACTGCGGCGAGCACCACGGCGGGCACCGGCACCGCGTCGGGCACCTGCTGCTCGACGGGCGCTGACAACTCGCTCTTCTGGATCACGTGCCCCAACACGGCTGCGGCGTCGCTCAACGCGAACACCTGCAACACGATGACGGGCGTGTCGACGGCGGCGTACAACGTCTCGCTCTCGCAGAACACGCCCGCGCGCGGGACCGTGGTCTGCAACGACGACATCACCGGCGTGTGCGGCAACGGCTCGAGCGTCGTGGCAGCGATCCCTGCGACCACGGCTACGACGGCCAACCTCAACACCATCGTCGTCGACGGCTGCGCTGCTTCGGGCGCCGCGACGGTGAACTTCACGCTCGCTCCGGCGTGCGCTGGCACCCAGACGCGCTGCAACGCCGCCTGCGTGGACACACAGACAGACACCAACAACTGCGGCGCGTGCTCGCGTCGCTGCGCGGTGGGCAACCGCTGCCTCGCGGGCGCGTGCGTGGCTCCTCCGGCGAACGACCTTCCGGCGATGGCGACGGTCATCAACATGGCCGTTCCGCAGACGATCATCACGGGCATCGACACGCGCGCCGCAACGAACAACACCGCGGGCTCGTGCGGCTGCACCTCGGGCAACGACGTGTTCTTCAACTTCACGATCCCCGCGGGTCGTTCGGAGATCATCTACGCGGACACGCTCGGATCGAGCTACGACACGTCGCTGTTCGTTCAAACCCTCGCGGGCACGAACATCACCGCGTCGAACCTGCCCGCCAACGGCGTCGCGTGCAACGACGACGGCGGCCTCGCGGGCTGCGGCACGGGGCTCCAGTCGCAGATCATGCTGCGCCTCGACGCGGGCACCTACCGCCTCGTGCTCTCGGGCTGCGGCGTCGGCACGGCGAACCTTCGCTTCCAACACGCGCCTGTCGGCGGAGACGTGAGCGCGACGGGGCTTCGCTTCCTCGCCGCGGGCGCGTCGACGCCTGGCGGAACGCTCACCACGTTGCCTGCAGGCCGCGTGAACCTCGGCTGCAACGCCGCGGGCCCCGAGCACACGTTCTACTGGCACACGTGCGCCGCCGCGACCGGTGGCACGTTTACCGCGTCGACCTGCGGACGCGCGACGTGGGACACCTCGATCGAGCAACACAGCCCCGGTCGCCCGACGGCCACGGTCTGCAACGACGACGTGGGCGGCACGTGCGGGACGCGATCGTCGATGACCTCGATGATCCCCGCGGGCGCCGGATTGCACACGTTCTACATGGACACGTACAACACCGTGACGCCTGGCGCGTACACCGTGTCGATCAGCCGTCCGTGAAGAACCGCGCCGTCGGGCCGCGCGGGGGACTCACCCTCGCGTAGCCTGACAAACGAGGGGGGCCAAGCCAGCGCGCCGCACAGCAACGTGCGGTAGCGTTGGGGCGTGCTCGTCTACCGCACGATTCAGGGCGGACTCCGCTTCATCCTGTCGGTCTTCTATCGACAGATTGAAATCGTGGGCCTCGAGCACGTGCCCGACGAAGGCGACGGTCCAGTCATTTTCGCGGGCAACCACCCCAACTCGCTGCTCGACCCCGCGCTGATCACCACGTCGTGCGGGCGCGTCGTGCACTTCGCCGCGAAGGACGTGCTCTTCAAGAGCCCCGCGCTGCGCGTGGTCCTCGACGCGATGGGCGCGGTCCCGATCGCGCGGCGCGCGGACCACGGCGGCGGCAGCTCGGTCGACAACAGCGAGGCGTTCGACGGGATGTTTCGCGTGCTCGGCGAGGGGCGCGCGATGGGGATCTTCCCCGAGGGTCTCTCGCACGACGAGGCGCAGCTCGCGCGCTTGAAAACAGGGGCCGCGCGCATCGCGCTCGGCGCGCACGACAAGCACCCCGCACAGGTTATCAAGATCGTCCCGTGCGGGCTCAACTACATGAACCGCAAGCGCTTTCGCAGCCGCGTGCTCGTGCAGTTCGGCCCGCCCATCGTGGTCGACCAGGCCCGCCTCGCGCGGTGGAAGCAGGACGAGCGCGAGGAGGTCCGCGCCCTCACGACCGAGCTCGAGACCGCGATGCGCGCGCTCACCATCAACGCGTCGGACTGGGACACCCTGCGCGTGATCGACGGCGTCCGACGGCTCTATCAGCCCGCGAACATCACGCTCGAAGAGCGCGTCGAGCTCTCGCGGAGGTTCACCGAGGCGTACAAGACCCTCTCGCATCGCGAGGACGTCCGCGCGTTGATGGACCGCGTGCGCGCGTACCTCGATCGCCTCGCCGCCTCGGGGCTCAGCGATCGAGACCTCCGCCGCGCGGTGTCCGCGAGGGACGCGTTGGTGCGGTTCTTTCGGCACTCGGTGTTCACGTTCGTGTGGCTGCCGCTCGCCGCGCCGGGGCTCACGCTGTTTCTTCCCGCGGGGCTCGCGATTCGACTGCTGGCCCCGGTGTTCGCGCCCAGGCGGGACGTGATCGGCACGACGAAGTTCGTGTTGGGGCTGCTGGCGATCGTCGCGATGTTCGCGGCGGTTCCGTTCTACGCGACATGGCGCTGGGGCGCGGGCGCGGGGGCGCTCTCGATCCTCGCGCTCTTGATCTCGGGCTACGCGAGCCTGCAGGTGCTCGCGCGAACGAGCGCGCTCAAGTCCGTGGGGGTCACCTTCGGGCGACTTCTGTTTCTCAGGCAAGAGCTCGAGGCGCTGCGACAAGAGCGCGGCGAGCTCGAGGCGTTGGTGATCGACGCGGTCGGACGGCTGCGGCCCGCGGAGATGACGCCGCTCTTTCCCGAGCGCGCGGGGCAAGGTCGCCCGCAGACGAGCGACGACTCGAAGGACGACACGGACGATGGAGACAAGAAGTAGCTCCCGCGCGGTCGGGCGCGGCGCGAGGTCGAACACTGTCGAGGGAGACGCTCCGTGACCGACGCGTCCACCGTGGTCGTCTTGCACGGCCTCGCGCGCACGCACCTCTCGATGCGCGGAATGGTCTCGGCGCTCGAGCGCGCGGGCTATCGAACGTTCAGCCCGAGCTACCCGTCGCGGCACGGAACCGTCGAATCCCTTGCAAAATCACTCGCCGAACGCATCGAAAAAGAGTGCTCGGGCGAGCTCATGGCCGTCACGCACTCGCTCGGCGGGATCATCTGGCGACACATGGCCCACTTGCTCCCGTGGCGGCGCGCGGTGCTCATCGCGCCGCCCAATCGCGGGAGCCGCGTCGCGCGAGCGCTGCGGGATCGCGCGGCGTTTCAGTGGTTCTACGGGCCCGCGGGGTACGAGCTCGGCGACGGTGACGCGTGGCCGACGCCGCCGGCGCCGTTCGCCGTGATCGCGGGGTCGCGCGCCCTCGCCCTCGGCAACCCGACGAGCTGGCTCACGCGAGCGACGAAGCTCTTCGACCGTGACGAACCGAGCGACGGGACCGTCCTCGTCCGCGAGACGACCCTCCCCTCGATGACCGCGTTTGCCACGGTCGACGAGACGCACACGCGGATCATGGACCACCCGGACACACAGCGGCTCGTGTTGTCTTTTCTTCGCGCCGGCGCCTTCGACTGAACGAGCGCGCGACGAAGATGCCCGTGTTCGTCCCCGGCGCGGTACGATGCGCTCCATGCGCATTGCTTCGATTGTGTGTGCTTCGCTCGTGGTCGCGGCGTGTACGAGCGTCCCCTCTCGTGCAAACGACGGGTCGACCGACTCGGCCGTGGCGGACAGCGCGACGGACGACCGGATGTCTCCGCCCGCGGATGTCCCGTCCATCGACGGCGCTCAGAGCTCGGACACGGGCGTCGCGAACGACGTCGTCTCGACGCCCGACAGCAGCACAACCGGCGACACGGGGGTCGTGACGGACACCGGCGTGAGCTCGGACACCGGCGTCGTGGCGGACACGGGCGCGATGTGCCCACCGGGACAGGCGCGCTGCGGAGGCGCGTGCGTCGACACGCGCACATCGCGAGACCACTGCGGCGCATGCGACTCGCCCTGCGTCAATCCTGCAAACGGCGTCGCGATGTGCTCGAGCGGCATGTGCATGCGCACGTGCAACGCCGGCTTCGACAACTGCGACGGGATCGCGAGCAACGGCTGCGAAGCGAGCTTGTCGAGCACCGCTCACTGCGGCCGCTGCGGGATGGCGTGCTCGGGCGCGACGCCCATGTGCGACTCGCGCACGGGCACGTGCGTCGGGAGCTGCATGGCACCCGCGACGCTCTGCGGGACGAGCTGCGTCGACACGTCGACCAACGTCATGCACTGCGGCGGATGTTCGCGGCCATGCTCGCTGCCCAACGCGACGGCTCGCTGCGTCGCGGGCGGCTGCACCATCGATCGCTGCTTGCCCGGCTTCGCCAACTGCGACGGCGTCGTAAGCAACGGCTGCGAGGTCAACACCACGAACAACGCGAGCAACTGCGGCGGATGCGGCACGCGCTGCTCGTTGCCCAACGCCCTGGCGGCGTGCAGCGGCTCGGTGTGCACCGTGGCGTCGTGCAACACCAACTTCGGCAACTGCGACGGCAACGACGCCAACGGCTGCGAGACAGACCTCACGCGCAGCCCGGCCAACTGCGGGCGCTGCGGCACCAACTGCGGCGCGGCGGGCGCGTGCATCGCCGGCACGGGCGGCACGGCGTCGTGCGTCTCGTGCATGGTGACTTCGTGCGGGACCTACTGCGCGAACACCAACACCGACACGGCCAACTGCGGCGCGTGCGGCTACCGGTGTCCGCCCCACGTCGCGGGCGCGGCCGTGTGCACCGCGGGTCGCTGCTACGTGGGCTTCGCGTGCGATCCCAAATACGCTGACTGCGATGGCTCGAGCGCCAACGGATACGAGATCAACACGGACACGAGCAACGCCAACTGCGGGAGCTGCGGAAACGTGTGCGGCGCCGGGACGCGCTGCTGCAACGGCGTGTGTCGATCGACGACGATGTCGTGCTTTCCCTGCGCTTGATCGCGCGGCGGGTCAGCGCGCGACCGTAAACGCCACGGGGGCGCCGACGATCACCGCGCCGCGAAAGCGCACCGTGTAGCGGCCCCGCGCGAGCGGCGGTGAGAACACGGTCAATTGAAACGTTCGCTGGACGGTCTCGCCGGGCGCGATCGTCACCGTGGCGCCCGCCGGAACCGGCGGAGGAACGGTGCCCACGATCTGCCCGCGCGCGTCGCGCACCTCGAGCATGAGCTGCGTGGCCGAGAGCACTTCTGCGGGAAAAATCGCAGGCTGTCCCGTGTTGTTGCGCAGCGTCGCGACGACCGTCACGTCCTCGCCGCGCGCGTTGCGCGGGGCGCTCACGCGGAGCGTCCCGGTCACGCGAGGCATGGATTGCGCAGTGAGCGCAGGCGCTTCGCCGACGAGCGCGAGGCCGACAGCGAGCGACGCGGTGAGGATTGCGCGGCGGGGGTGGGGCAAGGTGTTGTTCATCGCGAGCGAGGTGGCCGCACGATACGGGGCATCGCGAGGGTTCGCACGGCGTTCTTCGAGGTAAACTCTCGGCCATGGGAGTTCGACGGCTTCTTCGGGCGCGCGGTGATCAAACGATGGTGCTCTCGGCGGCGCTCGTCGCGGCGTCATGCGAGCGACCCGAGTCGGCGCAGCTCGCGAGCGCATCGACCGCGGGCAACGTCGTGGACTCGACGGACCCGACGGGGCGCGTCCTCGGTCGACTGCGCGATCGACAGCTCGTCGTGCGTCGCGTGGCCTACCGCGGCCCCGAGGGGAGCGACGCGCCCGAACAAATCGAAATCGCCTGGAGATCTCCTCGTGGAACAACTCAGCCCGTCGACCTCGGCGCGCCCGTGCTCGCCGCGACGGTCTGGCGCGACAGCGTCGTGGCGACCACGCTGAGCGAGGCTCTCGTGCGGCTCGCGAGCAATGGGCAAACGCTCGAGCTCGATCGCTCGGTGATCGGCGAGCTCGCGGTGTCCGAGGACGGCCGGGCGCTCGCGTACGCACGCTCGACGGGCAACGAGGGAGAGCTCGTCGTGCGCCGCGACGAGGACCCTGCGTCGGGCGCGGTCACGATCGCTCGTGGGTTCGCGAGCATCGGCGCGATGCGCTTCTCGGACGACGGCGCGCTCGTGTGCTTCGTGGGCGCGCGCAACGGCGGGGTGCTCGGCGTGCACGTCGCGCGATCGACGAGCGACGAGGGCGTTCGGTGCCTGACGAACTGTACGCTCCGCACGGGGGAGGACTGGGGCGGCGCGTTCGTCGAGGTCGCGCGAGACGCGGCGTCGCTGCGGTGCAGCGCGAGCGAGGTCTCGTGGACGAGCCGCGACGGAAGACACCTCGCGGTCGCGTTGGGAGGTGCCTCGTGAAGCGCGCGCGTACTCCAGCGATCCTCGCGAGGCTCGCGATCACCGCGGCGGCGATCGCATCGATCGCGTCGATCGCGCCCGGCGTCGCGTGGGCTCAGCGCGCAAGGCGCTCGGTCGAGTGCTCTGGCTGCATCGGCAACTACTACTACTTCGATCAAAACGCAGCCTCCGGCGCGCATCGCGATTGGAACTGTGGGACGAGCAGCTACGACGGTCACCGCGGCTCGGACTGGTCGCTCACGGGCAACCTCGGCGCGATCGACGCCGGCAACAACATCGTCGCCGTCGCGGCGGGCACGGTGGTGACGACCAACGACGGGGCGTTCGACCGATGCACGTCGTGCCCGTCGAGCGGGACGTGCGGGACGAGCGTGGGCTTCGGCTACGGCAACTACGTCCGCATCGACCACGGGACGCGGAGCGTGATCTACGCGCACATGCGCATGGGGAGCGTCCGCGTTCGCGTCGGCGACCGCGTGACGTGCGGACAAGTGATCGGTCAGATCGCGAGCTCGGGCTGCTCGACCGGCGCGCATTTGCACACAGAGTTTCGCGCGGTCGGCGGGACGAGCACGACCGCGTACGACCCGTACGAGGGCATGTGTTCACCGACGCGACCGAGCGTGTGGACCATGCAAAACGCCTATCGAACGCTGCCGGGCACGACGTGCGACGGGAGCACGCCTCCGCCGATGTGCCCGTCGGGGACCTTCGCGATCTGGACGTGCAACGCGGCGCGCACCGCGCGCGTTCGCTGCATCGACGGAAACGTGATGACCGAAGCGTGCCCCGCGGGCTGCATGGTCCGCGCGGTGGGAACCGACGACGTGTGCAACCCGCCCGCGTCCATGTGCTCTGCGGGCGTGACCGCCGAGTGGGCGTGCAACAGCGCGCGTACCGCACGCGTTCGCTGCAACGCGGGGCGCGACGAGACGCAGCCGTGCCCCTACGGGTGCGCGGTCAACGCGGGCGAAGACACGTGCAACGCAGCGCCGATGTGTCCGACGGGCGTGACCGCCGAGTGGGCGTGCTCGACCGACGGCTCGCTGCGGCGACGCTGCGTGATGGGCGCCGTGCAGAGCGAGTCCTGCGCAAACGGCTGCGAGATGCGCGCGGGCGACGACGTGTGCCGCGCGGGGCAGCAGACGGACGCGGGGATCGTTCCACCGGCGGACGCGAGCGCGATGGACACGGGCGTCGCGATTGGCAGCGACGCGGGAGCGATGGACGGCGGGCCGTCGAGCGCCGACGCGACCGCGGCGAGGGACAGCGGCGCCAGCGCGGACGCGCGACGCGCCGACGCGGGCCCCGGCGCGATCGACGGCGGGTGCGGGTGCCGAATGATTTCACGCACACACAATCGAGACGCGCTGCGACCGCTGGCGTTGGCCGCGGTCGCCCTCGCCCTCGCGAGCCGACGACGTCGCGCGGCGCGCTGATCAGCCCGGGTTGCGCGGCGGGCAGCGGTGCTCGACCGAGAGCGCGCGAAGCACGGGCGTCGCCATGCCCGGGCGGAAGCGCACCGTGACGCGGAGCCACTTGCGCGAGCCCATCATCGTTCGCGCGTTGAGCGCGGCTTCGACGTCGACGGGGGACATCGACGTGCGCGTGTCGGCGATCATCTGGCCCGCGGCCATCTCGAGGCCCGCTTGCGTGTCCGCGGTGCGCACCGTGAATTCGAGCCGCGAATCGCCGGGCGTATCGCTGCTCCACGTGAGGGCCGTGAAGCGACCTGTGTCGCAGCGCTCGTAGTCTTGCGTGTACGTCCCTTCGGCGAGGACGAGGCGGCGGACCGAGCCCGTGAAGTCCGTGTACGTGTACGTCCCGACGGGGCCCATCATCGTGGTCTGCGTGCTGGTGGTCGGATCGAAGCGAACGAGCTCGGCGCCCTGCAGGACCCACATGCGGCCTGCGCGGTCCGCGCCGAGCGCGGACGAGCCGAAGGTGCGCCCGAGGTTGTACGTCCGGATCATCGCGGGCGGGATGTTTCCCCCGGGGACGAACGCGGTCGCGGGCCACACGTAGAAGATGAGCGGGTTGCCTGCTTGCGGCGCCCACACGTTGTTCATCGCGTCGACGGTGATGCCCGAGCCGAGCGCGCCCGCGCGGCCGCCGCGGATCGCCGTCGACGCTTGCATGCACGTCCACGTGTTGGTCGCGGGATCGAAGCCTGCGGCGCCGTTCGTCGCGCGCGAGAGCCACAGTCGTCCGTTGGCGTCCGCGGTGATCCCGTAGGACGAACGGCACTCTGGCGGCGCAGCGGCGATGGGCTTGAACTCGCCGATCATGTTGGTGTGCGCGCTGATCGGCGTGACGCCCTGGCTCGGCGTGTGAAACCAGATGTTTCCGTCGCGCGTCGCGACCGCGCCGTAGGTGCAGCGAGGGATGTTGAAGTTCTGAACGATCATTCCTGTGCGCGAATGCAGGCGCCACTGGCCCGTCGTCGCGCCGCAGATGCCGGCCCACACCGAGCCCGCGGGCTCGTCTTCGGTGCCCGGTCCGATCGCGAGCGCGCGAAGCAGCCCGTTGGCTGGCCCCACTTGCGTCGACCAGAGAACGCACTCGTCTTGGCCCATCGGGCGCACGTCCATCGGTCCCGTGGACGTGTCGATCATCCCGTTGCCGTTGCGATCGACGCAGTCGCGCACGTCCGCGGCGACCTTCGTGACCGTCCCGATCACGCCGAGCCCGCGCGTCGCGACGAACGCGTCTCCGTAGCCGTCGACCACCACGCGCGACGGCGAGTTCGTCGTGTCTGCGCCGGGCATGCCCACGCGATAGCGCGCGATCTCGCGGCCGGTGTCCGCGTCCCACTTCGAGAACGTGCTGTTGCCGCTGTTGGGAACCCACAGATAGTCCCCGCGTCGAGACTCTGCGCGCACGATGAGCCCGCCGGACGCCATGTCGTACTCGACGCCGCGGCGGCCGGGATCGTTCCACCCCGTGGCGCCCGACGCGCCCGTGCGCGTGCAGTCCGGGTCGCACTCGCAGCGCGCCACATCGAGGCCGTAGCCGCACGTCCCATCCGCGCGACAGGTGGCGACCGAGCACATGTTTCCGCGCGTGCAGTCCGCAGCGGTCGTGCATCGCTCGACGGAAGGTCCACCACCACCGTCACCGCCACCGCCGCCACCACCGTCGCTCCGCGCGCTGTCGCGTCCGCCGTTGCCAGCGTCGTTGGGTTCGAACGGCGCTCCGCCCTCCGAGCAACCTGCGCCGAGCGCAGCACCCACGAGCATTGCCGCTGCACCGAAGCTCGATGTGCGTTTCTTCATGACTGTTGCCTTCGTAGAGCGATGGGACAGCGACGGTGTTTCGCCCCGTTGTCCGCGTTTTTCCGATCAGTGAATTCACCGAAGGGTCGCACGGCGACAGTCAACGGAACAACGTTTCGATCTCGGGATCGAAGGCGCCCTGCGTCACGTCCCCGTAGTCGAACAACGCGTGCCAGAACTGGCACCGCGCGCTCGCGTCTTCGCTCGACGAACACGCGCTCGAAGGCAGAGAGCGTAGATATTCCATACTCACAACGCTGTCGATCGTCGGTCGGAGCGCGCCCGAGACGAAGCCGCTGTTCGCTTCGGGGGTCGATCGCTCGTTGCGGTGACAGAAGCCGCAGGACGTTCCGCTTCCGTAGCGAACGCGCGCGAACGCAGCGTCCGCGGCGAGCGGCCCGCGCGAGGGCAGCTCGACCTCTCCCTTCAGGCTGTTGTGCCGGCCGAACGCGTCCGAGTACTCGGCGAACTCGACGAGCGGAGCGCCCATCCCCTCGGCGACGACCGAGAGCGTCACGCGACGAAAGAACAGAAAGAGCCTCGGCGATCGCGTTCCGAACGCGGGCTGCGCGCTCGAGACGCTCGTGGTGGCGACGACGCTGAACGGCCGCGGCAAGCTCGCCATCAAGCACGGGACCGTCGCGGGCTGCGGCAATCGATTGATGTGCGCCGTCACCGACGCGATCGTCGCGAGGTCCGCTTCGCTCGCGACGATCGCGCGACACGGAGCGAGCGCGCGCGTCGCCGCGCTCTCCATCGGCGCAGCGTCGGGAGGGCCCACGCTCGGAGCGCACGCGGCCGCGACGCTCGTCGCGAGCGCGCACGCCGCGACGAGATTCACGCGGAGAACACTGCGGCCAAACACGGGACAATCATATCCGAAGACTGAGTTTTGCGCGAGTCTTCCTCGCGTCGACGCGCCACTTCGGCAAGACCTTCGCTCAACGACCAAAGAAGAGAACGAACACACGAGGACCCGCCTCGCTTCGCGCTGGTATACGGGCGCGATGCGTCGAACACACTCCAAGACAACGCTCGCGAGCAACCTTCGCTCGTGCGCCCCCGTCCTCGTCCTCTTCGCGATGGCCTGCGGTGAGACTCCGCGCCCCGCGAACACAACCCCCCCGTCGAGCTCGGGCGGAGCGACAACGCCGGCCCCCGAGACAACTCCGGCCGCTCCGACGACGAGCGCCGCGCCGACGACGCACACCGAAGCGGTCCTCGCCAACGGTCACATCACGCTGAACCACCAGATTCAGTTCGAGACCAACAGCGACGTGATCCGCGAGAACGAGTCGTCCTCGGTCCTCAACGACCTCGTCGCGCTCCTCCGAGAGAACACACAAATTCGACGCCTCCGCGTCGAAGGCCACGCCGACCAGCGCGGCAGCGAGGCGGACAACCAGAGCCTGTCCGAGCGTCGCGCCGCGGCGGTCGCGAACTACCTCCGCAACCACGGGTTCGCGTCGATCACCATCGAGTCCGCGGGCTTCGGGCACACGCGCCCTGTGTGCAGCGAGGACACCGACGCGTGCCACGAGCGCAATCGACGCGTCGAGTTCACGATCACCGATCCCGCGCCGACCGCCGCGCAGTGAGCGTGCTCACGCCGCGCGAGCCCAGTGCTCGAGGATCGCGCGCGCGGACGCGTCAGGGGCCTCCAAGAGCGGCCAGTGCCCGATCGCGTCGCCCACAGAGACAATGTCGGGCGACGGGACGAGCTCGCGATAGCGCTGCATCATGTGCGCGCCGGAGTTGGGGTCCGCCGGTCCGTTGACGAGCCGCATCGCGACGCGGGTGCTCTGCATCGCGGACACCCAGCGGTCCCTGTGCGTGCGGCGATCGAAGACGAGCTTGTTGAGCTTGTGAGTAACCGACAGTCCCTCGCCCGCTTCGATGAGCTGCGAGAAGCGCTCGAGGTCCTCGGGGCTTGGTTTCGTGTGCGGACCGAACGTCGAGACCAGCGCCTTCTGCACGAGCCCGCGCGGGAGCCTCGGACCCACCCACGGCCCGAGCGGAGACACGAGCACCTTCTGGATCCACCGCGGTCGATACACCTCGGGAAACAAGCTCCCGTTGAGAAAACACACCGAGCGAAGGCGCACCTTCGCGCGCCCCTCTTCGAAGCGGGCGAGGAGCTCTTGCGCGACCGCCGTTCCCAGGTCGAAGGCGACGAGGTGCGCGCTCGTGACGTCGAGCGAGGCCGCGAGGGCCTCGACGGTGTCCGCCATCATCGCGAGCGAGTACTCGCCGTCGCGCGGCTTGTCCGAGAACCCGAAGCCCACCATGTCCGGCGCGATCACGTCGTGCGCCTCGGTGAGCGTCGCCCACACGCGCGAGAAGTCCCAGGACGACAACGGGTATCCGTGCAGCGCGACGACCGTGGGGCCGCGGCCTTCGCGGCGGTAGAAGACCGAGCGTCCTCGGTATGAAAACGTGTGTCCGAGAGATTTCCACTGAGCGAGCGAGGGATCCATGGCGTCGATCCTGAACCCTGGAGCACACTCCAGGGTCAAGATGCTGATCCACGAACTGTCCGAGCAGACGGGCTTCTCGATCGACACGATCCGCTACTACGAGAAGCTCGGGATCGTGGCGCGCCCCACGCGCCGTCGCAACGGATACCGCGACTACCACGCGTCCACCGTGGCGTGCTTGCGGCTCTGCAAGCGAGCGAAGGACCTCGGGTTCTCGCTCGACGAGATCCGCGAGCTCGGCAAGCTCCTCGACGCCAAACAACTGTCGAGCGAGCGGATGCGCGAGCGCCTTCACCGAAAGCTCGCCGAGATCGAGACGAAGCTCACCGAGCTCACGAAATTGCGCGACGACGTGCGCGACGCGCTCGCGAGCAAGGCGCTGTTCACGGTGTGACCCGCGAGGCTGTCACGACGCGCGCAGCTGCGCGGCAAACTCTTCGGGGTCCGTGGTCGGCCGCTGGCAGAGCCCTCGCTCGCACACGTAGGCCGTCGGTCGCCCTTCGACCAGCGTTTTGCCCCGCGCGAATGGGACTCTCTCGCCGAGCGCTCCCGCGAGGGCCGCTTCGGTCGCGACCACGAGCGCGACGCTTGGGACGAGCGATCGCTCGAGCGCCGCGAGAAACGGTCGCGCGTCACCGCTGAGCGCTCCGCCCTCGCGCACGACGATCACGACCTCGCGCGCGCCGCGCGTGTGCCAGTCGAGCGCGAGGAGCAAGTGGTCCATCGCGAGCGGCCGCCTCGCTACGAGCGCCGAAAAAGCTCGCATCGTGCGCTCTGCATGGCCTCGCGCGAGCTCGTCGTCGCACACCGTCGCGAGCCGCGACCACACGAGCGCCGCCACCGAGTTGAGCGACGGAACAGCGCCGTCGTAGTCCGGCTTCTCTCGAAAGAGCAGCGCCTCGTGCGACGTAGCGCTGAGAAAATAGCCGCCGTTCTCTGGATCGCCGTGCTCGCGCGCGAGGTCGTTCATCGTGGCGCGCGCCTCGTCGAGCCATCGAGCGTGCCCCGTGAGCTCGAACACATCGAGCAGCGCTTGGCTCAAGAACACGCGGTCGTCTCCGTACGCGAGCCCCTCGCCCTGGCCGCGGACGATCACGTGAGGGAGCGAGCCTCGCTCGTCGCGCACGCGGAGGATCGTCTCGCAGCAACGGACCGCCGCGTCGGCGTAGCGCGCGTCACCGAGGACGATGGCGGCGCGGGCGAGCGCGGTGACGGTGAGGGCGTTCCACCCGATGATGGCCTTGTCGTCGCGGAGGGGCGCGGGGCGTTTGGCGCGCGCCTCCCGCAGTCGCGCGCGAAGCGACTCGACCCGCGCTGGATCGAGCGCGGGTGCGCCGCGCGGACGATGGAGCACCGAGCGACCGTCGAGGTGGCCCGTCTCGCTCACGCCCCAATAGGCGATCGCGTCCGGCGCATCATCGACGCCGAGCGCAGACTCGATTTCGTGTGTCGTCCACGTGAAGAAGGCCCCCTCCTCCATGACCCCCGCGGGCGTGGCGCTGTCGGCGTCCGTCGCCGCGTAGAACGTCCCGTCCGGCGCGGTCATCTCGGCGAGCACGTAGTCGAGCACCGAGCGCGTCGTGTCCGCGAAGCGCGGATTCGCCAGGGCCTGCGAGCCTTCGAGGTACGCGAGCGCGAGCGCCGCGTTGTCGTAGAGCATCTTCTCGAAGTGCGGGACGAGCCACTGATGGTCGGTCGAGTACCGATGAAACCCGCCGGACAAGTGATCGAACATGCCTCCATCGGCCATGCGCTCGAGCGTGTGCGAGACCATCGAGAGGGCGCGCTCGTCCCCGCTTCGAACTCCGTAGCGACACAACAATCGCAGCGGAAAAGCCGAGGGAAACTTGGGGATTCCCCGTCGTCCTCCGTGCGTCGGATCGAAGCTCGCGCGCGCCTGCGCGACCGCCGCGTCGATCGTCGAAGCGGGCGCGAGGTCTCCCGCTGGAGCAGGGCGAGAGAGCGTGCGGAGCTCGTTCGAGTACAGCTCGGATTGCGCGAGGATGGCGCGCGGGTCTCCGCGGTAGCGCTCGTCAATGATCCGAAGGACCTCGAGCAGCCCTTGCCTCGCGCCCCGCGCCCCAGCGCGCGGGGGAAGATACGTCGCGCCATAAAAGGGCTGTCGCGAGGGCGTGAGAAACACGGTCATCGGCCAGCCGCCGCGGCCGGTCATTCCCTGGATGAACGACATGTACACAGCGTCGACGTCGGGGCGCTCTTCGCGGTCGACCTTGACGCACACGAAGCGCTCGTTGACGAAGCGCGCGATCTCTTCGTCCTCGAAGCTCTCTTCTTCCATCACGTGGCACCAGTGACAGGTCGAGTAGCCCACGGAGAGGAGGACTGGCTTGGACTGTGTTTCTGCAGTCGAAAACGCCTCGTCGCACCACGGCCACCAGTCCACGGGGTTGTGCGCGTGCTGCGCGAGGTACGGGCTCGACGCGAGGATCAACCGATTCGTGTAGCGCGGGCTCCCGTCCGCGAGCTTGTGTCTCGTGCGAGGGAGGTACTCGGGGCCCTTCGCGGCGAGCGCCGCGGTGAGCTGCGCGCGCAGCGTAGAGTCGTGCATCGAGGGCGATCATCGCAGAGCGGACGCGTCTCGGCGAAGACCCCGTCGCCCGTGCGCCCACGCGCCAGCGATCACCACCACCATCACCGCGACGAACGCGGCTGAGGGGCTGTTCGCACTGCGACGTGCGTCACATTCGCGCACGGAGCGAGAACGAGCGCCAGAAGCCGCAAAACTCCTCGACCAACGTCGGATACGCCGCGGTCAACGACACGAGGGCTACGACGGCGTCATCCGCGAGCCCTTTCGAGATCGCGAGCCGTACGGCTTCAGAGATGCGCGCGACATCGTTGGCCACGTCACGCTCTTGCAACAGTCGGAGCTTCTTGATCGTGAGCGCGCCCATCGCTGAACCGGCGCGCGCGACAAAGATCATCGCAGCGCACTCGAATTCGATATGCGCCATCGGGTCATCGTGAGACGGGTCGATGATTCGATCGATGCGAGCCTCGAGAAACGACACCTTGTTGTAGGGAGCCTCATCATCCTTCGCGACGAGCGCTGGATCGATGAGCGGCTTCGGCGTTACGGGTGGGGCGATCGCTTTCTTCTTCAGATTACATCCCGCGCACGCGGGAAGAAGATTGGGCCAGTAGTACGCGAGGCGAGGAAACTTGTCGCTCGGGAGCCAGTGTTCGACGTGCCACCCGCTCGGCAACCGTACACCACAGTACGCGCACAGACCGTCGCTCAGGCTGCTGAGCGCGCTGCGAATCGGCGTCGTGCCGGTCACGCGATCCTTCTCGTGCGTGTTCCACCGGTCGTTGATCTTGCCGTCTTCTTTGTAGAGCTTGTCGTACCAAGCAACGCGAGGCGCTGGTTCTGTCCCGTCACCATCGGCGAGCGACGCCGGTGGGTCCCCTCTTTTCAAGTGCCTCACCCGAGCATCCCCCGAAGGACCTCGAGATGCTTTCTCCGCGGGTCGGTGTCCGGGAGCTTGTCCTTCGCTTGCTCGTAGAGGGAGCGAGCGTCGTCGCGCAGCTTCGCGTCCGACTTTCCTGCAGCGAGATACTCCTGCACGATCTTGCTGAACTCAGTCAGCAACGAGACAACCGAGTCCGCGTCAGGCTCGGCCGTGCCGGGTTGTGGGAGATCGAGGTGAAACGCCGTCGCGTAGAGGTCGCTCAGATACCAGTCACGCGGACTCCCGAGGCGACGAGACGTGACTTTGTTTCCGTCGCGAACAAGCTCGTACGCCTCGCCCTCTTCGGTCTGCGAGATGATCGTCGGCGAGTGCGTCGCTGTCACGAACGTCGCGTTGGGAAACGTCCCCTTCAGCAGCGAGACCATCTTCGCCTGCCACTTCGGGTGGAGGTGAGCGTCGAGCTCGTCGATAAACACGATGCCATCGAGCGTGAGAGGGTCAGCGTGGCCGATCAACGCGCCCCACGCCGCGAAAGCAGCGATGATCTCCTGCAGGATTTTCACGGCAGCGATGTAGCCAGTCGCGAGCTTGTCGATCGGGATGTTGTTGAACCAGAGCTGGCCGCCTTCATATGCGATTGCGAGACGGATCTGCTGATCGACCCGCATCACGAGGCGAGAGAAACGAGCAGAGTCGAGTTGTTGAAGCGATTTACAGAGTGCAATGACCTCTGCCTCGCGACGCCCTGACCCGACTGCGAACATAGGGTTCACTAACAATCGAGAGGTTACCCAGCTTGCTACGGATTCGAGGGGGCGAGGCGTTCCTTCAACCGCAGCGAACGTGCGATCAAACGTCGAATTGAATACCGAGCGAGCGCTGAGCAAGAAACGAACACTCTCCTCGGGAAGATTCGACGTGTGTCCGCGCTCGCGCGCACCCACCATCACGATAGGCCGATCGAGCACCGGCAAGAAGGGCAGGCGAAGCCCGTTCTTGAGTGCCTCGAATTCAAGAACGTTCCAGTAGTACTGCGAGCGCTGTTTCACGTCCTTCCGGTTTGAGCGAACTCCCCACGGAAACGGAATTGACTTATTGAGGAGCGCCTGCTGTATCTCCGGGAAGAGCAAGAATTCACAGAACCTCACCCCCTCCTGCTTTCTGCCCAGAAACATCGAGTGCGACGCCAGGAGCACCCGCGCCATGTTCTGCAGGAGGTTCGTCTTGCCGACGCCGTTCTCGCCGATGAAACAATAGAAGCGCTTGCCCTCGTCGAGCTTGATCGCGAAGTCGAGCTTCGCGTCGGTCTCCTCGAACTCGAAGTCGTAGAGCATCTAGCGCAAGTTTGACTCACGCTTGCTCCGCGCCGCAACGCCGAACACGACACCGCCAACCACCATCACCGCGACAAACGCTGCGCACACCCACGGCGCGCTCCACGCGACGCTCGCGAACGCGACGCACGAGAGCGCGATCGCCACGATGGGCAGCACAGGATGCAGCGGCGCGACGAAGGGGCGCTCGAGATCCGGCTCGGATTTGCGCAGCTTCAACGCGGAGAACATGCTCGTGACGTAGAGCACGAGCGCGCCGAGGACGCTCATGGTGATGAGGGCGTCGGTCTTTCCCGAGAGGGTGGCGGCGACGCCGATCGAGCACGAGAGCAGGATCGCTGCGACGGGCGTGCGGCGCTTCGGGTGTACGCGCGCCAGCGTCGCGGGGAGCACGCCGTCTCGCGCGAGCGCGAACACTTGTCGCGAGCACCCGAGCACGATCCCGTGAAACGACGCGAGCAGCCCCAAGAGCCCGAGGTACACCATCAAGTGCGTCATCGCGTGTCCGCGCGAGAGCACACGCGAGAGCACCTTGGGCAACGGCGAGTCGTCCGCGACGAGCTCGCGCCACGGGACCGCGCCGCTCGTGCACACGAGCACGCCGAGCGCCAACGTGACCAACGTCGCGATCGCCGCCAAAAACCCACGCGGAATGGTCTTCTTCGGCTCGATCACCTCTTCGGCGCTCATCGCCGCGCCCTCGAGCCCGAGGTAGAACCAGATCGCGAACGGGACGCACGCGAACACGCCGCCCACGCCTCCGGGCAACAACGGCTGCGCCAACAGCGTGCTCGTCTGAACGTGCGGCGCGGTCAGCACGAAGAAGAGCCCGAGCTCGAAGGTCGCGAGCAGCGTGATCACGAGCTCGAGCGTCGCCGCGAGCGAGACGCCCATCGCGTTGATCGCGCCGAAGAGCACAAAAGCCCCCACGCTCACCGCGTTGACGCTGAGCGACGGCGCTCGAAAGTTCACGTACGCGCCCACGGCCCGCGCGATCGCCGGCGGCGCGAAGAGAAACTCGATCAGCGTCGCCGCTCCGGCGACGTACGCGCCCCACGAGCCGAACGCGCGCTTGGCGAAGGCGCTCGGTCCCCCCGAGTGAGGGATCGCCGCGGCGAGCTCGGTGTAGCTGAAGATGAAGCACACGTAGAGCACGGTCACCGCGAGCGTCGCGATGATCATGCCGACCGGGCCGCCGCGGGAGAGGCCGAGGTTCCACCCGAAATAGTCGCCAGAGATGACCATTCCGACGGCGAGGCCCCAGAGGTGGATCACGCCGAGCGAGCGCTTCAGTCCGTCGCCGCTTGATTGTGTGGGCTCGGCACCAGAGGGCGCTCCGCCGCTCATCGCGAGCGCCGCGGGTCGTTGGCCACGTCTACGACGGCCGCCGTAAACGCGCGCGCCGCGGCCTCGACCGCGTCGAGCGGCCCGGTGATGTACGCCCCTGCGAAGTTGGTCTCCGTGGGCGGCCCGAAGAACTTCGCCATCGTCACGTCCGCCGCCTTGAGCGCCGCGTCCACGCCGAGCGTCGCCTCGATGGGCGGCGCGATGAAGTACCCGAGCGGCTGCCCTACGGCGACGCCCGACTGCGCCGACAAATACCTCCCGACGCTCGCGATCACCGTGGGAAACACGGCCACCCCCGTCTGCCCCACGGCTTGAAAAGAGAACACTCTTTCGACTGCGTCCACGATCGCCCGCAGGCCCTGGTCGATCGACTCGGGCTCGCTCGACGAGATCACGCCGAGGATCTCGCCCGACAGCGGCCCCGAGGCGTGCGCCGATCCCGCGTAGAAGCTCTTGGCGTAGATCACCTCGACGTCGGCCATCTTCGTGCCGTGATCGAGCGCGGCGTACAGCGTGTCGTCCTGATCACACGTAATCAAGCCGAGGGACCGTCGCTCGGAGGACCGAGGCAGCCCGAGCGCCTCGCAGAGCCTGGGGTCCGCGTTGGGCAAGGCGCGGCACGAGAGCACGCGACCCTGCAATTTGCTGAGCGAAACCTTGCTCATCGTCGTCCCCATCCGAGCCCGAGCGCCACGCCGCCCACGCCGGCTTCGAAGCCTCTTCGCAAGATCGTCACGGTTTGCTCCGCGGCCTCGCTCGGCGCGATCCCGATGGGCCTGACGTTGGAGATGCAGTTCTTCTCGGCGTTGTCTTGGTCGAGCTTGGGGTTGATCGCGATGTAGAAGCTCAGCGAGTCGCCCGTCCCCAGGCCTGGTCGCTCGCCGACGAGCATGACCGTGGCGCGCGCTCCCACGAGGACGCCGATCTCGTCGGCCACGCCGATGCGCGCGAATTTGACGAAGAAGCTCACGCCCGTCCGCAGTCCGCCCTGCTGCAGCGCGGCGCCGAGGGCGCTCAGCGAAGCGCTTCCGTTTTGCACGATCGCGTTCGGCGAGAGCCCGTCGCCGACGATGATCTGCACGTCGGGCCGCGTGCTCGCGTAGGCCTGCACGGTCGCGCGCGACGTGTCGCTGAGGCGCCTTCCGTGGTTGGGATAGAGCAGGTACTCGTCGCGATCCGAGCAGCGGGTCTCCAGCGAAATGAGCCCATTTTTCACAGGCCATTCGGGAGGAACGTCGCTGTGCACAGCGTCGCGCGCGTCCGCGTGCCCCTCGCGCACGCGCAGGTAGAGGTCCGTGCGAAAGCGCCCGCCCGTGTGTCCCACGGCGATCTGCGACGACGTCGCCGCCACGAGCCTCGGGAGCATCGCTTCGAACACGGGGTCCTTCACGCTGTGGACGGGCCTCGGATCGCTCGTGCACGCGTGTCCTGCGTCGCCGCCGCAGTCCTTGGGCGGCGCGTAGCGATCGACGGGCGCGACTGGAGCAGACTCTTGTTCGAGCCGCTTGCGCACGGCGCGAACGATCGCTGCGATGGCGTCTTCGTCGAGCTCGGTGGCCATGGGCGTCGGACCTCTATCTCTCTCCGAAGACGGCGTGGCGCACGGCCTCGCGTCGCAAGAACACGGAGGGATCCCCGGCGCGGTCCGTGAGTCTCCCGTCGCGCCAGAGCCCCACGCGCTCGAGCCACGCTTCGAACTCGGGCGCCGGGCGCAGCCCGAGCACGCGCTTGAGCGTCGCGTTGTTGTGAAACGACGTCGTCTCGTAGTTGAGCATCACGTCGTCCCCCGCGGGAATGCCCATCAAGTACGTCACGCCCGCGGTCGCCAAGAGGATCTCGAGGTTCTCGAGGTCGTTTTGGTCGCACTCGGCGTGGTTGGTGTAACAAGCGTCGCAGCCCATCGGGAGGCCGCTCCATTTGCCCATGAAGTGATCTTCGAGCCCCGCGCGGGTGATCTGCTTCGCGTCGTGCAGGTACTCGGGGCCGATGAAGCCCACGACCGAGTTGACGATGAAGGGCTTGTATCTCCGCGCGAAGCCGTACGCGCGGGCCTCCATGGTCATCTGGTCTGTTCCGTAGTGGGCGTTGGCCGAGAGCGCGGTGCCTTGCCCCGTCTCGAAGTACATCACGTTGGGGCCTTGGGCGGTCCCGAGCTCGCGCGTCATCGCGAGCGCTTCGTCGAGCAGCGCGATCGAGACGCCGAAATTCTTGTTGGCCCCTTCGCTGCCTGCGATGGACTGGAAGCAGAGGTCCAGCGGAGCGCCGCGCTGCATCGCCTGCATCTGGATCGTGACGTGCGACAAGACGCAATTTTGCGCGGGAATTTGCAGGTGATCGATCAGCGCTCTCGTGCGCGAGAGGATCTCGGCGGTGCTCTCGACGGTCTCGGTCGACGGGTTGATTCCGATCACGGCGTCGCCGTTGCCGTAAGAGAGCCCCTCGAGGATCACCGAGAGGATTCCCTCGACCGAGTCGCGCGGGTGATTGGGCTGCAGGCGCGACGAGATGCGCCCGGCGAGCCCGAGCGTGTTGTTGCAGCGAGTCACCACGCGGATCTTCTTGGCCGCGCACACGAGGTCCATGTTGGACATGAGCTTCGTGACCGCGGAGATCATCTCTGGCGTGAGCCCGGGCGAGACGCGCGCGAGGTCTTCGCCGGTGGTGTTGTCATCGAGCACCCACTCGCGCACCTCGCCGATCGAGAGCGATCCCAGCCTCCGCCGCGACGAGCGATCCGCGCTGTCTTGAAACAGCCTCGTGAGCTCGTCTTCTTCGTACGGAACAGACGGGTTTTCGTAGATGTCCTCGAGGGTCAACTCGGAGAGCACGCGCTTGGCCGCCACGCGCTCGCGGTCGCTGCGCGCGGCGAGGCCCGCTTGGACGTCGCCCGAGCGCAGGTCGCTAGCCTTGTTGAGCACGTCCTTCACCGAGTCGAACGTGAACACCCTGCCGAACACACAAGCGCTGAGCGAACGAGCCATCGCGACGGAGGCCCAGGAGCGTACAACGAACGCCCGCGTTTGCGCGCGTCGCCATCGTTCTGTCGCGCGCACGCCGCGCGGCGCTTTCTGCCGGTTTGATCGAAGGGCTGGTGTTCGTGCGAGAAATCGCGTTCGCGCGGCGCTCGTGCCAAAGTCACGCGCGCCCATGATCCCGTCCACCGCGCTGAGAGTCGTCTCCAACGACTCGACGCACTTGATCGCGACCGCGGACCGCGTCGCGGTGCTGTGGTGGCGTGGAGCGGTCACGGTGACGCAGGTGCTCACTGGCTGCTCGATGCTCCGCGACCTCGTGGCGCGACACCCGCAGCACGCGGTGGTCCTCGTCGTGATCGACGACGCGTGCCCGGTGCCCGACGAGCCCGTGCGACAAGCGATGGCGCAGCTCATGCGCGAGGGCGTTCGAGGCGTTCGCGCGGTGGCCGTCGTCGGCGAAGGCGGAGTGTTTCACCAGACCGCGGTGCGCGGCGTGGTGACCGGGCTCACGCTGGTGGTGAAGGTCCCCTTCTTGTTGAAGGTGTTCTCGTCGGTGGACGAGGCGTGCGTGTGGTTCGGGTCGGTGACGCCGGGACCGCCGATGCGATCGCTCGCGACCGAAGCGCGAGAGAAGCTCTTCGGAGCGAGCGTTCGGCCGCCGAAGTGACGCGCTGCGAGCTCAGCCCGCCGCGCGGGTGACGACCTTCGTCGCGGACTCGGGGTCTTCGAAGCACTGACGGCAACGCGCTTCGTACGACTCGGCGGCGCCCACTTGAACGCGCGCCGCGTGGCTCGTATCGACCACGCGCTGCGAGCGGCTCGCGGCCCCGCCGCACACAGTGCAGACCGCGTGACACTTGGTCACGTCCTCGGCGATCGCCATCAACTGTGGAACCGGCTCGAACGGCCGACCCAAGTAGTCTTGGTCGAGGCCCGCCAAGATCACCCGCACGCCGCGATCCGCGAGGCGCTGAACGACCTCGACGAGCTCGTGGCTGAAGAACTGCGCTTCGTCGATGCCGACGACCTCGGTGTCCGGTCGCACGCGCGCGAAGATCTCTGCGGGATCGCGGACGGGCTCGGCTTCGAGCGCGAGCGAGCTGTGGCTGACGATCTTGCTGTCGTGATAGCGCGTGTCGATCGCAGGCTTGAAGGCCTGAACGCGCTGACGGCCGAGCAGCGCGCGGCGCAGCCGCCGGATGAGCTCCTCGGTCTTGCCGCTGAACATCGAGCCGCACACGACCTCGACGCGTCCACCTTCGTTGCGAATCATGAGCGCCATCGTCGCGCCCCTCCGAGGCTCGACGCAACGATTCGCCGCAGAAAGAATGCGGTTCACCGAACATCGATTTTCGGTGAACTCGCGCGTCACTCGATCATGGCGTCGAACACGCGCGCGCCTTCGCCGCGCCACGCGTCGAGCACCGCGGACTGCGCGTCGTCGGGCGCGATCGCGATGACGCACCCGCCGCCGCCCCCGCCGGTGAGCTTCGCGCCGAACGCGCCGCGAGCGCGCGCGACGCGACACAGGAGCTCCGTTCGTTCGGTCGAGACCATCAAGCCCGAGAGGAGGTTCTGGTTGAGGTCCATGAGCTGACCGAGCGCGCGCCAATCGGCGTCTTGGACGGCGAGCGCCGCGTTGCGAACGAGCACGCCGATGGCCTCGCAGCTGTTGTCGACCATCTCGGGCTTTCGCTCGCGCAGCTTCGCGACGTTGCCGACGGTCTCTTTGGTGGGCGTTCGCTCGCCGGTGTCCGCGAAGAGCACGCGGAGCGGACGCTTCATCGCGACCCGCGTCCAGCCGCGGCCGCGCACGAAGATCCCGACGCCGCCGTAGGCCGCTGCCGTGTGATCCAAGCCCGAGGGATTTCCGTGAAAGACGCGTTCCCACGCGGTGCCGAGCTCGATCGATTCGTCGAGGGTCAACGCGCGCCCCAACGACTGCAGCGCCAGCGCGCGGGCGCACGCGACGCCGAGCGCGGCGCTCGATCCGACGCCGCCCCCCGCGGGCAAATGCAATTTTGCCTGCAAATGTCCTCGCGGAGTGCGTCCGCCCATCGACTCGAGCGCGTTCGACACCGAGGCGAGCGCGCGGCCGAGGTCGTTGTCGGTGTTCACGGTGATCGCGGACACGAGGCCGTCGACGTCGAGCACGAGCTCGCGATCGACGGGCGTCAGCGTCGCTTCGGCGCCGCGCGCGAGGCCGGCGGCGAGCGCGGGCTGTCCGTACACGACCGAGTGTTCTCCGAGGAGAATCACCTTTCCGCACGCGTGTTGCGTGTTCGAGCCCTGCGAGTCCGGCGTGACCATCGTCTTGGCGCGCGTTGATACACCATCACCGCGCCGCACAAAAATGGGCTTCCCCCGCGAGGTCCGTCACTTCTTGCGCTTGCACATGAGCGCCGCGAGGCGCGCGAGCAAGCGCGCTCCTTCGCGACGTAGCGCAGGCGACTCGAGCGCGGCGAGGGCCTTTGCTTCGAGCTCATCGATCCGTCGCTCGACGCCTTCGGGCGCGCCCGACTCGATCAACAGCTCTTGCGCGCGGACGTACTGATCGGTCCCGAGCACCGAGCGAAGCTCGGACTTCTTGGCCTCGGGCAAGCGCTCGAGCGCCCAGCGCACCGGGGCGCTCATCTTGGCCTGACGGAGGTCGCTCGCCGCGCTCTTTCCCGTCTCTTTTTCGTCGCCGAACGCGCCGATGAGGTCGTCGCGGAGCTGAAACGCGACGCCGAGCGGGTTTGCGAACGCTTCGAGGGCGCTCCATTGCTCGGGGCTTCCGCCGGCGAGCGCGTGGCCGAGGGCGATCGGTCCGCGCACCGTGTAGCTGCCGGTCTTCAAATCATGGATCGCTTCGAGGTCCGACGAGTTGAGCACGTCCAGCGTCTGCCCGAGGACGACCTCGCGCTGCATCGTGATGAACGCGCGGGCCACGTCGAAGAGCCGCGCCTTGGGGACGCTCGGCGAGAGCGCCATGTCTTGCGCGAGCGCGCTCGCGAAATCGCCTGCCAGAATCGCGGCGCTCGCCCCGAGGTGATCGTCGTTGTAGCGCTTGGCGAGCGAGACGTGCACCGTGGGCCCGCCGCGTCGCACGGCGTCTCCGTCCATCCAGTCGTCGTGGATGAGCAGGTACGTCTGCAAGAGCTCGATCCCGCACGAGGTGTCGACCACCGCCGCGGCGAGGGTCTTCCACTCGACGACGCACTCGACCGCCGCGAGCAGCATCGCGGGGCGCAGCCGCTTGCCGCCGCGCATCGTCAGGTCGCGTACCTGAACGACGGTGTCGACGGCGTCCTTCGCCCGACGCGAAGCATCGGACTCGGACTCGGTCAGCACTGATTCGAGCCGCGCATCGACGCGTCGACGCAGGTCTTCGAACACATCCAACTGCGACGCCGTCGCTGGCGCCGTACTCTCGCTCGTCATCGCTTGCACGTCCCGTGTGATGCCCGTATGCCCCGATCCGTGCCTCGGGGGTACCCCTTTTTTCGCAGCAGACCGAACGTCTGTCACTGACGAACGAAAATCTTCGCGACGCCTCGCGCGATCGGCCATCGAAAGCACCTCTTGTTGTGCGATCCGAGCGGCGCCTTCGCGCGTGTCGCAACGCGAAGCCCCGACGGAAGACGTTCGCGCCGCGAGCAATCTCCTTGGAAATCTCCCGAGATTCTCGAGTCGCGGGTAGCCAACAGAAGGCGGAGCCGCTATACGACCCGCGCCATGGCAGACATCTCCCAACGCAAGCGGGACCACATCGAACTCTGCGCCACCGGGGACGTGGGCTTTCGCTCGGTCACCACGCTGTTCGAGTGCGTCAAGCTCGTGCACGACGCGCTGCCCGAGCTCTCGGTCGACGAGCTCGACACATCGATTCAACTGCTCGGAAAGAAGCTCCGCGCGCCGATCGTGATCGCGGCGATGACGGGGGGAACCGACGAAGCCGCCGAGCTCAACCGCACGCTCGCTGCTGTGGCCGAGGCGCGCGGCTACGGCTTCGGGCTCGGCTCGCAGCGGGCGATGCACAAGAACGACGGCCTCGCGTACACCTATCGCGTGCGCGACGCGGCGCCGACGGCGCTCGTGCTCGGCAACGTGGGGCTCGTTCAAGCGAGGGAGATGCCGCTCGCGCAGCTGCGCGCGCTGGTCGACGCGATCGGCGCGGACGCGCTCTGCGTGCACTTGAACCCCGCGATGGAGATCGTGCAGCCCGAGGGCGACAAGGACTTTCGCGGAGGGATTCCGCTGTTCACGAAGCTCGTCGCCGAGCTCGGGGTTCCGGTGATCGCCAAAGAGACGGGCAACGGGATCTCGCATCGCGCGGCCGCCAAGCTCCGCGCCGCGGGCGTTCGCTACGTGGACACCTCCGGCGCTGGCGGGACGTCGTGGGTCGGCGTCGAGACGCTGCGCGCCAAAGACGAAGCGCGGCGCCTCGGCGAGACGCTCTGGGATTGGGGCGTCCCCACCGCGGCGAGCGTGATGGCCTGCGCGCACGCGGGCTTCGAGAGCATCATCGCGACCGGCGGTGTGAAGACCGGCGGCGACGTCGCGCGCGCGGTGGCCCTCGGAGCGAGCGCGGCGGGCATCGCGCGCCCCGCCCTCCAAGCGCTCAAGACCGGAGGCCGCGAGGGCGTCGAGCGCTTCTTCGACGACGTCGAACGAGAGCTTCGCGCGATCATGCTGCTCACGGGGTCTCGCACGTTGAGCGACCTTCGCCACGCGCCGCGCATGATCGTCGGCGAGCTGCGCGAGTGGCGCGAGCTGCTCGCGGGCTGAGCGCTGCGCGCAACGGGGGATGAACGAGACGCGCCAACGCAGCGCCCCGTCGTGTGAATCACACAATTCACAGCGGCTTCACGACCGCCGCCCGCCAGCGCGATCTACAGCCGGGCCTCACAGGCCGCGCAGCGTCGAACGCGCTCGCGATCGCCTCGTGAAAGGCAGTGAACAACGTGAATCGAACGAGCATCGTGTGGCTGTTGGCGAGCACTCTGTTGGCGAGCGCGTGCGGGCCCGCGCCGACTTCGAGCGACGGAGGCGCGTCCGCGCAGCGCGGCGGCGGCGCGAGGCAGCCGATGGCCATGCAACAGAGCGGCAGCCGAGCGCGAGGCGCGCAGAGCTCTGCGGCGAATCAAGGCAGCGAGAGCAACGGCGTGGCGTGCGACGGCGCGCTCGAGGGCGCCGGCGTGTGCGCGAGCGAGACGCAGGTCTTGTTCTGCGCTGGGGGCATCTGGTGGCTGCTCGACTGCGGACAGCTCGTGAGCGGCGCGTTCTGCGGGTACGACAGCGCGACGCTCGCGGTCGACTGCTACACCGCGCAGTAGGCGACAGCGCACAGCGACCGTCCCCGTCGATGCAAAGAGCCGTACGATCATCGTCGATGAAACGCGCGTTGAGGACCGCGCCCCCGTGCCCCGCGCCGCTCGATCGCTTCGTCGGTCGCGAGCGAGCGCTCAGCGCGATGCGCGAGGCCCTCGATCGAGGCCCGCGCGTGCTCTCGGTGTACGGCCCAATCGGCCAGGGAAAATCCAGACTATTGCGCGAATTCGCCGAACGCGAAGCGCGCCTCGGGGCCTCCGTGATCCTCGTCGACCTCGCGCGCCTCGGGTCAGCGGGATCGTCGCTCGAGCGCGCGATCGAATCGATCGCCGGGGATGCGCCGCGGTGGCTCCTGATCGACCATTGGGAACACTCCGCGGACGCCCGCGACCGGTGCGCCGAGCTCTTGTCTCGCTGGCCTTCGGCGCAGCTCGTCGTGGCCTCGCGCGGGCGGTGGCCGAGCGCGGTCGCGCCGTCGTTCGAGCTCGGGCCGCTCTCGTACGAGAGCGACCGCGAAGGAGCCCGCAGCGAGTGCGCCGAGCTCGTCGTCGATCGCCTCGCGCGCGTCGCGCAGCTCGAAGCGCCCGAGGTGATCAGCGCGTGGATCGAGATCGCCGCGCAGCTCGACGGCAATCCCCTCGCGATCGAGATCGTGGCCGCGAGCTCGACGGCGCTCGACGCAACGCAGGTCCGAGACCGCGTCGACTCGCTCTTGCAGGCGAGCTCCGTCGTTCGCGCCGCGCTCGACGAGCAGTGGGCGTCGCTGTCGGACGCGGCCCGTCGCGCGCTCGTCGCGTGCTCGGTGCTCCGCGGGTCGTTTGTCCTCGAGGCCGCGGAGGCGGTCATCGGCGAAGCGAGCGCCGTCGATGCGCTGCAGCAGCTTCGAGACAAGAGCGTGCTCTCGAAGTGCGATCGATCGCTCGAGAGGGCGTTCGTCGTGCAACGCGCGACGCGGGTCGACGCGCTTGTGCGCGCGGACGCGACCGCGGTGCGCGGCGCGCGAGAGCGATGCGCGCGGTACTTTGCCGCGGAGGGAGAGCGGTGCGCGGCGCTCGCCGAGCACCATCGAAGCAGCGAGGCGCTGGCGTGGCTCCAGCGCGAACGAGACAACATCCTCTCGGCCGCCGAGTGGGCCGCGGACGCGGGGGATCTCGCGCTCGCCGCGCGGTGCGCGCTCGTGTTGCAGCGCTCGCGCACGGGCCGCGACGCGGCGGCGTTTCGCGCGCTGCTCGATCGACTGCTCGCCGCGGTCGACGCTGGCGCGATCGTCGAGCCTGCGCTGCACGCAGAGCTCGTTCGCGCCCGAGGCAACGCGCTGCGCTTGCTCGGGCAGCACCGGGCGGCGATCGAAGACCTGTCTCGCGCAGCGGCGATCGCCGATCGACTCGGGGACGTTCGCGCTCGCGGGCGGGCGCGCATCGACCTCGCCGCGACGCACTCGGCGGCGAGCGAATTGCCCGACGCAGAGCGCGCGTTTCGCGAGGGGCTCGACGACGCGCGCGCTTCGGGGGACGTGGCGTACGGCGTGACCGCGTCCACGTTTCTAGGCTACCTCGAGCTCGAACGCGGCGACGGAGCGCGCGCTCGAGCGCTGCTCGACGAGGCGCTCTCGGCCGCGCGAGCGATCGTCGATCCGAGGAGACAAACGACGTGCCTCTATTGCTTGGGGCTCATCGCGCACGGCGACGCGCGGCTCGAGGACGCCGAGGACTACTACGAGCAAGCCATCGCGATCGCGACCGCGCAGCGCGACCCCGGACACGAGGGCTTGGCGACGCTCATGCTCGGGGTCGTCGCGCTCGAGCGAGGCTCGGCTGATCGCGCGTGCGCCCTCGCGCGTTCTGCGCGAGAGACGCTGAGCGCGGTCGACCCAGCGACGGCCGCGGTCGCGCTGGCGTACGTCGCCGTCGCGCTCGCGGGACAGGGGCTCGCAGAGCGAGCGCGCGAGTCCTTCGAGGTTGCCCGCGAGCTCCTTCGAGACACCGAGGGCGCGACGCCCAAGGCCCTCTGCGAGCGGCTCGAGTCCGTCGTCGAGTGGGCCGAGGCGCGCGAGGCCGCTCGACATGCGAAGCACCGCAGAGCCGAGCGGCTCGTGGCGTCGGCGCGCGCGAGACGCGAGGCGCACGCAGAGCGCGAGTCGATCGACCTGAGGATCGCGGCGCGGGTGGTCGATCAATGGATCGCGCGCGAGGCGACGGCGGCCCCCTCCGACGGCGCCTTGGTCGTCGCCCTCGACGGCTCGTGGTTCGCGCTCGCTGGCGCGCCGCGCGTCTCTCTCGCGCGTCACCGTGCCGCGCAGCGCTTGCTCCGCGCGCTCGCGATCCAGCGCGTCGAACACCCCGGAAAGGGCCTCTCGCACGCGACGCTCGTGAGCCGAGGTTGGCCGGGGCAACGAATCCTCGAGAGCGCCGCGGCCCTTCGACTGCGAAAGGCGATCGAGCAGCTGCGTCGCGCTGGTCTCGCTTCGGTGCTCGAGACGCAGCCCGGAGCGTACGCGCTCAGCGAGGCGATCCCCGTGAGGCTCTCGGACGAGTCGCGGCCGTGAACAAAGCCCCCCACGCGCGCTGCGACGCCCCACTTTTCAACCTGGAGCGCAGCGGCCACCGACGCACGTGTCCGAGCAGCAGTCGGCGCCGGTGCGGCACGTCCCGTTGATGTCCATGCACGGGGGGCGCTGGCAGAGGCCCGCGGTGCACACGCCGCCGCAGCAATCCGCAGCAGACGTGCACGCGACGCCGATCGGTCGACACGCGGGCGCGGTGCATCGCCCCATCACGCACGAGTTCGGCGCGCAGCAGTCCGCGTTGGTCGTGCAGACGCCCGCGACGGGTCGGCACATCGGCGGAGGAGGCGCGCACATGCCCGCGTTGCACACGCCCGCGCAGCAGTCGGCGTTGCTCGTGCAGCGCGAGCCCGTCGCGACGCACACGGGCGTGCACACGAGCGCGCCCATCGCGTTGCGCGCGCACACACGACTGCAGCACTGCGCGCTCGACTCGCAGGACGCGCCGTCCGCAGCGCACACCGAGCTCGGCGGAAACCCGCACCGAGACGTCTCGCGAATGCACACTCCGCAGCAGCCGTTGCCGCTGCCCGAGCTGCACGATTCACCGGGCGGACGGCAGTCCGTTCGCCCCATGAACTCGACGAGCTGACAACGACCGTCGGCGCCGCAGATGTTCGAGCAGCACTGCGTGTTGTTCATGCAGCCGTCGCCCACTTGGCGACACAGCTGCCCGCCGCAACGGCCGCCGTTGCACGCGAGCGAGCAGCAGTCTTGTGCAGCCGTGCACGCCGCGCCGTCCGCAGAGCACACCCGCGGGACGCTCGCGACGCACGTGCGACGCGACAGGTCTGTTCCGAGCGCCTGGCATCGCGCAGAGCAGCACTGATCGCCGCTCGAACACATCGTTCCAGTCGCTTGGCAAGCTCCCGGCGGACGACAGACGCCGCCCATGCACACGTTCATCGCGGGGCACGCCATGCCGCACGCGCCGCAGTTCATCGGGTCTGCGCCGAGGTTGATGCAGCTCGCTCCGCAGCGCGTCGTCGGAACTGGGCACGAACCTCCGTCGCTCGTCGCGGTCGCGTCCATCGCGATCGCCGCGTCCGGATCGGTCACCGCGCCGTCGCCCGAGGTCGTCGCGTCCATCGGCACAGCGCCGTCCGGAGGGAGCGTCGAGCCGTCGTTGTTGCCCCCGGCTTCGCGAGAGTCTGCGTTGGCGTCTCCTGGCATCGAAGGAGCGCTGCAGCCAGCGACGAGGATCGCCGCTAGCGAAATGCTCGTGAGCGCGCGCGCGCTCGATCGGTTCACCGCGTTCATGACAGCGGCCAATGTGCCCGAACTGTAGGGACTGTTTCGAAAATCAACCGCGCGAAGATTTGCTCGAAGGACCGTAATCTTCCGGCCATTCAAGCGCTCTTCTTCGCGGCTACTCGCACGCTCCGGCGAGCTCGCCCTGCGCGGGGACCCTCGGAACTCCCCGCGCCAGCGACTCGAGAAAACAGCGGTACTGCCTGCGCGGCGCCTCGGTTTGAAACACGACTTCGTGCCCGTCCTCGACGCCGTCTTCGCGCGTCTGCGTGAGGATCGCGGTCACCATCGCGCCCTGCGACGCGCGATTGCCCCGCGCAGGGAGCGCCATCGCGCTGCGCCCCGCGAACCCGAGCAGCGACGCGATGGGCGTAAATCGCGCGAGCTCCATCGTCGTCGCGTCGAGCGGCTGCCCGCCGAGGTCCAGCCCGAGCGAGAGCGAGCCCGCGTTGGCGATCGGCGGCATGATGTAGTGATCGACGATGCCCTGCATCATGAGCACGTGGCGAGCGCGGCCCTCGGGAGGCTCGTCGATCACATACCGATTGAATACTTGTGCGTCGGACGTCTCGCCCGCCCACTGAAGAATATTGAGAATCGGGTCGTCGCCGCGGAGCATGCGCCCAGTGCCCGTGTACCCGACGAGCGCCTCGGCGAGCGGTCGGACCGCGAGCGGACGCAGCTTGTGAACGACGTTCTCGGTCCAGCTCGCGCCCGCGCCGGACAAGAGCATCGCGCGAAACCTCGGCTCGAACGCCACCGCGAGCGGCGCGATGCTCGCGCCCATCGAGTGCCCCATGATCGCGAGCGAGCTTGTGTCGAAGCGCGCTTCTGCCGTGGCGCCGGGGCAGTCGCTCGCGTCGACGCGGATGGACGGGAGCGCGTGGGCGACGAGGACGAGCTCGAGCGCGCTCTGGCGAACGTTGTCGCGCATCGCGCCGAGGTTTCCGAAGTTGAAGACCAGCAGCTGTTCGTCGGCGCGCGTGACGTTGCGCAGTCCGCCGTGCGGACCGTCGGGGCTGATCCCAGCCCAGCCCGCGCGAGCGAACTCGAGCGCAGGCCCCGTTCCCGGAGCGAGCGGGGGGCCGCCGTTGCTTCCTCGAACGCCGCGCTCGACGAGCGGGCGATCGCCGCCACCACCGGTGCGCGAGAACACGACGATGGGGTAGCCGCCGCTCGGCATCGTCGCGCGAGGGACGGTCAACACCAGCCGCGCGCGCTCGCGTCGCTGCACCATCGGCGTCCCGCGCATGTCCGTCGTCCACTCGCCGCCGCTGCTCGTGTACGGCGGCTCACCGCGTTGGTAGACAGGCATCTCGACGACGCTCTCGTACACACAAAACGTGTCGAACAGCTCTGTGCGTCGGAAGCGCTCGATCGGCGCGATCGGCGGCTGCGCGATCGCGTGCGTGCGAAAGCGCTGAAAATCCGCGGTCGGATCCCCCGTTCGAAACACGGTCAACCCCGCGATGTCCGAGAGCGCTACGCCTTGTGTGCGCAGCGAGTCGAGCGCGCGTCGATAGCTGTCCTGCGCGCCCGACGAGAGCGCGTCGACGCGTTGCCCTTCGACGAGCGCGCGCAGCGCAGGCGCAGCTTCGAGCGGCCTGTCCATCGTGTCGCGCACGTCGCGAAGCACCACCGCGGCGTAGAGGGTCGAGGGCCGAAGCACGAAGCCCTGCACGGGGCGCACGACGAGCATGTTCGGCGCGCCGAACGGCCCCCCGTTGCTCTGAAACGTCACTTCGACAGGAACCCTCGCGGGCTGCGGCTCTCCGGGCATCGACTGCGCCGCGACGAGAAACACACGCGCGCTCGAGGTCACGCTCTCGGCCACCGACGGAAGCCGCGAGACGTTGGGGCTCCCCGTGAGCTGAAAGTACACCGCGGACGTGAGCCCGAACCCGTCTCGCTGCCCCGCGAGCGCGATCAACGAGGCCGCGTAGTCGTTGCGCCTCGGGTTTGGAAAGCGCGAGACATCCACGCTCCCGTCTTCGCGCCGCCGATGCTCACCGGGAAACGGCGCGACGTAGAACCCGCCCTCGAGCGAGAGGTCCATGCGAACGGACACGGGCCCGAGGTCCGCGTCTGCGACGACATCACTCGGGGCTGCGACATCGACAGCGATCACGTCGCTCGCGTCGAGCCTCGAGACATCCATGGCGGTGGGCGGTGGCGTCCCGCACGCCGCGCTCGCAGCCGCGCCGACGAGCGCGAAGCTCGCCGCGCGAATCCGCGGAATCCAAGCGATGAAGAACGGCGTCACAATGACGAGAGCGTAGCAAACTACCGCGCGTCACCATCGCAATCGCGAAGCCGCCCGCAGTCCCCTCTACAAACACATCGAAACGAAGCTCGAGCATTCGGGAACATCGACGACTTCTGCCACGATGTCAGACGTCGCCCGCGTCGAGTGCGCTGAGAGTCAGGAGCGCGCCGAGGTGAATCTCGGCGCCGAGCGAGATTCACGGCTGAGCGTCCCCGCTGCGCGTCGAGATGAATCTCGGGTCTCACGAGCACCGAGATGAATCTCGGGTCTCACGAGCACCGAGATGAATCTCGGTGCATGGACGCCGCTGCGCGTCGCGCGCAGGAGCGCGAGGAGGGCGGCGATACACCGCGTCCTCGCTGCGCGCCGAGATGAATCTCGGCGCATAGACGCCGCTGCGCGTCGCGCGCAGGAGCGCGAGGAGTCTCCATTTACCGAGCCTCCTCGCGACCGGCTCTGCGGGCGCGCGCTGCGTAGCAGCGTTTATGCGCCGAGATTCATCTCGGCGCCCAAGTGGTTCATCTCGGCGCCCAAGTGATTCCCGCGCGGCGACGGCCCCGTAGCGTTGGTGTGCGACACTCGCGCGCGATGACCTCAGCCTCGGTGGTAGACACGGCAGACGCCCTCGTCGCGCTGCTCGACAGCGCGCAGTCGCGCGTTCGATTCACGGAGCTCGGCGCGATGCTCTCTGCGCTCGACGAGCGCGAAGGCGGAGAAGCCTTCTTCACGAGCGCGGTCGCGAGCGAGCCCCTCGCCACCGCGCAAGCGATCCTCGAGTGGCAGCGCGTCGAACAGCTGCGCGCGAAGGGATCGCGCGTGAGCGCCGTGCTCGTCGAGCCCGACGCGTGGGAGACCCTTCGCTGCGCCGAACGCCCCGGCGAGTACACGTGGTGGCGCGACGCGCTCGCGACGGATTCCGTGGACTTCACTGCGTGGTTGAACGAGCGATCGACGCGCGAAGGCGACGAGAACGCGAGCGTCGAGGCTCGAGTGCTCGCCCTGTTCGAGAAGCTCCGCGCGGTCGTCGGCGACTCGCTCGAACGAGACTTCACGAAGCTCTCCCCCGAGCAGCTCGCCGCGTGGGAGGCGGGCGACGAGCTCGGACGCGACGATCTCTTCGCGCTCGACGACGACGACGACACCGACCACGAGAGCGACCCATCGACCAACGGCGTGGCCACGCTGCGACTCGCGCCGAGCCCGTACTCCGCGGGCGTCGACGAGCGCGCGGTGCTGCGCTCGTTCGCGGGGCGCGGCAAGGTTCACGTCGTCGTGCTCGCGTGCGATCCGTGGGAGACGCTCGCGCTCTTGGGCTTCGGGGCCTTCAACGATTGCCCCTCGCCCGCGCTGCACGCAGCGGCGTTTGCGCGATGGCACAACGAGTACGGCGCGCGCCCGTTGCTCCTCGGGCAGGCCACCATCGACGCGATTGTGTCCAAGCCCCCCGAGACGCTCCGCGCGCTCGCGACGCTCGTGAGCGAGCAGCTCGCGTACGCGCCGGACGCCGCGAGCGACGGAGTGCTCGCTCTCGCGTGGGCGCTGTTTCAGTGCGGCGGATGGGGCTTTTGGTGGGATTGAAGCGGGCGGCACGCTTGCCCCCCTCCCCCTTCGCCCCGCTCACCCCGGGCACGTCCCGATCGGAACGCTCCCTACGTTGTTGCCGCGATGGCAGTCCGCGATCGACCCTGCGGGGTCCACGCGCACGCGCACCGAGCGGCCCATGTTCGCCGGGAGCGTCCCCGAGCAGCTCACTTCGGTGCACTCGCCCACGGCGATCACGCGATCGGTGCGCGCTTCGCACAGCGTGGGGCCCGCGCCGGCGTCGCCGCTCTCGAGCTCGAAGCGCACGAGCGCGCCGTCGGCGACGGGGTTCGTCCCGCGATTGCACACACGCGCGCGCAACATCACGGGGCCCGAGGCCGCGCACAGGTCGCTCGCTTGCGCGACGGCCACCGTGAGGTCCGCGAGCGCCACCGTGCCCAAGCGGCCTTGGACGTTTTGCCTGAAATTGTTCAGCCCGCGGACGAGCCAGTTGCGCTCCATCATGCTCGTGCGCGGGACGCGCGCGTCGTCGGTGATGTGCGTCACCGAGTAGGCGTGCTGGTTCCAGATCGGGCGCGACGCGGCCCACGAGTCCATGCTGTCGCGAAGCACGACGAAGCCCGTCAGCGCGCCCACAGGCATGTCCGCGCCCGCGGGCAACAACGGATCGCGCGCAGGACACGAGATCCCGCTGCCCGCGCGAGGAACGACGATCTCCGTCGCGAAATCTCCGTCCACGTCCGCGATCGCTGGGAGCTCGTAGCCCGTTCCGCTGCGCGCCGCGGCCGAGTAGATCACTTGGCCCGTCGCGCCTCGGTACACGCGCAAGAAGCACTCGTCGCGATACACAGCCTCCGCGCGACCGTCGCCGTCGAAGTCGAACACGCTCGATCCCGTGCACGCCGAGCTCGCGTCTTGCGACGCCTGCGCCCACAGGACTCCTTCGGGCAACATCGAGCCCGCGGCGCGATCGCAGCGGCCTCCGGGCCTCGCTCCCGCGCGCGTCGTCGTCACGCAATCCGGGTCGTACACCGTGTAGAACGCGCGTCCCGCCGCGGCGAACTCCGGCCAACCGTCTCCGTCGAAATCCGCTGCCGTCGGCGCGCCGCCGTTGCCTCGGCCGTACAACGGATAGGGCCCGAAGACGACCTCGCCGCGGATGCTCTGGATGCGAACGGTCGCGAGTCCGCTCGCGTTGTACGCGTCGGTCTCCGACGAGACGACCACGATCTCGGGGATGCGCGTCGCGGGGTCGTCGTCGGTCGCCGTGAACGCGCCGAAGTCCGCGAGCGCCGTCAATCCGCGGCGGAGCGTCACGCCCATCGCGGGGCGAAAATAGTTCTCGAGCACCCAACGATCGGCGCCGACTTCCCAGCGATAGACGCCGGTCGCGTCCGCGAGCTCGAGCTCGCCGTCGCCGTCGACGTCGGCGACCGCTGAGAACGTTCCGAGATCGATGTACGGCGCGGTCGACGAAGTGGGATTGCGAATGCACCCCTGCGCGTCGAACACGTGCTGCTCTGCGACGATCTCGGGACGGCCGTCGTCATCGAGGTCCACCAGCGACGGCCCCGCGTTGAACGTCGAGGACCACGGCGTCGCGCCGCCCAACGTGAACGGCGGCATCCCGGGCTGATCGCAGCGACGACCGATCCACGCGCGCTCCAAGCGATAGGGCGGGGTCATGCCCGGCTGATCGACGATGCGATACGCGATGAGCTGGATCGGGGTCTGTCCGCCGACCGCGGGCGAAATCCGGTGGTACGTGACGATCTCGGGGTGGCCCGTGACCGTGTCGCCCGTGACGCGAAGGTCTCCGTCGAGGTCGCCGATCGCGAGCTGCGATCCGTACGAAGGCTCGTCGCCGCGAGAGGGCACGGCGTCGCCGACGCGCATCTGCTCTTCGCACGTTCGACCCGAGAAAATCCTCAGGATCCCGGGGCCCGCTTGCGACGAGAACGTCGTGAGCAAGATGCTCGGCTCGATGCGACGAGACGTTCCGTCGAGGTTGAGGTCGGCCACCATCGGCGAGGTGTAGACGAACGAGCTCGCGCGCGTCGGGTCGCCCACGGGCGCCGAGGTCCACTCGCACTGTACGGTCGGGAGCAATCCCTCCACCGTGCGCTCGCGACGGCACTCGGTGTCGTTGATCCGCGTCGCAGGAACGCCGTACGGAACGCACATTCCATCGACGTCGCAGTAGCTATCGCCGGGGCAATCACCGTTGTTCGAGCACGTTCCCAGGTTCGGGACGCACGTGTTGTGCGCGCATCGTCGAGGCGGCGCGCAGCTCGAACACGGCCCCGCGTCCGCGGGTCCCATGTCGCTCGCGCTGTCCGTCCCCGTCGCGTCCGTCGACGCGACGTCGTCCAGCCGTCCGGTGTCCATCCCGCCGTCGCCCGAACCCGAGTCCGACGGCTCCGTCGGCGCAGAACACGCAGCGAGAGCCACAATGAGTGTACAGAACGAACCGCGTAGCGAGCGCATAGGTGACTCGGATGCTACCAGCGAGTCACCACAGCGTGCGCGCGCGATCCGCTACCCTCGCCGCGTGCGGTCGTCGGCTTCGTGGCTGTGGATGGTGTGGCTCGCGGCGTGCGCTCCGAGCGTGGGGCCCTGTCGACCATCGATTCACGACGCGATCGCCCGCGTGCAGAGCCGCGAGGTCGCGATGGACGTCCGCGCGCTCGAAGGCGATCGAAGCCCGACGACCAACCCGCTGCGGCTCGAGTACGCGAAGGTCTTTCTTCAACGATCGCTCCTGCAGCTAGGCTTCGCGGTCGAGACGCAGCCCGTCACGGTGCACGGATCGACCTCGCACAACGTGATCGCCGAGCGCGTCGGAACGCTCGGCCCGCGCGCCCCCGTCGTCCTCGTGGGCGCGCACTACGACACGGTTTCGTTTTCGCCCGGCGCCGACGACAACGCGAGCGGCGTCGCGGGGCTACTCGCGGTCGCGCGCGTCGTGGCCGCCGTGCGCACGCGGGCCACGGTGCGGCTCGTCGCGTTCACCGAAGAAGAGCGCGACCTCGGCGGCTCTCGCGTCTACGTCGCGTCGCTCTCGCGCGAGGAGCGCGCGCGGATCCGCGGGGCGATCGTGATGGACATGATCGGCTACACCCGCCGAGACGAGGGCTCGCAGCGCTACCCGCGCGAGCTCTCGCTCGTCGATCTGCCGCACGAGCTCCCTCGGACTGGGGCGTTTCTCGCTGCGTTTTCGCTGCTCGGAGAGGGGCCCGTGCACAGAGCGCTGCTCGACGCTCGGCCGTATGTGCGCGGCCTGCACGTCGAGACGCTCGTTCTGCCGAGGTTCTTGCTGGGGATCATGAGCGATCTGTCCCGCAGCGATCACGCGCCGTTTTGGCTCGCCGGGATCCCCGCGGTGTCGCTCACGGACACGGCGGATTTTCGTTCGCCGCACTACCACCGAGGCACGGACCGGAGCGCGACGCTGGACGTTCACTTCGCCGCGCGAAGCGCGCGGTTGGCCGCGGCGACGGTGTTGCTCTTGGCCGAGCTCGAGCAGGACGGACGCTGCGTCGACCGCGGTTGAGCGATCGCTTCGTGGCGCGATCGGTCACTCGATTGGCGCCCATCGTCACGGCCGTGGCGCGTGGCGTCACTAGCCTCTCGGCGCATGCAACGCACTGATCGACGCAAGACCGTCCTCGTCACTGGAACCTCTTCGGGCATCGGCCGCGCGACCGCCGAGCACTTCTCGGCCCGCGGGTGGAACGTCGCCGCCACCATGCGCCGCCCCGAGGCCGACACCGCCCTCCGCGCGCTCGCCAACACGAAGCTCTACGCGCTCGACGTGACCTCCAATGACTCCATCGAGTCCGCCATGGAGTCCGTCGTCCGCGACTTCGGCGCCATCGATTGCCTCGTCAACAACGCGGGCTACGGCGTCGACGGCGTGTTCGAAGCGATGAGCGACGAGGTGATCGCGAAGCAATTCGAGACCAACGTCTTCGGGCTCATGAAGACCACGCGCGCGGTGATCCCGCGGATGCGCGCGAACGGCGGCGGGTCGATCGTTCAGATCGCCAGCATGGGCGGGCGCATCACGTTTCCGCTCTTCAGCCTGTATCACGGCACAAAATGGGCGGTCGAAGGCTTCAGCGAGTCGCTCCACTACGAGCTTCGCCCGTTTGGAATCCACGTGAAGATCGTCGAGCCCGGCGCCATCAAGACCGACTTCTACGGGCGCAGCCGCGTGTTCGTCGGCGGCGAGCGCGAAGAGTACCGCTCGATCGTCGCCAAGGCCGAGAAGGTCTCGCAAGGCCCCGCGCAAACCGGCGCCCCTCCCGAGCTCGTCGCGCGGGCCATCGAGAAGGCCGCGACGCACACCGGCCGGAGGATCCGCTTCGCCGTCGGCGCGCCGGCCCCCATGCTGCTCGCGCTTCGGCGCTTCTTGCCGGAGACGCTGTTCTTCGCGATCGTTCGAAGCTCCTATGGGCTCTGAGCGAGGCACTCCGTCCCACGAAATCAACTCGATGGCTGCCAGCGGCGCAAACTCGTACGCGATCGACCCCGGGTGGCGCGCGCTGTGGAGCGACCTCGGCGTCTCGTGGCCCGACGCGCTCGCGCTCGCGGGGCTCCCGGGCGACCTGCTCTCGCGCCGGTCGCAGACCCTGTCTTCGAGCGAGTATTTCGCGCTCTTTCGCGCGCTCGAGACGCTCGCCAAGGACCCGCTCTTGCCCGTTCGCATCGTCGAGAAGTACGCGGTCGAGTCCTTTCAACCGCCGCTGTTCGCCGCGCTGTGCAGCGACTCGTTCGCGACCGCGGTCGAGCGCGTGGCCACGTACAAGCGCTTGATCGGCCCGATGAAGCTCGAGGTGAAGACCGACGATCGCTCGCTCGCGCTCGAGCTCCGCTGGGTCGACGGCGTCGAGCCTCCGCCCGCGGGGCTCGTCTTGTGCGAGCTCGCGTTCTTGCTGCGCCTCGCCCGGATCGGGACGCGCGAGCCCATCACCGCCACGCGCGTGACCCTCGCCGACGACCGAGCGCCGCTGACCCAGGGGCTCGACGCGTTCTTCGGCGCGCCCGTCGAGCGCGGCGCCGCGCACACGCTCGTGATCGCGAAGCGCGACGCCGAGCGCCCGTTTCTCACGGTCAACGACGGGCTGTGGGCGCTCTTCGAGCCCGAGCTGCGGCGGAGGCTCTCGGACCTCGACGCCCGCGCCACCACGAGCGAGCGGGTCCGCGCGGCCCTGCTCGAGCTCATCCCTTCGGGGCGCGCGTCGCTCGCGGACGCGGCGAAGAAGCTCTCGTCGAGCACACGAACGCTGCAGCGCCGGCTCGGGGACGAAGGCACATCCTTTCAAGAGCTCCTCGACCAAACGCGCAAGGAGCTCGCGCTGCACTACCTTCGGCGCACGGCGATCAGCGCGGGGGAGATCTCGTTTCTGCTGGGATTCTCCGAGCCGAGCTCGTTCTTCAGGGCGTTTCAGGGGTGGACCGGCGAGACGCCCGAGCGCGTGCGGCACGCAGAGCGAAGCGCGTGACGCGAGCTGACACCGGGACGCAAAGAAATTTCTCGCGTTGTGTCCCGTCGTCAGCGACCCGAGAGGAGGCGCTCACTCGACCGCGCCCAGCACCAGCGCGTGCGTCGCGCGGGTGCTCGCGACGTACAGGGCGTGCCGCCCGTGCGCGCCGTCGCCGTAGGCCGAGCGCGTCGCGTCGAGCGCGAACACGTAGTCGAACTCGAGCCCCTTGATCTCGCGAACGGTGCACGCGTGCGCGGTGTTCGCCCGCGAAAAATCGCCGCCGCGCGCGTAGTGCACGCCGAGGTCCGGGCCGAGCACCTCGCTCCAACGCGCCACGCTCGCCTCGTCGCGCGCGACGAGGGCCACGGTCGCAGCGCGATCCTCGCGGCGAAGCGCGCGCAGACACTCGCCCACGCGCGCGAGCAGGTGCGCTTCGCTCGTGTCCACCCAGCGGGACACGCGCTCGGTCCGAGAGAGCTCGTCGCGATCGAGCGCAGAGACGCCCACTTCGAGCACCCCGCGCGCAAACGCGATCACCGACGGAGGACAGCGGTAGCTCGTCTCGAGGTCCACCGTCGCGTACGAGCGCGCCCCGAGGTCGGCCATCGTCTGCGCCCACGACTCGAAGCTCGCGGTGCTGTCGACCTGCTGGCTCGCGTCTCCCGCGACGATGAGCGATCCGCCCGGCGCGAGCGCGTCGCCGATGAGCGCGAGCTCGAGCGGCGCGAGCTCCTGCGCTTCGTCGACGACGATGCAGTCGTACTGCGAGACGCGCGCAGGACGCCCCGCCGCGCGCGCGATCTCGAAGAGCACCGGAGGGTCTTCGGCGTCGAGCCGACCTGCGAGGTCCATGGACGTTCCCTGGTCGATCGAGAGGCCGTCGACCGTCTCGAGCCTCGTCGTGTCGACGACGCCCGCGAACTCGTCTTCGGTTCGCTCGCGAAATTGCGCGCGAGTGTGCACGGTGAGCGTCGCGAGGTCCGCCTTCGTCGCAGGAGCCTCGGGTCCGTCGGCCAACGCCGCGAGCAGCGCGCGGTCGCCGAAGAGCTCGTGCAGATCGTCGCGACGAACGGTCCCTTTGTTTCGCGCCCGCGCGTAGCGCGCGATCACCTCGCGCAGCGCCCGGCAGCGCTTCACGCGAAGAACGCCCGCGGGAGCGTCGTCGTTGAGCGGCCGCGCCGAGATTCGCTCGAACGCGCGCCGCGCTTGGACAAACGCCCACCGATCGCACTGAACGACCTCCGCGCGATCGACCGAGAGCCGCTCGAGCGCGCCGCGCAAGAGACGCCGCAGCCCTTCGGTCGGCGCCACGACGAGCACCCGCGGAACAGGCGCCTTTCGCTCTCGCGCCAATCGCACGAGGTGCGCGACGCGGTGGAGCGCCACGGTGGTCTTTCCTGCGCCCGCTTGCCCGAGCACCAAGAGGGGAGCGCGCGCCGCGCGCTCGACCGCCGAGCGCTGCGCGTCATCGAGGGTCACGTCCACGGGATTTCGCGGGCGCGATCGCTCTGCGACGCTCCGCAGCGCCACGGTGGTGCTGCGAGCGTCGATGGGTCCGCCCCGCGTGTAGCGAACGCCGTTGCGCTCGATCGCGACGACCGAGCGCTCGGCGTCGAAGTGCAGCAAGTGCTTCTCGACGAGCCGCCCCTCGACCTGACGAGCCCCCGTGTCGAGCTCGAAGAAGTCCCCCTCGGAGAAGCCGTACAACAGCCTCGCGAGCGGCGCCGTGCGCCAATGAACGACGGGCGTCGCCGCGTCCACGTCCGAGCTCGCGCCCACGAAATAGTCCTTCGGTCCGCTCGGGCGCTCGACGCAGAGGTGCGCGAACAGCAGTGATTTTCGCGCGGAATCGTCGCCGAGCGCGCGATCGACCAGCGAAGCGACGCGCTGAATCGACGAAGGCGCGACCGGATCTGCAAACGAGGGCGCGTCGGTCATCGGCGAACTGGTAGCGACATCGAGCGCGACGATCGAGACTGCAAAATGACCCCTGTTCGGGCGTATACTCTTGCCCGAGGTCGCGATGTGCTCGAGCCGCGATCGCGCTCCCCTTCGCGACCGAAGCCGAGAACGTCATGCGAACACTCTTGCTCGGCGGAACCGGGCTCATCGGGCGCCCTGTCTGCGACGCGTTGATCGCCGCAGGGCACGACGTCACCGTGCTCTCACGCGGGACGCGCGCCGTCCCCGAGGCGACCCACGTATTCAACGCGGATCGTCACGACCCGACCGCGCTTCGCCGCGCGCTCGAGGGACAGCGCTTCGATCTCACGGTGGACCTGCTCGCGTACGACGGCGCGCAGGTCTCGCAGCTCTTCGCGGTGCCGAGGTTTTCTCCTGGCCGTTTGCTGATGATCTCGACCGGTCAGGTGTACCTCGTGACCGACCGTCCGCCGCCGCACCGAGAAGAAGACTTCGACGCGCCCGAGATCGACGAGCCCGAGCCCGAGACGCGCGCGTGGCACAACTGGAAGTATGGCGTCGGAAAGCGCGAGGCCGAACGCACCCTCCGCCGCGAGGCGAGCGCGCGCGCGATCGAGGCGATGGCCTTGAGGGTTCCCGTGGTGCAGGGAGAGAGCGACGGAGCGACGACGCAGCGATTGTGGGCGTGGATCGAGCGGATCATGGACGGCGGCCCGGTGCTCTTGCCGGACCACGGCGAGCAACGGCTGCGCTTCGCGTACGCGAAGGACATCGCCGACGCGATCGTCTCGCTGAGCCGGCGTTCGTCGTGGGAGGGGCTCGCGGCGCTCAACGTCGCGCAGCCCAACGAGTGCACCCTCCGCGCGCTGGTCGAGGCGATCGCCCGGTGCGTCGGCCGCGCGCCCGAGTGGGTGCCCGTGTCCGGCGAAGCGCTGGATTCCGCGGGGATTCCCAAGGATTTCATCCCGTACTGGGGGCGCTACTTCTCGCGGCCCGACCCGACGCGGGCGATCACGCAGCTCGGCCTCGCGCTGCACGACGAAGACGCGTGGCTCCCGTCCATCGTCCGCGCGCACCTCAGCGACGACCCTTCGACGAGGCCGCCGCGCTCGCACGAGGGCTACGTCCATCGACCGTCAGAGCTCGCCCTCGCCGCGCGTCTCGCGCAGTCCCGCCCTGCGCCATGACCCACGAAATCAACTCGAAGACGCTCGCCGCGCAGTGGGGCGAGCGCCTCACGCAGCTCCTCTCCGAAGCGCTCGCGCAGTCACTGGCGACCCCGTTTTGCGACGCGCTGATCGAGTGCGGGCGCGATGGACAGGTCGCGATCGAGCTCGCGCGAAACACCCCTTCGCACCATCGCGCCGCCGCGCTCGTCGACTGCGCCGAGGCGCTGTGGCGCGCGAGCGACAAGCGCGCGGTGAAGGTCGCCCTCGAAGGGCTTCGAACGTGCACCGAGTGGGGCGCCTACGACTGCCTGCGCGTCGTGCAGAGCTTCAGCGCGGTCGAACAGATCCAACAGGCCGCGCACAAAAAGGCCTCGTCTTGGAGCGCTTCGCGAAGGAACCTCGACGCGCTCTCGTGGGCCGAAGCGACGAAGCTGCGGCTTTGCAGCGAGGGATTTCTCAGCGAAGATCGCGGCGCCGTCCGCGCGCGCGCCCGCGAGGTCGTCGCCGTCGTCTCTGCCAAATCGCGGTACGACACAGGCGTCGCAGCGTTCGCCGCGTTGTGCGCGGAGCTCGCGCGGATCGACGCGCTCGACGGCGACACCGAGGGCGCGCTCGCGCATTTCGAGCAGGCTCGCGCCGAGCTCGAGTCCGCGAAGTCCGGCGTCGAGATCGCGCTTCCCGTCGAGCGTCGCGAGCGAGAGGTCGCCTACGCGTGCGCGCTGCGGTCGCTGCTCGACGCGGCCCACACGCTCGCAGACCGATCCGCCATCGACGCGTGCGCGAGCGTGTTCTTGCCGATCCACTGTGGAAATCTCAGCGCGATTCCAGCGATCCTCGCGTCGCTGAAGCTCCCCGAACCCTCGACGTTCATCGGCTCGAGCTCGCACCTCTGGCTGGACGCGATGCGAGAGAGCAGCGATCCGTCGGTCCTCGAACCGCTGCGCGCACGCGTGGGGACGCCGCACACCGCCGAACAAATCGAGGATCACTACGAAAACGGGCTCATCACGACCTCCGAGCGACTCGAAGCGCGAACAGGCACTGCGCGCGCCTACGCGCGCGAGGGAAGAGCGGACGACGCGCGCGCGATCGTCGACACGCTCGAGCGCCAGGCGCGCGGCCAGCTCCAAGCGGTGATCGATCCGCTCCGCGAGATCGTGCGCGCGACGCTCGATCGCGGCGCAGTGACGCTGCCTCCGCTCGTCGCCGCGGCGCGCGCGACGCCGCTCGACGCAAGCGTGCTCGCCGAACACCGAGCGTCGTGGGCGTCGCTCGCGAGGGTCGAAGGTGACTTGTTCGCGCGTTCGGGCGCCGCCAAGAAGTGCGCGGTGGCGATCTTGCGTCACGCGGCGGCCGTCGCGCTGCGCGGGGATCGTACGGCAGCGACAGCCCTCGTCGACGAGGTCACCGCGCCGCTCGTGGCCCCGGACGACGATCGCGCGAGGATGACACGGGCCAGCAAATTCGCTGTCGAACTACTCACAGCGCAGGTCGCCACCGGGATGCTCAACGAGGCGATCCTCACCTCCAGGGAGCACGCGTACGTGCGCGACGGACAGGCCCCGCTCCCTCACCTCGTCGACGAACTCCTGCGCGCGGGCGGCGAGCGCGAGGCGCACGCGTGCGTCAGCGCCGCGATCGCGCAGGGCACCGACACCCGCCCTCTCGAACACTCGCTGCGAGCGATCTTGCGGCTCGCGAGCGACGCAGCGTCGCTGACCGAGACAGCGTCCGTCGCGAACAGAGCCCTCGATTCTTGCGAAGCGTGGGCGCGCAGCGCGCGATCGTAGCGGCCCGCGCGTTGCGGACTCCGCGAGCGCGACGGACAATCGCGGGTATGACTTGCTTCGATGCTGCGATGGTTGTTCGCCGTTTGCCGCGCGGAGGGGGATGACCCATGAAATCAACGGCGCTGCTCGCGCTGGCGCTCGCCGCGAGGGTCTCGTGCGCGTTTCCCTCGCAAATTCGCTCGGCGTCGAGCGTGGTGGGCTCGCAAGACGCGGTCCGTCTCTCTCCCGCGGGCAGCATCCCCGCCGGCGGAATCACGGATCCCGGGCGCGTCGCGGGCGCGGTGACAGCGCGGTTCGAGCACCCCGTGACGTCCTCCGAGCGAACCGCGCAGCGCGCTCCGATCGTCTCGTGGGGGACGTTTGTCGCGTACGGCCTCGATCGCGGTGACCTCTGGACAAACTGCCGCTTCGCCGACGCGAGGCTCAGCGCTTCGCCCAACCCGATGCTCGCGCCATCGTCACCTCACGTGGGAATCCTCTGGCGCTGCGGCGCAGGAGGCCGCTTCATGGCGCGCGTCTCGCCGAGCGTGCGGCTCGTGTTCGGCGGCTCGATCGCAGCGGACAACACGCTGGTTCAGCGAGACATCACCGAGACGATCACCGAGTTCGCGCCCAACACATCCGGCGGCCTCTTCGGCAGCAGCCCGACGCCAGTGGCCCGCACGGTGATCGAGTACTCCGAGCGACAGACCTCGGTTCAACCGATGGCCCTCGCGCACTTCGGAGCGCAGTTCGATCCGCTTCGTTGGCTCCGCTTCGACGCGGCGATCGCCACTGGATTCGCGACAGGCGTCCCGCGGACCGTTCTCTACTCCGCGAGCTCGCCCTCTCCGGCGTCGTCGTACGTCGCGTCGTTGCCCGTGACCGAGACGAGCCTCTTCGCATACGGCTGGCTCGGGGCGTCGTTTGGCCCCGAATTCGCGCGCTTCGCGCTGCAACTGCAGGCCGGCGGCGACGCGATCGGCGCGGTGTTCGTCGGGGTCGACGGCGCGATGGTCTTCTCGCTGGACACTCGGCCGCCAACGCCAACCCGCGACGCGTGCAGCGGCCCCACGTGCCAAGGAGCGAGGCGACCGTGAGCAAGCGAACCACGAACACCGCTGCGACGCTTCGCGCGCTCGCGACGCTGTGTCTGCTCTGCGCTTCGAGCTGCGTCGTCGAGCTGCATCGCGTCGAGCGCTCGAGGCGGAGCGTGCCGCTCGCGATCGACGCGGGAACGGACAGCGCGCTGCAAGACGCGCGCAGAGACACAGGCGTCGACTCCACCGCGGGCAACGAGTGCACCGACGACGCGATGTGCGGAACGCTGTCGTGCGACACGAGCATCGCGGGTGGACTCTGCACCTCGACGACCTGCACGCAGAACGCGAACCAGGCCAACGAAGCGTTGCAGTGCGGAGGAACAGGCGCCACGTGCCTCACCATCGGCGACGGCGCCGACGCCAACGCGCGTTGCGTGAAGTCCTGTCGCCCCACGATGTCGCCTAACTGCCGTCCCGGACACGTGTGCACGGGTTGGTGGTCGTCGCACCTGGGCGGGACGCCGGACTCGCCGGGGTGCTTCCCGTTTTGCAGCGACGATTCGCACTGCGTCGCGCCCGAGCGCTGCAACACGCGCACAGGAACGTGCCAGACGATGGCGCCCGATCCTTCGCGGATCTCCGACGGGCAACCGTGTCGGCTTCCCACGGCGAGTCAGCCCT
>JAEUKI010000003.1 GCA_016793325.1 Myxococcales bacterium | reverse complement strand
CTTGTTCGCACCTCGAATGCGACCGCGATGGTGGTCGCCTCACGGTCACGGTGGTTGGTGAGGCACCTCACCCGCCCAGTCCCTCACACTTCCCCCTGTAAATTCAGTGCCCAGAGCCGGAATCGAACCAGCGACACGAGGATTTTCAGTCCTCTGCTCTACCAACTGAGCTATCTGGGCGCCAGTCGCGTTGCCGCGACGTGGGGGGCGTGGTTAGCCCGACCGCGTCGCCGTGTCAACTCTCGAAATGCGCCCGTGCGCGACACGCTGGATTCACGGTCGCGCTCGGTGAATGCTCCGCGCTCGCTTGAACCCCAACCGCCCGATCTTGCTCGGCGCAGGCGCGCTCGTCGTCGCGGCGATCGCGCTCGTGCTCACGATTCGAGCGCTCATTCCGCGGGATCAAATCGAGGTTCCTCCGTTGCCGCCGCGGAGCGCAGAGGACGCGACGGCGCCCATCGTCGCAGCGCCCGTCGTGTACGACGTGATCCCGCGCGCGACGCCCGATGTGCAGCCCGCGCCCACCGTCGTCGTTGCGCAGCCAACGTACCCGCCGCAGACGCAGCAGCTGTATCCCGAGCCGCTCGTGACGATCACGGATGACGCCACGGTGGCGCTGGTCGTTCCCGATGCGCAGGGGCCCGCGACGCCCGAGCCGATCGCGTCGATCCGCGCCGACGTCGAGCGCTATCGCGCGCAGCTCGCCAACCTCACCGACGGCGGAAACCGCGGGGGAATGCACCACGCCATGGTCGGCCTCGTCGGCGGCGCTGGCCTCGTCATGCGCCTCACCGCGGGAGACCCCGCGTTCAACGAGCAAGTGACGCAGTACCGCCGCGCTCTCCAAGACGCCGGCCCGCTCGACCCGAACGCGCGCGCGACCCTTCGCGCGAGATACTTCGATCCCGCTCACGCAGAGCGCGGCGCCCTCTACGACGAAGTCCTCCAGGCCCCGCGCTGACGACCGTGCGCGTTCACAGCGCGCGACTACTTCGCGCGGCGCGCGATGATGGCCACCGTGACGTCGTCTTGCGATCGCTCGGCGGCTTCGTGCACTTGCGCCTCGAGCTCCCACCGCAGCGCGCTCGCGCGGAGCCACGCATCGCGCGAGAGCGACGTCGCGGGCGTTCGCCCCTTTGAAAACAGGGGCTCGGCGCCGTCCGTCGCGAGCGTGAGTGACGACCAGTCCTCGGGCCCCGCGACGAAGAAGAGCTTCATCGAAGGGCTCGGGCCGAGGGCGCGGACGCGGTAGGCGGGATAGGGCGTTCCAGAGGTGCCCGAACGCTCGATGCGAACGTCGCCGTCCTTCGCGATCACGCCATCACCCACGCCGAAGATGGCCGCGCCCTGCGGCGTCACGAGCGCGACGAGCATCGTCGACAAGAGCGTGTCGGCCACGACGTCGTCCGCGCGGTTCGCGCCGCCCACGGCGATCGACACGCGCTGGATCATCGACACGACGTCGTCGAACACGAACTCCATCGCCCCCGACGGGAGCGACTGCGGGTGCGCTTCGGCCCATTCGACCGCCGAATACACAGCTCGCCGCGCGGTGAGCTGCGCGCCCACCTCCGCCGCGACGAGCGCGCTGCACCCGTCGCTCACGCACAGCGCGATGATGTCGGGGCCCGTCGGGCTCTCGCCCCGCGAGCACACCGCGGCGGCGTCTTGGTTGTTTTTGTGTGCGTCGCGGTGCGCCTTGCCCGCGGCGCTCGCGCACGCCACGAGGTAGCGATCGGCGTCGGGCCCTTCCCCGGCGTCGGCGGCGACCGGCGGCGCAGAAGCGCGCGAGGAGCGTTTTTTCATGGCTCCACCCTCCGTTCGGCGAGCCACGCGTCGCTCGGCCGCGCCCCGTGCCCCGCGCGCACCTTCGCGATCGAGAGCCTCGGCCCCTCGCGGGTCATCTCTGCCACGACGGGCTCGTCGACGAGCCACAACGGCGTGTCCAGATCGACGAACTCGACGCCCCCCACGCCGCACGCGAGGTGCGCCGAGGCGCTCATCGCCATCGAGCTCTCGACCATTCCCCCCACCATCAGTCCCAGGCCGTGCGCGCGCGCGACGCACGCCATGTCGTAGCACTCGACGACGCCCGACTTGGTGATCTTCAGGTTGATCGCTTGCGCCGCGCCCTTGCGCGCGAGGCGCGCGACGTCCTTCACGCTCCCGACGCTCTCGTCGGCGCACACCAACACGCGCGCTCGATCGTGAACGAAGATCGCCGCGTCGTCGTCCTCGCGCGCGCAAGGCTGTTCGAAGAGCGCGAGCTCGCCGCCCATCGTCTTGCACTCGAGCGCGATCGCGACGGCGTCTTCCTGGGTGAGCGCCGCGTTTCCGTCGAGGACGAGCGAGCACGATGGCGCCGCTTCGATCACCGCGCGAATGCGCGCGACGTCGTCCGCCACCGACGATCCGCCCACCTTGAGCTTGATCGTTCGATAGCCCTGACGCGCGATCGAAAACGCAGACTCGCGGGCGCGAGCGGCGGTACCCGTGGTGATCGTCAAGTCCGAGAAGAGCTCTGTCTCGAGCCCGCCGAAGAACGTCGCCAGCGAGATCCCAAGCGAACGCGTGATGGCGTCGAGCACCGCAGTCTCGATCGCGCAGCGCGCAGAGGGGCTCTCGGGCGCGAGCTCGCGAAGCTGACCGCCGAGCGAGCGCCACGCGCGCGCGTCCCACCCGACGAGCGTGTCGCGCGCGCGATGGATCGCCCCGAGCGCGACCTCGCGTCGCTCGCCGTTGACCGCTTCGAAGGGGGCGGCTTCGCCCCAACCGCGGGTTCCATCGGCGAGCGTCGCGCGAACGAACACGTTGAGCGCCGCGGTCTTCGCGCCCGTTGCGATGCCGAAGGGCTCGCGCAGCGCGATGTCGACGGGCAGCACGTCGAGGTCCACCAGAGTCCAAGAACGCGTCACGACGTCCGAGCGTACAACGCGACGCGCACACGAGCGCGCTTCGCTTCACGATGCCGACGCACTTCGACGCGACGCGAGGCGCTCACCTACGCTTCAACACATCGCGCAGCGCGCCCTCGAGGGTGGGGTGCGCGAAACGAAACGAAATCGACCGCAAAAACGCTGGCGAAACGCGCTTCGACTCGCTGACGAGCGCGCCCATCTCGCCCATCGCGGCGCGCAACGCGAACCCCGGAACCGGCAGCCACGAGGGCCGCGACAAGACCGCGCCGAGCGCGCGCGCAAAGTCGCTCATGCGAACGCTCTCGGTCACTGCGTTGAAGGGCGCTTCGAAGCGCGCGTCGTCGAGCGCGGCGACGTACATCCCCACCATGTCGTCGACATGAAGCCAGGGAAACCACTGCTTTCCCCCGCCGACCGGGCCGCCGACGAACATCTTGAACGGCAGGAGCATCTGCTCGAGCGCCCCGCCTCCGTCTCCGAGCACGATGCCGGTCCTCGCCGCAGTCACGCGCAGCCCGAGCGATCGCGCCTCGAGCGCCTCGCGCTCCCACGCGACGCACACCTCGCTCAAGAACGTCGTTCCCGCCGGGCTCGCCTCGGTCTTGTCGTCGTCGCCCGTGTCGCCGAAGTAGTCCACGCCGCTCGCGGACGCGAGCACCTTCGGGCGCTCGCTCGACGGCAGCGCACGGATCGCGTCGACGAGGTTCTTCGTGCCGCGAACGCGCGTCTCGCGGATGCGTTGCTTCTGCGCGTCGTTCCATCGGCGGGCGTTGATGGGCTCGCCGGCGAGGTGGATCACGGCGTCCGCGTGGGCGAGGCTCGATCGCCACGCGCCGTCGGTCGAGTCCGTGTCCCACCGCTCAGCGTGCTTCGCGCTCGAGACCGCGCGCCGAGCTCGGTCCGGATCGCGCGCCAAGAGGGTGACCTCGTCTCCGCGCGCAGCGAGCGCCGCGACGAGATGACGTCCAATGAAGCCTGTTCCGCCAGTGACAATCACGCGCATCGAGCTTGTAAGCGTACGATGCTCGAGTGGCGCATCGGGTGCGAAGCGGTCGCAATCGCCACCCAATGGCGAACACTTCGCCACCTGATGGCGAACGCTTCGCCATCCCGCGTAGGTAGCAAGGCAATCAGCAATGGCGCTGAGGCAGAGCGAGCAGCGGCGCCAGCGTCGGCGCTGAGGCAGAGGGCAAGAGAGCTTCGAGGCAACGGCGCTGAGGCAGAGAGCAAGAGAGCGTCAGCGTCGGCGCTGAGGCAGAGCCTCCGCGCAGCAACGGCGCTGAGGCAGAGCCTCCGCGCACAACTCGGGCTTCGCCCGAATCGGCCCGAAGGGCCGATGGACTTCAGCAGCGCCAGCGACGGCGCTGAGGCAGAGCGTCCGCGCATCACTCGGGCTTCGCCCGAAGCGGCCAAGGTCGGCCGCTGTTCGGCGCTCGACGACCGCATCGCGCTTCGATCCCAATGACCCTCGAAGACTCCAGAGACGCGCGCAACCCATCGGCCCTCCGGGCCGATTCGGGCGAAGCCCGAGTGATGCGCGGAGGCTCTGCCTCAGCGCCGTTGCTGCGCGGAGGCTCTGCCTCAGCGCCGTTGCTCGAAGCTCTCTTGAAATCTGGTGCCTATGCCTCGACGCCGGTGAAATCCATCGGCCCTTCGGGCCGATTCGGGCGAAGCCCGAGTTGTGCGCGGAGGCTCTGCCTCAGCGCCGTCGCTGCGCGGAGGCTCTGCCTCAGCGCCGTTGCCTCGAAGCTCGCTTGCCCTCTGCCTCAGCGCCGTTGCTGACGCCGCTGCTCGCTCTGCCTCAGCGCCGTTGCGTCGAAGCGCTCTCGATACGCGGTCCCTCCGCCTCCACCCACGTCGCTACGTCGCTCGCGCCCCCGTCGCGACCTCGCGCTTTCCTCTGGCGATCGCCCGCTTACAGATCGAGCACGAGGCGATCGGGGTCCTGCAGGTAGTTGATCACTTCGTACGCGAACGCGGCGCCGACGTGACCGTCGATGATCCGGTGATCGAACGAGAGCGACAGGAGCATCACGTCGCCGATCACGATCTGACCGTCGCGCACCACGGGCTTCTGCTTCATCTGGTGCACGCCCAAGATCGCGACCTCGGGGAAGTTGATAATGGGTGTCGCGAACAGTCCGCCCTGCGCCCCGAGGGACGTGATCGTAAACGTGCTCCCCTGCAGATCGTCGAGCGACGCTTTGCCCGAGCGCGCTGCGGTGGCGACGCGATCCATCTCCTTCGAGAACGCGACGAGCGAGAGCTTGTCGGCGTTCTTCACGACCGGGACGATCAGGCCCGTCTCCGTCGCCGTCGCGATCCCGAGGTTGTAGTACTTGCGATAGACGAGCTCGTTGGTGCTCTCGTCGAGCGCGCTGTTGAGGATCGGGTGCTTCTTCAGCGCGGCGACGACCGCCTTGGCGATGAAGGGCAAGTACGTGAGCTTCGCGCCGAGCTTCTCGGCCTTGGGCTTGAGCCGCTCGCGCAGCTCTTTGAGCGCCGTGCAGTCGACCTCTTCGACGAACGTGAAGTGCGCCGCGGTCGTCTTCGACTGGTGCATCTTCTCGGCGATCTTGCGACGCACCCCGCGGAACGGGACGCGCTCTTCGAGCGCCTCACCCTTGCCCGAGACCACAGGGGCAATCGCGACGGGGGCGCGCTCCTTGAAGACCTCTTCGCGCTTTCCGAGCTGATCGAAGACGCCCTCGGACTTCGCGTCGCCCTCGCTCTTCGCGGGAGGCGCGCTGCTCTCGGGCTGCGCGCCAGGCGCCGCAGGAACCGCCGCGAACGCCGACCCGCTCGAGCCCGCCGCCGACGCCGGAGCGCTCTTCTTCGCCTGCTGCTTGGCCACGTACGCGCGCACGTCTTCTTTGGTGACGCGATTGCCAGGGCCCGAGGGCTTGACCTTCGCGAGGTCCACGCCGAGGTCGCGCGCGAGCTTGCGCGTGGCCGGCGTCGCGAGCGCTTTGCCGTCGGGCGCGCTGTAGTCCTCGTCTTCGTCCTTCTGCGTCGCTGGGGGAACGACGCCTTGCCGCAGCGCCTCGAGCGACAAGTTGCTCGCGTCGATCTTGCCCGACGTGTCGCGCCCCGGGATCGCTGCGTTGAGTCCGATCGTCCCCGAGCCCGCCATCGCCCACGCGCCGCCCGTCGTGGGCGCCGGCGCCCCAGGCTTCGCGGTGGCGGTGAACGCGCCCATCCCAGGCAGGACGTCTTTGATGTCGCCCACGGCCGTGGCCGCGGGTCCTTCGCTCTTCGCAGCCGCCGCAGGCGTGCTCGCAACCGCAGCGGTTCCGCCGCCGAGGTCGAACACGACGAGGACCGAGTGGACCTTGACGACCTGCCCTTTGCCTCCGCGGAGGTCTGCGATCGTCCCCGTCTTGGGTGACGTGATGGTGACCGTGGCTTTGTCGGTCATCACTTCGACGAGCGGTTGATCTTCGGTCACGCGGTCGCCGACCTTGACGTGCCACTCGACGATTTCGCCCTCAGTGACGCCCTCGCCGATGTCGGGAAGCTTGAACTCGTAGCGGCTCATTGCAGCCATCCTCTCAGTACTTCGCGACCGATTGAATCGCCGGGAGGATCCGGCCTGCGAGCGGCAGGTAGTCCATCTCGAGCGTGTAGGGAAAGGGCGTGTCCCAGCCGGTGACGCGCGTCGGAGGCGCTTCGAGATAGTCGAACGCCTTCTCGTTGATGAGCGAGACGAGCTCGGCGCCGAAGCCGCAGGACTTCGGAGCTTCGTGCACGACCACCACGCGGCCGGTCTTCTTCACGCTGTTGACGATCGTGTCGATGTCCACGGGCCAGATCGTTCGAAGGTCGATCACCTCGCAGTCGATCCCTGCTTCGGCAGCCTTGTTCGACGCCTCGATCGCCTCGTAGAGCATGGCGCCCCACGCGATCACCGTCACTTGATTACCTGGGCGCACGACCTTCGCGACCGACAGCGGGACGGTGTAGTCTTCGCCCTCGGGCACGTCCGCGCGCGCCGCGCGGTAGATGCGCTTCGGCTCGAAGAAGAGCACTGGATCGGGGTCCCGAAGCGACGCGAGCAAAAGCCCCTTGGCGTCGTACGGGTTCGACGGGCACACGACCTTCAGGCCGGGCGTGTGGATGAAGTACGCCTCGGGCGACTGCGAGTGATAGTGGCCGCCGCGGATGCCGCCGCCGACGGGCGTGCGGATCACCATCTTGCTCGTGTACTCGCCGCCCGAGCGGTAGCGAAACTTGGCGACCTCCGAGACGATCTGATCGAACGCGGGGAAGATGAAGTCCGCGAATTGAATTTCGGGGACTGGAATCAAGCCGTACAGGGCCATGCCCACGGCCGTTCCGATGATCCCGCCCTCGGACAGGGGCGTGTCGAACACGCGCTCGGCGCCGAACTCGTTGATGAGGCCTTCGGTCACGCGAAACACGCCGCCGACCTTGCCGACGTCCTCGCCGAGCACGACCACGCGAGAGTCCTGGCGCATCGCGACGCGCAGCGCGTCGTTGATCGCCTTCACCATGTTCATCTGCGTCATTGGGAGAGTCCTTTTGTCTCGAAAGCGCTGGGAAGGTTCGGGGCGATCTCAGTGCGAGCCGTGGCCCTGCGCGCGCGGCGCGCGCTTGCTCTCTTCGTACTGTTCACGAAGGTGCCAGGGGCGCTCGGCGAACACGTCGTCGAACATCGTGTCGAGCTCGGGCGCCGCGCTGTGCTCGGCCTTCTCGACAGCGGCCTTCACGTCGGCGTCGACCTTCGCGATGAGCGCGGCTTGCTTGGCCTCGCTCCAGAGCCCCTTCTTCTCGAGGAACGCGCGCATGCGAGGCAGCGGGTCCTTCAGGCGCTCGGCGGCCATTTCGTCCTGGCCGCGGTAGCGCGTCGGATCGTCGGACGTCGAGTGTCCCGAGAGGCGATACGTGAGGCACTCGAGGAGGACGGGCGTCCCTGCGCGGGCGAGCGCGAGGGCTTCGCGTGTGGCTTTGTACACCGCGAGCAGGTCGTTGCCGTCGACGCGGATCGGGTGCAGCCCGTACGCGAACGCCTTCTGCGCGAACGTGTCCGTCGCGCTCTGTTTCTCAGCGGGAACGCTGATGGCCCAGCCGTTGTTGCGGCACACGAGCACCGTCGGCGTGCGGTACACGCCGGCGAAGTTGGCGCCGCAGTGAAACTCGTTGGAGCTCGTGGCGCCTTCGCCGAAGTAGACGATGGCGGCGAGCTTCTCGCCGCGGAGCTTGGCGGCCCACGCGAAGCCGACGGCCTGCGTGATTTGCGTTCCGATCGGCGAGCTCACGGAGCCGAAGCGATACGGCTTGCCCGAGTAGTGATCGGGCATCTGACGCCCCTTCACCGGGTCGTTCGCGTTGCCGTACATGTTGTCGATGTACGCTTGCAGCGGCATTCCCCGCAGAAGCAGCGCGCCGAACTCGCGGTAACAAGGGAAGAGCCAGTCGGTCTCGTCGAGGGCGGCGGCCGTCCCGATGATGGTGGCCTCTTCGCCCATCGAGCCGATGTGAAACCCGATGCGCCCCTGGCGCTGCAGCGTGACGAGTCGCTCGTCGAGCGCGCGGGTCATCACCATGTGCTCGTAGAGCGCCACGCAGCGCTCGGGGGACAGACCTGGATCGTTGTCCGGGTGCACCGTGGCGTCGGGTTCGAGCACCTTCACTACGTCGCCCAAAACGAACTCGGGACCGCTCATCGAGATAGCTCTCCAGTTTTGCCCCTGCGAACGGTGTTGTCCGAGAGATCCGCGCGCAGGCGGCGCGTGGTGTACCCCGAACCGGGGACGCGGCTCAACAACGCAGTTTGCGCGCGCAGATCCCACGGAATCCGCGCGATTCTCGACGCATACGCACGCGCCCACCCGCGCGTCGATTCGTGACGCAGCGCGCTGTATCGCGCGACGCTCAACGGACGACGGGCAGCAGCTTGCGCTTCGTGTCTTCGCCCTTGTCGACCAGCGCGTCCGCGCGCGCCGCGGTGAGCGCAGGATCCTCGCGGCGCAACAGCCCCTTCAAGAACGCCTCGCTCGCGCGATAGCTCGATCGAACGAGGGGCCCGCTCGCGACGTAGCGAAAGCCCATCGCCATGCCCTCTTCGCGGAGCTGCGCGAACTCGTCGGGGTGCACGAAGCGCTCGACCTCGAGGTGCTTGGGCGTCGGGCGAAGGTACTGCCCGAGCGTGAGCACATCGACGCCGATGTCCCGCAGCTTGGCCATCGTCTCGCGCACTTCGTCGAGCGACTCGCCGAGCCCGAGCATGATCGAGCTCTTCGTGTACGTCTCGGGCGAGACCTTCTTGCTGTGCGCGAGGACCGCGAGCGAGCGCTCCATCGAGCAGCGAGCGTCGCGCACCGAGCGCTGGAGTCGGTCCACGGTCTCGACGTTGTGCGCGAAGACGTCGGGCTTGCCGCGCTCGACCACCGTGGCGACGTCGCGGAGGACGCCGTTGAAATCTCCGACGAGCGTCTCGACCAGCGTTTTTCCAGCGGATTTGCTCTTGATCGCGCGCACGGTGTCCGCGACGTGCTTGGCCCCGCCGTCGAGCAAGTCGTCTCGATCGACCATGGTGAGCACGACGTACTCGAGCTCGAGCGCCGCGATGGTGCGGCCGACGTGCTCGGGCTCGCGCGGGTCGTACGCGCCGCGCGGGTTGCCCGTAGTCACCGCGCAGAAGCGGCAGCCTCGCGTGCACGTGTCGCCGAGGATCATCACGGTAGCGGTGCCCTCGCCCCAGCACTCACCGACGTTTGGGCAGCGCGCTTCTTCGCAGACCGTGTGCAAGTCGAACTTGCGAAGCGTCTCTTTGATGAACGTGTAGCGCTCGCCGCCGGGCGCGCGGACCTTGAGCCACTCGGGCTTGCGGGGCTGGGTTGTCATTGCTCTGCGCTCACGGGCCGAAGATGTAGAGAACAGTCGCGCCCGTGGCAACGGCGCATCGTCCGCGCCGCCGGTTCGGAGTGTTCGCGTTATCCTCCCGCGCCAAATGCACTACCGACCATTCGGCGCGACAGGGTGGAACGTCTCGGACGTCTCCTTCGGCGCCTGGGCCATCGGCGGCTCGTGGGGCACCGTCGACGACGACGCCTCTCGTCGCGCGCTGCACCGAGCGATCGACCTCGGGACCAACTTCATCGACACGGCCGACGTGTACGGCGACGGGCGGAGCGAGCGGCTCGTCGCGGACGTTCTTCGCGCGCGAAGCGAGCGCGTGTACGTAGCGACCAAGGCGGGGCGACGGCTGAGCCCCCACACGGCCGAGGGCTACACGCTCGAGAATCTCCGCGCGTTCGTGGATCGCTCGCGCAAGAACCTCGCGGTAGAGACCGTGGACTTGCTGCAGCTCCATTGCCCGCCGACCGCGGTGTACTCGGACGCGCGCGTGTTCGACGCGCTCGACACGCTCGCGCACGAAGGGCGCATTCTGCGCTACGGCGTCTCGGTCGAGACCGTGGACGAAGCGCTCACGGCGATCACGAAGCACCCTCGCGTCGCGAGCGTTCAGATCATCTTGAACGCGCTTCGATTGAAGCCCACGGAGGTCTTTCTCGGAGAGGCCCTGAAGCGCAACGTGGCCGTGATCGCGAGGGTCCCGCTCGCGTCGGGTTTGCTCACAGGAAAGCTGTCGCCGACGAGCACGTTTCCTTCCGACGATCACCGGACGTTCAATCGCTTCGGAGAGAGCTTCGATGTGGGCGAGACGTTCTCGGGCGTTCCGCTCGAGTTCGCGTTCGAGGCGGTCGAAGCGCTGCGATCCGCCGTGCCGAGCGGGATGTCGATGGCGCAGTTTGCGCTGGCGTGGGCGCTCAGCCAACCGGGGACGAGCTGCGTGATCCCGGGCGCGAAGACCGAGCAACAAGTTGACGATAACGTCGGCGCCTCGGGAAAGACGCTCGACGCGAGCGCCCTCGCCCGCGTCCGCGCGGTGTACGATCACGTCGTTCGTCCGCACGTGCACCACCGCTGGTAGCGCGCCGCGCACGAGAGGAGCGCCGCTGTGTTCACCCTGCACTCGATCGCCGCGTGGCTCTTGGTTCTGGTCGCGGTCGAAGCAGCGGTGCTTCGTGTGACTCGCCGCCGCGGCGCGAGCGAAAACGACTACCTCTCGTCGCTGTTCTGCGGGCTGCTCGATCAGCTCGTCAACGTTGGCGCGTTCGTCGCGTTCGTCGGTGTTTATCGAGCCGTTCGAGACGCGTACGCGCCGTGGCCGCTGCCGACGAACCCGCTGACGTGGGCGCTCGTCGTGCTCGCGCACGACCTCGCGTACTACGCGTTTCACCGCGCGAGCCACCGCGTCGCGTTCTTGTGGGCCGCGCACGAAGTCCACCATCAGAGCGAGAGCTACACGCTCGCCGTCTCGCTTCGCCAGGGAACGGTCGCCACCTGGGTCAGCTGGGCGTTCTACCTTCCGCTCGCGTTCGTCGGCTTCGGGGTCGAGCAGTTCGTGATCGTCCACGGAGCGCACCAGCTCTTTCAGTTCTTCGTGCACACGAGGCTCGTCGACAAGCTCGGCCCGCTCGAGTGGCTCCTCGCCACGCCGAGCCATCACCGCGTGCACCACGGGCGTGAGGAAGCGCAAATCGACAGAAATTATGGCGGCTTCTTGATTGTGTGGGACCGCTTGTTCGGCACGTTCACGCCCGAGACCAAAGAGCCCGTCTACGGCGTGCCCGACGAGATTCAGAGCTGGAGTCCGTACTGGGCCAACCTCGAGCCCTACCGTCGCTTGCTGCGAAAGGCGCTGCGCGCTCGGTCACTTCGCGAGGCGATCGCCACGGTCTTCGGCCCGCCGAGAAGCGAGGGCTCGTACGCGCCGAGCTCGCGCTTGGACGCTCCGCCCGCAGACCTGCGCGTCTACACCGCTGTTCAGACCGTCGGCGTCCTGTGGATCACCAACATCGTGCTGCGCTCGGAGGGGAGCTTCGGTCCAGTCGTCCGCGGCGCGATGGCCCTGTGGGTGCTCGTCTCACTCGGGTCGATCTCGGCGATGGCCGATGGACGACCCACGTGGCGGTCGAGCGAACGTGCGCGGATCGCGCTCACGGCGACGTCGGTGGCGACGCTCGCGGCGACGTCGGTCACGTCGTGGGTTCCGTCGGTGTTCTGGCTGGCGGCGTGCGCGCTCTCGGCGTACGAGCTCGAGCGACGACGGCCGTAAATCCTCGTCGAAAATTCGCGCGGGCCTTCGCAATCATGCCAAGGGCCCAAAGCTGATGCAGCCTCCTGTCCACGCTGTAGGTTCGGCCCGCGCGCTGCTCGATCGAGCGTCGGCGATCGCCCAAGAGAAGTGCGTCCGAGTCTCGACGCTGCACCTCGCCGCGGCGTGGATCGAACAGGGCGGAGAGCCCTCTCGCGTCCTCGTTTCGCGCGGCTGTCGCACGGAGGACCTCCGGCTCGCGAACAAGGTCCACACCGAAGAGGTCGGGACGATCGAGCGCATCCAGTCCCGCGCCAAGCGCATCGCGGCCGAGCGAAAGGCGGAGCTCTCGTCGCTCGACCTCGTGCTCGCCGCGCTGACGGACAAGCACACCGCCCTGACGTCGTGGGTGCAGCAGCTCGGGTGCGAGCCGAACTCGCTCGCCGAAGAGGTCTATCGCGCCACGATCCGCGCGGCGTCGGCGCGCGCGGGGTCCCAGGTTCCGACGCAGCGAAACGCGTCGCCGTCGATCAACGCGATCCCGACGAACGCCCCGGCGCTCTCGGACAACAAGCGGCCCGACCGGCACCCGTCGCTCCTTCCGCCGCAGGACGGCGCGAAGGTCGCGCACCCGCAGAAGGTCAAGGCCACGCAGAGCTCGCACGGCGCGCAGCCGACAGCGGCACAAGCGCCCACGAAATCAAACGCCAACCAGCGCGAGATCATCGGGTCGAGCGGCCCGAGCGCCGCAAACGCTGCAAACGGAGCGGCGAACAACGCCCAGCAGAGCGCGAACGCGATCCAGCGCGGGCCGAAGCCGAACGCCAAGCAGCCGCCGGTGAAGACGCCGTTCGACATCGACCCGAGGACGTTTCCCGCGGTGGCGATGTTCGCGCGCAATTTGTCTGCCGAGTGCGCGCGGGGCCTGCTCGAGCCCGTGGTCGGTCGCGAGCGCGAGGTCGGTCGCGTGCTCGACGCCGTGGGTCGCCGCGACGGACGCGGCGCTCTCTTGGTGGGCGCGCCCGGCGTGGGAAAGAGCACGCTGCTTCGCGCCGTCGCGCGCTCGCTCGAGTCGCGTTCGGTGCTCGCCCTGAGGCACGCGGACTTCGCGGCGCAAGCGAGGGGCCCGAGCGGAGCCGAGCGCGCGCGAAAGCTCGTCGAAGAGCTCGTGCAGCTCGGCGATCGCATCGTGCTCGCGCTCGATCCCATTTCACCGTGGTTTCTGACGAGGGACGTTCCGGACGACATCGTGCTCGAGCTGCGCGCCGCGTTGACCGCGCAAAAGCTCGCGTGGATCGGCGCGTGCACGCCCGAAGAAGCGCGCAAGGTGTCCGAGATCGAGCCGTGGATGGAGCGTCACGCCACGCGACTCGGGATCGAAGAGCCGACGTCCGAACAGCTGCGCAGCATCGTGGACGCGTACGCTCCGCTCATCGCGACGCACCACGGCGTGGTCGCCGAGCCGCCCGTGCTTCGGTTCGCCGCGGAGCTCAGCGAGCGCTACCTCGCGGGCCGCGCGCAGCCGGATCGCACGCTGTCCGTGATCGACCTCGCGCTCTCGCGCGCTCGACGCGCGCAAGCCCCAGCGCTCGCGCGGGACACCGTGGCCGCGGTCGTGGCGGAGGTCGGCGGGCTCCCGCCCGAGCGCGTTTCGAGCACGGATCACGAGCGACTCCTCTCGCTCGAGACCACGCTCGCGGGAAAGCTCGTCGGCCACCAACACGCGATCCGTCGCGTCTCGGACACGCTTCGACGCAACGCCGTCGGGTTTCGCGGCACGAGGCCGATCGGGACGTTCTTGTTCTTGGGCCCCACGGGCGTCGGAAAGACCGAGTGCGCCAAGGCGATCGCCGAGGCGCTCTTTCCCGGCGCGGGCGCGATGACGCGCTTCGACATGGCGGAGTTCAGCGAGGCCCACTCGGTCTCGCGGCTCGTCGGCGCGCCACCTGGCTACGTCGGATACAACGACGGCGGCCAGCTCACGGACGCGGTTCGCAAGCGGCCCTACCAGCTCATCCTGCTCGACGAGATCGAGAAGGCTCACCGAGACGTCCTCGAGTCGCTGCTCGCGCTGCTCGACGAAGGACGGATGACCGACGGCCGCGGGCGCACTGCGGATTTTCGCAACACCGTGATCGTGATGACCTCGAACCTCGGGGCCGACATCTTCGAAGCGAAGCCCAAGGCGCCCGAGCGTCGCATCGGGTTCGGCGCCGACAGCGCGTCTCCCGCGGCGCACGACGCGCAGGCGCTGACCGAACGCGTGCGAGACGCAGCGCGCGCCGCGATGCCGCCGGAGCTTTGGAACCGCATCGACGAACCCATCGTGTTCTCGCCCCTGGCACGGGAAGATCTCCGTGAAATCGCCCGTCGAATGCTCGCGGACTCCTTCGCGCGCCTCCGCGCCGAGCGCGGCGTCTCGCTGAGCGCGGGCAAGGGCTTGATCGAACACCTGCTCGACCAGGGCGGCTACGATCCCTCGCTCGGCGCGCGGCCGATGCGGCGGGCGATCGCGCGGCTCGTCGAGGCGCCGGTCGCAGACGCGGTGCTTCGAGGGCAGCTCGAGGCCGGCGACGAAGGCGTCGTCGACACCCGCGACGGCCAAGTCGAGGTCCTCGTGTCCTCGCGCGGGCGCTGAGCACAAAGGAGTTCTTGCTCCGCGCACGATGCAATCTGCGGTACAAACCGCACGCTCGCCGCGATGTCCGACGTCGAAACAAACGCTCCTGGCGCAGAGGGCGCCGCCGAGGCGCTCCCGCGCCCCTTTGGCTCGCGCTACGTGCTCGTGGATCGGATCGGCGTCGGGGGCATGGCGGAGATCTTTCTCGCGCGCGGTCGAACGCAGAGCGGCGTCTCGCGCCTCGCCGTCGTGAAGCTCGTGCTTCCCAAGCTCGCGAAGGACGAGAAGTTCAGCGCGCTGCTCGTGCAAGAAGCGAAGCTCGCCGCGCAGCTGTCACACGGAAACGTGGTGCAGACGTTCGACCTCGGGCGCGAAGCCGGGCGGCTCTACATCGCGATGGAGTACGTCGAGGGCTTCGACCTCAACGAGCTGCTCAAGCGATGCTCGAAGCAGCGCGTCCCGTTGCCGTTCGAGTTTGCGCTGTTGATCGTGCGCGAGACGCTCTCGGCGCTCGACTACGCGCATCGAAAGCGCGACGCCGAAGGGACGCCGCTCAACATCGTTCACCGTGACGTCTCGCCGTCGAACGTGCTGATCTCGTTCGAGGGCGAGGTGAAGCTCTGCGACTTCGGCATCGCGCGCGCCATCAACTCGGGCGACGTCGCGCAAGAGACCATCGAGGGAAAGGCCAGCTACATGGCCCCCGAGCACGCGCGCGGCGATTCGGTGGACGCGCGCGCGGACATCTTTTCTGCGTCGGTGATCCTCTGGGAGCTCATCGGTGGCCGACGCATGTACCGCGCGACGCCCGCCGCGGACCTGATCTCCCTCGCGCGCGAGGGAGAGACGCCCGAGCTGCCCGAGAAGCCCCTGCCCGACTTCGAGCGACTGCGGGCCATCGTCCGCCGCGGCCTCTCGAAATCCCCGGCAGAACGCTATCCGACCGCGATCGCGATGGCGCGGGACCTCGACGACTACGCGATGGACAACGGGCTGCACGCGACGCCGCTCGGGCTCGGTGAGTTCGTCGTCGAACACTTCGGACAGGACATCCTCGAGCTCCGTCGCGCGCGCGAACGCGCGGCGATCGCGCTCGAAGCCGAGCAGCTCGAGCCGACGGACACCCGCGAAATCGTCGCCCCGCCCCGCGACGCGATCGAAGACGACGACGCGTCCGCCGAGGGGGCGCTCCGCGCGACGCCCATCACGTTGCCGCTCGCGCCGACGACGGCGCACGCGAGCCTCCCGCCAGCGTCCGCGCACGCGAGCGGCGGACACGCGCAAGTGGCTGAGAATTTCCCCACGAACTTCCCTCCGACGCCGCTCCCTTCGATGTTGCCTCCGCCGACGGCGATGGTCCCCGATCCGATGACGCCCGGCGCGCCGCCGGCCGAGGATCAGTCGATCAACGTCCGTCGGCTGCTCGCGCTCGTGTTGAGCGCCGTCGCGACCCTCGCGATCGGCGCGTTGATTCTCAGCCGAATCGCGCGATAACCGAGCCGTGGCGCGCGAACGTGTCGATCGATTGTTGGTGGCCCGAGGCCTCGCCGAGTCCCGCGAGAAAGCGCAGGCGCTCATCCTCGCAGGCCGCGTCTTCGCGAAGAACCAGCGCGTCGACAAGGCGGGCACGACCCTCGACGAGTCGATCGAGATCGAGGTTCGCGGCGACGCGTGTCCCTACGTTTCGCGCGGCGGATTGAAGCTCGCGGGCGTGCTCGACCCCCTCGCGGTCGACCCCGCGGGCCGCGTGTGCGCCGACGTCGGCGCGTCCACCGGAGGATTCACCGACGTCCTGCTCCAGCGCGGCGCCGAGCGCGTGTACGCCGTCGACGTCGGCAAAGGACAGCTCCACGTCAAGCTCCGCTCCGATCCGCGCGTGATCGTCCGCGAGGGAATCAACGCGCGGCTCGCGCTCGCCGAGGTGGTCGACGAGCGCGTCTCGCTCGTGGTGATGGACCTGTCTTTCATCTCGCTGACCAAGGTTCTTCCAGCGGTCGTGCCGATTCTCGCCGACGGGGGTACGGTGCTCGCGATGGTCAAGCCTCAGTTCGAGCTCACGCCCAAAGAAGTGGGTCGCGGGGGCGTCGTGCGCGACGACGCGCTGCGCGCGAAGGCCGTGACGATCGTCGTCGACGCCGCGAAGGCGCTCGGGCTCATCGAGCGAGGCCGCTGCGACAGCCCCGTGCACGGACCGGCGGGCAACCGAGAGGTGTTCGTTCGATTCGACCGCGAGGTGGCGCCGTGAAGGACTTGCTGACGAGGCTCGCGGGCGCGCTCGTCGTGATCGGCGCGGCGCTCGGATTGGGTTGGTGGCTTCTGAACCGCGCCGACGGCCCGAGCGCGGGCACGACGCGCGACGCAGGAGCGCCCACACAATCAAGAGAGCCGGTCGCGAACGGCTCGAACGAGCCGCGCGACGCGGGGCGACGGAGCATGAGCGGCGTGTCGGCGGCGGCCGAGCTGCAGCGCATCGGCGAGCAGTCGCAGCGGTTGATGCCCGAGGGCTATCGAGACATTTACGTGGGTATGCCCCTCGCGGATCTCCGCCGCGTTCGAAGGACGATCCAGCGGAGCCGCGCGACGGCGGCGGGCGGATCGCTGTGGGAAGAGGACGACCCCAACGGCGCCCGCGTCGTGTACGTGGTCTCGGAGGGCAACCTCGTGACGCAGGTGCAGTTCATGTCGCGGCTCGACGACCCCAACGGGCTCGGCCCGCACTTCGCGGCGCTGCAACAGACGTACGGCCGACCGACGGGAATCTGGGACTGCCCCGAGACCCAAGAGGCTCCGCCGCTTCGGCGCTTCACCTGGCGACGCGAGGGCGCGAGCTTGATGGAGGCCGTTCTCATCCACGGAAACACGGTGTCGATCACGCTCGTCGTGTCGCCGACGGAGGACATCGGCGCGGCGCTGCAGTACTCGCGCTGCGCGCCCGTGCAGAACGCCGATCAGCTCGCGCGCTTTCCCGTGGCGGGCGAGCTTCGAGGAGAGCGGTCGACGTTCGTCCGAGAGCTGCAACGAGACGCAGGTCGGTAGCGAAACGCTGTACGCTCTCGGAGGTCATGAAGGCGTTGCGCATCCCTACAGCGCTCGTGGTGGCCACCATCGCGGGCGCGGCTTCGATTTCGTGTGCTCCCCGCCCTGCGCCGCCCGACGCGCAGAGCGACGGCTCGTCGGACGTCGCGCAAAACGACGGCGGGGCTTGCATGATGCAAGACGTTCCGATTTCGCCGCCGTTCGCGAGGACGCTGTGCGGGCAAGACGTCGACGGGAGCTTGCGCACCTGCGGAGCGCCCTGCTCGGACGGGACGTGCTCGGGCAATTGTCGCTTGTGTGTCGCGAGCGAATTCGAAGGCGATATCGGCATCGCGTGTCGACCGAGAGCGGGCTCGATGGCCGACTGCCCGAGGCGTGTGTGTCAGGCGAGCGACTGCCCGACGGGCTGCGAGACGTGCCTCTCGCCGCTCTTCTGCATCCCCGACGAGACGATGGCCGACGGCGCGACTCCGATGTGTACCGGGACGACGTGCGACCCTGCGAACGGTTGTCCCGCTGGGTGTCGCGCGGTCGGTTGATGACCGCAAAGGCCGCCCGGGTGGCGGTCGAAACACGAAGGAAGCAGTGACGAACGGCGCGCGACCAGTTGCCGCGCACGCCTGCATCGCGCACGCTCGCGAGCGACCATGGTCTTTCGGTCTTCTGGCGGTCCGACCATCGAGCACGCGCCCGCCCGCGCCCCAGCGCCGCCGGTGCTCGGCTTCGGGATCGACGGCAGCGCGTACATCGTGTTGTGCCAACGACAGGGCGGCGTCGAGCGCTGGACGTTCGCCGCGCACGGAACCGACGCCGAGAGCGAGCGTCGTTGGATCGACGGTGATTTCTCCGCAGCCGAAGCGGTGATCACCGAACGCGCGTGGCTCCTCGCGTCCACCGACGGAACGCTCGTCGGACACCCCGAGCCGGGCGAAGGCGCGCTGCGGGTCGAGGCTAGCGCGTGGAGCGACGGGCGCGCGGGCCTCGCGTTTCCCTTGTGGATCGACGGGGCCATTCGCGTGCTTCGCGCGAGCACTGGGACGCGAGACACCAACGCCGTGAGCCTCGTCGACGCGCGAACGCGCGGGGTGCTCGTCGGGCCCGTCGAGGCGGGGCGGTCGGCGCGCGTTCCGCTCGCGGCGTGCGCGACGGTGCACGGAGCGGTGGCGATCTACTCGACCGATCGCAAAGACGAGGTCGATGTGTGCGCGCTTCGCAAGGGCGGCGTCGAGCACAAGACGCTCTCGCTCGGCGCAGGGCAGCGCTTCGTGTGCGCGGCGGGCGGCGGATCGCGGATCGCCGTCGTGTCTCGAAAGGACAACGACGTGCGCGTCCGCACCGTCGCGAGCGACCTTCGCACGGAGCTCAACTCGGTCTCGCTCGCGCCAGCGACGCGCAACACCGTTGGCGCAGTGCGCGTCGTGCACGCGGGCGGCGCGACGTTCGTCATCGCGCACGAAGAAGAAGGACAGGCCCACGAGGTTGTCGTCACGGTCTTCGAAGACGGAAAGACCCGCGTCGTTCGCTCGAAGTTTCCCGCGCTCCACGGGCTCGCGCTCGCGGGCAAGCACGTGGCGATCTCTGCGATGATCGCCGGCGCGATCACGCCCATCTTGCACGTCCAGCAGCTCACGCTCGTGCGAGACGAGGTCAAATCCGAGAGCTACGCGAGCGCTCCGAAGCGACGCGCGTACCTCGTCGGCGAGCCGCCCACGTCGACCGCCGCCGTCCGTCGCGCAGCGCTCGAAGACGCCGCGCACGTCCTCTCGCACTCGCTCGCGGCGCAGGCGCCGAGGGAGCTGCAAATCGGCGACGTCGATGGGCGAGAGCGGGCGCTGTTCGTCGTTCCGGGCGCGGATGCGACGAAGGACATCGCGGTGAGCATGGAGCTTCGCGAAGATGGGAGCGGGATCGTCAACGTGAAGCTCGGCGCAGCGCGCGCGCCCACGCCGCGAGAGCTCACGCTGGTCGAGCGGCTGCGCGTGCTCTTCACCGGAGACGACGACGGCGACCCGGACACGTCGCACTTCGAGCTCGCCTCCCTCACCCGCGACCTCGGTCAGGTCGTGATGGCCGTCTGGGCGCTCAAGCTCACCCGCGGCTGAGCGCGCTCAGTGTTGCAGGACGTGAAACACGTCGCGCAGCACAGCGATCACGATCCCGAGGAGGCTCTCGCCCGCGATGATCCCGGACGAGACCGTGATGATGTACTTCTCGGCGAGCGCGGGCTTCTTCTTCTCGAGGTAGAGCGCGATCAGCGCGCCGACGAACATCGAGACGGCGTTGTTGCCAGGGAGCGTGAAGGCGAGGCCGAAGCCGGTGGCGCTCGGGATGTACGACTTCCACTTGGGAAAAGCCCGCTCGATCAGCACCAGCGCGACGCCCGTGAGCGAGCCCGCGAGGATCAACCAGCGCGCGCTCGTGGGCAGCCGCGAGAGCCCCTGCCCCAGCACTTGCGCGACCGAGTACCACGAGATCGCGCCGGGCGCGGGGGCGCTGGGCGTTCCCACGACGTCTGGACGCGGGACGAGGAGGCGAAACGCAGGGACGACCGCGAGCGAGCCCGCGAGCACGCCGAAGAACTGCGCGAGGAACTGCTGCCGAGGCTTGGCGCCGAGGAGGTAGCCCGACTTGAGATCCGTGAGCAAATCTGCAGAGTGAATCGCGACGCCGCTCGTGAGGTTCGCGGACATGAGGTTGATCGTGACCGAGCCGGGCGCCGCGACGCCGAAGACGATCTGCGTGATCTTTCCGAGCGCGCCGGTGGGCGTGGTGTCCGTCTCGCCCGTGGCGCGCGACGCGACGAGGGCGATGAAGAAGCTCAGCGCGACGCCGAGCAGGCCCATCCACCACGACATGTTGAAGAAGAGCATCCCGAGGACCATCACGATCGGGGTCATCACCAACATCCCCATCGCGAACCACGACGTGGGGACCTCGATGCGCGCCAGCGGATCCTCGGGCTCGGGCTGCGCCGTTCCCTCGCGGTACGGGGCGACGCTCGCGGGCTGCTTCTTCTTGAATACACGCCCCAGATCACTGAACGCGCGGCCGATCTGCTTCGCTGAAAAGGCGAAGGACAGAAGCCCCGCCACGAGCAGCAGCGACGAGCCGAACCAGACCGTCCAGCTGACGATGGCCTTGTATTTCACCTCGGCGATGGCGCCAATTTTCAAGCCGTACGGCGCGAGGACGAAGTAGTTGAACAGCGTCCCGACCATCATCGACCACGCCGAGCGCCACCCCATGATCGCGCCCGCCGCGAGCAAGAGCAGGCTCGTGTCGAACGTGAGGGTCCACTTCTTCCAAGGGACGCCCATCCACGTAAACGGCGGCGCGATTTGCTCGGGAATGTTGAACGGCATCCACCGGGCCTTCGCGTCGCGCAGCCACATGACGGCCGCGCCGAGGCCCGCGCCGACGATGAGCGAGCGCGTCTTTCCGCCGTCGTCGCCGCCGTGGGACGAGGCGTGCAGCGTGCGGAGCGTCTCGGCCGCGGCGATGCCCGAGGGAAACTTGAGCTGCTCGCGGTTGATCATCTGGCGCTTCATGGGGATCGCCATGAACACGCCGAGCATCGCGATCGCCGAGATCCAGAAGAACATCACGTGCGCGGGCATCGGCCGGCCCGTGGCCATCATCCACGCGGGGATCGCGGCGACCGTTCCGCCGCCGGTCATGTAGCCCGCGGCGGACGCGACCGACTGCATCGCGTTGTTCTCGAGCATCCCGAACGGCGTCTTGAGAAACCCGATTCGCTCGAGCGTCGAGAAGAACGCGAACGCCAGGACGCCCGCCGTGATCGTGACGCCGAAGCTCCAGCCCGTGTGCAGCGCCACGTACAAGTTGGACAGGGACAAGAGCCCGCCGAGCACCATGCCCGCGGCGACGGCGCGCACGGTCAACTGCCGCGCCGAGTCCCCCGCGTACACTTCGCGCAGCCATTTGCGCTCGGGGTCTTCGTCGCTCGCGACGGTGGGCGCGTCCGTCGGCGCATCGCGCTGCACGCTCGGCTCGGTCATGACTTCTTCTCCCTCAGGCTCCGAAAGAACTGCTTCAGCTCGCGCGCGCACTCGTCTCCGAGGACGCCCGATCGCACAGCGAAACGATGGTTGAGTCGCGGATCCACCCCGATGTTGAACAAGCTCGTGACCGCGCCGGCCTTGGGGTCGTCGCAGCCCCACACGACGCGCGCGACGCGGGCGTTGACGAGCGCGCCCGCGCACATGGGGCACGGCTCGAGCGTGACGTACACCGTGAGATCCGAGAGGCGCCAGCTGCGGCGATCCATCGCGCACCAACGGAGGGCGATGAGCTCGGCGTGCGCCGTCGGGTCTTCGAGCGTCTCTCGCAGGTTGTGCGCGCGCGCGACGATGGCCTCGTTCGCGTCGACGATCACCGCGCCGACGGGAACCTCCCCGCGCGCCCCGGCGATCCGCGCCTCGACGAGCGCCTCGCGCATCATGCGCTCGTCGGTCTCGTCGCTCACGCTCGTCAGTCTCCCGCGCGCTTGATGTTGTACACGCCGCGCGCCTCAGCGATCGCGTCCCCAGGCGCGCTCGGATGAAACGCGCGCATGGTGGTCACGCCCACGCGGTTGCCCGTGCGAATCACGACGGCTTCGGCCAAGAGGATCTCGCTTCGGCCCGGCCGCAAGTAGTCGACGCGCATGTCGATCGTCGAGACCTTGTCCGTCGGGTTCACGGTGGTCCACACGGCCGCGCCGCCGCACGTGTCGAGGAGCGTCGCGATGAGCCCCCCGTGGAGCGCTGGCGGATTGCGCGTCGAATCGCCGATGAACTCCGGGCGAAACGGCAACGAGAGCTGCGCGCGCCCTTCGGATAGCGCGTCGACATCGATGCCCAAGAACCCGTTGAACGGGACGAGCTCGCGCATGAACTTTCGGACGAGCCCCAGCACTTCTTCGTTGATCTGCATCGTGTTCGTCGCGCGTCGGGGACTTGCCGGCACTACCGCGGCGCGGGCCGATATATAACACCTCCGCTCCCGTGAACTTCCTGCGGTTCGTCGCGCTCGTCGGCGCTCTCGTGTTCGTACACGAGCTCGGCCACTTCCTCGCGGCGAGGCTATTTGGCGTGAAGGTGCTGCAGTTTTCGCTGGGATTCGGCCCGCGAATCTTCGGCGTGCGCTGGCGCGGTACCGAGTATCGCATCGGACTCTTGCCCCTCGGCGGGTTCGTCAAGATGCTCGGCGAGGACCCCGAAGACCCGGTCCCGACCGCGGACGCGGCCAAGGCGTTTTCGTCGCAGAGCGTGCTTCGACGCGCGCTCATCGTGCTCGCAGGGCCGCTCATGTCGCTGGCGTTTCCGCTGCTGCTCTACTTCATGGTGGCGCTCGGGCACCGCACGCTCACGCCGCCCATCGTCGGGACCGTAGTCCCCGGCCACCCTGCGGACGGAAAGCTCCAGCCCGGCGACCGCGTCCTGGCGATCAACGGCCGCGAAGTGTTCAGTTTTCAAGACATCCGCGAGAGCATCGCGTCCTCCCCCGGGCGGCCCATGCGCATGCGCGTCGAGCGCGCCGGGCAGCCCATCGAGGTCACGATCACGCCGCTGTCGATCAAGCTCGATCAGCCGCTGGACGTCGTCGAGTTCGCGGGCCGCGCGGGCATCGCCGCGGGCTTCGCGCTGCCCGTGATCGCCGTGCGCGACACGCGCTCTCCCGCCGCGGTCGCAGGGCTTCGAACGTTCGACCTGGTGCTGTCGTACGCGGGCCGCCCGGTCACGCGCGCGATCGAGCTCGAACGCATGCTGGCCGTCTCTCGCGGAAGCTCGGTCCCCGTCGCGTTCGTTCGACCCGTCGCGATCAACGCGGCGCTCGGCGGGTTCTGCGACCTCGAGGTGCTCGACCCAGGGCTCTCGATGCTCACGCCCGAGCCCGGCGACGGGGACGTTCCCTCGCGAACCGGCATCGAGTCCACGGACCTGTACGTCGCGGACGTCCCGTCGAGCAGCCCCGAGTTCGCGATGGGCCTCCGTCGCGGCGATCGCATCCTCGCGGTGGACGGCGTCGCGCCCCCGTCGTGGGAGGCCCTTCGCGAAGCGCTCCTCGACGACCCCAATCGAACGCACTCGGTCTCGTTTCGACGCGACGGACGCGAGGTCGCCGGCGCGTTTCGCGTCGAGCGCGAGGAGTTTACCGACGAGTTCGGACAGCGCTTTCGGCGCCCGGTGTTTCGAACGGATCACTGGGTCCCCTCGCCGCTCGAGCCGCCGATCGAGAACCCGCACCTCACGTCGGGCGCGGTGCGCGCCGCCGTGCAAGAGACCGCGCGCGCGCTCGGGTATCTCTCGCTCGCGATCTGGCGCGTCGTTCAAGGCCGCGTTCCAGCGAGCTCCGTGGGCGGGCCGATCGCCATCTACGACGCGAGCGCGTCGACCGCGGGCGAAGGCGTCGCTGGGTTTCTTCGGTTGATGGCGCTGATTTCGATCAACCTCGGGCTGCTCAATCTGCTGCCCGTTCCGACGCTCGACGGCGGGCACTTGTTGTTCTTTGGCGTCGAAGCCGTGCGCCGTCGCCCGCTCTCGCTTCGCACGCGACGGCTCGCGTCCCTCGCTGGGCTCGTGATCCTGCTCGCGCTGATGGGCCTCGCCGTGAAGAACGACCTCACCCGTCGCTTCGACCGCGCCCGCGTCGTGAACGACGTGCGCTGATCATCGCGCCCATCGCGATCGCGACGATCGCACCCCGCCACGGCGCACGCGAACGCGTCGGCGTCGCGCAGCCACACCCTCCCATCGACGGAGGCCGCGTCGACCCATCGGAAGACGCGTCGCTCGAAGGCGCGCTCGCGTCCGCACCGCCGTCACCTGCGGGCATCGTCCCACCGTCGCCCGCGCCCGCGTCGAGCGCCGGTGCGAGCGGCGTCACCGTCGCCATCACGCCCAATGAGTGATTGTGAAACGTCCCCGAGCCCGTGCTCGCGCGCCCCACCGCGACGACGCGATAGCGGTACTCCATCGCGGCCGTCGCCGTGCGATCGACGAACGAGGTCTCGGTCACGGGCGTCATCGTGATGCGCTCGGCCGCCACGCGATCGGCCTCCGACGCGCGCACACGAAACACGTGATAGCCGACGAGGCCAGACTCGGGCGACGGCCCCCATGTGAGCGCGACGCCGTCCGTTGTCGCGTTGGCGCGAAGCATCGTGGGCGGCCGCACGGTGAACATCCGCAGCGTCGGGTCGCCCATGAGTCCCTGATGCACGCCCATGCGCGCGACGCCGATGTCGTAGCCCGTGCCTTGAACCGTTCGAAGAAACTCGTCGCCGAACGATCGCATCGCGCCGAGGCCATGCAGGTGCGCCCACGGCCGCGCGAACCACAGCGACGCGAGCGCTCCGGGCTGCGCGAACAGCGGCGCGCGAAGAAAGTTGTTCGCGTACGCCCAGTCGCCGAAGTACGAGCCGAAGAGACCGACGAACACCGAGCGAGGCATGCGCCGCACGAAGTCCATCGTGCTGCCGACGCCGCCTGCGCCTTGCGGGTTTCCACCGCCGCAACCGAAGGCGAACGCGTAGCCGCCCGCGGGGTCTTCGAGCGCATCGAAGAACGGTCGGCCCGACTCGGGATCGGCGCCGAACACCACGTTTCCGTCCCGCCACGCGGCGCGCGAAAACGCTTCGCCGTTGAAGTAGCCGAACGAGTCCGTGACCCACGTGCGAGGCCGCGGAGCAAACTCGCCCACGCGATACGCGTGGTTGCGATCGAGATAGCGCCCGATGAGCTCCGCGGGCATCGCGTTGAAGGCGGTCATGCCCTCGGCGTCGACGCGGCCCACCGCGATCTCGAGTGTCGACGGCAACGACGATGGGTCGAACTTTCCATCGCCCGCGCGGTTGGCGTTGAAGTTGGTTCCGCCGTAGTCGCGCGTGTCCGTCCAGTTGCCGTCGAGGTCGCCGTAGTAGCCGTCCGCGGGCCACGCGCCTTCGTGATCCGCGTGGCCATCAGGCCTCAAATTGCCCGAAAAAGCCCTGGGAACGGCGCCGATCAGCACCGCGGCGCTGAAGCGCTCCGCGTGCGTCATCGCGAGCCGCTGCAGCGCAGCGCGCACCATCGGCGGAGGGTCCATTCGTCGCACCGTGACACGCTCGACGCTCCAGCCGTCCGCGCGCAGGTCCTCTTCGTACCGCGAGAGCTTCATCGCGTTGGCCGCCGCGGTCTCTTCGTCGATCACCACAGCGACCACGCCCGGATCGTCGCGAAAGGGAACGTCGATCCCCGCGAGCACGTACGCCTCGCCACTGGCAAGCGTCGCGCCCGTCATCGAGCGCCGCTGGACGGCGTACTCGTACGTGCGTCCCGGCATCACGCCGCGGTCCTCGTAGCTCGTGGCCGTCGCGCCCAGCATCGCGACCATCGCGAACGCGTCCCCTGGATCGTCACGGCGCCGAACGATGAAATTCTGCGCCACCGTCGACGCGTTCCACCGGAGGGTGATCGTCGGATTCGGCATCGCTGATGCGGTGACTCGAATATGTGGGTCGAGGTCCGCGACGCTCTGCGCCGCCGAGTCTCGCGCGAGCGCGCCGACGATCCCGAGGGAGATCGCCGCGATGGCCACAGAGCGCGATCGTCGCGCAGTCCAGGGTCGTTGGGTGCGCGAGGTCATGTTCACACCTTGGGTGGAGGCGGGATGGTGATGTCTGCCAAGCTGTCGGTCGCGGGTGCAGCGGCTCCTCCGCCCATCGTCGGCGGCGGAGGCGTCATGCTCATGGACGCGCCGTCGAGCCCCTGCGCATACGCCGCTTGTCGCGCCGCGAGGTCCTTCTGTCGGGCCGCTTCTTCGCGGATCTTCTTGGCTCGATACTGGTTGTAGATCGCGAGGCCGATGAGGCTGAGCAGGCAGATCGCCGCCACGCCGAAGGCCACCATGCGACGCGCGCGAAGCTCTTCTGCGGCCTGACGGTCGAGCGCTTCGTTCGCGCGGTCGATGTCCGAGGTACCGCCCTGCGACACGTTGGAGTTGCTCTGCGCCGCGTTGGCGCCGTTGCCGCCGTTGGCACCGTTCGCTCCGTTCGCTCCGTTCGGGCCACTGGCGCCGCCGGATCCAGCAGCGCCGTTGGTTCCGTTGGCTCCGCCGGAGCCGCCGGAGCCGTTGCTCGCTTGCGCTCCGTTGCCGCCGCTCCCCGCGCCGCCGCCGTTCGCGCCGCCCGAGCCTCCGCCGTTCGCGCTGCCCGAACCGCCGCCCGCGCTCGATCCCGAGCCTCCGCCGCCCGCGCTCGAGCTCGATCCGCCGCCGCCGCCCGCGAAGTCGCCCGAACCGCCGCCAGCGCCTTCGCCGCCGCCGCTCGCGCCGCCCGCGAGGTCTGCGATTTCACCGCCGCCCGTGTTCACCTTCGAGCGAACGCTCGCGCCGAATCCTCGCCACGCGGCGATCGCTCCGACCGCGATGAGCGCGAGCACGATGATGTACTCCGTCGTCGACAGCCCGTGCTCGTCGTAGAGCAACGCGAGAGTGTCGGCGGAGTTGTGACTCGCGTTGCGAGGCGCGCGCCGCGCTCGTGGAATCGACGCCATAGCCTCGCGAGTGTACACCGCAACGCCCGCGCCCCCGTACATCCTATCGCTGCATCGTTCAGGACAACGGGCTCTGTCCCGCCTCGCCTGCGAGCAGGTAGAGCGTCGCCATGCGCACGGCGACCCCCGCTTCGACTTGGTCGAGGATCACGCTCTGCGGGCCGTCGGCGACCTCGGGATCGATCTCGACCCCGCGGTTCATGGGGCCGGGGTGCATCACGATGGCGTCGGGCTTCGCCATGGCGAGCACGCGCTTTCCGAGGCCGAATTGCCGCGAATACTCGCGCGCCGTCGGAAACAGAACCTCGCCCATCCGCTCACGCTGGATGCGCAACATCATGAGCACGTCCGCGCCCTCGGCCGCGCGGGCGAAGTCGTCGAAGACCTCGACGCCGAGCCGCTCGATCCCCGGCGGCATCATGGTGCGCGGACCGCACACGCGCACCCGCGCGCCGAGCTTGGCGAGCAAGTGCGCGTTCGAACGCGCGACGCGCGAGTGGGTGACGTCCCCCGTGATGGTCACCACGAGGTCGCGAATCGAGCCTTTTGAGCGGCGAATCGTAAACGCATCGAGCAGCGCCTGCGTGGGGTGCTCGTGCGTCCCGTCGCCCGCGTTGATCACGCTGGCGGTCGTGTGCTTCGCGACGAAGTGCGGCGCTCCGCTCGACGAGTGACGGATCACGAGGACGTCCGGGCGCATCGCCTCGAGGTTCTTCACGGTGTCGAGGAGGGTCTCTCCCTTGCTCACGCTCGAGCCCGAGGACGACACGTTGACGACGTCGGCGCTAAGGCGTTTTCCAGCGATTTCGAAGGACGTCCGCGTGCGCGTCGACGCCTCGAAGAAGAGATTGATCACCGTCTTGCCGCGGAGCGTCGGGACCTTTCGGACCTTGCGACGCGAGACGTCGAAGAAGACCTCGGCCGTATCCAGAAACTGCACGATGCGCTGCGTGTCGAGCGTCTCGATGTCGAGCAAGTGCTTGTTCGTCACGGCGCGCCTCCCTCCGCGGCGTTTGGGTCCTTGTTCGTCCCGCGAACCTCTGCGCGATCGGGGCTCCCGTCCTCTGCGTCGAGCACGACATCCACGCGCTCGTCGCGGGCGGTGGCCACGACGCGACCCACGAAATCCGCGGCGATCGGCAGCTCGCGGTGGCCTCGATCGATGAGGGCGCAGAGCTGCACCGCGCGCGGTCGACCGTAGTCCATCAGCGCGTCGATCGCCGCGCGGACGGTGCGCCCCGTGTAGAGGACGTCATCGACGAGGAGCACCACGCGGCCGTCGAGCTCGAAGTGAATGTCGCTTCGTCCCACGACGGGCGCGGCGCGCGAGGCCCCGAGGTCGTCGCGATACAAATTGATGTCCACCGTCCCGACGGGAACATCTCTGCCCTCGAGCTCTCGCAGCAGCACCCGCAGCCGATACGCGAGCGGAACACCGCCGCGCCGAACCCCGACGAGGCACAGCGCCTCCGCCCCGCGGTTTCGCTCGGTCACCTCACCAGCGATACGCCTGAGCGCGCGGGCGATTTCGTCGGCGTCCATCACAATTCGTGCGTTGGGAGGGTCCATCACCGCGTCGGGCGGCACCCTAAACCCATCGGACCAACACCGTCGAGAATGCTGCCAACCCGAAGTTTCTCCGAAGGTCTGGCAAAGCTGACTCTTGCCACGCGTGAGGCATAGGGGGTCTACTTGCGCCCGTCCGCTAGACGCTCGCGTTGGGCTCGTCTAGCGCTCGCACCTCCGCGCGAAGAAAGGTTGAGGCTTCGAATCGATGTCTGGCCGGGTCCTGGTCGTCGACGACAGCGCCACGATCCGCCGTCTCGTCCGCTCGATCCTCGAGGAGGCCGGCTACGAGGTGAGCTCGGCGCCCGATGGTCAGGCGGCGCTCGATTTGATGCAGCGAGAGTCCTTCGACGCGGCGCTGCTCGACTTCGTGATGCCGCGACTCAACGGCTATCAGCTCGCGCAGGCGATCCGCGCGATGCCCGCGCTTCGCACGCTGCCCCTCGTGCTCATGAGCGCGAAGGCAGACGTGATCGGCCCGAGATTTCTGCAGCAGACGCACGCTGCGCACTCGATCACCAAGCCGTTCGAGCCCAACGCGCTGCTCGCCGTCGTCGGTCACGCGCTCTCGGCGCACACACGCCCGACAAACCAACCCGTCACGTTGGTCAACGAAGAGCTCGGCCGCACCGCGTCGATCCCGCCGCCGTCGCCGCAGACCACGACGACCCGCCCGGGACCACGATTGTCGGCCGCGCCGTCGCCGACCGCCAAAGCAGCGGCGCGCGTCGGAGCGCAGTCGCCCACGCCCGTTCCGCAAGCGGATCCTTCGCTCGCGCCGCCGCCTGTTCCACGAGATCGATCTGCGACCGTGCTCGCGCGGCCGAGGCTCGACACGTCGCCGACGCAAGCGATCCAACTGCCGACCCCTCCGCGCACCGCGCGCGACGAGTCCGCGCACGCGACGCTCGCCGTCGCGCCGTGGATGGCGGGCCTCGAAGAGAGCGAGCAGACCGTCGTCGGGCTGCTCCCCGTCGAAGACTCCGAGGTGACCGGCGAAGGCTCCGCGGCGATCGCCGAAGCCGACCGTCGGATCGAAGCGCTCGAGCGCTTCGCGCAGTCGCTCGTCGGAATCATCGGCCGCGCGCTCCCGACCCAAGACCCCAAGCGCCTCGCCCTCACCCTCGCAGATCGCCTCGACTCCGAAGACCTCCATGCGATCGCCGAGAGCGTGAAGTCAGCGCTCGCCGTGCTCGAGCGCGACCGGCGCGTCGGCCTCGAGGGAGACATCGAGCTCGTCCCGCTCGGTGAAGTGCTGCAAATGCTGCGATTTCAGCAGCAGACCGGCGTCCTCGCGGTCAAGCGCGGCGACGCAGCGGTCGAGCTCTGCTTCTATCGCGGCTCGATCGAGCTCGCCCTCGCGCGCAACGTCTCGCCCGAGTTCTTGCTCGGCCGCTACGCGGTGGCGGCCGGCGTGATCACGCGCGACGAGCTCGACGGACTGCTGCGCTCGGGCGTCCGCGGGCGGCTCGGAGACGCGCTCATCGAAGCTGGCCGACTCGACAAAGACAGCCTCGAACGACTGCTCACCCGACAGTCGTCCGAGATCCTCTACGAGGTGTGCCGCTGGCGCGACGGGTCGTTCGAGTTCATCCAAGGGCTCCGTCGCCCCGAGGCCGAGGCCGCCGCGCTCGGGCTGCCCGTCGAAGCGCTCGTGCTCGAGGGCTTTCGCCGCGTCGACGAGTGGGGCCAAATCGAACAAGAGGTCCGCTCGTTCGACGACGTGTTCGCCGTGGATCACGGCGTGGTCGAGAGTGTCGGCGTCGCGAGGCTCTCGCCGAGCGAGCGGCGGGTGCTCGACGCGCTCGACGGGCAGCGCACGATCAACGAGCTGATCGCGCGGACGCACATGAATTCATTCGACGTGTGCAAAACCGTATTCCAGCTCCGCCGCGCCCGGCTGATCCGCCGCAGGAGCAGCGCTTGAGCGACCAGCACGCGCCCGAGGTGTTCTGCTTTCGACGCGCGGACCGGCAGCTCGCCGTCGCCGCGCGAGACGTTCGCGTGGTGATCCCGTCGCCGAAGCTCAGCGGATTTCCGACGAAGCACGAGCCGATGCTCGGCGTGTTCGCGCACCGCGGGAGGGTCTTTCCGCTGCTCGACGTCGTCGACGGGGCCCGGGACGCGTACGTCTCGCTCGTCGCCATCGTCACGAGCACCGACCTCGGCGAAGTCGGCTGGGCCGCAGACAGCGTGTTCGGCTTCGCCGCGGCGCTCCCCGAAGGCGCTGAGCTCATCGAACCATCGACCCTGGCGCGCCGCGCGCGCGAGGCGATGCGCCGCAGCCCGCGCCTCTTGTGAGCGCGCCCTGCATCGTTTCCGACCATTCAGGTGACGCAGTGAACGACCTTCGAACGCTCCTCCACACGCTCGCCGACCGGCTCGCCGACGCGACAACGCCCGTCGAAGTGCCCGCGCCCCGAGACCACTCGCCGAGCGCCGAAGAGAGCGCGGAGCTCACCGCGCTCCGCGGCGCGATCGAGGCGTTCGCGCGGGGAGACCTCGTGTATCGCCCGCCCTCGACCACACCGGCAGCGGCGTCCGCGAAGATCTCCGCGGCGTTCGACCGTATCCGCACGCTCGTTCGCGCGGCCCACGAGTCCGCAGGCGTCGCGGCGCGGGCCAACACCATCATCGAAGCGGTCGAACGCGCTGCCAACGCGGGAAACCACCAGCGACTCGCGCTCGACCGAAGCACCGACGAGCTGCGCCCGCTCTCGACGCGCCTCGACGACCTCGCCCAAGAGACCGCGGAGCTCGCCGCCACCGGCGATCGCATCGCGCTCCTCGCCCTCAACACGGGGATCGAAGGGCTGCGCGTCGGAGGCGAGGTCGCGAGGGCGCTCGGGGGGCTCGGCGACGAGATCCGACGACTCGCGCTGCGCATGGCCATGAGCGCACGCGAGATCGGCGAGGCCCTCCGCGCGTCCGCCGAGCTCACGCAGCGCTCGATGCTGAGCCTCGAGGACGCCCGCGGAGCGCTCAGGCAGATCGCCGACGAAGTCACCCGCGCCGCCGCGTCCGCGGAGTCCGTGCGCGTCGCCGACGACGCCCTGCGCGACGCTGCGGGTTCATTTCGTGTGCTCGATATCGAGAGCGAAGCGCTCGTCTCGCGGCTCGAAGAGCTCGCCGAGCGTCTCGCTCCCGACGTCGCTCGCGCGCGATCGATCGCGCAACAAAGCGGCGGAGAAGACATTCAAGCCGCGCTCGCGCGACTCGCCGCGACGCTCCGCGGAGGCTGATCGTCCATGAGCGACGATCGATCGACGCTCGATCCAGAGCTCATCGACTTGTTTCGGGTCGAGGTCGAGCGGCGCGCGTCCACCATCATCAACGCGGCCGGGGACCCGCGCTCCGCGCAAAGGACGCTCCACGCGCTGCGCGGCGCCGCAGCGATGATGGGCGCGAGCGGGCTCGCCGCGAGGCTCGCGGCGCTCGAGTCCACGCTCCGCGAAGACCCCGAGGGCGTAGCGCCGTTGCTCGGCGAGTCGCTCGCGACCGCGATCACCGCCGCGGGGCTCGACGCCTCTGCGTTGACCGTGACCGACCTTCGCTCGTCGCGCCCCGCGATCCTGCCGACGCCAGCCACAGGCATCCCGTCGCTCGAACCAGGAGCGCCAACCGCGTCGTACGACCAAACCGAAGAGGGGTCACCGAGCAGCCGACCGCCCGGCCAACGCGCGGATCGAACGTCGGCCGAGCGCATCTCGCTCGAGCGCATCTCGAGCGACAGGATTTCGAGCGACAGGATTTCGAGCGATCGCGTCTCGCTCGATCCCCACACGGGCGCCCCCCGACCGCGCAGCTCGGTCGAGCCGGACGTGCGCGCGTTCTTCGTGAGCGAGGCGTACAGCAGGCTCGAGCTCTTCTCGTCCGCCGTCGCGAAAGCGCGCGACGCGAGCGTGGCGACAGCGCGAAACGACGCGCTGCGAGACGCGTTTCGACACGCGCACTCGATCAAGGGCTCTGCGTCGACCGTCGGGTTCCACGGGATCGCCGTCGCAGCGCACGCGATCGAGAGCGCGCTCGCGGGCCTGCTCGCCGCGCCGAACGACACGATGTCGCACGCGGTCACGCCGCTCACCGAAGCCGCGACGATGCTCGCGGCGGCGCTCGCGGTCCCGGATCAGGCTGAGAACTGCGCGCAGGACGTGCAAAAGGTCCTCAAGGACGCTGGCTTCTCGATCGAGACCGCCGCGCTGAGGCCCGTCAATCGCGCGGTGTCTCCGTCGGCGCGCATGGTCGACGAGGTGCGCGTCCCTTCGACTGCGCTGCACGCGCTCGGCGAGCGGCTCACGGACATCTCGAGCGTCGGCGAGCGCGTGTCCGGCGCGAGCGCGCGCTCGATCGAATTTGGAAGGGCGCTGTCGGACCTGTCGGGCAGCCTCGATGAAGCGATCCGGCGCTTGGGTCCGCCGAGGCCGTGGGGCGTCGCCGCGGAGGTGCTCGAGCGATTTCATTCGGTCTCGCGATTTCTGCGCGACGCGGCGACGGCGCTCGAGTCCGAAGGCGTCGCGATCAGCCGAGAGGCCGACGCGCTGTCGTCGATGACGACCGAAGCGCGCGACGATTTGCAGCAGCTCAGCGCAGCGACCGTGCGTTGGCTCTTCGACCGCGTCGTGACCGTGGCCAACGCCGCGGCGCGATCGAACGGAAAGGAGCTCCGAGTCGTTCGCGAGGGCGAGCAAGTCGAGCTGCCGAAGGCCGTCGCAGAGCGGCTCGTCGAGCCGCTCGGTCAGCTCGTGCGCAACGCGGTCGTGCACGGGATCGAGGTTCCGACGCGACGACTCGCCCGCGGAAAATCCGTCCGTGGAACGCTCCGCCTCGTCGCCGAGCGCCGCGGCGATTCGCTCACGTTCGAGGTCGAAGACGACGGCGCGGGCGTCGACATCGACGCGGTGCGCACGCGCGGCCGCGCGTCGGGGCTGCTCGGCGAGAACCCGACGGAGTCCGATACGTTGGCGTTGCTGTTCGTCCCGGGATTTTCCACGCGATCGCACGCAGACACCGCCGCGGGTCGCGGCGTCGGCCTCGACCTCGTCCGCCGCGAAGCAATCGACCTCGGCGGCGACGTGATCGTCTCGAGTCGCGCGGGCCACGGGACGCGCTTCAAGCTCACGGTCCCTATTCGCGTCGGAACGCGCGGCGTCCTCGTCGTCAGTTCGGGCCCGATCCGCGTCGCGCTCCCCATCGATCGCGTCCGCCGCGTGCGCATGGCCGACGCGAGCGAGTCGGTCCCGTGCCTGTCGAGCTGGCTGGGGATCGCCGAACCAACGCACGATTGCCGCAACGTCGTCGACGTCGAGGACAACGATCGCGCGCTCTCGCTCGGCGTCGACTGGATCGAGCACGCCAAGGACGTCGTCGTTCGACCGCTCCCCGCGCTCTGCGCCGGCGTGAGCGCGTGGATCGGCGCCATCATCGAGCCCGAGGGCGGCGTGCTACTGGTCGTCGATCCGTTTCGCGTCGATCGATAGCGTTCGGCTCCGGGTCGATTGTTCGCACACACAATCAATATTGCGCCCGCGTCCCAGCTTCCGACCGAGCGTTGAATGTCCCACGCCCGTCCGCGCAACTACGCCGCGATCGACTCGTGCTCCCTGACATTCGCCGGTAGAACGCCCTCCATGCTTCGCCTCGTGTCCCGCTCGTTGACCGCCGCGGCGCTCGCGCTCGCGACGCGCGACGCCGTCGCGCAAGAGCTCCCTCGCGCTCGTTTGGAGTTCGCGGCGAACGCGCAGACCGAGCGTTGCCTCGACGAGACCCAGCTCCGTCAGCTCGTGGCCGCGCGGCTCGGCCGCGATCCGTTCGACCCCGCGGCGACGCTCACCGTTCGCGTGCGCATCGAGCGCGCGTCGAGCGCGGTTCGCGCCACGGTCACGCGCGTCGACGGCGAACGCACGAGCACGCCGCGCGTCCTGGTGTCGCGAAGGAGCGACTGCGCAGACATCGGCGCCGCGCTCGGCCTCGCCGTCAGCATGACGATCGACCCTCTCGCGCGAACGCCCGCCATCGAGCCCGCGCTCAGCACTCCGCCGGTCGCGCCAGTCGTCGTCGCCCCGACCCCGGCGCAGCCCGAAGCACCACGCGAGCCTCCTCCACCAACGCGCCCCGTTCCTCCGCGCATCACGCCTGCTCCACCACGAGCGCCGCCCGCGAGACCATCGATCCCGGTCGAGCTCTACGCGGCGGTGTCGCCCTCCGCGAGCGTCGCGGTGCTGCCTGCGCTCGCGCTCGGTCCGCAGCTGCTCGTCGCGCTGCGGTACGGCGCGATCGCCGCGGCGATTTCAGGTCGCTTCGACACCGCGTGGCCGTCGTACTTCGACCCGTTCATCGTCTACTCGACGCTCGCTTCAGGGTCCGTTCGACTGTGCGGCGTCGTGGCCGTCGGCGGCTCGCGCATCCTGCGCCTCGAGCTGTGCGGGCTCGGAAGCATCGGCGCGTTCGCCGCCAACGCGACGATGCTCGATCGATCGACGCCGACGACCTCGCTCTATGCATCGGCAGGCGCCGAGCTCGCGACGAGCGCTCGCTTCGGGCGATGGCTCGGGCTTCGCCTCAGCGTCGAAGGCGCGGCCACCATCATCCGCGCGAGACAGACGATCAACGAGCAGGGCCGCGAGCGCGAGCTGTGGCTCGCTCCGCCGTTCTCGCTGAGCTTCTCCATCGGGCCAGCCGTGTACTTTTTGTGACGGATCGTGGTTCGTCCCTCCAAACACAGGTCGTCGTGAACCTCGACCCGAGGCCCGAACCCCCACGATCGCCCGCCTCGCACCCGGCTTCGCCGAGCGACGACTTCGCTCATTTTTTTCGCGCCCACTGCTCGTACGTCTGGTGCTCGCTGCGCCGCCTCGGCGTCCGAGAGGCAGACCTCGAAGACCAGGCGCACGAGACCTTCCTCGCGATCTATCGCCACCGCGCGAGCTTCGACGCGAGCCGTCCGCTGCGCCCGTGGGTGTTCGGGTTCGCGCTGCGAATCGCCTCGGATTACCGCAAGAATTCCTGGCAAAAGCGACGTTCGAGCGACGACCCTCGCGACGAACCCGACACGAAGAGCTTGCCCGACGAGCTCGTCGCGCAGCGTCAACAACAAGCGCTCGTGATCGAGGCCCTCGAAGACATCGCGCTCGATCGCAGGGCCGTGTTCGTGATGCACGAGATCGACGGCGAGCCGATCCCCGTGGTCGCAGAGGCGCTCGCGATCCCCCTGAACACTGCGTACTCGCGGCTCCGCCTCGCGCGAGCAGACTTCGACGCAGCACTTCGGCGCCTCCGCGCGAAGCGAGGACTGTGATGAACGAGCACGACGAGCACCCATCACTGCCGCCCTGGGACGGCTCGATCCTCGCTGCCGAGCGCGAGCGCGAAGGCCCCTCGCCCGCGCAAACCGACGCGCTCTTCGCGCGCCTCGATCAATCAATCGGCGCGATCGGCACCCCCGCGAGCCCCGAGGCGGACGCCGCGATCCAGTCCGGAACGAGCGCCAGCACCGTCCCGCTCACCGCAGCGATGGCCCTTCGAAAGAAGCTCCTCGGAACAGCCCTCACCTACCTCGTCGGCGTCGCCTCCGGCGCGCTCGCCCACGACCGACTCACGCGCCGCGCGCCCGACGAGCCTCGACCGAGCGCGCAGAGCACGCTCTCGACCGACGCGAGGGACACGATCGAGCGCGCAGATGCCGGCGCTTCGACCGTGATTTCTCAGCGAATCGCAGACGCCGCTCCGTCGGTCGCGCTCCAAGGACTCGTCGTCGACGCAGGTCGCGCGATGGCGTCCGTCGCCGACGCGGGCAACCAACGTACGACGCAAGCACGACCGGTCGTCCGAGACAGCAACGACCTCATCGCCGAGACCAACGTCATCGAGATGGCGCGAAGCGCGCTCGCGCGTGGGCGCGCTTCGGCAGCGCTCGACGCGATCGAACAGCACAGAAGGCAGTTTGCGGCGGGTCAGCTCGCGGAGGACCGCGAGAGCCTCGCGGTCGAAGCGCTCGTGACCCTCGGTCGCAACGACGAAGCGCAGCGTCGCGCCGAGGCATTTCGCCGCCGCTGGCCGGACGGCGTCTACCGCGCGCGCGTCGACGCGGCGCTCGCGCTGATTCGGTGACGGACCCGCGAGGCCCGCGCCAATAGCTCGGTTGACACCCCGATGGAGATCACGCCCATGAAATCAAACGTCCGTTCGCTCGCCGTCGCCTCGCGCTCGACCGTCGCCCTCGCCCTCGCCTGCGCGCAGCTCGCCGCGTGCATCGTCAATCAACCGCTCGGCGAGCGCGAAGACGGCGCGACGTCGCCCACGGATTCGGCGGCGCCGACCGACAGCCCCGCGCCCGCGGACGCCGCGCCGATGCCCGAAGACGCCGCCGCACCGACGGACGTCGCTGCGCCGACCGACGTTTCGCGCGACAGCGGGGCGGATGTTCAACCGACGGACGCGGCGGTCGTCGACGTTCGATCCATCGAGATCTCTGCCGGAACGACGCGCCCCATCCCCGCGCTCGGCAGCGGAAGTTCGTACGTGACGATCCTCTTTCGTGATCGCCCCTCGACGCCCTCCTCGCCGACGGTGGTCGAGCGCTCGGGCGACTGCGTGTTTCAAGAGAGCCGCCCTGTGCCCAACGCGCCTCCGCCGACGCTCGACGGCGTCACGATCCGCGTGAGCACGCCGGGCGGATCGCCCATGATCGCGCGCCGCGACTCGCTCTCCACGTCGGACTTCGTCGCGGCTCGCTACTTCGTCAACTTTCCTTCGCCCTTGCCCGCAGGAACGATGCTCCGCGTCGAGGTCGACGCGTTCGGAAGCGTGCCGGCGTTTTCGCGCGACGTCGCCGTGAGCGACGTGAGCTACGCACCTCCGTCGCCGATCACTGACACGGCGATGGCCCGCTACCTCACGCGCAGCGCGGGACAGCCGATGCCGATCGCGCTGCAATTTTCGGGATCGATGCTCACGCGCGCGGCGTTCGACCTCGTGATGATGGCGACCGACAACACCGTGCGCGAGCTGCGCTGCGAGCTCTCGGGCGGCGCGACGATGACGACGATCCCGACGTCGCTGCTCGACCGCGCGGCGCCCTTCGCGAACACCGCGGTCGGCGGCGCGTCAGTGTTGCTCATCGCATCACACAACCCCGCCGCGACAACGCTCTCGAACGGAACGATCGTCACGGTCAACAGCGCCGCTGCGCTCGTGAGCGGCATTCGCTTCTGAGCGCGCTATCTCCTCGGGCAGTGCGCGATCGAGGGGCGCGCGAGGTCCGCGAGCCGCGCGCGAAGCTGCTCGGCCACGGCGGGCTCGCGGTGAAAGACGTTGCTCCGCTCGAGCGGATCGCGATCGAGCTGGTAGAGCTCCCACGCCCCGCGCGTCGCGTCGTGAATGAGCTTCCACGGCGGCGCGACGAGCGCGACGCTGGTCGGTCGAGAGTCACCCGACGGAGACACGTCCGCGAACACCGCCCCGCGCCACGGGACGTTCGCGCCCGGCGCCGCTTGCAGGAGCGGCAAGAGCGATCGCGACGGAGAGCGCAAGGTGGGCGTTCGACCCACGTACGCGAGCAGCGTCGGATAGAGATCGATCAGCGAAACAAGGGCGTTTCGTGGGCCTGCGATCACGCCGGGGCCTCGCACAACGAGCACCGAGCGCAGCGCCTCTTCGTGCGCGTCGAACGAGTGAAACACGACGCCGTGTTCGCCGAAGCCCTCGCCGTGGTCGCTCATCACGATGACCACGAGCGGCCGATGCGCGGCGATCTCGTCGAGCGCCGGGATCACGCGCCCGAGCACCGCGTCCGAGTGCGCGATCTCTTCGTCGTACCGATCGATCGCTTCGTGCCCGAAATCCTGCGGTGACGTTCGATCGGTGTACGGCTCGTGCGGGTCGACGAGGTGAAGCCACGCGAAGAAGGGACGCGCCTCGCGCGCCGCGTTGACGATCCACTGCTTCGCGTGGTCCGCGGTGAACGGCGCGTCGTCCTTGAACCCTCCCCCTTGCTCGATCTTCTCGAAGCCCTGAAAGAACCCAGCCGTCAGCCCGAAATAGCTCGTGTTGGTAAACGCCGCGGTCGCGTAGCCCTCGGCGCGCAAGACCTCCGCGAGCATCTCGTTCGGGTCGCGCAGCGGCGGAAACTGCACGTCGCGTCCCCAACACAGACCCGCCGGCGTTCGACCGGTAAACGCCCCGGCGAACGAGCGAACGGTCTGCGGCGCCACGGCGTACGCGCGGTCGAAGCGCGCCGCGTTCTGCGCGAAGCGATCGATCACTGGCGTCGTCTGTCGATGGTACCCGTGCAAGCTCGTGTGATCGGGCCGCATCGTGTCGATCGAGAGGAGCACCACGGACGGCCGCGGCGTCGCAGGCGCGACGAACGGCGGCGGTCGATCCTCCGGCGGCGCGGGCGCGTCGATGCCCGTACAGTTCTCGTCTCGTCCGTTGCCAGGAATATCCCTCGCCATCGGGTTGATCATCGGATCGCGATCGTTGCAGTCGCCGCCGCCGAAGAACCGCCCGTACCCGTCTCCGTCGCGATCGCTCCATCGCTGCAACGACGGAAACACCCGCGCCGCGACGATCGATCGCCCCGTCACCGCGTCGAGCACGGGCTGCGATCGACCGAGCGTCGCAGCGCTCCACGCGAGCCCGAAGAGGACCGACGCCGACGCGACGACCGCTGTCCACGGCGCAAATCGCCAGCGCCGCTTCGCCGCCGCGCGCTCGATCGCGAAGTACGTGAGCACCATCGCGACGAGCGCGAGCGGCGGCCACGCGCTGAGCCTCGCGAGCACCGCGCGACCCGCGATCGCGAGCGCGAGCCCCGCGATCGACAGCGCGAGCGCCACGACGGACGCAACCGCGCCGACGCTCGCGAGGCGCTTGGAGCGACGGAGCGCTCCCTCGAGCGCGAGCCCCGCGACGATCGCGCAGAACGCGCCGATCACGAGCGAGAGCGCGCCGAGGCCCACGATCGACAGGGCCGCGAGCGTCGGCGTTCGCACCGAGCGAACGACCCCGAGCGCGAACCGAAACCCCACGAGCCCCGCGGTCGTAGCGCCCACGATGCCCATCACGACGCGCAGCGCGAGCCGCTCGTTGCGCGCGAACCATCGCGACGGCCCCGCGACGATGTACTCGCGCGCGTCGCGCAAGAGTCCCCGCGCGGCGACCGCACGCGCGCCGAGCGCGAACAGCGCGCCGAGGAGCGTGACGAGCAGCGACGCAGCCACCACGCCGAGCGCGACGATCGTCGCTCGATCCGCGGAGGTGAGCTCGCCTCGCGCGGTGCGCACCGTGGCCACGACGCCATCGATCGCGCCGAACGCCGCGCCGACGATCGCGCCGAGCGCGACGCGACGCGCAGCGACGGACTCCGAACGCACGTCCGCGCGAGCATCACTCGACGTGGCGCTCATCGGTGCGCGGCGCGCGTCGCGTTCGATCGGGTCGCTCGAGGTCGTCACCGAAACAGAGCGGTGATTGTGACAAAGAATTTTCCCGGGCGCTCCGTGCTACGAACGTCGACGCTCGCGAAGGGCAGTGGTGCAAAAATGAACAAGCCGCAGAAGTTTCGCAACCTCGACGACGCGCCGCACCAACGATCGTTCTCCGGTCTGCTTCGGTGGCGTCTCGAGCGTTTGCAGCAGTGGAAGCCCATCGGAAAGGGCGCTCCCGCAGCGCGCGTCGACAACGACGGACGCGCCCTTCGAGGTGCGCCTCGTGACGCGATCACGTGGATCGGACACGCCTCGTGGCTCGTGCAGCTCGCGCGGACATCGCTCGTGATCGACCCGGTGTTGTTCGATCGGATCGCCGTCACGATCCCGAGGCTCGTCGCGGCGGGATTGCACATCGAGGAGCTCCCGTCGCTCGACGCGGTGCTCGTGACGCACAACCACATGGATCACATGGACGCGCCTTCGCTTCGCGCGCTCGCTGCGCGACCAGAGAATCCGCTGTTCATCGTGCCCGCGGGGCTCGGCGCGTGGTTCAGCGCGCGAGGCTTTCGGCGCGTCCACGAGCTCCAGTGGTTCGAGTCGATCGAGGTGGGTGGGGCGAAGGTGACGTTCGTTCCCGCGCAGCACTGGTCGCGACGATCGCTGATGGACGAAGATCAATCACACTGGGGCGGCTACGTGATCGAGGGCAACGGCCACCGCGTGTACCACTCGGGCGACACCGCGTATTTTTCAGGGTTTTCTCTCATTCGCGAGCGCGTCGGCGCGCCGACCGCCGCGCTCTTGCCGATCGGGGCCTACGAGCCTCGCTGGTTCATGCAGAGCCAACACATGAACCCCGAGGACAGCGCGAAGGCCTTCACCGACCTCGGCGCGCAGCGCTTCTTCGCGATGCACTGGGGGACGTTCGTCCTCACCGACGAGCCCGTCGACGCGCCTCCCGCCTTCATCCGCACCGTGTGGAACGACCTCTCGCTCGACCCGCACGCCCTCTCGATCCCCGCCGTCGGAGAAACGATCTACCTGTGAATTCGCTGCCATTCACGACGCACGACCCCGAGCTCGACCGCGACCTCGAAGCGCTCGCCCCGGCCGTCGATCGAGCCTGCGAGGGCGCCGACGCCGCCCACGACCTCGCCCACGTCGTCCGCGTGACGCGCACCGCCATCACGCTCTGCCAGCGCGAACGCGTCGCCCCGCGCGTGGCCGTCACGTCCGCGTGGCTCCACGAGCTGTTCAACTATCCAAAGGGCCACCCGGACTCCAAGCGCTCGGGCGAAGTGTGCGGCGAGCGCGCCCGCGACCTGCTCCGCGACCACCGATGGAACGACGCCACCATCGACTCGGTCGGCTACGCGATCGCGGTGCACCCGTTTTCGCTCGGCATCACCCCCACCACGATCGACGCCAAGATCCTTCAAGACGCCGATCGCCTCGACGCCATCGGAGCCATCGGCGCCGCGCGCTGCTTCGCCACGTCCGCGTCGATGGGCAGGCCGTTCTACAACCTCGAGGACCCGCGCGGCGCGAGCCGCCCGCTCGACGACAAGAACTTCGCGCTCGACCACTTCGCCGTGAAGCTCTTCAAGATCCCCGGCGTTCTTCACACCGACGCGGCGCGCGCCATCGCCGAAGCGCGGACGGCGTTTCTCCGCGCGTTCGAAGCGCAATTGTTGAGGGAGATCGAAGGAGCGTAGACGTACGTCAAAGGCAAGCACGCCCATGAACGTCCAAGCGCCCACCATGAAGCCCACCACGCGATCGACGCTCGCCGCCTCGCTGTTCGCCTGTGTCCTTGCGGGCTGCGTCACGCGCGAGGTCGTGATCGTTCAACAGCCGGCGCCGACGCAGATGCAGGTGCAGGCGTCGATGCAGGTCCAGATCAACTGCCGCGAGTTCTGCCGACCGTCCCACGACTCGTGCCGGGTGGGCTGCGAGCCGCAGGCGTGGTCGCCCAACATGCGAGACATCCAGTCGCACTGCGAGAGCCGCTGCGACTTCAATCAGTTCTCGTGCGTGAGCAACTGCGAGCACAGCCAGAGACCGCGGTACGCCCGGTAATTTGCTGACAAACGTGCCTCGTGCGCGCTCCCCGTTGACAAGGCGAATCCGTCTGTTAGTTTCCGCGCTCCCCGCAGGAGAGCTGTCCGAGTGGTCGAAGGAGCCTGACTCGAAATCAGGTGTACCGGCAACGGTACCGGGGGTTCGAATCCCTCGCTCTCCGCCAGCGCAACGCGCAACGGGTCGCCCTCTCTCGATGTCGTCCACCGACGAAGCGAGAGGGGGCGATTGTCTGTTGCGAGGCGCGCTCGCCGAGTTGTTGATGCGGCGGTTGACTGGGTTGTTTCGATTGTTTCGCTTGATTCGTTGGAGAGCTGGCCGAGTGGTCGAAGGCGCGGCACTGGAAATGCCGTGTACCGGAAACGGTACCTAGGGTTCGAATCCCTAGCTCTCCGCCTCGCAAATACTGCCTTCGGGTGACATGGAGACCACCACTGTGCGTACCTCGTTCGTGGCCCTGTTCGTCTCGTCTCTCGCGCTCGCCAGCGGCTGCAACAAGGCTCCACCCGAGCCGCCCGTCGTGTGGCCGAGCGATCCGCCTGCGCAGCCATCCTCGTCGAGCTCGACGTCGACGCAGGGCTCCTCGACGCCACCGAGCACGCCTCCCAACGTGACGGTTCCCTCCGGCGCGCGCCCGACGAGCCTCGAGAAGCGCGACCTCATCGTGGGAACCGGCGCCGAAGCCACGAGCGGCCGCAACGTCCGCGTGCAGTACACCGGCGTCGCGTGGTCCACCGGCCGCAAGTTCGACTCGTCGTGGGACCGCAATCGCGAGCCGTTCTCCTTCAGGCTCGGCGCGGGCATGGTGATTCCAGGCTGGGATCAGGGCGTCGCAGGCATGCGCGTCGGCGGCCGTCGCCAGCTCGTGATCCCGCCGAACCTCGGCTACGGCGAGCGCGGCGCGGGCGCGGACATCGGCCCCAACGAGACGCTCATCTTCGTCGTCGACCTCGTCGGCGTCGACTGACCCACCCGAAGCTCACAGCGTCATTTCGAGCATCGTGACGCGAAACCCGAGCTTCTTGAACAACGCCTGCCCCGCGGTGTTTTGCGCGGCCGTGTGAAGCACGATGCGTTGAGCGCCGCGCGCCCGCATGCGCTCGACGAAGCCGAGGACGAGCTTCGCGCCGATGCCTCCCTTGCGCGCCGAGTCGTCGACGAGCACGTCGTGAAGCACGCCGCTGTCGTCCATGAGCATCTCCCAGTTGCGCGGCTCGAGACGACCGAACGCGTAGCCGACGATTCGTCCGGCGGGCGTGACGGCGACGAGCACGAGGCTCGCGGACTGCGTGAGCTCCCCCGCGAGAAATCGCCGGTATCCCGCCTCGACCGAGGGTCCCGCGCGCATGAATCGTTCGCGGTCCCACTCGTGATGCATGCGCACGAGGCGCGCGGCGAGGACGCTCACCGCATCGAGGTCTTCTTCACGCGCTTCTCGCACGATCGAGTCGGCAACCTCGTCGTTCAGACCGCCTTCAGACATTTCGTGGCTCCAGAGTAGGGATGGGGTCGAGCTGTGTAGAGCGTTTCAGGGCGTATCACAGTAACCTCGGGTGCGCCGCGAACTGGCGCGGACGCTTTTGCATGGCGAACAACGACGACACTGGCCGAAAGTCCGCGGGCGGGATGGGGCAGAAGCCCCGCGTTCCCGTCGGGCCGCGACGAAGCAACGCTCCCGATGAGACGCCGCCGACGCGCGACTCGATGATCGACGAGCACGCGCCCACGATTTCGGGGCCGCCGCCTTCGAACATGTCGAGCCCGTCGACGACCGGCAAGCGAACGCGCTCGCGCGCAGGAACGACCGGGCGAAATGAGGCCGCGAAGGACGGCCCGGACACCGTTCGAGACGGGACCGACGACGCCCCGACAGGGCTGCGCGTGTGGCTCTTGCGCGTCTTCGCGCTCGCGCTCTCCGTCGCGCTCCTCGGGCTCGGCGGGATCGTGGGTCTCTTCGTGTACTACGGCCGCGATTTGCCGGACGTGCACAACCTCCGCGCGCAATGGCGACCGCCGCAAACCACCCGCATCTTCGCCCGTGACGGGACGGTGCTCGCCGAGCTCTTCACCGAACGACGCACGGTGATCCCCGTCGAGCAGATCCCGCGCAACTTGGTGATGGCGCTGCTCGCCGCGGAGGACGCGGACTTCTACAGCCACCGCGGGCTCGACTATCCCGGGATGCTCCGCGCGCTCTACGTCAACATCCGCCGCGGAACGACCGCGCAAGGCGCGAGCACGATCACCCAGCAGCTCATCAAGAACATCTTGCTCACCTCCGAGCGCTCGCTCGCTCGAAAGGTCCGCGAGGTCGTGCTCGCGCGCCGCATCGAGAGCGAGCTCAGCAAGAACGAGATCCTGTTTCTCTACCTCAATCACATCAATTTCGGTCACGGCCGCTACGGCGTCGAAGAGGCCGCTCGGTACTACTTCGGAAAGCACGCGCGAGAGCTCACCCTCGGCGAGTGCGCGCTGCTCGCGGGCGCCCCCAAGTCCCCCGTGTTGTACTCGCCGAGGTCGCACCCCGAGGCGGCGCTCCAGCGTCGGCGCTGGATTCTCGGGCAAATGGTGGACAAGCAGTTCATCACGCGCGCGCAAGCAGACGCCGCGGCCAACGAGCCGCTGCGCCTCCGCGACGTCGCCGAAGACGAGGGAACAGCGCCGGAAGCGGTCGACGCCGCGCGCGCGCTTCTCCTGCAAATCGTCGGAGAAAACGCCGTTCGTCAGGGCGGCTACGAGATCCACACGACGATCGATCCCGCCCTTCAGCGCGCGGCGCGCGACGCGCTACAAGCGGGGCTCCGCGAGCTCGATGATCGACAGGGCTACCGCGGTCCGATGCTCGCGCCGGGCGTTCGACGCGCGCGCGGTCGGCCGGGAAACGTCGTCGACGCCGAGCCCGCGCCGCGGGACGGAAGGCTCGTTCCCGGAAGGATTTATGTGGGAATCGTCGAGTCGACGCGAGACCCCGACCCGAGCGCGCGCACCACAGGCGAGATCACCGTGCGCGTCGGCGACACCGTCGGGACCATCCCTTGGAACAGCGTCGCGCGCTACGTCCGCTCCGAAGAGAGCCCGTCGCAGTTCGCGCCCAACGGGTCCACCGTGCGCGTCTCGGTCGACCGCGTCGCGATGCCCAACGCGACCGCCACGATGCGCCTCGAGCTCGGCCCACAAGCCTCGCTCGTCGCGATCGATCCCAACACACGCGAAGTGCGCGCGCTCGTCGGCGGCTACGACGTCCTCGCCGGTGGCTTCGATCGCGCGTCGCGCGCGCAGCGGCAGCCAGGGTCCGCGTTCAAGCCGTTCTTGTATTCGCTCGCGCTCTCGACGCGACGCTACACGCTCGCGAGCACGTTCGACCCGAACCCGCGTTGCTTCGGGACCTGGTGCCCTCGAGAGTCGCACGCGCGGAGCGCGTCGCTCGGACCCGAAGCCCCGATGCGGCTCCGCGAAGCGCTCGCGCAATCGCGCAACATCGTCGCCGCGCAAGTCGTGACCGACGTGACGCCGCAAGCGCTCGCCGAGCACGCGCGCGCCGTGGGAATCTCCACTGAACTTCAGCCCGTTCCTTCGCTCGCGCTCGGCGTCGCGTCGGTGACGCCGCTCGAGATGACCAACGCGTACGCGACGTGGGCGGCGAGCGGGCGCTACAGCGCGCCGCGGATCGTCACGCGCATCATCGCGCCGGGCGGACGCGAGCTCCCGCTGCCCGAAGCCGCTCCGTCGCGGCAGGTCCTCTCGCCGGCCGAAGCGCACCTCGTGACGTCGATGCTGACGACGGTGATCGAGCGAGGAACCGGGCAGCGCGCGCGCGTTCTCGCGAGGCCGATCGCAGGAAAAACAGGTACGACCAACGGCGGTCGCGACGCGTGGTTCGTCGGCTACACCGCGGACCTCGTCGCCGGAGTGTGGGTCGGCTTCGACGATCGCCAGCCGCTCGGCTCGGGCGAAGAAGGCGCGCGCTCGGCGCTTCCCATTTGGGTCCGATTCGTTCGCGACTACGTGAGCATCCGCCGGCCTCCCGCCGTGGATTTCGTGAGGCCCGACGGGATCGTCACGGCGTTCGTCGACCCGAGCACGGGCATGCTCGCGCGACCGAGCCAGCCCGACGCGCTCGAAGAGATCTTCTTGAGCGGAACCGAGCCTCGTCAGATCGCGATCACCACGTCCGACGCAGGGTCGAGCTCGCTTTCGAATTTCTTCACGATGGGCGACGGAGGAATTCCGCTCGAAGAGATCGAAGACGAAGACGCCGGCGCGGCCGACGCGAGCGCGTCGGACTCGGGCATTCAAACCGCCGCGCCCACGGTCAGCGACGACGACGCCCGCGCGCCGAGCACGACGCCCGACAGCAAGTGACCGAGCGCGCCGCTTCGGGCGCAGACTGTGGCACGCTTGCGCGATGTCGCTCCGAACCGTTCTCGATCACCTCGCGCCCCTCGCGCGATCGCTTCGAAAAGGTCGCGTCGCTGAAGGCGGCGATCCTTCGCTGCTGTTCAACGCCGTCGTCGAAGCGGGCTACCTCGTCGCAGCCGCAGACGGAACCGTCGACGCCGCCGAGCTCGCCACGCTCAAGCGCGCGATCCTCACGCTCACCGGCGACGACCTGCCGCCCGAAGACCTCGACACGCTCGTCGACGACCTCATCGACTTGCGCAAGTCCGAAGGCGAGGCCGCGCGATGCCGCGCCGTCGGCGAGCTGCTCGCCGCGCACAAAGCAGGCGACGAGGGGCTCTATCTCGCTGCGGCCATCGCGTACGCGTCCAACGGCCTCGATCGCAAAGAGCTCGCGGTGCTCGAGCGCATCGCCCACGCTGCGGGCGTCTCGCAAGCCGCGCTCGTGACGCTCGCGACGCAAGTGCGCGAAGACCTCGGGCGACGGTCGATTCCCGGCTGATCCGAGCGCAGCGCCGTCGTTGAAAAGCCCGCGCACACGCCGCATTCTCCTGGAAAATCTCTACGAAAACGCAACATGCGCGACGCGGGCTCGACGCCGAGCGGCGCGCGAGCGATTGCGCACAACGCGAGCGAGAGACGTTGTGGCCTAGGGCCCGTGTTTGGCACCATCGGCGACGTGACCGACACGAAGTCCGGCCCTCCCAAACCGCCGCCTCCTCCGCCTCGCCCCTCGGGAGCTCCCGCGACCGTGACGACAGGCTCGGTCGCCGCGCCGCTTCCATCTCCGGCCGCGCAACCCGGGACGCCCGCGGACCGAGGCTCGCTCATCAACAAGTCGTCGACCAAAGCGTTGATCGATCTCGCGGCGATGGCCAAGCGCCTCCGCGACGAGCAGATCCAAGCAAAGGTCGTCTATTACGGCGAAGGACAGAAGACCAACGCCGAGCTCGACGCGATCACCGAAGCGGTCGTGGCCGAGCTTCAGTCGCTGCAGATGGCTGGGATCAAGGTCGTCGCGCAGAGCCCCGCGCAAGAGCCCGCCACAGACGTCTCGATCGAGCTGATCGGAACGCTCCGCGCCCTCCTCGAGAAGCTCTTCTCGCCCCGCCGCGAGGGCTTCATGCGGCGCAAGATCGAGGACATCCAGCGCAAGATCACCACGCTGTTCTTCAACTCGGCGCTCTACATCAAGCTCTCGACGCACACGCGCTCGGCGCTCTCGGTGACCTTCGCGGACCAAGCTGTGTACCTCGCCGTGCGGACGCACCGCGACGCGCTCCTCGCGACGATTCGCTCGCAGCGCTACTCGGATCCGAAGGTGCTCAGCGAAGCGATCTCTCGCTTCGACTCGATCGAGAAGGGCCTTCGCATGGATTTTCTCTCGCGCACGACGCCCGAGCTCGAGGCGCTGCTCGGGATCTACCGCGAGGTGCTGCTCAAGTTCTTCTTCGAAGAGTTCAAGCCTGGCCTCGGAGACTTCTGCTGGGCCGTCATCAAAGAGTCGCGCGTGGGCGTCGGTCGGCCGCACGGATACAAGCTCGCGCCCGAGGTCTTCACGGCGTTTCGCGAGGTGTTCGAGAAGCACTTCCTCGAGCGGCTCGTGCTCAACGTGCAAGGGCCGATCGTGCAGCGCGCGACCGCGATGCGAGACACGTTTCGCGAAGAGACCGTGCAGTTCGTCGCGGATCCGCAGATTTTCTCGGACGTGTGCACGGTCGTCTGCGACGCGATGTACGACTATCTGTACACCGAGGGCTTTCTCGACCTGCCCACGCAGTGGCGCAATCACCTCTTCAAGGACCGCGGAGCGGCGGGCTGACCGAGCACCATGGCCAAGCTCACACCCTGGGATCGCCTCGTGGCGCGTCCCTCGCCTGGAATCATCAACGTCGTCGTCGAGACGCCGCGCGGCTCGCGCAACAAGTACAAGTACGACACCAACCTGGGGCTCTTTCGATTGAACCGCGTGCTCTTCGCAGGCGCGTCGTTTCCCTTTGATTTTGGCTACATTCCTTCGACGCGCGCGGGCGACGGCGACCCGGTCGACGTGCTCGTATTGATGGACGCGCCGGCGTTCACTGGGTGCCTCGTGATCGCGCGACCCATCGGCGTCTTGCGCGCGACGAAGGACGGCAAAGAGAACCACCGGCTCATCGCCGTGTGCACCGAGGACAAGACGTGGGCCTCGATGCGTGATCTCAGCGACGTTCCGCGGAAGCTCCTGCGCGAGATCGAGCAGTTCTTCTCGTGGATCCTCGACGTCGAAGGGACGCGGCACGAGCTGCTCGGCTGGCGCGGCGTCGGCGAGGCCGACAGGATCATCCTGCGCGCAGCCAACGAGCATCAGCGCCTCCAAGCCGCGGCCGACGCAGCGAAGAAAAAGAAGAAGAAGAAGGGCGCCTGAGCTCGCCGCATCAGACTCGCAGCGGGACGCGGCGTATCCGTGGGGGTCGCGTGCGCACGAGGGCGAGTCGTGCAAGCATTCGACCGCCGCGCGAGCTCGTCGCGCGAAGGAACCAACGACTCGAAGGAGCCCCCTGACGATGAAGCTCACCACCCCCGGAGCCGCCGCCTGCCAGAGCTGTGGAGCGCCGATGGCGTCCGCGAAGGACCACGCAGGTGGCCGCGAAGACGCTCAGTACTGCCGCTTCTGCGCTGACAAGAACGGCAAGCTGTTTCCGTTCGAGACCGTCCACGAGAACATGACGGTCGAGCGCTTCATGAAGGTCAACGGGATGCCCCGCCCCGGCGCCGAAGAGCACGCCCGTCGCGCCCTCCTCGCGATGCCCGTCTGGAAGAACCAGAAGTAGCTCGCTCGCCGAGCGAGCGACGTCTCAACCCGCGATCGGTCCCGCGAAGATCGCGGCCGCGATCGCGTCGCGCGCGGTCCACAGCTGCTCTGCCATCGTCGGGGGAACGCGCCGGCCCACGGACACGAGCGCCGCGTCCACGTCGGCCATCGTCGGCAACACTCGGCCGTGCTTGAGCGCTCCGGCGATCGCGTGCTGCTCCACCGTCGCGCGCGTCAGGATCCCCACGAGCTCGGCCATCTGCCTCGTGTGTTGCTCGTACTCGCGCTCGAGCGCCTCGTGCTTCGATCGCGCTTCGACCGCGCGCTGCGCGGACTCGACCGTCGCCTGGGCGAGCGTCTCGCGCGTCGCGTCGCACTCGTCGAGCGCCCGTCGAATCTGTCCGCGCTCTTGCTCGAGCCGCTCGATCTTCGCTTCGAGCCCCGCGATCACCGCCGCGATCGCCACCGCGGCCTCGTCGCGCACCGACTCGATCGTTCGCGTGTCCGCGAGGCACTGTTCGTTGAACGCGCGCTCCGCTTCGAGCTCGGCCTCGAGCCCTCGCACGTGCTCGGCGACGATCACCGCGGCCGCGTCGCGCACCGAAGCGCTCTCGTCCGCTTCGTCTTCGAGTCGCTTCGCGCGCTCTTGCTCCCGCGCGAGCCTCGCGCGAATCGCGGCGATCGCGAACTCGTGCGACTCGCGCAGCGCGTTGAGCGCTTGGCCCTGCCGCGTCGCTTCGCACATCCGCGAGGCGCGCTCGACCTCGAGCTCTCGCGTCACTTCGGCGATCTTGAACCGATAGCCGCGAGCGCACCCGTCGAGCGCCGCTTCGCCGTGCTCGCGCTCGAGCGTGTTGCGCTGCTTCCACGCGACGAGGTCGAGCTGGTGCTCTTCGCGCACGCGCTCGGAGTCCGCGATCGCGTTCTTGATCTCTTCGATGAGCTGCGCGCGCTCCTGTTGCCACTGCGCGCGGGCGTCGTGAAGCGACTCTGCCGCTGCGAAGCGAAGCCCTCGCTCGCGCCCTTCGCTGAGGGCGTCTTCGCGCTCGGCCACACGGGCGAGGTACCGCGCGTGCTCGCGCTCGAGTCGCTCGACGCGATCGCGGTTCGCTTCTTCGGCCCGCGTCGCGTTGTCGCCGAGGTCCGAGAGCGCTTGCCGCGTGTCCGCGAGCTCGGCGCGCAGCGTCGCGATCGTCCGCTCGGCGTCGGACAGTCGCAGTCGCGCGTCCTCGAACGACCCCGTGAGCGCTCGCTCCGACGCGAGCGCGCGGTGCAGCTCGCTGCCGATCGCTTCGAACTTGCTCTTCCAGCTCGCTGCGTCGGCGAGGGCCGTCTCGAGCTTCGCTTCGGCGTCGCGCGCCGCTCGTTCGAGCCTCGCTTCGGCGTCGAGCGCGGCTCGCTCACGCGTCTCCATGCGCGAGACCGCCGCCGCCCGCGCGTGCAGCGCTTCATCGAGCCGCGTTCGCGCGTCCACGAGCAGTCGTTCGCGCGCGACGTTGGCGTCCTTGAGCCTTCGCACCTCGCGCTCACGAAGGTCGACCGCCTCGCGAAGCTCCGCGAGCTCGCGCGAGCTCGACTGACCGCGGCGCTGGTTCGCTTCGCTTCGAGCGAGCGCTTCTCGAAGTCGAACGACCTCGCCCCGCAGCGCGTCTCGCTCGGTGACCGCGCGTTGGGCGAGCTCGAGCAACGCGGGTCCCGAAATCTCGGGTTCGCGCTCGAAGCGCGTCTCCGTTGCGCCAAAATCATCAGTGGAATCAATGGCTTCAATGCTCATTGCGTCCGATGACGTGTCGGTCGCGCTCCCGTGGGTGAGCACGGTGGCGACGGCGTTCGAGAGGTGGCCCCTGGGATCGTTCATGGCTTCGGACTCGGATCGAGGTCGACGAAGCACCGAGACCGCGGAAAACGGCAACTTTTCGACAAGTCACGTCGAGTTCACCGAAGGGTGGGCGCCGCGACGGACCCGCGATTCGCGCTGCCAAATCGGTCGGCGCGCGTCCGGTTTGTCGTTGACGGTGCGTAGGGCGCTACCCACCAATCACTCGTCTCTGTCTTTTGTGAGCGCTGGCACCGCTGTTTCCCGCAGCGGTCCCGGTCGGAGGCTGCTCGATGACCCTTCTGTCCTCGTGGCTCGCGTGGGCGAACGTGCCGTTTGTTTCGGTGCTCGCCATCGCGGTGCTCTTCGCGATCCTGCAAGCCACGGGGCTCATCGGAGTCCTGGCGGGCGGCGATCACGACGGAGCGCACGACGCAGACGGAGACGGTGACGTCGACGGCGACGTCGACGGCGCGGACGGAGATCACGAGGGATTCTCCGTCGCAGGGCTGCTCGGCGTCGGGCGCGTTCCGCTGACGTTCGTGCTCCAGAGCTTCGCAGTCACACTCGGGATCGCTGGCCTGTCTCTGCACACGCTCGTGTTCGGACTTCGTCCGCCGCCGACCATGGCGCTGCTCTGGTCGCTGCCTGCTTCGCTCGTCGTCGCGTTCGCGCTGACGAGCGCGCTCTCGCGCGTCGCTGCGAGGATCTTCTCGACCGAAGGACAAGAGGCCAAGGGCCGCTCGGAGCTCGTCGGCGCGACGGGCGTCGTGATCTCGTCGAAGGTCGATCGCGAGTTCGGCGAAGTGCGCCTCTCCGCAGGAACAACCACCGTCCGCGTCGTCGTCAGCACCGAAGACGACCAACCCATCCCCGAAGGCCGAGACATCGTCGTGGTCGAGTACGACCGACAGCGCGACCGGCTCATCGTCTCGAGCCTCGACGCAACGGCGCCCGAACGCCAACGCAAGCCGAGCGGCGTCGCATAAGCCCCGGTCGTTCGCCTACGCTCCCGAGACTTTGTCCGCCCTCGCGGCGCGACTGAAAGCATTCCCTTTTCGCCTCGCGACCGCGCGGCGATCCCGAACGCTCACGCTCGATTCAATCACGCACAACAATTCAAATTGAGGGAGGTCCATCGATGAATCACTGGACAATGCTGGAGACCATCGCGCAGGCGACCAACACGCCGTTCTGGGAGCGGCCGCAGTTCGTCGTCACGGCGCTCATCGCCGTCGGCGGCGTCTTTCTCATCACGCTGCTGCTCGTGACCGTGGCGCGGTTCTACCGGCGCTGTGGCGCGGACGAGGCGCTCGTCCGCACCGGCGCGGGCGGAAACAAGGTCGTCATCGGCGGCGGCGTCACGGTCTTTCCGATCCTGCACCAGCTGCTCCGCGTGTCGCTGCGATCGCTGAAGCTCAGCGTCGATCGCTCGGGCGCGATGGCGCTCGTCACGCGCGACAAGATCCGCGCGAACGTCACGACCGAGCTCTACATCAAGGTCGAGCCGATCGCCGACGACGTCATGGCCGCCGCGCGTTCGTTCGGTGAGCGCAACCTCGACGAGCACGCGATCGGCGACCTCATCGAAGGAAAGCTCACCGACGCGCTCCGCTCGGTCGCCGCCAACTCGTCCTTCATGGAGCTGCACACCAACCGCAAGGACTTCGCCGAGAGCATCCAGAAGGTGCTCGCCGAAGAGCTCAAGAAGAACGGATTGACCCTCGAAAACGTGTCGATCACGTCGCTCGCGATGGTCCCGGTCAAGGACCTCAACGCGTCGGAGTTCTTCGACTCCGAGGGCTTGATGACCATCACCGAACAAGTGAAGGCCAACGCGCGAAAGACCAACCAGATCGAGCGCGAAGCCGAGGTCGCGATCCGCGAGCAAAACGTCACTTCGCACCAGAAGGTCCTCGAGGCCGACGAGCGCGATCGCCGCAACGAAGCGGACCAGCAGCGCCGCGTTCAGGAGTACTCGGCCACGCAAGCCGCGGCGACCGCGTCGGTCGTGTACGAGCAGCAGCGCTCGCAAGAGACCGCCGCGCTGCAGAAGCAGCAAGCCGTCGAGACCGCGCGCATCGAGCAGCAGAAGGCGCTCGAGATCGCCGAAGCGATGCGCATCGCCGCGACGCGCGAAGCGCAGATCGCGTCCGAGAAGACGCAGCAAGCCGCGCTCATCGCCAAGGAGCGCGAGATCGAAGCGGCCACCATCGAGAAGATGAAGACCGTCGAAGCAGCCAACGTCGAGAAGATGAAGACCATCGAGGCCGCGGAGGTCGAGAAGCGAAAGGCCATCGAAGCCGCGGAGATCGAGAAGCAAAAGACCATCGAGACCGCGCGCGTCGCCAAGCAGATCGCCGTGACCCAAGCGATGGAGCTCGAAGCGCGCGCAGAGGCCCTCAAGGCCGCGGCCGAGGCCGAGCGCCAGCAAGCCACGCAGGCGATCGTGACCGTCGAGGAGACCGCGAAGGCCCGCCGCGAGCGCGAGATCGCGATCATCAAGGCCGAAGAAGCCGCGCAAAAGTCCCGCATCGACGCCGAGCGCGAGGCCTTCGCGCGAAAGCTCGACGCAGAGACCAGCGCCGCCGCCGTGAGGGCGCACGCCGACGGTGAAGCGTCCGCGAAGCAAGCCGAGGCCGCCGGTGAAATCGCGCGCGCCGAGGGTGCCGCCAAGTCGAAGCAGCTCAGCGCCGACGCGGCCGCGGCAGTCGTTCGAACCGAGGCGCAAGCCGAAGCAGACCGCGTGCGCATCAGCGCCGAGGCCCGCGCGAAGGCCGCGCAGCTCGAAGCCGAAGCCCTCATCGCGCTCGCTGAAGCGACGCGCAAGAAGGGCGAAGCCGAGGCGGACGCGAAGCGCAAGTACGTCGAAGCCGAGAACCAAGTGTCGACGAAGTTCTTGCTCCGCGACATCGCGATGAAGGCGATCGACGTGTTGCCTTCGGTCACCAAGGAGCTGATGACGCCCGCGCAAGCGATCAGCGAGATCAAGGTGCTTCAAATGAACGGCGGCCCCGGCGTCAACGCTTCGGGCGAAGGCAGCAACGGCGTGTTCGGCGCCGCCTCGCCTGTGCTGAAGACGGTGCTCGAGGCGGGCGCTGCGTTTCCGCTGCTGCGCGAGCTCATGAACTTCGCGCAGGTGGACACGGGCAAGCTCGCGGACTCTGCGCGCAAGCTCGTCAACGCGCTGCCCGAGGAGCTCAAGAAGATCGCCGCAGAAGACCCCGCGCTCGCGGCGAAGCTCGCCTCGCTCTCGGCCGACGCTGGCGGCGAAGGCATCAAGGTCCGCCCCGCTGGCGAAGAGTCGGACGCCGCTTCGTCGCAGGGCTGAAACCATGAAGTCCGACAGCACGCCGCAGAACCCGACGACCACCGAGCGAAGCGCCCCCGAGGCGCTCGCGCTCGGCGCGCTCGGCCGCGTTCTGGCCGCGCAGGACTTCGGCGCGCTCTACGACAGCGCCAAGCGAGAGCTTCGTTCGGCGATCGCACGAGACCCGATCGACTCGCTCGTCGTGACGTGCCTCGGGAGCGCGTGGCTCTTCTACGTGGCCGAAAAGGGCGAAAACAAACGGGTCAACTCGTTTTGGGACGCGCTCGTCTTCGTGACGACCTCGCTCTCGGTCGGCTACGCGAACATCTTCGCCGTCACCCCCGCGGGAAAGGCGATCGCGGCCGCGCTCAACACCATCGGCCCCGCGATGGCGGCGAAGGCGCTCGAGGCTCCGAGCGCCGACGTCGACGCACGCAATCAAGCTGCGCAGAGCGACCAGCGCGCGCTCATCGCGCGCATCGACGCCCTCGTCTCGCGGCTCGACAAGATCGCCGCCGAGCGCGAGTCGCCCGCGTAGCGACGAGCTAAACCGCCGCTCATTCGATCGTCGTACTTCTCTCGCGAGATTCGCGGCGGTTCGATTTGATTTCAGCGGTCTCGTCTATGGCCGATGCTCGGCTCATTTCTACGACGTTCGATTGGGGCGTGGTTTAGCGATTCGCGCGGAGTACCACGAGGCGGGGGGATTCGTAGCGAACGACGCTCGACGCAAGGAGGGCGCGGACGCGTTCGGGGCGCGAGACGACCCACGCGCCGCCGCGCTGCTCGACGGCGACGGTGAGGTTGTACGGGCGGATGTCGGCGCCGTTCCAACGGATGAAGCGAGAGCGGTGGGCGCGAGAGAAGACCTCGACCGCGGCGACGTCGCAGAAGATCTGGCTTCGATCGCCCGCTTCGGCGCGAAGCACCTCTGCCGCCCGACGCTCGTCGACCAGGGCGTGCTCGGCCGACGCGCGATGCTCGCGCGCGCCCTCGACGCCACGGGCACACAGAATCAACCCGAGCGCGGCGCCCCCCGCGCCCTGAGCCACCCGCGACGAGCGCGCCACGCGAAGCGCCGACGCGGCGCCGACGCCGATCGCGGCCGCGTAGAACGGGAGGTACGCAACGGCGTGCCTCACGAGCCCGAGGTGCTGGCCGCGAACCCACGAATACGTGAGAAATCCCAGCAAGAGCGCGGGCGCGACGAAGAGCGACGCTTGTCGACGCTTCGCTGCGATGACCGCCCCGATCGCGCAGAGCCCTATCGGAATCACCCCCCAGCTCGCCCACGGAACGATCACGGGATACTGCAGCGCTCGCCGCGGCCACGGCGGGAGCGCTGCGTGCAATCGAGGCAGCGTCCGCGCGACGAACGCTCGATTCTCGCGGATGAACGCGAGCCACTCGCCGCTGTGAATCCGGTGCGCGACGCACCACAGGCCGATCGCGATCGCGGGCAGCACCCACGCGAGCGCACGCCGTGGCGCTCGGCGCGCCGAGGACCGCGCGTCGAGCCGCTCGATCACGAACAACGCGCCCACGAAGGGCCACGCTTCGTAGCGCGTGAGCGCCGCGGCGGCGGCGAGCGCTCCTGCGAGCGCGGGCCGGTCGATTCGCAGGGAGGCCACCGCGCCGAGCACGAGCAACGAGAAGAGGGCCTCGGGCTCGCCCGATCCGCCCGCGTCGATCGCCGGTCGAGCGACGGCGAGCGAGAGCGCCGCGACCGTCGCGGCGACCGTCGCGAAGGGCGCTGGAGTGTCTTGATTGTGTGTGTCTAGCGACGAGACGAGCTCGCGCGCCTCGCGCTCGACCCACCAAAACAACAGCGCCACCGTGGCGAGCGAGCACCCGAGCGAAAACGCGCGGATCGCCTCGAAGCCGAGGCCCGACAGGTCGAAGAGCCCGTGCACGACGTGCCAGCCCGGCAACCACACCCAGTGCACCGACAGGTCGAGCGGCGCATCGAGCGCGCGTCGGGCCACGATGTAGTGGCCGTACGCGTCCGTGTCGATGTCCGCCCTGCCCCAGTGTGCGATCGCTCGGGTCACGAAGGCGACCGCGAGCGTCGCGATCAGCGCGAGCGCGCGCAATCTGCCCCGCTACTTCTTCTCGCCGTCTGTGCCGAGCAGATCGCCGAACTTCTTCTTGAGCTCGTCGACCTTCGTGGGGTCTTCGCGCTGGAGCTTCTCGAGGTCCTGCTGGCCCTTCTCGAACAGAGCCTGCATCTCTTCGGGCGACGGCATCTTCTCGGGAATGAGGCCCTTGAGCGCGTCGGCGTCGAGCCCCTGGGCGCCGAGCGCCTCGCTCAGGCCCTTGGCGAGCGCGTCCATCCCGCCCGGCTGCGCCATCATCGCGGCGACCTGCTTCTGCGCTTCGGCGAAGATGTTTGCGCCGTCGGGGCTCGAGAGCATCGCCTGCGCTTGCGCCATGATGTCCGGCGAAAAGCCGCCCATCAGCGACGAGAGCTGCGCGCCGAACGGGTTGTTGTCCGGCATCGTCTTCTTCAGGTTTTCATCGACGTCGGCGGCCTTCGTGCGCTTCGCGGGGACGAAGTCCTTCGCGACCCGCTTCGCCCAGAACCCGAGGTCACCGACCTCTTCGACGGCGTCCGCGTAGCGCTTGCTCTTCGGGCGCGCCTTGTCGGGGACGATGAGAATTCCGCGGGTGTCGTCGTGCGCGTCGAGCGCGTCGCCGAGGCGCTTGCGGACCTCGTAGCCCGCTTCGTCGGGCTCGAGGTCGAAGCTCGTTCCGAGCAGGACGAGCACCGAGTCTTCGAGCGCGACGAGCTTGAGCGGCTTGCCGTCGGCGCCCGGTCGATCGGATCCTTTTGCGGGAAACGCCGCGTCGATCTGCGCCGGCGTGAGCTTGACGAGTGCGATTGCTTCCATGCCCATCAGGAGTGGGACCGTACCGCAACCACGCACCCCGTAAAGCCCCACTGCCCGCCTCGACCGAGCGCGTGGACAGACAATTACGGCTCTTCGGGCTCGACGTACGCCGTGTATTTGTCGGCCCGTCCGCGCGCGCGCTCCGCGGGGTATCGCGCCTCGTTGAGCGCGAGCTTTTCGAGCGTCGCCTTCACGAGGTCGATCTCGTTGTAGTCCGCGAGCGACAAGAGCAAGAGCATCACGTCGGCCATCTCTTTCGAGAGCGCTTCGCGGCCTTCGCTCGACGCGGCGCGCTCCCACGAGCGTTGGTCGTCGTCCCAACGAAACGGCTCGGCGAGCTCGGCGGCTTCGATCACGAGCGCCATCGCGAGGTTCTTCGGCGAGTGAAACTGGCGCCAATCGCGGGCCGCGTTGAAGGCTCGGACGCGCCTCGCGAGGGCTTCGAGCCGGTCTTGGGCGCCTTCATCGTTGATTTCGTGTGTATCGGTCACGATCGGGGTCCTCTCGCGGCGGTCATCGCGCGTCTTCGCGCGTCTTCGCGCGAGGGGACCTCGTCGAGCGAGAGCACCGCGCGAACGGCGCTGCGGGGAATGGGCCCGTGCACGTGCGGCATGGGACCGCGCGGCGTCCTGGCGACGTCGATCAACGCGTCGATGCGAGTCGGGTCGAGCTCGAGCACGACGAGCGCCGCGTCGGGCGCGAAGTAAAGCCTCGCGCTCTCGACCACGGCGTCGCGGTACGAGCAGTGAACGAACCCCTCGCGCGCGAGCGAGTCGGGCCGATACGGGTCGTCGCCGCGCTCCCAGCGCTCGCGTTCGACCACGTGAAAGAGCCACCTCGATCGCTCGGCCTCGGTCGCCATCGCGACGGTCAGAACACGACGCCCGCGGCGAGGTTGACCGAGAACTGTCGGAAGTTCTGGTCGACGCGGATCTGATCGCGCTGCGACGAGTTCGGGTCGACGGGGCGTCCGGACACGCAGTACGCGGGCATGCTGCCCGTCCCGCCGCAGCCGCCGGTGAGCCAGCCGGGCGTGAGGATGTCCATCGCGAACTCGCCAGTGAACTGAAACACGCCGTACTTGATGCGGAGCCCGCCGAGCGCGCGGCCGCGAATGAGCCGCGTCGGCGTGAACACCACGTCGTTGAACGAGTCGCTGTCGGCGCCCATCGGCGTGCCCGAGCCCGCGTCGCAAATGAGGTTCGACGACGTCTGACCCGTCATCGGGTCGGTCGTGAAGTTCGTTCGACGACGGGCGCACTCTTGATAGCCCGAGCGCAGCGGCGTCGCGTCGATCACCGTCGAGTCTGCGAAGACGAGCAGCGCTTGTCCGCCGACGTACGGCGTGATGTTGAACGTCCCAGCGATCGCGATGTTCTTCGAGAGCACCGCGTCGATGCCGACGATCGTGAGGTAGAGCTGCTGGTTGCCGACGAGCGTGTTGACCGAGCCGCGGATCGCGAAGTCAGGAATGAAGCCGATTCCTCGGCGAAATCCCTCCCAGAGCGACCATTTGATGTCGAGCCCCATCGCGACCATCGTCGAGTCGTGCACGTACGAGCCCTGCACGCCGAGCTCGAACCCGAACGGCAACCCGTGACGCATGTGCAATCGCGAGACGAACAACACGTCGGGCACGCGCGAGCGCGTTCGCTCGGTCCCGTTGCCCGTCACCGCGGCGGGGACCGACCCTTCGGTGCCCCTCGCCCAGTGCTGCAGCCCCGTGGGGCTGTTGTTGATGTTCGTGATCGAGTGCTCGTAGCCGATGTACGTGCGGTTGTAGCCAATGGTCGACGCGGGCGCGAGCAGCGCGGGCGCGAGCACGCCGGCGAGCTCGTTGGTCAAATTCGCGAACAGCGTGTTGTCCGGATTGCACCGCGGAAACACCGCAGGAGACATCTCGGTCCCGCACCCGCCGCGAAATTGCCACTCGGGCATCGCCGCGCCTGGCGCCGAGCCGTCGAAGAACGTCAGTCGATTGAGCGCGAGGTCGTTGGTCTCCGCGCGGGCTTCGCGCGGGGCGCTCGTGAGCGCAAGTCCAACTCCCAATGACAGCGCGACGAACGCGCTCGCACCGCGGCGACGCTCGTTTCGGCTGGGACCGCAGATTCGCTCGGGCTTCACAGCGAACGAGACGGTATCGTCCCGCGACCATGGCGCGCAAGCTCCGCGTTTCGCCGCTCGTTCCTCCGTTGAGAATCGTGCTGGTCGAGCCCGAGATCCCACAAAACACAGGCAACATCGCGCGGCTCTGCGCCGCGACCCAGGCCGAGCTCCACCTCGTCGGCAGGCTCGGGTTTCGCATCGACGAAAAGGCGGTCAAGCGAGCGGGCCTGGACTACTGGCACCTCGTCTCGCTGTCGGTGCACCCGGACCTGCGGACGTTCGAGCTGAAGAATCCCAGCTCGAAGCTCTTGCTCTTCAGCGCCAACGCCAAGACGAGCTACCTCGACATGGACGTCGCCCCCGGCGACGCGCTCGTGTTCGGCAAGGAATCCTCGGGGCTCCCGCGGGACTTGCTCGCGCGCCACGAAGCGCGCACCTACGGGATCCCTACCGCGGGCGCGGTGCGCTCGATCAACCTCGCAAGCGCCGCGGCGGTCGTCGTGTACGAAGCCCTTCGCAAGTGCGGCGGGCTCGAGGGCGCGAAGCTCGAGGACGACCCGAACGAAGAGGATTTTCCGCGCTGACCCTCGAGCCGTCACTGGCGCGATCGCGCGGGGAATAACCGGCCCCTTGACTTCGTTGCATACGGCAACTAACGACTGTTGGCCCGCCGTCACGCCGCGAACTTCCTCGCGCGATCGGCGGTGACCTCCCGCGCGGGCACGTTGGCCGCCCGCGCGGAGACGAGGGAGATTTGCCGTGCCGAGCTTCTTTGGGATTCGCTATTTGAAGGCCCCGCCGACGACGTTCGTGCTGCAGTACGCAAACGGGCGTTGCAAGCGACAAGGGCTGGGGCTCTCGTTCTTGTATTACGCGCCGTCGTCGTCGATCGCGCTCGTGTCGATGGTGAGCGAGGACGTTCCCTTCGCGTTCACCGAACAGAGCGCGGACTATCAGACGCTCACGGTGCAAGGGCAGCTCACGTACCGCGTGATCGACGCGAAGGCGCTCGCTGAACAGCTCGACTACACCGTCGATGCAGCGGGTCGCTACCACACCGACGACCCGCAGAAGCTGCGAGAGCGGCTCGTTCGAAGCGCGCAGACCGCGACGCGCGCGGTGCTCCAGAAGCTCGCTCTCCGCGCGGCGCTCGGCGCGGCCGAAGAGCTCACTGGGACGCTCCTCGAGTCGCTCCGCGAGAACAGCGCGACGGGCAACCTCGGCGTAGAGGTCCTCTCGGTAACCGTTCTCTCGGTGCGCCCGTCGCCCGAAATGGCGCGGGCGCTCGAGGCCGAAGCGCGCGAGGCGCTGCTGCGCGCGGCGGACGAGGCGATCTACGCGCGGCGCAACGCAGCGGTCGAACAAGAGCGAATCATCAAAGAAAATGAGCTCCAAACCGCGATCGCGGTCGAGCAGAAGCAGCTCCAGATCCGCGAGACCGTCGTGCGCGCGGACATCGCCGTCGAGACCCAGCGCGCAGAGCTCATCGAGAAGCGCGTGGCGAACGACAAGCTCTCGGCCGAGTCCAAAGCGTACGCGCTCGAGACGATGCTCGCCCCCGTGCGAGGAATGGACTGGAAGACCCTCGCGGCCGTCACCGGCGGCGACGCGAAGCTCATGATCGGGATGGCGTTTCGCGAGCTCGCAGAGAACGCCCAAAAAATCGGCGAGCTCAACATCACGCCCGACCTCTTGCAGTCGCTCATCGGCGACAGCAGCGGCGCCGGATCGACCCGCAACAACCCGAAGAAGTGAGCGCTCGCGTGCCCTCGTTCGACAAGGTCGTCGTCGTGACGAAGAAGACCCGGCTCGAAGAGCTCGTCGAGCGGTTCAACACGATCGGTCAGGCGAAGTTCTATCTTCAGCGCAGCGGCGACGACTTCGACGCATACCAACGCGAGCACGATCGCTACCGACGGTCGTACGACCGCGTTCGAAGCGAAGTCGACGCGCTCGCGATGAAGCAGCAGTGGATCGATCGATCGCTGCTCCCGACGTACTTCTTCTCGAAGGACGACGTCGTCGTGACCCTCGGGCCCGACGGGATCGTCGCCAACACGGCGAAGTATGTGGGCGCTCAGCCGATCGTCGCGGTCGATCCAGACCCTGAGTTTTCCGCAGGAATTCTGCTCTCGACGCGATCGGACCAGTGTGCGGCGACGGTGCGCAGCGTGCTCGCGGGCCGAGCGAAGGTCCGAGAAGTCACGCTCGCTCGGGCGTCGACGAGCCTCGGGCAGACGCTCCTCGCGTTCAACGATTTGTTCATCGGCGCGCGGTCGCACGTGAGCGCGCGCTATCGGCTGCACTTCGAGGGAAAGCGCGAGGACCAATCGAGCTCGGGCGTCCTCGTCTCGACCGGCGCAGGCAGCACCGGGTGGCTCTCGTCCGTGTGGTCCATGGTCGACGGGATCGCCCGCTCGCTCGGGGCTCCTGCGATGCGAAGGCCCGTGATTCGCTGGGAAGATCGGCAGCTCTACTTTGTCGTTCGCGAGCCGTACGTGTCCAAGACGACCGGCGCGCAGTGCGTGCTCGGCTCGATCGCCGACGGGCGCGCGCTCAGCATCGAGTCGCAGATGCCTTCGGGCGGCCAGATCTTCTCGGACGGCGTAGAGTCCGACTGGATCCCGTTCGACGCGGGAACGATCGTCTCGATCCGCGCCGCCGAACAGCGCGCGCAGCTCGTGACCGGCGAGCGCTGACCGCCCGCGTGCTATCTATCGTCCGTGGCTCCCCGAGCTCTCGCTTCGCTCGTCGCCCTCGCGACGCTCACCGCTGCGCCCGCGGCGTTCGCGCAAGACTATCGACTCGCGCAGCGCGACGTGACGGCGCTCACCGACGCGCTCCGCTCGCTCTTCGAGGGCATTCGCGACGGAGACGTCCCGAAGATCACGGCTGTGCTCCCGACGCGCGCGGAGTTCGTCACGCTCTATCAGCCAGGGACCGCGATGTTCATCGAGCGCCACCAGCGCGCGATCGAGCGCGACACGCGCGAGCTGCGCCGCACGTTCGAGGGCGGCACGTTCGTGAGCGTCGATGGAGCCTTCGCCGTCAACCGCACGATTCGCCTCGAGCGCTGCGGCCGCTTCGGCGCGCGCGGCTCGCAGTGCGCGAACGGCCCGGTGATCGAGTACCGCGTGGGCACGGCGACGCGTCGCTTTCGCATCGATCGCGTCGTCCGGCTCTCCAACGGGACGTGGAAGATCTACGACGTTCGGCTGTGAAGGGTTCGAGCATGTTTCACAAGAATGGGCCGACGTTCTTCGAGCTGACGCACCAAGCGCTCGTGTCCGTCGAGCGCGGGTACGACCTGCTCGCAGAGAAGTTCGACTACACGCCGTTTCGAACGCCAGACGCGATCCTCGATCGCGTGTTCGAAGGAGAGGTCTCCGCAGGCGGCGTCCGATCCGCCATCGACCTCTGCTGCGGAACGGGCGCGGGCCTCGAGCGGCTCCGCGCCCTCGCGCGCGAGTCGATCGTCGGCGTGGATTTGTCCAAGGGAATGCTCGATCGCGCGCGCGTCGCTTCCGAGCGCGCGCCGGGCCGCGCGTCCGTCTCGCTCGTCCAGGGAGACGTCCTCGCGTACGACGCCTCGTGGGGACAGCACGAGCTCGCGACGTGCTTCGGCGCGTTCGGGCACATCTTGGAGGCCGACGAGCCCCGCTTCGTTCGCGCCGTGCGCGACGCGCTCGTCGTGGGCGGTCGCTTCGTGTTCGTCACCGCCGACGAGGGTCCCTCGCCTCGCGAGCTCGGCTTCTGGGTGACACACGGATTCAACGCGGTCATGCGCGTGCGCAACGCGCTGTGGAAGCCTCCCTTTGTCATGTACTACCTGACCTTCATGGTCCCGCGCGCGAGGGCGCTGCTCGAACACGAGGGCTTCACCGTGCGCGTCGACCGCGGGGTGTTCGCGCCGCCGTTCGATCGATATGTGCGCGTCGTCGCGACACGTCAGCGTTGACGCGCGGCGCGAGCGCGCGGTTCACCGCGGGCAAAGTTCGCGACGGGCTGGATCGTTACGCATCGAAACCCTATCGAAGCCATGACCGATCGAGCACTCAGTCCGCGCACATCGACGCGCTTCGCGGACGACTCACACCCCTCGGGCGCCGCTGAAAAGAACCCACGGATGTCTTCGACGAGCCCCTCGCGCTTCGTGCTCAGCCCCGCCGTCCGCGCCCGCTTCGGCGAGCGCGCCGAGCGCCTCGGGCCGCGCTTGTTCGACGGAGATCCCCTCGCGGACGCGGCGGTCGCGGTGATGCGTCCGCTCGCGCACCACGAGCGAACGGCCATGGTCGACCGCGCGCTGCGCGGCGGCGAAGGCCCGGTGGTCGACGAGCTTCGCGCGCTGGTTCGAGCGTGCGTGCGACTGCCGTTCTGGGTGGATTTCGACCGGATCAACCGCGGCGGAAGCGCGTTCTTGCGCTCGGGGATCTTGGGGGGCTTGGTGCTCGGGACCTACGCGCTCACCGCGAGCTACTGCTCTCCCGCGGGAAACAAGCCCCTCGTCCTCTCGGGCCGACTCGAAGAAGAGACGCCGCGAAGGCTCGCCGAGACGAGCCGCTACGTGCAGCTCGTCTCGCAGCGCGACGCGCTTCGACCCGGGCGCGACGGGTGGATCGCCACCGTGAAGGTGCGCCTGATGCACGCCTCGGTGCGCGCGATGGCGCTCGCGTCGCCCAAGTGGAAGCGCGAGGCGTGGGGCACCCCCATTAATCAAGCGGACAGCGCAGGGACAGGTCTCTTGTTTTCGTGGGTCGTGCTGGACGGGCTCGACAAGCTCGGCTTCGGGATCGAGGGCGAAGAGCGCGAAGACCTCTTGCACCTCTGGCGCTACGCGAGCTACTTGCTCGGCGTCGACGAAGATCTCTTGTGGGCGACCGAGCGCGAGGCCAAGGACCTGTGGGAGCTGCTCGCGGCGACGCAAGACGGGCCCGACGAGGACTCGCGGAGGCTCGCGAAGGCGCTGCTCGAATCGGGGCGAAAGAGCGCGCGAAACGACATCGAACGCGCGCGCGCCGAGCGCATGGTCCCCGTGAGCTACGCGCTCTCGCGGTACTTCATCGGCGACGAGATGGCCGACGCGCTCGGGATGCCCCGCACGGGGATCGAGCGCGCGCTCCCGCTGCTCAAGCGCGTGCGAACGGGCGCGAAGCTCCTCGCGCGCGGCCTCGGCGCCCTGCCCATCGGCACCGCGGACGCCGGCGCGCGCTACTGGCAGTTCGTCGTCGAGCAAGGCCTCCGCGGTACGCCCGCGGACTTCTCGATGCCGGCGGCGTTGCGCTCTGCGTGACGGGCGTCAATCCGCGCGTCGGCACACGATCACGGCGACGTCGTCGTGCAATCCGCCCGACGCGGTGCGAGCCACGTCGACGAGCTTCGCCGCGGCCACGCTGACGTTGGCGTCCGTCGCGAGGTGTTGGATCTTCTGCTCGGGCGCGTACTTGAGCAGCCCGTCCGTCGCGAGCATGAGAACGCCCTGAAACTGCACGGGCCCGAACGCCATCACGGTCGCCCTTCCCTGCCCCACGAGCGGCCTGCGTCGCTGCTCGCCTGTGAGCTCGACGTAGCTGCCCGAGTGGACGAGCCACGCGCCAGAGTCTCCGGCGCTCGCGCCCCAGACGCGCGCTCCATCGACGCTCGCGACGACCACGGTGCTCTCGCCGGCGGCTTCGCGACCGAACCACTCGACGTCGAGCTCTTCGCACCATTTGGCGAGCGTGTCGGCGGACGGGAGGTTCTTCGCCGCGGTGGCTCGCGCCACGAGCTCGTCGACGATCCAGCGGGCCAACGCTCCGCCGCGCTCGTCGTTGCCCGCGCCGTCGGCGAGCGCGAGGACGACGCCGTCTTCACGGCGCGCGACGGCGACGTGGTCGTCGCATCGAACGCGCGCCGCCGCGGTGGCGGTCGCGACGCGAAATCGAGGGGCGATCGGCATGGGGAGCGCTCTCGATTTGTTCGTATAGCAGCCTCGCTGCCCCAGTGGGAGCGGACATCGAACCACCGTGGCGCCGCGCACGCAGAAACGCGCCGCGAGAATGAATGGCCATTCAGTCTGGCTGGCCAGCGGTGGCGAATGCCCGTAGGCTCACGGCCCGAAAGACCATGGCCAGCGAACTGCACTACCGATCGAACCTGAGAGACGTCGAGTTCAACCTGTTCGAGTTTCTCGAGATTCAAAAGGACGTCCTCGGCCGCGGCCCGTACGCGGACATGGACGAAGCGACCGCGCGCGAGACGCTCCGCGCGTATGAAGTGTTCTGCCGCAACGAGCTCGCCAAGAGCTACGCGTCGTCCGACCGCGACGGGCTGAAGTTCGACGCGGCGACGGGCAACGTGACCTTGCCCGAGGCGCTCACCGCGGCCTACCACCAGTGGTACGACCAGGGGTGGAATCTCCTGGGAATTCCCTCGAACATGGGCGGCACGGGCGCGCCGCCGTCCGTCGCGTGGGCCGCGTTCGAGTTTGGCGCGGGAGCCAACGCGAACCTGCAGTTCTATCTGTTCGGCGCGTTTCTCTCGCGCGTGATCTTCGAGCTCGGGACGCCTTCGCAAAAAGCGCGATACCTCCCGCAGATGCTCGAGAAGCGCTGGGGCGGGACGATGGTCCTCACCGAGCCGGACGCGGGCTCCGACGTCGGCGCAGGGCGCACGAAGGCCAAGCACATCAGCGGCGACGTGTGGGAGATCGAAGGCGTCAAGCGCTTCATCACCAACGGCGATTTCGACAGCGTCGAGAACATCGTGCACCTCGTGCTCGCGCGGCCCGAAGGCGCGGGCCCCGGCACCAAGGGCCTCTCGATGTTCATCGTGCCCAAGTTCTGGGTCAACGAGGACGGCTCGCTCGGCGAGCGCAACGGCGTCTACTGTACGAACGTCGAGAAGAAGATGGGCATCAAGGCCTCGGCGACGTGCGAGATGACCTTCGGCGAGAAGCACCCGGCGCGCGGGCTGCTCGTCGGCGAAGTGCACGACGGGATCCGCCAGATGTTTCGCGTGATCGAGCACGCGCGCATGAGCGTCGGCATCAAGTCCATGGCCACGCTCTCGACGGCGTACCTCAACGCGCTCGCATACACGAAGGACCGCGTCCAGGGCGGCGACCTGCTCCAGATCATGGAGAAGACCTCGCCTCGCGTCCGGATCATCCAGCACCCCGACGTCCGTCGCATGCTGCTCTTGCAGAAGAGCTTCGCCGAAGGCATGCGCGCGCTGATCTCGTTCACTGGAAATATCCAGGACAAAGTCGAGCTCGAAGGCGGCCACCACGCCGCGAGCGCCAAGACCCTCGAGCGGCTCAACGACCTCTTGCTCCCCATGGTGAAGGGCTACTGCTCGGAGAAGTGCTACGAGCTCCTGTCCGTCTCGCTGCAGTGCTTCGGCGGCAGCGGCTACACGATGGACTACCCGATCGAGCAGTACGTGCGCGATCAGAAGATCGACACCCTGTACGAGGGCACCACCCATATTCAAGCGCTCGACCTTCTGTTTCGAAAGATCGCGCGGGACAACGGCGCGACGCTCAACGTGCTCGTCGAGCAGATCCAGAAGACCCTCGCGACAAACGAGGGCGGCGACGCGCTCGCCAACGAGCGAGCGTCCCTCGCGAAGGCGCTCGGCAACGTGCAAGCGATGCTCGGCGCGCTGCTCGGCAAGATGGGCGAGTCGCTCTACCACGTGGGCCTTCACGGAAACCGCGTCCTCGCCGCGCTGAGCGAGACCGTGCTCGGCTGGCTGCTCGTGCGTCACGCGGCGCTCGCGCTCGAGAAGCGCGCGACGGCGCACGAGGACGACAAGCACTTCTACGACGGGAAGGTCGCGAGCGCGCGGTTCTTCTGCGGCGAAGTGCTCCCGATGCTCGCGAGCTCGCGCAAGATCGTCGAAGGCAGCTCGCTCGACGCGATGCAGCTCGACGAGCGCGCGTTCGGCTGAACGGACGCGCTCAGAGCTTCAACGCGAGCTGCGCGGGATTCGGGGGCTCGATCGCGCGGCGCTTGGAGGGCGCCGCGATCGCCCTCGCGATGGCCTCGACGCGCGCGACGTCGGGCGCGGCGAGCGTCGCGCCCTCTCGTCCGCGAGGAACGAGGTCGAACAGCTGCCTGTCGTACTGCTTGGCGGCGAGCAGCGTGGTCGATCGATCGCTGAGCGCTTCGGCGGCGCAGTCGAGCGCGACCTCGGGGCGGTTGTTCTTCTCGGACAGGTGCATGAGCACGACGGTCTCGACCGACGCTGGCAAGTTGCGAAGGAGCTCGGCGCACTGATCGTTGTTGAGGTGCCCGCGCGGGCCGCCCACCCGTCGCTTGAGAAACCGAGGGTAGGGACCGATCTCGAGCAGGTGCTTGTCGTGGTTGCTCTCGATCATCGCGAGCTGCACCCCAGCGAGCAGCGCGCGAAGCTCCGCGGGCACTTCGCCGAGGTCGGTCGCGATGAGCGCAGCGCACCCGTCGTCGCTCTCGATGCGCAGCGCCACCTGCGGAACGTCGTGCGGAACCGCGCACGGGCGCACTTCGAACGGCCCCACGCGAAACGGCTCCTTCGCGCTGTACCGAAACACGTGCCTCGCGCTGGCCGGTCGCACCACGCGCATGGTTGCGTCGGTCATGTACGTCGGGATGCCCGCCCCCTCGGCGTAGGCGCGCGCGTGCGCGCAATGATCCGCATGACCGTGGGTCACTACGAGCGCGTCTGGGCGCGTGTAGTCCGCGCCCACCGATCGGAGCCTCGACGCGAGTCCCCCTGGGTCGACCCCTGCGTCGACCAAGAGGGCGAATCCGTCGTGCTCGTAGAGCGAGAGATTTCCTCCGCTGCCGGAGGCGAGGATACGGACACGCATCGCAGGGCTCGGGACACCATGCCACGAAGTCTCCGAATTGGCGCGGCCCGCCGTCGATAGAATATCCTCCTGCGTCATGCACCATGCCGTTTCGAGGCCCGGCGATGTCATCGGCGGGCGATATCGGCTCATCGAGCTCGCCGGCGCTGGCGGGATGGCCGAGGTGTGGCGCGCAGAGCTCGAGGGAATCGAAGGCTTCCGACGCACCGTCGCGGTGAAGCGAATCTTGAAGCACCTGTCGGTCTCGAAGGAGCACCGACAGATGTTCGTTCAGGAAGCGAAGCTCACGGCGACGCTCGATCACCCGAACATCGTTCACGTCTACGATTTCGGCGAGGACAACGCGGGGCTGTTCCTCGTGCTCGAGTGGGTCGAAGGGCTGACTGCGCGCGATCTGATTCAACTGCTCAACGAGTACGGGCAGAAGCCCTCGGCCGCGCTCGCGACGGCGATCGGGATCGAAGTGCTGAAGGGCCTCGAGGCCGCGCACGAAAACTCGATCACGCTCGAAGACGGCACCGAGCAGAACGCGCCGATCATCCACCGCGACGTCTCTCCGTCGAACGTCCTGCTCTCGGTGCGCGGCGTCACGAAGCTCGCGGACTTCGGCCTCGCGCGCGCGATGCACAGCTCGATCAGCAGCATGACTCCTGCAGGGATCGTGAAGGGCAAGCTCGCGTACATGGCCCCCGAGATCCTCCGCGGAAAGCCCGCGTCCGGACAGACCGACGTGTACTCGACGGGCGTGCTCCTCTGGGAGCTTCTCTCGTGCAAGCGGCTGTTTCAGGGCGAAGGCGAGGTCATCACGGCGCTCATGCAGAACAAGCGCCCGGCCTCGATCGCGTCGCACAGGCCAGATCTCCCCGCGGCGCTCAGCGCTGCGGTCGACCGCGCCCTCGACCCCGACGTCGAGACGCGCTTCAAATCCGCCGGCGAATTTGCCCGCGCGCTGTCCGATGTCCTCCGCACGGTGCCCGAGCGCACCGACCGCGCGCGGCTCGCCAAAGAGATGCGCAACGCGCTCGTGTACTGGAAGAAGAGCGCCGCCGGTCAGCGCGCCGCGCAAGAGCGCGCGATCGCTCCCGCGACGGACGCGATCCCTGCGCCGAAGCCGGTGGCGCCAGCGAAGCCCACGGCGACGCCCGCAGCGAAGCCCGAAGAGGCGCCGGGCGGTGACGCTTCGAAGATCTTCCTCGACCTGTCGTTGAGCGGAATTCCGCTGCAGGGTCGAACGACGTCACCGCCGCGCGTCGAAGAGAAGCGCGTCGAAGAGCCGAGCGCGATCTCGCTCGAGCTCGACCTCGAGACCGCGGTTCCGCTGGTCGAAACGCTGCCCATCGACTTCGACGCGTCCGAAGCGTCGGTGACCTTCGAGCTCGCGTCGATCAAGAAGAAGGCCGAGTGACGCGAACGCCTCGGGCGCGGCGAGGTCAGTCCTCGTGCCAGCCCTTGCCGTGCTGCTCGTCGAGCTGCGAGATCTCTCGCTGAATTTGCTGCTCGAGCTCGTCTCGTCCCGACTTGGCCATCGCGACGCGCTTGCCCTCATCGTCGAAGTGCGGCGCGAGTCGTTCGAGCAACATGATGTTGAGTCGACGAAAGCGGTCGATGCGCTCTCGCGCTTCGTACGGACCGACGCCGAGCGCCTCGAGCACGGCGCGGCTGACCACGAGCGAGCCTTCGAACAGCTCGCGCTCGAGGACCACGACGCCGCGGCGCTTGAGCTCGTAGTAGTGCGTCACGTTTCGGGCGCGGCACATCACTTTCACCTGCGGAAAGTGAGCTCGAACGTGATCGACGAGCGCGAGGTTGGCCTCGACGTCGTCGATCGCGTTGACGATCACCTTGGCCTTCGCGGCGCCCGCGGACTCGAGGAGGTCGGTCCTCGTCGCGTCGCCGTAGAACACACGAAACCCGAACCGTCGCATCACGTCGATCTGGTCCGGGTCGTGGTCGAGGACCGTGGCTTTGATTCCGCTCGCGAGCAGGACGCGCCCGACGATCTGTCCGAACCGGCCGAACCCCGCGATGATCACCTCCGAGTGCTCGTCGACGACGTCGGGCGCTCTCGACTCGCGCGACTGCGTCCGTTGGTTGAGCGCGTCGATCGCGAGCAAGAGCAACGGGGTCGCGGCCATCGAGAGCGCGACGGTGAGCGTGAGCAGCCCGTCCCACGCTCCCGGTAGAAGCCGGGCCTTTTGCGCGACGCCGAACACCACGAACGCAAACTCGCCGCCCTGCGACAACAGCGCCGCGAACACGAGCCGCTCGCGCTTGTCCACGCCGAGCCGCGAGGCGATCGACGCGAGCGCCGCGCCCTTGAGCGCCGCGAAGCCCGCGACGAGCGCGACGATGAGCGCCGCGTGTTGCTTGAACAAGCTGAAGTCGATCGACATCCCGACGGCGATGAAGAAGAGCCCCATGAGCAGTCCCTTGAACGGCTCGATGTCGGTCTCGAGCGCGTGTCGGTACTCGCTGCTCGCGAGCAAAACGCCGGCGAGAAACGCTCCGAGGCCCATCGAGACCTCGACCATGTGCATGAGCGACGCGATCGCGATCACGAGCAAGAGCGCGAACGCGGTGAACACCTCGCGCAGGTGCGTCCGCGCGATCGTGCGGAGGATGGGCTGCAGGACGAAGCGCCCGAGGACGATGACCGCGACGATCGCGCCGACGGCCTTGGCGGAGCTCAACAGTCGATTTCCCCCGGCGGTTTGCTGCGCGGACAACAGCGGGACGAGCGCGATCAACGGGATCGCCGCGATGTCCTGAAAGAGCAAGATCGCGAAGCTCGTGCGCCCCGTCGGCGAGTCGAGCGCGCGTCGTTCGTTCATCGTTTGCACGGCGATGGCCGTGGACGAGAGCGCCATCGCGAGCGACGCGACGAGCGCGCCTTGCCACGACAGCCCCACGAGCATCAACGCGGGCGCGAGCGCGAGCGCGACGGCCCCCATTTGCAGCGCGCCTCCGCCGAACACAGCGCGACGCATCGACCACAAGCGCTTCGGCTCGAGCTCGAGGCCGATGACGAAGAGCATAAACACCACGCCGAACTCGCTGAACTGCAAGATCGACTGGACGTTGCGGACGAGCTTCAACCCGAACGGACCGATGACGCAGCCCGCGATCAAGTACCCCAACACCGAGCCGAGCTTGAGCTTGCTCGCGATCGGAACGAACACGACCGCGGCGGACAGATAGATCAACGCTTGAACGAGCGGTTCGTCGCTATGCACGCTGCACCTCCGTCGCGCCGAGCTCGATCAGCCTCGCGCGGTACTTCTGCCCCTGCGCCTCGAGCTCGTCGTCGGACAGACGAATCGCTCCGTGGACGATCATCGGCTCGAGCCATTTCATGCCGCAAAACTGCGCGGTTTGACGAACGACCGGCTCGAACGCGCCGAACGCGTGTTGGTGCATGCCCGCTTCGTCGTACGCGTCTTCGGGGGCGCCCGTCGTGGCGACCCAGAGGCAGCGCTTTCCACGAAGCATGTCGCCGCCGCGTCCGAACGCCCAGCCGAGCGCGAGGACTTTTTCGAACCAGAGCTTCTGCAGCGCGGGCGCTGTGTACCAGTAGATCGGGTGCTGCCAGACGACGACGTCCGCGGCGACGAGCGCGGCTTGCTCGGCTTCGATGTCGATCGAAAAGTCCGGGTAGAGGTCGTAGAGCGAGCGTCGCTCGACGCCTCCGAGCGTCGCGATCGCGTCGAAGAGCCTGCGGTTTGCGCGCGACCTCCGCGGGTACGGGTGCGCGTAGAACACTGCGATCATGGCGAGCGCGAGCGTACGCGATCACGCGCGATGTTCCGCGCAGAAGCAGCGATCGCTCAGCGCGTCGTCTCCGGACCCGCAGCGCCGATTTCGTTCATGAGACCGCGGAGCGACTCTCGCGCGTTGTCGCGGCCGCCGGTGGTCGTGCCGTCGAGCGAGCGAAGATCGACCGTGGCGAATCCAGTGCGGCTCGCGAACACCTCGCGGTGAAACACAGCGCCGATGCGGCTCGCGGTCCCGTCGGCGCTCTCGCCGTTGGCCCCCGGAGGAACGGTCGCGCACTGCACGGTGTTTCCCTGCGTCGTCTTCAAGCACACCGTGTAGCTCCGAGCCCTCGACGGCGCGACGGTGACGACGAAGCCACCCGACTCGTTGCGGAGCCTCGGCGATCCGCTGAGCAGCTCGACCGCGCGCTGCGCCGCTGCGTCCGAAGCGCCCTCGACGCGCACGGTCGCGGGAATCGCAAACCCCATGCGCCGAACCACGCCGGGATCCTTGGTCATCGCTTGCTCGAAGAGCGCGCGCGACCCGGACAGGTCACCGTCGCGTCGCGCGGCCTCGGCGCCGACCGCGAGGATGCGGGCCGCGAGGATCGACTCGCCGCGCGGGAGAAGCGCCGCCGCTGCGCGCGCGAGGCGCACGGATTCGCTGTAATTTCCCCGGTGAAGCGCGAGCTCTGCCGCGAGCCCGTCGTGGTAGGGCTTCGCCTGCGTCGTCGTCTGATCCTTCGAGCGAGCCTCGTCGAGCGCGACCGAAAACGCTCCGACCCCGAGCACCGAGACGAGGTCGCCGACGAGCCACGAGGGCAACGGTTCGATTCCGCCGCCCACATAGCCGCGGAGCGTCGCGACGAGCCGATCGTCGTCTGCGAGGACGCTCACCACACGCTCGTCATCGGGCCACGCTCGAAGCGCGTTGGCGACGCTCGAAGCGCGCTGCCGCACCGCGAGCCCCGGCGTAAACGACGCCGTCTCCGCGTCGACCTCGGCCTGCATGCGAAACAGCGCGCGCCGCAAGAGCGCGTGCGCGCCGAGCGCTTGTTCGGGCTTGGACGAGACGAGCCCACGACGGTCAGGCCGATCCATCGCGCGATTGGCGAATCGCAGCCCGATCTCGGGTTCGCCCGCGAGCAAGAGCAACGTCGCGAGCGCCGAGTCGCTCTCGGCGCGATCCTGGTCGCGCAAGAACGCAGGCTGCGCCGCGCGCCACCGCTGCATGTCTCGAATCGCGTTGACCGCGTCCGAGATGCGCCCGCCGTCCATGTAGAGCCGCGCGAGCATGCGCCACGGGTTCGCGGGCGTAAACTCGATCCGCCGCGTCGCTTCCACGGCGAACCGCTCGACGTCCTCGAGTCGGTACGTCGAGTACGCAGCCTCCGCCGCGTTGTACGCGTACACGGCGATCCTCGGCCCGGTCTCGCCTTGCTGGACGGGACGCGCGCGCGCCGCCTCGAGCGCGCGAGAGCACGCGTCGAACCGTGGTTGTCGTTGGCCCGCCTCGGTCTCGATCGCGCAGAGGGCGTTGTGGCCCATGAGGCGCTGCTCGGCGTCTCCCTGTCGCATCGCCTCTTGCGCCTTCGCGCGCGCTTCGTTGAAGCGCCCGAGGTGCATCAGGGTGATCGCCTGCTGCGAGAGCAGCGGCGGGTCGTAGAGGGCGTCGTGATACTCGAGGATTTGCAGGCGAAACCGGTGCTCTTCGAGCTCGCCTGCGAGCCGCTGCGTCGCGAACAAGATCTCTTCGTGAAGGCGCCACGGCGCGGACGGCGTGCGGTTGGCGCCGTAGCGCTGCTCGTAGAGCGCGCGAGCGCGAGCGAGATAGTGCATCGCGCGCGCAGGGAGCCCCTCGGCCTCGTGGAGCACCGCGCCCATCACGTAGTTCGCGACGATGGAGTTCTCGTCGCGCTCGAGCACGCGCTGCGCCTTGGTGCGCGCGGTGAGCAGGCGATTGTTGCGATAGTCGTCGTAGGCCCCGCGCTCGTCGGCGTTGTCGCCGAACGTGGGCTGCGCCTGCTGCGCGCGCGTCGCGCTCCCCGAGAGCTGGAGCGACGCGCACGCGAGGGCTGCGGCCAGCGTCGCGCGCACGCGTCGCGGGTAGGGTCGGCGCGTTCGGGGTAGCTCGTTGCGAGGGTCGGGCATGGACGTTCTCCGAAATGGCAAAGCGCGAAGCGAGGACCGTCAGCGCTGCATCGCCATGCGCGAGAGGCGCTCGAGCGGCTCGCGCATGCAGTCGCGAAGGACCGACTCGACGCTGTCGACGCCGGGCGCGACCTCGAGTCGGTGACCAAAAATCAAGGTCGAGAGCGCGGCGATGTCCTCGCCCGAGACGTAGTTGCGCTTGTTCATCAGCGCGCGCGCCTGGAGCGCGGGCATCGCGAGCACGAGCGATCGCGTCGAGGCGCCCTGCAGCACGCGGGGATCTTTGCGGGTGTTTTGCGCGACGTCGACGAGGCACTCGCGCACCTGCGGCGCGACGTGGACCTGCGTCTCGATCACGCGACGGGCGTCGCACACCTCGGTGCGCGTCACGCGCGGGAGGTCCGAGCCTGCGTTGTGCTTTCGCGCTTGGGCGCTCGCGAGGATCTCGAGCTCGGCGTCGCGCGCGACGTGGGTCATCTTGATCTTGAACAAGAACCGATCGAGCTGCGCCGACGGGAGCGGAAACGTCCCCGCGAGGTCGAGCGGGTTCTGCGTGGCGATCACGAAGAAGAGCTCGTCGAGCTTGCGCGTGCGGTTGTCGACGGTGACCTGCTTCTCGGCCATAGCTTCGAGCATGGCGCTCTGGACCTTGGGCGACGTTCGGTTGATCTCGTCGGCGAGCACGATGTGCGCGAACACCGGGCCCGAGCGAAAGAAGAATTTGTGTGTGTTGGGGTCGAAGATGGTCGTCCCCGTGACGTCCGACGGGAGCAGGTCCGGCGTGAACTGAATGCGCCGAAACGTCACGATGATGTCGTCGGGCTTGTCGTCGATGAGACAGTCGCCGAGGGCCTTGGCGAGCGTGGTCTTTCCCGAGCCGGGGTAGTCCTCGAGCAAGACGTGGCCGTCCGCGAGGAGCGCGCAGATCACGATCTCGATGACCTCGTCCCGTCCGCGAACGGCCATGCGAATGCGATTGCGAAAACGCTCGACGACGCCCCACGCGCCGTTGAGGTCCGTGATCGGCGGAGCCAGCGTGCGCGTGATGTGCGGGCTGTTCTCGAAATCTGCGCCGGGGGTGTCCATCGTCATGGTCGGAGTCTCTTCGTGAGGGATTCGATGCGGTCGTTCGAAATCGTGTGCGCCGTGTGAGGCGCTCGCGCTCAGTCGACGTCGAGGAAGCTCGTGGGGTGCGCGAGGCCGAGCAAGCGACGCCAGAGCTTCTTCGTGGCCGCCACCTCGCGGCGAACGCCCGAGAGCGCTTCTCGGAGCTTCGCGGCGTCGGGCTCGCCGGGCGCCGGACCGCTGAGCTTCACGCGCTCGGCTTCGTGTCCGAGCACCGCGAGCGACGGGATCTCAGCTTCGACGCGGCGCGAGAACGCCTCGCGGGTCTCGCCGTACTCGCGCACGACGCCCGCCTCCGCGAGCACGTCGAGCGCGGCGCGATAGGCCACGCGCGCGAGCGCTGGTCCCTTCGCGAACGACGGGACGATGCGCCGCCAGAGCTTGACGCCGTAGAGCGCCAGCAACCCGAGCAAGAGCAGCCACGGAAACGCCGCCGCCGCTGCGCGCGCCATCTCTTGCGCGCGATTGCGCTGCGGCTGCTGTTGGCGCCGCGGGGGCTCTTGCGGATCCGGCGGCTGCTCGCGCGCCATCTGCCCGAGCCGATCGCGCTCGTCTTCGTCCTGCGGTTGTCCGGGTGGATCCTCGTTGCGCTTGGCCGCGATGTCGACGACGACCCAGCCGACGCCTTCGACGTAGACCTCGGGCCAGGCGTGACCGTCGCCCGAGCGAACGATCACGGTCGAGCTCGAGCCGCGGTTCTGCGCGTCGACGTGGTAGCCCGTTCCGATACGAGAGGGGACTCCGACGCTTCTCCACAAGAACACGGCGGCGTGCGCGAAGTGCACGCAGTAGCCGCGCTTGTTGCCCCAGAGCATGTCCGCGGTGGGGTCCGCTGCGGACGCGTGACGCGCGCGCGTCGTGTAGATCAGGTTGTCGTCGAGCCAGAGCTTGATCGCGACGGCCCTCGAGAACGGATCGTTGCGCCGCGCGACGGGAATGCGGTTCACGATGCTGTCCGCGAGCGCGCGGTAGCGCGGGTCCGTGGGCCCTTGGAGGTAGTACTGACGCAGCTCGGCGGTCCACTGCGGGTGACCCACGCGGCGTCCGAAGAGCCGACGGTACTCGATCGTCTGCGCGAGCGAATCGACGCGATACGCGCGGGTGAAGCGCGACGGGTTCGGGTTGCGCGTCGGCTCGAGGCGGTACATCCCCTCGATGCCGAACGGATTATTGTGCTCAGTAATCAACGCCACCGTGTGGTGGACGACGGTGCGGCCGAGCGTCGGGGGGCGCTCGGCGGTAAACGTCGGTTCCGTGGGATATCCCTGCGGGATATCGCGGTCGGCCTCGGGGCGCGTGGCGGGGACGAGGCGCGTTCCGTTGAAGTGACTGAGCGCGACCTGACGCAGGTAGAACGCTTGCGACGGCGGGTTGTAGTCGTCGTCGAGGAGCACGACCGCCATCGGCGCCGAGCGCTGCTGTTGCTGCTGTTGCCGCTCGTTCTCGAGGTCTTCGCTCGGCGGCCTCGGAGGCGGAGGACCGCCGCCCTCGCCGCCGCCGTCCGAGCTCGCGCTCGACGGCGTCACAGGAACGTCCTCGAAGCCCGCCTCGAAGCCCGACGATCCCGCGTCGGATTCACCGTCGGTCTCGCTCGCCGAGCCGCCGTCGCCGCCGTCGTCCGCGCTCGAGCCACCGCCGTCTTCACCGCCGTCGGTCGAGCTCGATCCGCCGTCGCCGCCGTCGAGCCCAGCCTCCATACCGCCGCCGTCCGCGCCGCCTTCGAGGCCTCCATCGGCGCCGCCGCCGTCGCCCTCGCCTGCGTCCGCAGCGCCGCCTTCTTGATCGCCGCTGTCTTCGCCGCGGCCACCGTCGGATTCGCCCGCGTCCTCGCCGTTGCCGCCGTTCGCGCCGCCGTCACCCGGCGGCATCTGCCTCGGCGGTTCGCCGGGCGGCGTGAGCAAGCCGAGGTCGTTCTCCGCGGTCGGCGCGGGAAGACCCACCGCGTTGACCGTCATGATCGCGAGGAGGCCTAGCGCGACGAGGGCGACGAGCGCCGAGAGCGCGCGGCTCCCGCGGTTCTGCACGATCAAGAGCAGCGCGAGCATCGTGACCGAGCCCACGCCCACCGCGAGGAGCACTTGCACCGGTTCGAGACCGACGCTCCAGGCCCAGTCGCTGAGCCACAGCGGCCGCACGAGCACGCCGTCTCGGTGCGTCGCGAACACCGCCACGACCGCGGCCGAGAGCGCCGCGAGCTCGAGCACCACGAGGTTTTGCTTTCGGTGCGCGAGCGCTCGCAGCAAGAGCGTCCCGGTGAAGATCAGCGCGCCGAAGCGAAAGAGCACCGCCATCGTCAGCGCGCCGGAGGGGCCGAGCAGCGACGGGAGCAGCTCGAAGCTCGTCGCGAACTTCGACGTCAGCCAGCAGAGCGCGAAGACCGCGAGCGCGCCGCCGACGATGGCACCTGTTTTCAAGCGAGACCGCGCGGCGACCTCCCCGATGATGACGCCCGCGATCGCGCCGAGCACGCTCGCACCGAGGCCCTCGGTGAGGGTCACGCCCCAGCCGAGCGCGAGCGCGCCGAGGCACATCGCCGCGGCGCGCACGATCGTCGACACGACGATCGACGTACGACTCTGCTTCTCGACGCTCACGCGGCCTCCAGTGCGCGACGGTGCGCATCGCCATAGACGCGACCGGCGCGACGGTCGACGATCATCACGGAGCCGCGCTGGGTCGCGAGCGTCGCGCACACGACGCGCAGCTGCTCTTGCGTCGGCAGCGGATCGCCGTCGGTCTCGCTGCGCGAAGGCTCGTCCATGAGCAGCTTCGCGAGCTTCGAGCGCGACTCGTTCGCAGTCACTCCGTCCGTGCAGACGATGAACTCGACAGCGCTCGATCCCGCCGCGGCCACCGCCGCGCGCGCCCGATCGAGCCACGGCCCTGGCATCGCGGGGACGATCACCACGATGCGCCCGCCGCTCGTCGCGTGGCGCTTGAGAAAGCCGCCGAGCCCCAGCGCTCCGTCTTCGGGCTTGGTCGAGCCCGAGCGCGCGATGAGCTCCATCGCTTGCTGCGGACCGCGCGCGTCGTCGTCGCTTCCATCCGCGCCGAGCACCCACTTCGATCCGAGCGAGTTGGTCTCGACGAGCAGCCGCGCGACGCCTGCCGCGGCCTCGTCGCTCACGCCCGTGACGAGGTAGGCCGTGGTCTGTTTTGCCGGAGAAAACGCTCGCTCGGGCGCGCGGAGGACGAGGTTTCCTGTTCGGGCGAAGACCTTCCAGAGGACGAACTTGATCGGGTCACCGGGGGCGTACGCGCGCATGTCCGCGCGCTCTCCGTCGGGTCCCCCCTTGGGGTTGCTGATGTCCTCGCCGGGCGCGAGCGTGCGAACGACCTCGACGCGCTTGAGGGCGCCGACCGAGGGGAGCGCGCGCACCGCGCGAGGATCGGTCACGCGAAACGCGCACCGCGCGAGGCCGAAGGGGTCTTGGATCTCCACGCGACGAACGACGTTGTCGTAGAGCCCGCGCCGCGCGGGAGTGCTCTCTTCGAAGAGCCGCCGACGCTCGCGCACGGTGCGCACGGACGCGAGGGGGCTCAGCCACTTCCACGACACGGACACGAACGGCACCCACCAGAGCGACGAGACCGAGAACCCGACGCGCGAGGGAAAACCGCACTCGAGCGGGAGCGTTCCGCTCTCTTTGGCGAGCGAGCGACGAAGCGACAGCTTTAGCGCGAGCGCGGTGAGCGACACCGCGAGCGTCGAGAGCACGGCGACGGCGAGCGCGACGCCGCTCATCGCGAGCACGACGAGGTCGACGTGCTTGACCCCGAGAAAATACAGCGCGCAGCCCGCGCCGATCAGCACCGCAAGCCCGAGCGGCGTACACGGAATCGGGTCCACCACTCGTCGCGCGAGCGACGGAACGCGCGACACCAACGTCTTCAATCGAGCGACGAACTTCATCTTCGCTTCCACTTCTGCGTGTGAAGAAGATCCCTGCCTCGGTCTCGCATCAGCGCGTCGATCGTCCGCAGCCCGACCGCTGCGGTGGAAGCAAAGGCGGCGCGGTGATCGTCAACGGCGTCTGCCGCTGCGCCGGCCCGCTCGAGCCGTCGAAGCACCGGATCCGTCGAAACACCGTCGGCTCGTTGATCGCCGTGCCACCGTCGTTGTTCACGGATTGAAACTCCTGGATCGCCGGGTCGATTCGCCCCGAAAACGAGTCGAGGTTGTATCGAATGAGGTTCATCGCGCCGGGCGGACCGCAGTTGAGAGACTCGGGCCTCCACGTGGTTCCACTAAAAGTGATCTGGAGCCCGTTCGCGATGCCCGCGGCCGTCATGAACACCGTTCGATCGAGGACGCCCGGAGCGCACGGGAGGGGCTCGTAAATCGTGGGCGGCCCGTTCCAGAAGCGCGAGCGCATCACGCCGGTGAGCTGCGACGCGCCCGGCGAAGCGCGGCGAATCTCGAGCGTATAGATGTACCAATCGGCCCCCGGCGCGTGAAACACACGGCCCATCCACACGCCTTCAACGGGGTCCTGACAGCTCGCCGCGGGCGGCAACCGAGCGCGCTGCTCTTCGATCGAGCCGAGCAACACTTGCGGAAAGAGCGCCACCGAACCGAGCGCCGTCACCACCGTCACGAGAGCCACGCGTCGCGCGCGCGAACGAGTCATCGCCCCGAACCATAGCGCACCGGCGGTGGCAGTGTCTGACACCTGCCCAGCCTCGGTGAGATCTCACGGAGAAGACGCTACCGGCATCGCCCCGTACGCGTCGGCCCATCGCTCGACGTGCTCGACGAGAAACGCGTCGATGTCGAGCGGCCGACACGCGCGACCTCCGAGCGACCCCTGATGCAACAGCGCGACGAGCACCGGCGCGACGAGCGCGAGCGCCGCGACCCGCAACGAGCAGTCCTTGAGCTCTCCGCGCGCCGCGAAGTGCGCGAGCCTCGCTTCGAACGCCTGCGTCGTCGGCTCGAGGACCTCGTTGATGTACGCGGGGCCGAGCCTCGGCTCTTCGAGCCCCTGCGCGAGCCCCATGGCGTGACACTTGTCCAGTCCCATGGGCCAGCCCATCGCGAGAAAGCGCATCGTCCCGAGCACGCTCTCTCGCAGCGGTCCGTCGGGCGGCCGGGTCATCATGAGCAGGTAGGGAGCCCCGAGCTTTCGCGCGTGCTCGAGCGCCGCCGCGATCACGCCCTCGCGGTCCTCGAAATAGTGCTTCAGCGTCGGGACCGACACGCCCGCAGACTGCGCCAGCTCGCGAAAGCTCACGCGGATCCCGTCCGGCGCGCACAGCCGCTCGAACGCCGCCGACGCGAGTCTCTCGCGCGTCTCCGCGTGGTCTTGGTTGAGTGCGCCTGTCGGACGAGCCACCGCGTAACCTATATCGATCGATCTACGTAACGACCTGTGAACTGGATTTCGAACGAATCGAATCGTCGAAATTCTAGGACGATTGATTTCGTTTTATATCTCTACTGAGATAATCTTTCAACCCATGGGATCAGTGTAGATCGACGATGGCACGCAAAGCGAACGACCATTCCGACCACGGGCTCGCCGCGCGCACGGCGCACGACGGGCTCGCAGACACGACCCTGCTCGCGATGGCCCGCGACGGCGACCGAGACGCGCTCCGCGCCCTCGCCGTTCGTCACCAGCGCACGATCGAGCGAATGCTCTCGCGCTTTCGCGTGGACCCGTGCGAGCGCGACGAGCTCGTCCAAGACGCGTGGGTGCAGATCGTCGACAAGGCCCACACGTTTCGCGGCGACTCGCAGTTCTCGACGTGGCTCTATCGCGTCGCGACCAACGCGGCGCTCATGCGCTTGCGCTCGCGACGCCGCAAGCACGCCGACTCGCTCGACGCGATCGAGCCCCGCGCGGACTCGCTCTTGCGCGAGCACCCATGGTTCGCCGCGCGCGCATCGCAGACGCCGGACTCCGAGCTTCTCTGCCGCGAGCGCCGAGACCGCGTGGCCCGCGCGCTCGAGGCGCTGCCCGAGAGCTATCGAACGCTCGTGATCGAGCACTACCTCAGCGACGAGCCGCTTCAGAACATCGCCGATCGCTTCGCCACCACAGAGAGCTCGGTGCGGAGCAAGCTGCACCGCGCGCGAAAGCTGCTGCGCGACGAGCTCTCGGACATCGCCCTCGACGCCGCTGCGTGAGCGAGTACGCTCGCGGTCAACCGCGTGCTCGAACGCTCTTCGATCGCATTGCTCCTCGTAGCTTCGTGCGCAACGCAGCCGCCGCGCCAGCGCGCCGCGAGGCCTCGGTGGGTGCCGCAGCCCGTGCGCTCGACCGACGACCCAAGCATCGAACCGCAGACACGAGCCGACGCGACGGGAACGGACGCGACCGAAGCGCGCGAGCCTCGCGCTGGATGGACGTGCGAGATCACCGAAGTCGCGCTCCCGAGCGTCGGGGCCGAGCTCGACGTGCCCTCGCAGTCGATCTACTCGGACGCGGTCGTCGGGGCGTCTGTCATCGCGCGCGAGCGACGGCGCCGCGGGACGAGCACGCCCACGCAGTTCGACGTCGAGCTGCATTTTCGCAATCAGCGCGGGCCCATCGTCGCGCAGCCCACCGTGATCGGCGTCGCGCAGCTCGCCTCGCCCTGGCGCATCGAGGACGCAAACGCCGCGGTGCTCCGTCGCTGCAACCTCGACGGCGAGTGCGAGGTGTTCGCGCTCGGGCCGCCGGTCCAGCGCTTCGTCTTGCCCGCGCGCGTCCGAGAAGAAGACCCCGTCTTCGCGCTGCGCGTCGAGCGAGACGAGGGCGCGGCGGGCCAGACGCGCGACGCGATCACGGTGATCGCCGCGCAGCGAGCGACCGCAGTGGTCGCGCGAACGATTCGCACAACGACCGCGAGTTCGCAGCCTCCGGCGCTCTCGTCGTCGGCCACGCTGCCCGAGGGAGCATCACTCGTCGGAGTGTTTCTCGAAAACGACGAGCTGGGGCTCTGGATCCGCCGCGGCGGTGGGCCCATCGAAGACCACCGCGGCCGCGCCGCGTCGCTCTCGGACGCGCCGTGCGCATCGAGCGCCGCGCGGCCCTTCGGCGTCGTTGTTCAATCGGCGACGCTCGGCGCGTTCGGGCCGCGCTTCGAGCTGCGCGCCGAAGTCGCGCGCGAAGGAGCCGACCGCACGTGCGTCACTCGATTGTATGGGCGCGCGGACGTTCGGCTCGTGCCCTCGTCGATCGACGTCGTGGTGCGCGGCGCGTCGCAACAGGGCTTGATGCGCACGCCGCGCGCGGTCCACGCGCTGCGGTGCGTCGGCGCAGGCTCGTAGCGCGAGAAGCGATCCGTTGCCTTCGTGCGCGTCGACCGTGCGCGCAACGGCATTTTTGGTAGTGTCCCTCCCCTTCTGACCATGCGAACCGTTCCCGAATTGATCGCCTGCAAGCGCGACGGCGGCGCTCTCTCCGCCGAAGAGATCCAGTGGCTCATCCGTCGGTACACCGACGGGACGCTGCCGGACTACCAGATGAGCGCGCTCGCGATGGCCGTGTTCTTCCAGGGAATGTCCGAAGAAGAGATGGTCGCGCTCACCCTCGCGATGCGCGACTCGGGCGCCGTGCTCGACCTCGGTCACGTGCCCGGTCGCAAGGTCGACAAGCACTCGACTGGCGGCGTCGGCGACAAGGTCTCGATCGCGCTCGCGCCGTGGGTCGCCGCGTGCGGCGTGCGCGTCCCGATGGTGTCCGGCCGCGGCCTCGGCCACACCGGCGGGACGCTCGACAAGCTCGAAGCGATCCCAGGCTTCTCGGTCAACACGACGACCGAGCGCTTCATCGAGCTCGTCGCCACGGTCGGCACGGGCATGATCGGGCAGACCAAGGACGTCGCGCCCGCGGACAAGCGCCTGTACGCGCTGCGGGACGTGACCGCGACAGTCGAGAGCGTTCCGCTCATCGTGGCGAGCATCTTGAGCAAGAAGCTCGCCGAGGGAATCGACGCGCTCGTGCTCGACGTCAAGGTGGGTCGCGGCGCGTTCATGAAGGACCTCGACCGCGCGCGGACGCTCGCGAGCGCGCTCGTCCGCACCGCGAAGGGCGCGGGCAAGGACTGCGTCGCGCTGCTCACGCACATGGACTATCCCCTGGGATTCACCGTAGGAAACGCCCTCGAGACCGCCGAGGCCTTCGCCATCCTCCACCGACGCGCACCCGCGGACCTCACCGAGTGCACCGTCGAGCTCGCGATCGAGATGCTCGTGCTCGGTCACGTCGCGCGCACCCGCGACGAGGCGCGCGCGAAGCTCGAGCGGGCGCTCGACGACGGGAGCGCGCTCGCGACGGCGCGACGCATGGTCCAAGAGCAAGGCGGTGATCCCCGCGTGGTCGACGACCCGTCGCTGCTTCCCGCGACGAAAACACGCACACCAATTCGAGCCCGCTCCGCGGGGTTCGTCCACGGGATCGACGCGCTCGAGGTGGGCCTCGCGGGCGTCGCGCTCGGCGCGGGACGCACGCGAAGCGAGGACTCCGTGGATCCCGCCGTGGGCTTCGTGCTCGCGAAGACCGTGGGCGACGCGGTCGCGCTCGACGAGGTCGTCGCCTGGGTTCACAGCGACGACGAGGCGCGCGCGCTCGAAGCGGCGCGACGCGTGGGCGCGGCGTTCAGCATCGCGAGCGACAAGCCCGCGACGCGGCCCCTCGTGATCGAACGCGTCGAGTGAGCCCCCAGCTCCCCGTTCGCGTCAGTGCGAGGCGAGGATCTCGCTGATCGAGCTGTACTTGCTCGGCTGCTGCGTCCAGTAGTGAATCACGCGACCGCCCGACACGATCCACGCGTCGTGAAAGCGGTTGTCCGGCGATTGAACGCGCACGATGTAGTCCCCCTCGCCGAAGCCCCAGTGGCGACCGTCGTTGTAGAAGTGCTCGATCTTCGCGCCGCGGCGCGTTCGGATGTGCCAGTAGTCGCTCTCGAACTGCCAGCTGTTATCGATCACGAACTGGATCACCTGCCACCAGTTGCCCGACGGCAGCACGCCCTGGTCGCCGTAGAGCCCCGAGTCGTTGGGCAGACCGAACACCATGAAGTGAGGAAATTTCCTCGCTGCGTGCGCGAGGTCGCTGTCGCGCCCCGGGTCGTGATGGAGCGTGCACACCACGTTGCGAAACAGTCCGAACGCCTTGTTGTCGCCGCCCACGTCGTACGTCTCGCGAAACAGGTACTCGCACATTTGGTCGGCGCCCGCGGAGAAGCCCACGGTGAGCTTTCCGCGTTGTTGGCGCTCGTGGAGCAGTCGTCCGAACTTGCCCCACTCGCCGTTGCCGAAGCGCGCACCGAGCTCTTTGTAGCGACGAAGGCCCGTCACCGAGTGACCGCCGCCGAGGATCACGACCTCGGCGTTGACCATGTCGAACCAGAGCTTGTCGACGTCCTCTTGTCGCAGCGAGCTGCGCCAATAGAAGGGGTAGTACTCGAGGCCGTGCTTCTTGAAGAAGTCGAAATAGAACCGGAAATTTCCCCACGAAAAGTCCTGCCGCTCCATCTCGCTCCCGTTCTGAACGGTCTCGGACATGGGGAGAAACAGGATCTTCTTGTTATCCGAGCCGCGCAGCGCGCGCTGGACGATGAGGTCGTTGTGAATCCGATCGCCGCGATTGTGGGACGAGTAGACGAGGGCAGTTCCGCGCATGGTGGGCGCTGATTGCACGAGCAACGCGCGAGCGAGGTCAAGAAAAAGCGCCACCCGACGTCGACGGAGGCGGTGCTTTGTGCGCCCGTCGAACGGCCGCCCTTCGCTTGGACGGGAGCGGATTTCGACGCACGACCGCGCGGCGCGCGCCCCGACGTCGCGGCGCCCTCGGCTCCGTGCCTTCGCCGACGGTCCGAGCGATCATCGCGCGCGATGCGCCCACTCGTCGCCACAGTCGCCTCGATCGCGGCCTCTGCGCTGCTCGTCGGTTGCCCATCGACCGCGCCGCGCGACGCAGGAGAGGACACGCGCGCACACGCGCCCGAGGTCGTCGACGCCGACGATCGAGACGCGACGATCCCCACCGACGCAGAGCTCGACGTCGCTTCGCGCCGAGACGTCCAGCGGCCGGGGCCCTATCCGCTCGCCGAAGAGCTGCCCGAACGCAGCGAGCTCCCGTCGCTGTTCGAGTCCTTCGATCGCTCGCGCACCGCGAGCACGCGCGGCGACTGGGAAGGCTGGCGCCGCGACGAGCTGAAGGACCTCTTTCGCTACTACGTGTACGGCTACGAGCCCGCCGCGATGGCGGTCAGCGCGCGCTCGACGCAGACGATCGCGGACATCGCGCCCTCGGTCGGCGAGTACCTAGAGTTCGAGCTCTCGTTCGTCGGAATCGACACACGAATTCATGTCTCGCTCTACCGACCGCGCGGCATCGCGCGGCCGCCGGTCTTCGTCGCGCTCAACAAGTGCGGAAACCAAGAGGTGATCGCGGACCCCCGCGTGCGCGCGACCACCGCGTGGATCGACGCGCCAAACTGCGGAGGCACGCCCGAAGCCGGCCGCGGCGTGCGGTCGTCCCACTGGCCCGTGTCCACCATCGCCTCGCGTGGCTATGCGTTTGCGACGTTTCACGAGAGCGACCTCGACCCCGACGACCCCGCGGATACGACCTTCAGCGACGGCGTCCATCGAGAGGCGCTCGACCCGCGGCGCGATCCGCGCGTTCGCTGGGGCCGGATCGCGGCGTGGGCCTGGGGAATCTCGCGCGTCGTCGACTGGCTCCAGACCTCGAACCTCGTCGACCCGCAACAGATCGCGGTCGTCGGTCACTCGCGGCGCGGCAAAGCGTCGCTGCTCGCGGGCGCGCTCGACCAGCGCATCGCGATGGTGTTCGCGCACCAGTCGGGCACTGCGGGATCGGCGCTCGCGCGGAGCCCGGTGGGCGAGTCCATCGCCGCGATCAACCTGTTTTTTCCCTCGTGGTTCGACGCGGTCTTCAAGGGGTTCGACCGACGCGAGCTCCGGTTGCCGATCGACCAACACCAGCTGATCGCCCTCGTCGCGCCGCGCGTCGCGCTCTTCACCGACGGCGACGCGGACGAGTGGGCGGACCCTCCGGGCTCGCGCGCCGCGGTCGAAGCAGCGCGCCCAGCGTGGGAGCTCTACGAAGACGCGGGCGTCTCCGACGGAGGCGCAGAGGCGGGCGTTCGCTCGAGGCTCGCGTGGCAGAGTCGCCCGGGCGCGCACAGCCTTGGCGCTGAAGACTGGGCGCTGTTCCTCGCGTTCGCAGACCAGCACGTTCGTCGCTGATCGACGGTCGCCGCGCGACGGCGTCCAACTCCCCCCGCCGCGCAACACGCCCCCCTTACGAACACACGAAATCGAGTGTCCCCCGAGCGCTCGTCAGCGAGGGAAGTTCCAGAGGACCTGGCTCACACCGACGGCGCCGCGATCGACGACGAGGTGCTGATAGGCGCCCGATCCCTGCTCGATGCTCTGCCCGTGCTGCGCAAACTGGCGCCACACGTAGTGCGTGAGCTCGCCGACCGTGAGCGCGTTGTCGCGCGGGTCGTTGTCGGCCTCGCCGCCCATTCCGAGGCGGAGGAAGTGCGAGAGATATCCGCCTGCACGGAAGTTCTGCGCGACCGAGCTCGTGACGTCCTCTTCGCTCGAGAAGAGTCCGATGCGCCCCGGACGCGTGATCACGTCCTTCGCGAAGCCGCCCGCGTAACAAGAGTCGAGCGCGAGGATGCTCGTTCGAGCGCGAATCCCGTCGAAGAGCGTGCCCATCTCGTCGTCCATGAGCTGGCCGTCGTACACGTAGAGGTACTCGTCCATCCCGTCGAGCTCGCGCTGATCCGACGAGCCGCCGCGGGTGCGTCCGCCGTGGCCCGAGTAGAAGAACACGAACACGTCTTGCGGGCCGGCTTGCGCGCCGATGCGCTGAATCGCCTCGCGGATGTTCTGTCGCGTCGCCTGTCCGTCCGTGAGGAGCACGCGTCGGTCCTGCGTGAGCAGTCCGCGATCGGTCAGCGCTTCGACCATCTTCACGGCGTCGTTGGCGCACTCGGCGAGGTCGTTGGTGCCCGCCGGGTAGTCCGTGATTCCCGCGAAGACGCCCCACACGCGCGGACCGCTTCCGTTGCTCGGAATGGGCTGCACGGGGTTGTTCGGGTTGTTCGGGTTATTTGGGTTGTTCGGAGTCGTCGGCGTGTCGATCGGCAGCGAGCCCGCCGCGCCAGACTCGACGCGAAGGGTGTACGCGCCCGACTCACCGGCGCGATAGCTCGTGACCATCACCTGGTAGTTGCCCGCCTCGGCCGACGGAATGTCGATGCCCGAGTTGGTGTTGCCCGACACGAGGTCGTCGTTGTCTTGCTGGCGACCGCTCGGCGAGCGGAGCAGCAGGTACGTGTCGAACGCCGACGAATCGAGGCGAAGGCGCACGGCTTCGCCCGGCCGAAACTGCAGCGTGTGTTGATCGACGAACTCGCCCGAGTTGAGCGTCCGATCGCCTTGCGCGAGCGTCCCCGTGATCTGCCGCGTGCGCGCAGCGCTGGGCTGCGTCGGGTTCGGCTGCACGGGATTGGGCTGAACAGGGTTGGGTTGAACAGGGTTCGGCTGCACCGTTCCACCGTTGCCCGGAGCGCGAACGACGAGCTGATAGTTGCCCGTCTCTCCGGTGCGATACGAGGACACCGTCACGGTGTACTGGCCCGCCTCGGACGCGATCATGTCGAGCGCGGAGTTGGTCGTGCCCTGAATGCCGTCGTCGTTCTGCTGGATCGTCCCAGAGGGCGAGCGCACGATGAGGTACGTGTCGAACTCGCCCGAGGTCACCTCGAGTCGAACCGCCGCGCCCGCGGGCCAGTTGAAGGTGAAATTGTCCGCGAATTCACCGCTCGAACGCGTCGAGTCGCCCTGGGCTAGCGCGCCTTGCGTGGTCTGCGGCGTGACCGTTCCGTTCGGCTGCGTGGGGTTGGGCTGCGTTGGATTGGGCTGCGTCGGGTTCGGCTGCGCGCCGCCCGCGCCAGCGCCGATGTTGAGCGTGTACGCGCCGGTCTCGTTCGGCCGGTAGCTCGTCACCATCACGGTGTGCTGCCCCGCCTCGCGCACGGTGTAGTCGAGCTGCGAGTTACGGTCGCTCGGAGATGCGTCGTCGTTGTCCTGCTGCGAGCCCGACGGCGCGCGGACGATCACGTACGGATCGAACGCCGAGGACTCGAGGCGCAAACGAACCTGCGCGCCCACGGGCCAGTTGAACGTGTAGCGGTCGACGAACTCACCACTATTCAAGCGCTGGTCGCCCTGCGCGAGCGTCCCTTGACGCGACACGGGAGCGACCGCGGCGCCGTTGCCCGGCTGCGGCTGCGGCTGCGTCGGAAACCACTCTTGCACGTTGGTCTGACGCGACGCGGGGTTGAACTTGAGCTCGTATTCGCCGGTGACTCCTGCGCGCGTCGCAGAGGCGATGACCTTGTATTCGCCGGCCTCTGCGAGGACGAGCGAGAGGTGCGAGTTGGTCGTTCCCCCAGAGTCGTCGTCGGCGTAGACGGTGCCCGAAGGCGACACGACGATGAGGTACGGATCGAGCGTCGTGGCGTTGAGCGTGAGCGAGACAGGGTCGCCCGCGTTGCCCGTGAACGTGTAGACGTCCGCGTGCTCGCCGCTCGGGAGCGTGCTGTCGTTGGCCGCGAGCGTCCCCCGGACCTCTTGCCCCGCGCGAAGCGCGGCGGTGGCCGCTGGCAACTGCGGCGGAATCCGATGGTGCGTGCGCGACTCGGACGGCTGGATGTACTCGAGAAACGGCGTGCTGTTCGAGCCCATCTGTTGATAGGCGTTTTGCACCTGCGTCGGCATCGCGAGCGCGTTCGTGTTCTGCGCGAGCTGCTGGCCCTGCGCGCCCTGGCGCTCGACGCGAACGTGGTACGCGCCGCCAGCGTTGGGCCGATACGAACGAACGCGAACCTTGAGCTCGCCCGCAGCGCGCGCCGCGACGGTGAGCTGCGAGCGCTGTCGCGAGCCGTTGAAGTCGTCGTTGACGAGCGAGGTTCCGTCCGGGAGGACGACTTCGAGGACCGGGTCGAACGCAGGCGAATCAACGGACACGACGAAGCGCTCACCGGCTCCGACGTGAACTTGATAGTGATCAGCAGCAGACGCCCCTTGCGTCCCCTGTGCTCGCGGCGCGAACTGCGCCTGCTGGTCGAGCACAGCGTTGGGGTTTTGCGCTGGTTGTGTGAGCGCGTTGTTGCCGTTGTTGCCCTGGTTGTCGCGGTTTGCGCGAGACCGTCGACAACCGCCAGCGGCGACCGCAGTGATCGCGGCAAGCAGCACGAGCGAGCGCGGCAGCGGAGTCTTCATCGTCACTTCAGCCCTTTCTCCCGGAAGGCCGTTGGACGAGGGAGGCGACATCGCGGGGTCCTTCGTCGGCAACGCCCAATCTCACCGTCGGCGAGTGTACGGGAATCACCCTGCAGGATGTTCCCACGTTTCCCAGTTCTGACGGCAGACGACATGGTCGCAGAGCGTGGGCCGCGAACACCAGCGACGGCGCGATCGAATCGCGCTGCAAATTCAGGGGATTGACCGCGGGATTACTCGGCCTCACTCGTGCGGCCGCTCGCGAGGGGCGCACGAAGCGCAGCGGTCGGGCGACGTTTTGTAAGCATCCGGAAGAAAGACACCGTCATGGCGAAGCTCAATCAGGTGATCGCGATCGAAAAGGGCGTGAAGGCCAAGGCCCACCAAGAGATCACCGAGGCCCACCAACAGCTGCAAAAGCCGTCGATCCTCGCCGGTATTTCGCGCACCTATCGGCCCAAGGACGAAGAGGGCGAGCAGCTCCCGCCCGAGTCGACGCGCGTGCAGCTCAAGGCCGACGACGCGATCCGCCGCACGGTGGACACGCTCGTCGAGCTCTTCGACATCACGGCCACGAAGGAATGGGCCAACTGCGAGGCGCGCGCGGACGTCGTGGTCGACGGAAACGTCCTCGTCGCGCAAGCGCCCGTGACGTACCTGCTGTTTCTCGAGAAGCAGCTCGTGGATCTGCACACGTTCGTGAAGAAGCTGCCTGTGCTCGACGCGTCCGAGTCGTGGCTCTTCGACGCGAGCGCAGATTGCTGGGCGACCGAGGCCGTTCAGACCGCGAAGACCAAGAAGATCCCGCGCAACCACGTGAAGGCCGAGGCCACCGAGAAGCACCCCGCGCAGGTCGAGGTCTACTACGAGGACGTCGTGGTCGGAACGTGGCGGACCGTGAAGTTCTCTGGCGCGCTGCCCGCCAAGCGCGTCAACGAGCTGCTCGCGCGCGTCGAGAAGCTCCAGCAGGCCGTGAAGTACGCGCGCGAAGAGGCCAACAACGCCAAGTGCGACGACAAGAAGGTCGGTCGCGCGGTGCTGGGGTATTTGTTCGGCTGATTCACGAATGGGGGGGTTGCCCGCGCGCGATGGCGAGGCTACGAAGCGCGTCGGAGTACAGACTGAGACTCAAGCTCAGACTGATGACTTCGACGTGTCAGTACAGGTTCGAATCCTGTCTCCCTCACTCGACGAGGGAGTAGCCCAACACTGGAAGAGGCGGCGTCGGAGTGACCAAAAACGCTCAGATTCTCGCTCCAGTCTGAGTATGCGCCGTCGCTCATCCGATCGACCGGCGAGCATCGTGTTACCGCCGGATGCCCGTTCAATTCGGGCCCGACCCACTTCACGGGTTGGTCGTCTAATCGCAGGACACGGACGGTCTCAGGGCTGAATGCTCGTCTTCAAATGTGCGGGTGACTCACACGAGGGCGGCAAACCGCGGCGCTGGAGAGGGTCATTCTCCGGCGTCGCAATTATTTCTCCGCGACTGTTTCTCCGCGCGGGCGCCGCGGCGTCGCTGCGAAGACGCAGCTCCTGCTTCCGCGGCTTCGCGCGGTGCGCGACGGTCGTTGGACCGCGGTGATGGCATCGCGCTATGCACGCGATCGTGAATCGATGGACCGTGCCGCTGCTCGCGCTCGTGTGTTGGACCGCAGCGTGCCGACGAGGCGAATCACAAACCGCGCCTGCCGAACCGCCGCCGGCAACAGCCCAGCGGAGAGATCCAGTCCCGTCGTCCGCAGGCGAACACCGCGCGCGGTGGGCCCTCCTTCGTAGTGTTCGTTGCGGCAACGAGTCGCTCGTGGTGAGCGTGTCCAGCGAGTGGCGGCAAGAGCAGACCAACGCGATCGCGATGAAGCTCGCCGCGCGCGACGGTGACAGCGGACCGTGGGTGCTCGTGCGATGTCTGCCCGCGCGCCGAACGGGATTCGCGGAGCTGTCCGACTTCTACCGGCAATTTACGCAGGCAAATGGCGCTCCGTTGCCCGAGCAAGCGAGCGGCTACGCGGGCATTCGCCAGACAGCGGGCCTTCGCACCGTGTCCGCGACGGCCCGGGGAACCCTCGTTCGCGCGATCGAGCACGTACCCATCACCACGCCAGCGACGGCGATCCAAATGCGGTCGGTGTGGATCGAGGGGCGGAGCGCGACCTTCGCGTTCGAGCTGCTCGGGGCGGAGAGCGCTGTTGAAAACGTGGGCGCATCGTTCGACGCGATCGTTTCGAGCGCGCACCCCGAGGGGCAAGAGATGGCGATGATGCAGCGGTGATGGCGAGCGCGACGCAGCGGACGGGCGAACGCGATCGAAGCGCCGTGCAACCGCGGGGGAGACGAGCGCCGGCCAATTGCGTGGGAAACGAGTGGGGCGCAATCGCGAGCAAGACGAGCGTCGCGCAGCCGTGTGCGAGACACGCGTCGCCCAATCGCGGGCGAAAGACGCGATTGGCGTCGCTCGCCTCCTTCGCGATTGCCTCGCCCGTAACACGCTGGCCGTCGACGCCACGCCTCCCGCGCTGCAATCTCCTTTGACGATGACAGACCCGCCTCTCGATTCGTCGGACGTCGTGCTCGTGGACAAGCCTCGCGGGATGTCCCCCGTGCAAGCGATCGCTCGACTGCGCGAGCTCGATCCGTCGCTCGAAGGCCGCCGCATCGGGTACGCAGGGCGACTCGATCCGCTCGCGACGGGGCTGCTCGTCTTGCTCGTCGACGAGGCCAACAAGCGCGCCCATACTTTCAACCACTTGGACAAACGCTACGAGATCGAGGTCACGTTCGGCGTCCGCACGGACACCTTTGATTTGTTGGGTCTTCCCGCGCTGAGCGATCGGGCGCTCGATGAAGGCGCGCTCGAAGAGGCCCTCGCGACGATCGTCGGCACCCGGTCGCAGAGCTACCCGCCGTATTCGTCCGTGCGAATCCAGGGGCGGCCTGCGTTCTATTGGGCGCGACGAGGTGAGGTTCCCGCGGGAGGCTGGCCCGCGCGCGAGCGCACCGTGCGCGCAGCCGATGTGATTCAACGACGAGCCACAACGGGCGCGAACGTCGTCGCTCGAGCCCGAGCGGACATCGCGTCGGTGCGCGGCGACTTTCGGCAGCGCGAGCTCGATGACGCGTGGCGAGCGATCGAGCCGACGATCGCCGATCGCGCGCTGTTGGTGCTGCGAATCGCCGTCGAGTGCAGCTCCGGGACGTTCATGCGGTCGATCGCAGACGGGCTCGGCGCGAGCGCGGGTTGTGGAGCCATCGCGACGGTGATCCACCGCACGCGCGTCGGACCGTTCGAGCTCGCCGCGGCGCGAACGCTGTGAGACAGCCCGTGATCGCGCGCGGACGACCCTGGCAGATCCCCGTGCGCATCCGTGCTTGGACGGTCGCGCGACGTGGTGTACTTCGGCCACGGTGACCTCTGCCGACCCGCCGAGCGACGCGCCCCCAGTTGTGATCGCTGGTCGCTATCGCGTTCTATCGACGCTCGGACAGGGCGGGATGGGCGCGGTCTATCGCTGCGAGCACACCGTCACCGGTCGCAAGTGCGCGGTGAAGCGATTGCTTCCGCAGTACGCGCGGGACGGCGAGGTTGTCGAGCGATTCATCCGCGAGTCGCGCATCGCCGGCGCGCTCGATCACCCGGGAATCGTCGAGGTCCTCGACGCGGGGATGGACGAAGAAGGCGCGTTCTTGGTGATGGAGCTGCTCGAAGGCGAGTCGCTCGAAGACGCGATCGACGGCGGCTCGCTCACCGACGGTGCGCTCTGCGCGCACGTTCGTGACGCGCTCCGCGCGCTCGGGGTCGCGCACGGCGCGGGGATCGTTCACCGCGACATCAAGCCAGCGAACATCTTCATCGCGCGACGCGGCGCGACGGTCACCGTCAAGATCCTCGACTTCGGGATCTCGAAGCTCGAGCGCTCGCTCGACGGCGCGCCCGGCCCCAACAAGAAGCTCACGCGCGTCGGCACCGTGCTCGGAACACCGTATTTCATGGCCCCCGAGCAAGCGCGCGGCGCCGAGAACCTCGACGCGACGAGCGACCTCTACTCGATGGGCGTCGTGCTCTTTCAAGGGCTGACGGGCGAGTTGCCTTTCGACGCGGCGAACTACAACGCGCTCTTGTCCGCGATCCTCACGGACGAGACGCCGCTCGTGTCGAAGTTCAGAACCGACCTGCCCGCCGGGCTCGTCGACGTGATTCGACGTGCGATGGACCGAGCCCCCGAACAGCGCTTCGCGACGGCAGCCGCGATGGCCGACGCGCTCGAGCCATTTTGCGCGCTGACCTCGCGGCGCGCGGCGCACGAGCTCGCGCTCGCATCCACGCTGCCCGCCGCTGGATCGCCGGTCGCTCAGCCGATCGCGCCGACCGATCGCGCGCAAGCACTCGCGCCGATCCCGAAACCGCCGGTCGTTCGAACGCCGACCGAACGAATCGAACCGCCGGCCGAACCGAAGCTCGAGCCGAAGCGCGCGGTGACCGCGCTCACGATCGTCGCCGCTGTGTTGGTCGGCGTGGGCGCGACGCTCGTGATCGTTCGCGCGACGGCCACGACGTCCGGTCCGGAGCCACCGACGCCGACGCTCACTGTTCTCGCGGACGCGACCGAGCCAGCGATCACCGACGCGCGCGACGAAGACGCGCGATCGCCGCTCGACGCGCAGAGCCGGCCTCGACCAAGAGCGCGCGAAGCGCCGAGATCGACCGCGAGCGGTGCGAGCGATGCGAGCGATGTGCGCAGCGCGATGGACGTTCAACGCGTGGACAGCGGGGTCGCTGTCGAGCCCGATGTCCCGTCACCGACGAGGCCCGACCGCGCGATCGACGCGTCGCGCCCCGAAGGTGGACGACGTGGTTGGCTGATCGATGGTGGGTTTCCAATGCGACTTCTCGACGCGGGTCGACGCCCACGCGTCGGGCTCGACGGAGGCGGGAGGCGCGGCCGGCTGCTCGAGAACCTCGTGGGCCCTCCACGGCCCAACAAATCAACTGACCTGTAAATCGACTGTGCCATTCGTACGCTCGCGCGGGCGGTGACCGCTCACGCACGCGACGACGCGGCGCGCAGGGTTCGTCGAAGCGTGATCGTTGGCGCACAACGCGGATCGATTCGCGTAGAGTCTCGGCGTGCCTTCCGACGGCGAAGCGAGTCAATCGACGACCGATGCGAGCGAGCCGTCCGTCGAGCACGAGCTCGCGCGGATCAACGTGCGGCGGCTCCGGATCTTCTTGCCGGTGATGGTGATCGTTCACCTCGCGCACAGCGTCGCGCTCCGAACGCCGAACGCCGCGCTTCCCCCGGCCGAGCAACAGTGGCAGCGCGGACTGTGGCTGGTGAACACATCGACGTTGCCGGTCGCGTTTGCGCTGGCCCTCGTCGTGTGGCGAGGCGGCTCGCGAAGACTCCTCGAGCCACGCGCGGTCGACTTCCACGTCGGCGACCTTGTGCTCGGGATCTATCTCGTGTTCGCCGCCGCGACGACGGTCGTTGATCAATGGTTGTCGAGCAGCGCGCACGCGTACGTGATGGGCGCGCTCGCGACGGCGTTCATCTTGCGAACGTCTCCGAAGGGCGCGGCGATCGGATACGTGATCGGCACGGCGATCGTGCTCGTCGGCGCGAGGTTCACGCAACGCAGCGCCGCGGGACTCTCGTCGGTGTACCTCGGCGTGCTCACGGTCTCGGCGATCGCGTACGCCCTCGCCCGAACCACGGTGCTCGCGACGCGACGCGAGTTCGAGGATCGCAACACGATCGAGAAGCACAAAGCCCTGCTCGACCGACAGGCGACGGAGCTGCGCACGCTCAACGCGCAGCTCGAGCAGCGGGTCGACGAGCAGGTGCGCGAGATCGTCGCGCGCGCGAGCGAAGTGCAGGCGCTCAACGCGCAGCTCGCCGAGCGCGTTCAAGAGCGATCTCGGGAGCTGTCGCGCGCGCTCGCGCGGCTCGCGAAAGAGAGCGACGAGCGAGAGCTGCCCGAGGGCTCGGTGCTCGGAGGGCGCGTCGTCATTTTGTCGCTGTTGGGCCGGGGCGGAATGGGCGCGGTCTACCTCGGTCTCGACCGCGTGAGCGGCCAGCGCGTCGCGGTGAAGGTGATGCAGGCGGCGAGCGCGCAAGAGCTCGAAGAGCTGCAGCGATTTCTACGCGAGGCCGAGGCGACATCGCGCGTCACCCACCCGGCGATCGTCAAGAGCCTCGCGGTGGACGTGTCCGACGACGGCCGCTTCTATCAGATCCTCGAGTTGATCGACGGCGTGACGCTCGCGTCTGTGATCGATCGACGCGGGCCGATGCTCTGGACGATCGCGGTTCGATTGATCGCGCTCGTGGCCGACGCGCTCGCAGCGGCGCACGCAGCGAACATCGTTCACCGGGACATCAAGCCCGAGAACATCATGCTGACGCGCGCAGAGCCCGGCGTGAAGGTGCTCGACTTCGGGATCGCGCGCGTTCACAACGTGGCCGAGTCACAAGACACGATCGCGACCAACCAGACGCGCTCGGGCGTGCTGCTCGGGACGCCGAGGTACATGGCTCCCGAGCAGATCGTCGACCCCGCGCAGGTGAACAATCGCGCGGACGTCTACGCGCTCGCGCTCGTGTTGTACGTGTGCGTCGCGGGGCGTACGCCGTTCGACGCGACGACGGTGGGCGACGTGTTCGCGGCGCACGCGATGGCGGAGCCCGCGCGGCTCGACGTGCACGTGAAGTCCGTTCCGACGGCGCTGACCGAGCTGGTGCAGCGGTGTCTCGCGAAGTCAGCGAGCGACAGGCCGAGCGCGGCGGAGCTGCGCGACGCGCTCGAAGTGATCGCGAGCGCGTCGGGGACGGCGGCGGACTCGAATACGTGGGCCGAGCTCATCGACGCGACGCGCGCGGCGACCGTGACGCCCGAGTCCACCGTGACGCTCGTCGGCCAAGTGGTGTAGCGAGTGATCGAAGCGCGCAGCGGGCGGAGCGTGGCGAGCGCGAAGTGGGTTCGGGAGCGTGGAGCGCGTGGGAGGCGCAAGGGGGTGGAGGCGCAGAGAGTGGCGGGGCGCAGAGGGTGGGGCGTGACAGACACCCACGGAGTCCGATATGCAACGCGCGCAGCGGGGGTGCGGCGGATTGCAAACGTGAGGATCAGAGCACCGTCCCCTAGGGCTACCTAATTTGCGCGGAGGATGAGCCAGCTGCGGGCGGGGACGCTGACGGATCCGCCGCTCGACGGCATGTTGCTCATGAGCTCGGTGTAGGTGCCCGCGGGGATGTTCACGGATCGCGCGCTGTCGCCGCGGTTGATCGCGACGGTCACCGCGCGAAAGCCTGCGCCGCAGCCGTCCATGCGATAGACCCACGTGTCTTGGTCGGCGGAGATGCTCGTGCGTCGACCGCGGCCGAGCACGGGATTTTGGCCGCGGATGCGACCGAGCAGCGCGACTCGCTCGCGCAACGCGCGTTGGTGCGCGTTGAGCGACGCGTCGGTCCACGGCATCGAGCGCCGGTTGTCGGGGTCACCGCCGCCCGCGAGGCCGATCTCGTCGCCGTAGTAGATCAGCGGAATGCCGGGGTTGGTCATCATCACCGCGAACGAGACGCCGAGTCGCTCGTAGGGAGCGGCGTCGGCGGGTTGGGTGAAGGCAGCGGCGTTCCATCCGTTGCCGGGGGAAGATCCTTCGCGACAGTTGCCGATCTGCCGCGACGCGAAGTGAATCGCGCGAGGGATGTCGTGGTTGCCGATCCACGTCGACATGATCGAGCCCGGTCCGTAGAAGCTGTCGTTGCTCGCCATCCAGTTCGCGAGGTTTTCCATGCGGCCGTCGGGCGTGAAGATCGCCTCGCACGCGCGGGCTTTGAACGGAAAGTCGAACTGCCCGTCGAGCATCGTGGTCGGGTTGACGAACGAGCGCAAAAGCTCGCGGTTGTCGTACGCAAACGTCTCTCCGACCATGTAGAACCTGCCGCCCGGAGCGCTCGTCAACTCGGCGCTCAAGCGTCGTCGCAGGTCCGTCAACCACACGAGCGGAACGTGCTTGATCGCGTCCAAGCGATAGCCGTCGATCCCGTACTCGCGCGCCCACCACACGGCGTCGTTGACCGACCACGCGCGCGCAGCGGCGTTTTCGTAGTCGAACGGGGCGAGGTAGTCGGTGAAGGCGCAGCGCGTTCCCCAAAACGGGTCGTCCCAGAGGTTGTCGGGGCCGCACAAGCGAAAGCGCCCTCCCCCGTCGCGCGCGAACCAGTCGTTGTGCGCGCGATACAAGCCGCTCTCGGTGTCCGCGTGCTTCATCACGTAGTCGAAAAGGACCTTGATTCCGTGGCCATTGGCGGAGGACGCGCCGTGCGCGGCGGCGATCATCGCGCGAAGGTCCGCGTCGGTTCCGATGCGCGACTCGACGCGCGGCCGAGGGTTGGGCATCCGAGGGTTGGAGAAGTCCACGTCTTCGGGCGACGGCCAGTACCCGTGAAACGCTGAGTATCGACGCGGATCCGAGCCGGGATCGATCGCAGCGCCCGCCGTGTTGCGGTTCTCGTACGGCGCGCTCAGCCACAGGGACGTCACGCCCAGCGCCGCGAGGTACGGGATCTTCATCGTCACGCCCGCGAGGTCGCCGCCTTCGTACTGGCCGCTCGGCCCCGTGCGCGCGTCGCCGTCTGTCGCGCTCGGAACGGGGTCCGCTCGACCGTCCGAGTCGAAGAAGCGATCGACCATCGCGAAGTACATCACCGTGTCGCGCCAGTCGAACTCCGCGGGCGTTCCGCACGCGTCTGCGCCGCCGCACACATCGAGGATCGAGTTGAACGAGCCGAACCCGTCAGCCTCGCGATTGGTGTTCGCGGGGTCTGGGATCCACATCGTCCCGTTGACGATGAACTTGTACGTGTGTCGTCCGCGCGGGAGCGTTCGCTGCACGCGCCACACGCCGTCACCACCGCGCTCGAGCGGGATCGCGCCCGCCATCACGTTCGCGCCCCAACCGTTGAACGACCCCGACACCCACACGCTCGTCGCCGCGGCGTCGCGGTGCTCGAACGTCACGTTGTTGCACGCCATCGTCCCGCCGTCGGTCGGAACAACGCCGCTGTCCGTTCGCATCGGCGGCGGACAGAGCCCCTCCGGTGTTCGCGGCTGCCCATCGGGGCACGGCTGGAGCACGCTGTCGACGAAAGGGTCTCCGTCGACGAACGACGCGTCCGCGTTGCCGTCGCGACGACCCGTGTCGCCGAAGTAATAGTTGGCGTCCGTCGTACACGCGCCGAGCGACGCGCTGACGACCGCGAGACCTACGAGCGAAGAGCGAAGCAATTTCACCGACGGACCTCCGAAGCGCGAAGCGGGAGCTTACACGAACCTACGCCTCGAAGCTCGCGCCCAAATCGACTACGGCGCCCGATGATTTCGTGCGCATTTTTCAACATACCCCGCGCGCGATCGCGTCGACGCGCTGCGCCGGAGGCGCCGTACACGGACCGACACGTCGACAGAACACGGCTCGAACCGCTCACGAAGACCGCACGGTTGGCGCAGCAATGTTGCAGTCGCGGACGCGATCGCCCAAAATCGTACGAATCAGGTGAGCGACGCGCGCGTCGAAACGAGGGCCGCGGGAAGAACGCGCATCGGTGGCCGCTACGAGCTTCTGCACGAGCTGGCCTCTGGGGGCATGGCGACGGTGTACGTCGGTCGCGCGCGTGGCGCCGCGGGCTTCGGTCGGCTCGTCGCGATCAAGTGCTGCCACAAGCACCTCCGCTCGGACGAGGACTTCGCGCGGATGTTTCTCGACGAGGCGCGGCTCGTCGCGGAGCTACGGCACCCGAACGTCGTGTCGACGTTGGACTTCGGCGAAGACGAGGCGCTCTCGCTCTACATCGTGATGGAGTTCGTCGACGGGTTCTCTGTGCAGCAGCTGCAGCGCATGGCGAAGCACACGTCTGTTCCCATGCCCGCGCCGGTCGCGTTGCGCATCGTGATCGACGCGCTGCAGGGGCTCCAAGCCGCGCACGATCACGCAGACCCCAAGGGAAAGCCCCTGCACATCGTCCATCGCGACGTGTCGCCGCAGAACATTCTGCTCGGCGTCGACGGCGTCGCGCGGATCATGGACTTCGGGATCGCTCGCGCCGAGTCGCGTCTCACCCACACGCGCGACGGAAACATCAAAGGCAAAGCTGCATACATGGCGCCCGAACAACACGGGCTGCTCATGGACAACCCCCCGCCCCTCACGCACCGCGCGGACTTGTACTCGATGGGCGTCGTGCTCTGGGAGCTGCTCGTTGGAAAGCGGCTCTTTCAACGGGAGAACGACGCGCAGACGCTCGCCGCAGCGATTCGACACGAGTACGTCCCGGCGTCCGAGTCGGTGCCAACGCTCCCGGCCTCGATCGATCCAGTGATCGCCAAGGCGATCGCGAGCAACCCCGACGATCGCTTCGCCGACGCCAACGGGTTCATCGAAGCGATCGAAGGGTGCGGGCTCGCCGCCGGCTCGAGCCGCGACGTGTCCAAGTGGGTGCGCGCCGTCGCGAACGAACAGATCGAGAAGCGCAACGCCGTGTTGCGACAGTTCGCAGAGGAGGACGCGACCGCGGAGGAGGCCGACGAGTTCATCGATCGCGTGCTCACGAGCGCGACCAACGCGAGGTTGCGCGAAGAGATCGAAGCGACGGGAAACGTCCCCAAAGAGGCGCTCGGCGAGACGATCGACCTGCGGATGTCGGGCGTTCCCGAGAGCGTCCCTGCGAAGGCCCCCCGCCGGCGTTCCGTCGCGCTCGCCGCAGGAACGTTCGCCATGGTGCTCGCCGTGGGCGCTGTCTACGCGATGACCCGCGACAGCGCCAACAACACGACGCGGGCGAGCACCGACGAGCTGCGGACCGCCGCAGACGCCGGCGCTCCGGCGAGGCCGGGCGCGAGCGCCAACAACGCACACACAATCAATTCAACTGTCAATTCGCAGCCGCCAATCGGCGCGTCTTCGAGCGACGCCGGCGCCGCGATCGGGCCGAGCGCGCTCGGCGAAGGCGCGCCCGACGCGGGTGTCCGCGCGATCCGACGCCGACCACGCGTGTTTCGACCGAGGTTTCTGTGAGACGCATTCGCGCGAAGATCGCGACGTTCTTGTTCGCCGCGGCGCTCGCGTTGTCGAGCGAGCGGGGGTTTGCGCAGGACACCAGCAGCCTCGCGCAGCAGCGATTTCTTCGAGGGCTCACGCTCTTCGACGGTCGCAGCTACGCGCAGGCGCTCGAGGAGTTTCGCGGCTCGTACCAGCTTCGAGCCTCGCCCAACTCGCGGCTCTACATCGCGCGAACGCTGCGCGAGCTAGGTCAGTTGCCCGCGGCCGCAACCGAGTTCGAGACGTGCGTCCAAGAAGCGCGCGAACACGCGAGCAGCGACGCTCGATACAGGGCCACCCAAGAAGCTGCGCAACAAGAGCTCGCGGCGATCGATGCGCGCATCGGGCGCGTTCGAGTCACCGTCGTCGGAGCGCCGAGGCAGTTCGGTGTTCGCATCAACAACGCGACGATCCCGGCCGCGGCGCTCACGCTGGCGATCCCTGTCGAGCCCGGGACCGTCACCGTCGTGGGCGAAGCGCCAGGAAACACACCCGTGACGGTGAGCGCAACGGTGCAGCCCGGCGCGACAGAGCCGGTCCAGCTCGCGTTCGCGCCGGACGCGCAGCAGCGCCAAGACGCCGCGGGCGCGACGTCGCTCCCTCCTCCCGTCGTCGTGCGACCGGGCAACGAACCGATGGGCATCGGCGCATGGGTCGTACGCGGCCGCAGCCCGCTTCGCTACGTGATGTTCGCCGCTGCGGGCGTGGGCGTCGCGGCGATGGGCGTCGGCGCAGGCCTCGGCGCGAGCGCGAGCGCGGCGTATCGCGGGCTCGAAATGCGCTGCGGCACGGGCCCCTGCGGCTCTTCGGAGCAAGGCAACGTCGACGGCGGCCGCGCGATGCAGACCGGCGCGAACGTCGCGTTTGGCGTGGGCGCGGCCGCGCTCGTCGCGGGCGTCGTGCTCTTGTTCGTCGGGCCTCGCACCGAGCGCGCGCCGGCTGAATCGTCGGTCTCGGTAGGTCTCGGCCCCAACGGCGCGACCGTGAACGGAGTGTTTTGAGCGATGCGCCTCTCGCTCGTTCTCTTGGCTCTCGTGTGCAGCGCATGCGCGCTCGACTGGGATCGCTTCGATCCTCGCCGCGCGGATGGGTCAGCGACCGACGCCCCTGCGGCGGACGTGGTTCCCGTGGACGTCGGGCCCTGCGGTGATCCGGGGCTCCAGTGCTGCGCGGGCGGAACGTGCCGGACAGGATCGATCTGCACGAGCACGGTGTGCACGGCGTGTCCTGCGGGGCAGATCGCGTGCAGCGGCGCTTGCGTAGACGTGCAGGTGAGCAACGATCACTGCGGTCGCTGCGGCGTGCAGTGCCGCGGCATGCGCGTGTGCACGATGGGCAACTGCCAATAAAATTGGTGTTCAGTATTCGAATCCGCTGCCGCCGATGAACTCGCGCGCGATGCTCGTCGGCGGGACGTGATCGGGATAGATCGCCACGAACTGATCGACGAGCCGCCGCAGTCGGTACGCCGTCGCGAACGCTGGATCCTCCCGAGGCACCTCGAGCAAGTAGCGATCGGCGAACACCTTGAGCACCGCCGGCTCGTACGCGAGCGCCGAGTCGAAGACCGCGTCTGCGTGCTCCATGAAGGGGTAGATCCAGCGCTGCTCTCCCCGACGAACGCTGGCCCATCGGTGAATGTTCTCCGCGGCCTTGTAGCCGCGGCTGTGCCTGTCCCGCACGATCCGACGCAGAAGCCGCAGGTCCGCCGCAGGGACCGCCGACAGCCGATCGAGCGGCAGCGTCGTCGCGGGGTGAATGAACACGCGAAACACGACGTCCGCCGGGATCGCGTCGCCCGTGAGCGCGGGGTTGAGCCCGTGGATTCCCTCGAGCAAGAGCACGTCGTGCGCGCCCATTTTCAAGCGCGGGCCTCGATCGCGGAGGCTCTTTCCGGTGAGAAAGTCGTACCGCGCGGTGAGCACCTCTTCGCCCGCGAGCAGCCGACGGAGGTGCTCGTGCAGCAGCGCGAGGTCGAGCGCGTCGATCGACTCGAAGTCGTACGCGCCGGTGTCGGGCTCGCGCGGGCTCTTGTCACGATCGACGTAGTAGTCGTCGAGCGACACGGGAACGGGTCGAATCCCGTTGATCTCGAGCTGCACCGAGAGTCGCTTGATGAACGTGGTCTTTCCCGAGCTCGACGGGCCGGCGATCGAGATCACCTTCACGCGCTCGCCGCGCGCCGCGATGCGATCAGCGATGACGCCGATTTGCTTCTCGTGAAAGCCCTCTGCGATTCGCACGAGCCGGCTGACCTCGCCGCGCACGCAGAGCTCGTTGAAGGCCCCGACGCACGTGACCCCCATCGACTCGAGCCAATCCGCGTGATCGTCGGACATCGGGCTCTGAAACCGCGGCGCGCGAAGCTCGCGATCGATCGCCGCGCGCGCGACCGATTCTCCGCCCGGGACGCTCGCGAGCAGCGCGGGCGAATACTCGAGCAAGAATCCCTGCGGGTGCGCCGAGAGCGAGAGCGCCGCGACCGCGCCAGAGTCTTCGACGCACGGGCCGAGCGCGAGCGCTTGAACGTCGCCACACGAAATCAACGTGACCGACGTCGACCTCGACGCTGCGAGCAGCGCCGACGCGCCGACCCAACCTTGCCGTCGAAACTGCGCCCGCGCCTCTTCGACCGTCCAGATCTCTTCGCGAAACGGGACGCGCTCTCGGACGATCCGCTGCGCTTCGCGCTCGATGGCTCTTCGCAGCTCGTCACGGCCTTGGAGCGCGACGGACTCGGGGACGAGCACGACGCGCGCGCCGGAGATGCTCTGGCCCATCTGCAACACGACGTCGGGCGCGATGCGATGCGCGGCTTCGAGCACGATGAGCGCGGCCGAACGCCGGAGCGCCTCGCGCCCCTCCCAGTGATCGAGCGTGAGCGCGCCGAGCTGCGCGTCGGACAAGAGGGCCGTCGAGAGCGACACGGGCCTCGCGTCGAGGAGCGCGGCGATCACGGGCCGGGCGTCGACCTCGCGAGGCAACAGCGAGCCAATGGGCGTCCCCGTCCGCGAGGTGACGGGGGTCGTCGCGTCGAGGATGCGCGCGTGGACCTCCGTCCGACGCGGGGCCGAGCGCTGACCGAGCAACAACGCGACGTTGTCGGTCATCGACACGAGCTCGTCGCTCAGCGAGGCGACGAGCGCCTGCAGAAAGTGCGTCGCGACCGCAGGAAACCGCGCCGCCAGCACGCGATATCCGCTGCGAGACAGACGCGCGAGTCGCATCACGCGCTCGGCGGTGACCGTCGCCGCGCGCTGGCGAACGCCGATCAGCGCGAGCTCTCCGAAGTGGTCTCCGCGACGAACGCTCCCGAGGTTCGTGTCGTTGCGAACGATCCGCGCCTCGCCGCTCAAGACGAAGTACATGAAGTCGCCCTCTTCGCCCTCGCGCACGATCACGCTTCCCGCGGTGATCGCCACTTGATCGAGCAGCGACGCGAACGTCTCGAGCTCGTTTGCAGCGAGCGGCGAAAGGAGCGGGTTCTTGCTCAGCGCGAGCAGGTCGTCGTCGTCGAACACGTCGCCATGGATACAGCGGATTACGTGCCAGCGACGGTCATTTCGGCGACCCTGAACGTCGGGCTCGCGATCGAGCTCTTCAGGTCGAGGTCGTCTCCGAGCATGTCGATCGACTTGAGGAGCTTGTCGAAGTTGAGCGAGATCGTGACCTCGCTCACGGGAAACGCGAGCTCTCCGTCTTCGATCCAGTAGCCCGACGCGCCGCGCGAGAAGTCTCCGGTCACTGCGTTGAAGCCGAAGCCCATCATCTGCGTGACGTAGAGGCCGCGCTTGGTCTGCTTCACGATGTCGGCCGCGGGCGTCTTGCCGGCTTGAAGGACGAAGTTGCTCGTGCCTGCGCCGGTTCCGGTCATTCCCGCGGCGGAGCCCGTGCTCTTCGAGCCGAGCTTGCGCGCGCCGTACGTATCGAGGAGGTACATCTCGAGCTTTCCGTCGCTGACGATCACGTTGCGGCGCGATGGCAGGCCGTCGCCGTCGAACGGCCGCGACCCCGGTCCGCCCGCGATGAGCGGGTCGTCGACGATCGTGATGAGCGGCGAGGCGACGTCGCTCCCGATGCGATCGATCAGGTAGCTCGAGCGTCGATAGATCGAGTCGCCGACGACGCAGCCCGCGAAGTGTCCGAGCAGCGAGCGCGCGACGTCTCGCTCGAACACGACGGGATACGAGCCCGTCGCGACCTTCTTCGCGCCGAGCATGCGCAGCGTCCGACGCGCGGCCTCGCGGCCCACGAGCTCTTCGCCCTCGAGCTTCGCGAGGTGCCGATGCGCCGTCCAGTAGCCGGACGTTCGCTTCTTGCCGCCCTCGTCGTCGGCGACGGGAGAGACCGAGAGCGACGCGTACGAGCCCGTGTATCCGCCGCGAAAACCGCCGCTCGTCACGAGCGCGAACGCGCCGGACGCGCGACCGAAGCCCGCGCCCTCGCTGTTGGTGATGCGCGTGTCGTAGGCGCGCGCGGCCTTCTCTGCGCGGAGGCTCCGCTCGACCGCCTCACCCGCGCGAACGGCGTCGCACGCGGGATCGAAGAGGTCCAAGTCGCCCCAGCTCTTGGCGAGCTCGGCGCTGTCCGGAAGGCCCGAGAACGGGTCTTCTTGCGCGAGGTCGCAAAGCTCGAGCGCGTCGCTAACGACGCGGGCGATGCCGTCTCTCGTGAGGTCGCTCGTGCTCGCGGTGGCGATGCGCTTTCCCTTCGCGGCGCGGACCGAGAGCGATCGCGTGCCGGCTTCTTCGACGAGCTCGACTTCGCCGAGTCGAACACGCACGGACAAGTCCTGCCCCGAACGCGCGACCACCTTGGCCTCGCTCGCGCCGCCCTTGACCAGTCGTCCGAGGACGTCTTCTGCGAGCCCGAGGAGCGCGTCGACTTCTTTTTGTGTGTTTGCCATGTCCGTCGTCCCTCTCAACGCTTGGCCACGTCGGTGCCGCCGACGGTCATCCCCGAGATCTTGATCGTCGGGCACCCGACGCCCACAGGAACGGATTGCCCGTCTTTTCCGCAGGTCCAGATGCCATCGGAGATTTGCATATCGTTGCCGAGCATCGTGACTTTGCTGAGCGCTTCGGGTCCGTTGCCGATGAGGTTCACGTCCTTGAGCGGCGCGGTGATCTTGCCGTTCTCGATGAGGTAGGCCTCGGCGATCGAGAAGACGAAGTCCCCCGACGCGATGTCGACTTGTCCGCCGCCGAAGCGCCGCGCAAAGATGCCCTTCTCGACGGATCGAACGATCTCTTCGGGGTCGCTCGAGCCCGCGAGCAGCAGCGTGTTGGTCATGCGCGGCATCGGAACGCTCCGAAAGCTCTCCCTCCGCCCGTTGCCCGTCGGCGCCACGCCGAAGTGCTTCGCCGAGTGCGCGTCGTGCATGTATCCCAGCAGCACGCCGTTCTCGATGAGGACGCTCTTGTTCGGGATGTTGCCCTCGTCGTCGACGTTGACGGCGCCGCGACCGAAGGCCACGTCCGCGTCGTCGACCACCGTGCAGAGCTCGCTCGCGACGGGCTTTCCGACGCGGCCCGAGTAGTTGCTCACGCCCTTGCGATTGAAGTCCGCCTCGAGCCCGTGCCCAACGGCCTCGTGAAGAAGCACGCCGCTGTCCCCCGGAGCGAGGACGACCTCCATCTCTCCCGCGGGAGCCTCGCGCGCGTCGAGCATCGCGAGCGCGCTGCGCACCGCTTCTTTGGCGTGCTCTTCGGGGCTCTTGCCGGGCCGCGAGAAGTACTCCATTCCGACGCGACCGCCGCCGCCCGACGAGCCCGCTTGGCGCTTTCCGTCGCGCTCGGCGATCACACGCACACCAAATCGAAGCATCGGCTGCACGTCGCGCGCGTACACGCCAGCGCTCGTAGCGATCACGACCTCGCGATACGACTCGGCCACCGAGGCCTCGACGCGGGTGATCTTGGGATCTTCTGCGCGCGCGGCGCGATCCGCGCGGAGCAACAGCTCGCGCTTGTCGAGCCCCGAGACGAGCAGCGATGGCGTCGTCACGGGATAGCGCGAGGGGATGTGCTTCTCGGCCACGTCTTGGGGCGCGACGTCGCCGCCCTGCGCGATCTGCGCGGCGGTCTCCGCGGCGCGAACGAGCGACTCCCACGCGAGGTCCTCGGTGTACGCGTAGCCCGCGGCTTCTCCCTTGCGGACGCGAACTCCGACGCCGACGGACACGCCGCGCGAGGCGCTCTTCACGATGCCCTCTTCGAGCACCATCGAGCCGCCGACGGCGAACTCTGCGTAGACGTCCGCTGCGTCCCCGCCCTTTCGAAGCGCGACCTCGAGGAGCTTTCGGCAGCGCTCCCGATCGAGCTCGAACGCCCCTCCCGGTGCAAACGGCGCCTTCAGTGAAACCGTGCTCGTCATCGTGTGTTGCTCTCCGTGCGTTGGCGCGCTCCACGCAGAGCGCGACCTGATGAGTCGAGAGGGTCTCGTACGCGGACGCAGCGCCGTCAAGCGCGCAATGGGCCACAGTGGGGACGGTGCTCTGATTGTGAAATTTGAGATCTGCCGCGTCCCCCGTGCGACAGATCAAATGGGACCAAATAGTACTTATTGCCAGGGCGGGGTCCGAAGCCGCTGGTGCTGACCGCCGATCGGCAACGGCGGCGCGCGAGGCCGGCACGGCCGATCTGGCAATAAGTACCTGTGTGTCCTTTTCGATCTGCCGGTGTATGGACGCGCTAGATCTCGAATTTCACAATCAGAGCACCGTCCCCGGTGGGGGTGACGGCCCTTCGAAGACCGAGACAGCGGCGCTTTCGTTCTTGTACATTCGCGAGCATGCACGATCAGGACAAGGCGATGCTCAAGTCTCTCGTGGCCGTCGCGTGGGCGGACGGCCGCTTCGCGGACGAAGAGCGCGAGATGCTCGACGCGTTGCTCAACGGATTCGACGCCACTGAAAAAGAGGCGAACGACATCCGCGAGTACGCGAAGACCCCGCGCTCGATCGACGACATTCCGCTCGGCGAGCTCTCGGACGACGACAAGAAGCTCCTGCTCAACCACGCGGTGGTGCTCACGTTCATCGACGGGCACCAGTCGGACGACGAGAAAGAGCTCATCGGAAAGCTCACCAAGAAGCTTGGAATCTGGGCTGACGACGCCGAAGAGATCGTCACGTCGGCCACCAAGCGCGCCGAGCGCCTGCTGCAATACCGCTGAGCGACCGCGCTCGATCGCGGTACGCTCCAGCGCTGTGATCTCTTCGAGCAACGAGACCGTCTCGTCCCTGATGGGTCGCGCCATGTTCGCGGCGATTGTCGCGAACGTGTTCGCGTGCACTGGCCCCGAACCGGTGACGCCGTCGGACCGCCCCGCGCGCGACGCGACCGCGGACACGATCGTGACTCCGACCGATGGAGCGCCGCCCGACGGGGCTGCGTGCGGCGGCGAAGCGCAGCCGTGCTGCGTCGGTTCGATGTGCAACGCGACGCTCGTGTGCGAGGTCAACGTGTGCCGCGCGCAGACGACGTGCGGAGCGGACATGCAGCCGTGCTGCGTCGGCTCGTCCTGCCGCTCGGGTTTCGTGTGCGCGTCGGGGACGTGTCGCCCGACGACGGCGTGCGGCGGGCTCTCGCAGTCGTGCTGCAGCGGCGCGTGCGAGAGCGGACTGCGTTGCCTCGCTGATCGCTGCGAAGCGTGCGGCGGCGCGATGCAAGCGTGCTGCGGCGGAGGCGCGTGTGGAACGTCCCTCTCCTGCGTCGCTGATCGCTGCCAACCGTGCGGAGGCGTCGGGCAACCGTGCTGCGGCTCGGCGTGCACCGCGGGAACCGAGTGCACCGCAGGCACGTGTCGCGGCGTCGATCGAGACATGGACGGCTCGCCAGCGGGCGTCGATTGCGACGACGCGAACCCGCTTCGCGCGCCAGGGCGCCGCGAAATCTGCGACGGCGTCGACAACAACTGCAACACGACGATCGACGACGGAAACGCGTGCGGCCTCTGGGTTCACACGGCCGCGAGCGGATCGTGGGCGGCGTATGCGCTCGATCCGATGGCGGAGACCGGCGCGCCTTCGCCGCACGCGCCGACGACCGCGGTGCGGTTCGTTCTCGACATCGAGTCGCTCGCGATCGCGTACGTCTTTACCGACACGACGCACCACGTCCTCGACGTTCGAACGCGGCAGTGGACCGCGTCGGGTCCGCGCGACGCGATCATCGCGCAGCTCGCGGGGCGCGAGGCGTTCGGCGGCTACACGGTTCCCGCTGGGCACGCGGGCGGAAACCCGAACCTCGAAGGCGGGGCGATCCTCACGACCACCGGCGTGATCAACGTCCAATTCGACATCGCCATGCGACGATGGAGCTTCCTCAGCGAGGCGCCGATCCCCACGGATTGGGCGCCGGCTGCGAACGCGCCCATGTATTCGAGTATCCGCGCCGCGTGGCTCGACATCGGCAACGCGGACAACTGGGTGACGTTCTCGCCGATGTCGCTGTGCATGACGACCACGACCCGCGTCGGTCCATACGCTGGCGTGCTCTCGGGAGATCGTGTCTTCTTCTTCGAAGCCGGCTCGTGCAATCGCTGGGGACCGCCGGTGTCGTTCGCGTCGTTCGCGCCGTTTACGCGCGCGGGATCGCCGCCGCTCGCGCGCGTCGCGGCCGCGTTCTTCCAAGCCGGTCAGCTCGTGATCGTGGGGACGCGCTGACCGTCGATTAGCGGCACACGATATCGAGAGCGCACGTCAACGGCGCGTTGCAGAGCGCGCCGCCACAACATCGCTCACCAGCGCTGCCGCACGCGTCGCACCGTCCAGCGCGGCACTCGAGCCCGCCGCGACACGCGCTTCCGCAACACGGCTGCGAGAGTCCTCCGCACGGATCGCAGCGCCCCGAACGGCACTCGAGGCCCGCGCGACACGCGGCGCCGCAGCACGGATCGCCCGCGCCTCCGCACGCTGTGCATCGCCCTGCGCCGTCGCAGACGCCTGCGCCGCACTGCGTTCCTGCGGGGGATGGAGACGTCTCGCATTGCGTGCGTCCGTCGACGCAACGCGCGACTGGGACCGAGCACTCGCCAGCGACGCAGCGATTGGGATCGGGGCAGAGGTCTGTGGATGCGTCCGCGGAGCGATCGATGGGCGTCGTGACGACGGTGGGGCTCACGCACGTCCCGTCGTCGCCGCAGGTTTGCTCGCGCTCTTCGCAGAGGATCGCGGTCGTGCAGCGATCGGCCGCGACCGTGGTGCAGCCGGTCGCAGCGGTCACGCACCGCGCGCGCAGCACGAGCCGCGCTTGTTGTCCTCGTCCTGCGACGAACACGATGCGCGCTCGCCTTCGCAACGAAGGCGCCGAGGACGAGCCGATCGTTAAGTCGAGCTCGACCGGTTCGCTCCGCGCGTCCCTCGCAGGAACGACCGTAAACGACCCCAAATCCGCGGTTCCGTCGGCCGATCGCACCGCAGGCCGCGCGAGCGAAAACGAGTCGCTCGGCCCCGAGGCCATCGAGCCATCGGTCGCGATCGAGCCCGCGCGACGAACGCGCGCCGTGAGCTGCAGCGTCGCGCCCGGTTGATCGGTCGACACCGAGACCACGACGAACGTCGGCTGCGCGCTGCACGAGACGAGCAACGCGAACACCCCGAGCCCCGCAGTGCGATCGCGTAAAGCCACGCGAGCGCCGATCAGACGAAGTCGTTCGCTGGCGGTGAGCCGTAGCGATTGGCCGGCGCTCCGTAGCGCGCGACTGGCGCTCCGTACATCGCGACAACGGCGCCGGTGTCCTCGGGCGGAGTGACCGACGCATCGCTGGTCGCGCTCGCGTCCTCGGTGCTCACGGGGCTGCCTGCGTCTTGATCGACGCCGCCGCCGGTGCTGGGTCCCTCGCCGCCCGAGCTGGTCGAGCCGCCTTGCGTGACCGTTCCTCCGGTGTTGGCGTTGGCGTCACCGCCGCCGCACGAAGCGGTGCTCACCGCGAGCCCGAAGGCGACGAGCGCGGCGCGAGAGAGGCGCGACTGCGGCATCATCGGTGCGGGCGTTGGCGCGACAGAAGCGCCGCAGAAGGGGCACGCGTTCTCGGACGCGCGAACGTGTCGGCCGCATTCGACGCACGGCTGAAGGTGTCTCTGGCTCATCGTCTCTCCCTCGGAGGGGGGTTGCCGCAGTGGTTGGGGTACCGCGAAGGTCTCGTCGAACCTCCGCGAGCGCAGTCTACCGCGTCGGCCACAAACGCGAACGACGAAGGCGCACAACAAACCAACGCGCCCGATGCCAGAACGCCCGAAGTGCGATATCCAACGCCGCGCACGCGAATGAGGCAACACTCACGATCACGGACGGCTCTCGCAGGGCTCGCGATGCTCGGCGCGAACCTCGTTTCGACGCAGGCATTTGCGCAACAAACATCGGCCCCGACCGAGGCGACGCTCCCGGTCGAGCAGACTCCGTCGCCCGCCGAGCGCGAGCGAGCGAGACGACTCGGCTCGTTGCGCGCAGCGTGTCGCGACGCGCGCAGGCCCGATTGGTTCGGGATCGCAGCGGTGCCGGTGTTCGCGGCGTCGGGCGTGGCGCTCGCGGCGTGGAGCTTCACGACGCCCGCGACGCAGAGGACGAACGCGACGGTGTTCTTCGGGGCGCTCGGGCCGGGGCTGGTGCTGGGGGCGATCGGGGTTCCCTTTGGGCGCGGGTGGATCGGCGCGATCGATCCATTGCGCAACGCGTGCTCGACGCTGCTCGAGCGCGATGGAACCGAGTCCGAGCTGCTCGCGGCCGAGGGCTTCATGCGCGCGTTCGGGCAGCCCGCGTCGCCGGTGCTTCCCATCATCGTGGGGAGCGCGACGGCGCTCGTGGGCGGCGGGATCGCGCTCGCGTTCGCGATCGACAATCGAGATCTCGTTCAAGCGATGGGCGGGATCGCGGCGTTCGTGGTGGCGGGGTGGGCGCTCGTTCCGCCGACGCCGAACCTCGTCGCAGCGCGGGGGTTCGTGAGCGGTCGGTACACGCCGGCGCCGCACGTGGCGCTCGCGTTTACGGGCAACGGACTCGCTGCAGCGGGCGCCTTCTAGGGGACGGTGCTCTGATTCTCACGTTTGCAATCCACCACAGTGCCGCTGCGGAATTTGAATACTGGACTCAGAGGGTGTCTGTCATAAGCCATTTGGCTTATGTCAGATACCCCGCAAGTCCAGTATCGATCGGCTCGATTCTCGCTGCGGTGGATTGCAAACGTGAGAATCAGAGCACCGTCCCCTAGAGCGCCCCCGCCCGCGTGAGACCCGCGAGCTCGCTTATGACAGACACCCTCCAAGTCCAGTATAGATCGGCTTGATTCTCGCTGCGGTGGATTGCAAACGTGAGGATCAGAGCACCGTCCCCACTGGCTACGGCGTGAGCCGCACGCCCACGCCGCCGCCCACCGTGAGCCCGTTGCGCGCCACGGGGCCCAGCTCGCCTGCGCGCGCTCCGCCCGGAAGGAACTCAGCCCACTTGTACGCGTTGATCTGCGGCTGGCGACCCTCGCGGACGATCTTGATCGCGAAGCGCGCCATCTCTTCGACACAGATCTTGAAAAAGTGCTCAGTAACGCTCCAGCGGTCCATGTCCGGCGCCGGGTTCGTGAAGTCGATCGCGTACGGAATCCCGTCCTTGATCGCGAACTCGACGGAGTTCATGTCGTAGCCGAGCGCAGAACAAATCTTCCACGCGTCGTCGACCACGCGCTGCGCCACCTTCGGGTCGAGGTAGTTCTCTTCGACCAAGTAGCAGCGCTTGCGCGGGTCGTAGCGGATCGGGAGGATGAACTCGCGGCCGATGCAGATGCAGCGGACGTAGTCGTCGAAGTCGATGAACTCTTGCAGCGTCATCGGCAGCGTCCCGGACTTGTCGTAGTCGCGCCACAGCTCTTGAATGTTGTTGACGCGCGAGACGTTGCGCCAACCGCCGCCGTTCGCGGGCTTCAAAATCGCGGGGAATCCCACGTATTTCGTGATGCCCTCCCAGTCGAGCGGAAACTCGAGGTTGCGCAGCGAGCGGTTCTTGTCGATCGACGGGATGTAGTCCTTCTGCGGAAGCAGCACCGTGCGCGGCGTCGCGACGCCGAGCTTGGCGACGAGCGAGTAGCCGAAGAACTTGTCGTCCGCCTGCCACCACAGCGGGTCGTTGATGCAGTACGTCCCCGCGAGCTGCGCGCACTTCAGGTGAATGCGGTAGTGATCGATCTCTTGCGAGATGCGGTCGATCAGGACGCGGTAGGGCGGGTCGAAGCGCTCGGACGTTCCGCCGATCTTCGCTAGCTCTGCGCGGATGCCCGGCTCTCGATTGACTCGCTCGATGAACGCCGGCGGAAACGTGTCCTCCCATCCGACCAATAGACCGATTCGCTCCATGTGCCTCGCTCGCTCTCTCTGCGGTCTCGGACCGCGGTTCGGCCCGCGATGGTAGCGAAACGACTTCCCCCGACGGAACAACGAAAGCGCGCGCCGTTGCGACAGCCGCTCGCCGTGTGCGACGTTTCGTCCACCGTGGCCACGATCATCGATCGCTGCCCCTTCGGCGAGAGCTCGGTCGACCAAGCCCTCTCGCTCATCGAAGAGGTCGCGAGCGCACCTACCTTCGGCGCTCGCTGGCTGCGAAAGCTCGCGCGCGACGGCTACGCCGGCGAGATCACCGTCGACGTCTCGAACGTCCTTCAGCTCTCGCTCGCGCGCGGACCGATCGGCTACAGCGCCGGACCCACCGAAGAAGACCTGCGACCCCTTCAATGGTGGGCCGCGCTCGTTCGCGGCTCGGTCATGCGCATGGACAACGGCGCGGTCTTCGCGATCGAAGCGTACCCGATCACCGAGACGACCCTCGTGGGTGGCCCCGGCGTCAACGCCTTCGACGCGCTGCCCGCGCTCGATCAGTACGGCTATCGACTGCCGTTCGCCGTGGCCGTCGCGCTCTCGGCCGCGGTCGAAGAGCGCCCAAACGACACCGTCGTCCGCGTGATCCGCGCTCGGGCCCGCGGCGGGACGCTGGACGTCGTCGAGCTCGCGCTCCCCGTCGCGCGCGACGGCGTTCGCGACGCGCTCGTCGCCCTCGCGAAGAGCGCGGGGACGCGCGTGGCGCTCGCGGTTCCCTTCGGCGAGGGCGGTGGCTGGGGCTACCTCGAAGCGTTCAACGACGAGTACCCCAGCGACAACTTCGCCCCGAAGATCACGCTGCCCGATCCGTAGCGTACGCGCGCGAGTGACCGCGGGTCACCCTGTGTTTCGTCTCACGAAATGACCGAGAGAGCGCGCCCGCCTCGCGGTCGCTTCGCCTCGGTGAGCAGCGCGTCTCGCTCGGGCCACGCGCGCGGGATCCGCTCGAGCAGCCCCCCTTCGAACACCTCGTACAGCCCGAGCTCGTCGAGGTGAACGTAGCCAATGTGGCACCGACACGTCGCGCGGCTGCAGGGAGCGTCGACGAGCGCGCGTTCGAAGTGCGGGTCGTAGATGTTTCCGATCGGCGCGTCGACGAAGTGGCACGGACGGGCCGTTCCGTCGCCGTCGACCGTGATGGCGTCGGAGCCTGCGCGACACGCGCGACCGAGGCTCGGGTACTCGCGGAGGTTCAGCGAAAACAGCGGGTCGATCGCCTCCCACGCGCGCACGTGTTCGTCGGTGTAGTAGCGCTCTTCGCGTCGGTACGCGTTGGCCCAGAGGTACACCGACGGCGCGAGCGCGTCGCGCAGTCGCAGCGCGCTCTCGTAGTGCTCGTGCATCGCGACGACCCCGACGCTGTAGCGAACGCCGCGCGCGTCGAGGCCCTTGCAGCGCGCGACGAAGCGATCGAGCGAGACCTCGCCCGGGTGGTACGTGCACCACAGCGCGACGCGCGAGAGCTCGCAGCGGTCGAGCCATCCCTGCGGCCACGAGAGGTTCGTCTGCGCGCACACGCGCTCGATGTTTCCAGCGCGCGAGAGCTCGACGAACGCCTCGTAATACCAGCGGCGAACCAGCGCTTCGCCCCACGGCGTGAAGAACACGCGCAGCGGCCGCGCCTGCGACCGAGCCCACGCGACGAAGCGCTCGAGCGCGGCGCGGTCCACGGCGAGCTCGGATTTCGTCTCGCGCTTCTTCGCGAAGGGACAGTACTCGCAGCCGTAGTTGCAGGACGAGAGCGGCCCTCGATACAGAACGGTCAGCGGCGTGGGCGTCGCGTTCATCGCAGCGAAAACGTCTCCATTCGCGCGGCCATCGCCTCGGAGAAGAGCGCCGGCCCAATCGCGTCCGCGCGCTCGAGCCCGGCCGCGGTGAGCGCGAGTCGCCCGTCCGAGAGCGCGTGAACGAAGCCGAGCTCGCGCAGCGTCGAGAGCCCCTCGAGCGCCGAGGCCTCGACGCCCGGCGCGAGCCCCTCGTCGCTCAGCAGCGAGAGGATCGCGGCGCGACGCCGTTGCTCGTCGGTCGAGAGCTCGACGCCGTAGCGCGCGAAGGCGAAGTCCCGCTCGTCGCGCGCGACGTACGCGTCGAGGATCTCGCGCACCGAGCGCCCTCCCACGGCCCACTCCTCGCTGTAGTGCAGCGCGCTCGTGTAGGACCGCGCGCCGCAGCCGAGGCCGACCATTCCGTCGGACTGACACGCGTACGGGGGCGCGGGTTTCTGCGGCGAATTCGCTCGCCGAAACATGCGCATCGAGCGCTGCTCGTAGCCGTTTGCGCAGAGGTAGTCGCGCCCGAGACGGTAGAGCGCGAGGCGCTCGTCGTCCCACTGGCGCGCGGTCTTGGCGAGCCCCGTCATCGGCCTGACGTACAGCGGGTAGAGGTAGAGCTCTTCGGGCGCGTACCGAAGCGCGAGCGCGAGGCTCTCGACCCAGCGCGCGGGCGTCTGCGCGGACGCACCATAAATCAAGTCGATGTTGAGCGTCGAAAAGGACCTCGCGCGAATGCGATCGAGCGCGGCTTCTACGGAGGCGCGCTTCTGCGGACGCCCCATGGACTTCGCCTCGTCCTCGAAGAACGACTGAACGCCGATCGAGACGCGATCGACGCCGTGCGCTTCGAGCACCGCGAGGCGATCGTCCGTGGCGGTCTCGGGCGAGGTCTCGACGCTGACGGGGACGCTCGTGGGGCGCGCGCCCATCGTGCGCTCGACGATGGCGAAGAGCGCTTCGAGCTGCGCGGGGTCGAGCCACGTGGGCGTTCCGCCGCCGATCGCGAGGCGCGCGAAGGACACGTCGCCGAGGGCGTCGCGCAGGACCGAGGCCTGCCGCGCGAGGGCCTCGAGGTAGCGCGCTTCGAGCGAGCCCTCGGGACGGACCGTCGTGAACAGATTGCAAAACCCGCAGCGCATCTCGCAGAACGGGACGTGGACGTAGAGGAAGAGCGCGTCCCTTCGGAGCGCGCTCGACTCGAATTCGTGTGCCCACAACGGAGCGAGCTCTCGCGGCGGCGCGAGCGCGCGGTACGCGGTCTTGTGCGGGTAGCCGTAGACGTATTGCGCGTACGGCGTCCCCTCGAGCGCGCGACGCATCCGCGGCGAGAGCGCCGCGCCGCGCACGAGCGACGAACCTCCTGCGGTCACTCGCCGACCTGGACGTAGCGCTCTTCGTCTTCGTCTTCGACGCGGTCCTTGGCGACCACCTTCGGGCCGATCGCCGAGAGCTTCTTGGCGACCGCCGTGGACATGTAGTGATGCGAGACGTCGAGCGACTCGAGCTTCGCGACGAGCGGCGATCCCGCGAGCGCGTTGGCGCCGGCGTCGCCGAGCGTCCCCATCGAGAGGTCGAGCGAGGTGAGGTTCTTGAGCACCGGCGCGTCGGCGATCGCGACAGCGATCTCGTCGGTGTACTGACAATTGCGAAGCCCGAGGTGACGGAGCTTCGGAAACAGCCGCCCCGAGAGCAGCGGCATCAGGTCGTCGATGCGGTGATCGGCGCCGTAGTCTTCGCTGCCGAGCCAGAGCTCGAGCGACTCGAGGCCCTCGAAGCTCGACGAGAGCACGCCCTTCAAGGCTTTTTTGTTGAGCCCGCCGCTCTCGATCGTGAGCGTGCGGAGCGCGCTGTGCGGCGCGCACTTGAACGTGAACTCCTCCGTCCCGCGGACGCGAAGGCACTCGAGCGCGGGGTAGGCGTCGAGGATCTTCCCGGGATTTCCCACGTGGATCCACGAGATCTCTTGCTCTTCGTAGGTGATCTCGCCGAGAAACACCGCGCGCAGCGACGTGAACACCTTCTTGCTCGCCGCGCTCGTGAGCTCCTTGATGACGTCGCTCGCGTTGCCGTCCCACGCTGTCGCGTACGGACCGATCACGATCGCAGCCAGCTTCGACGCGAGCGGATCGTTTCGCAGCGACGCGAAGGTCTCTTTCGCGTCGAGGTACTCCGAGCTCCGATGCTCGTCCGTGTGCGTGCGCGGAACGGTCTTCGCCGCGAGCTTTCGGTTGGGGACGTAGTCGACGATCTTGCCGCCGAAGAAGGTCGTTTCGTGCTTCGAGATGGGCATCGGTTGTCGCCCCGGGAGCGTACCGCGAATCGATCGCTACGAAGCACGCGGTCCGAGCACGAACTCTGCGTACGGGACGGTCCAGACGACGTCGTGCGCGAGGCGATGGCCCTCGTAGCCGTCTTCGCCGTACGCCGTTCCATGGTCCGAGCAGACGATCGCGAGGGTGGGACGCGCGCGCGACTCGAAGAACCGAAAGAGAGCGCCGAGCGAGCGATCGACGTAGGCGAGCGCCGCGGCGTGCGTGGCGATCGAGTCCGCGGTCGCGCCCGCGAGATAGTGCCGGTTCGGCTGGTGGATCGCGCTGACATTGACGAAGAGAAACACAGGGTGACCGTCGGTCAGTGAGCGCACTCGCTCGATCGCGAGCGCGCACTGGTGCTCGGTCGAGCGAGGGTCCGTGACGCCGAGCGACTCGTCCCAGTGCGACTCGTGAAAGAGCGACGGGAGCACGGACCCGAGCGCGTTTCGCTTGTTGAAGAAGCCAACACCGCCCACGCAGATCGTTCGATAGCCGTGGGACGAAAAGCCCGTCACGATGTCGGGCGCGTCGAACACGAGCGTGCGCTCGTCGCTCGTCTCGCTGCCCGCGAAGCGCGCTGCAAACAGCCGCGGGTGCCTGCCGGGACGCGCGGGCGTCGGGAGAAACCCCGCGAAAAAAGCTTGGTGCGCGGCGTACGTAAACGAGCCGGGCGTGTGTCGCTTCTCCCACGCTCCGCCCGGGAGGCGCGCCGCGAGCTCGGGCGTCGCGCCGCGCGAGAGCGCATCGACCGCGACGTCGTAGCGCAGCGTATCGAGCGTCACCAACAGCACGTCGTGCGAGCCAACGATCTCTCGTGCAGACAACATCCCCCCGGATGGTTCTCCGCGCGCCCCCCCGAGCGCAACGGTCAGCTCACTCGGGACACGCCGAGACCTGCGGCGCGTTGCGAGCGCGCAGCATGTTTCGGTACGAGGTCACGTTGGCGCGACACGCGATCTCGTTGATCCGAGCGAGCGCGTAGCACGACTGGGGCATGTTGCTGTTGAGCGCCGCTTGGTACGCCATGCAGCAGAGCATCGCCTTGCGGCACGTCGCGCTGCGCGGCGTCGGAGCGTCCGCGGGAAGCTCCGTCGGCGCAGCGGCGCCACCCGCTGCGGGAGGCGTGGGGACGGCGGCTGCGGCTTGCGCGGCCTGCATCGCGGCTGCTTGTTGCGCGGCGGCTGCGGCTGCAGCGGGGTCCGGCGCCTGCGCAGACGAAGCGGTGTTGCTCGACGACGAGTCGCTGTCGCCGCCGCCGGTGATCGCGCCGACGGCGGACATGATCACGCCGATGAGCATCGACGCGGCGCCGGCGATGAGGCCGATCTTCGCGTTGCGCTGCGCGGCGCCGAGGAGCGCCTCGCGGCTCTTGGCGGCGAGCATGAGCTTGCCGCTGAGCATTCCCTTGGGCTCACCGATGGCGAGGCCCATGGGTCCCTGTGCGAGCTGACCCATCACGTACATCACGGGGGCCGGCTCGACGATCCGCTCGGTGCCGATGAACGCCTTCACGGGTCCCTCGGTCGACAGGAGCGGCGTATTGAAGACCGCCTGACCAAACTGGAGCTGGCCCGGGATCATCATGCCGATGTCCATGCGATGCCGAAACGACTGCGTCAGCGACGCGTCGGGCATCTTCTGCGCGTCGACGAACACGCCGCCCTGGCCGTCGCTCACCTGGAAGATCGAGCCCTTGAACTCCTTCATGGAGGTCTCGGACTTGGTGCGCGTCTGCGTGCCCTGATCGGTCTGCTCGTAGTACTCGAACTCCTGCACGATCTCGATCTCGTACGCGATGCAGGGCTTGCCGCTCATGGGCGCGATCAACGGGGTGTTGGACAGGACGGTCTGTCCCTCCGTCGACACGATGCCCTTGGGGTCCGCGGCGGACTGACCCATCTGCATGATGCGAGACGGTGGATGAAACGGAACAGCGCCGATCTTGCCGCTCTTCCGCTTCTGCAGAAGACCGAACACGAGCCCTCCCAGACCCACGAGTCCCAACAAAATACCGATTCCGAGTAGCATCGACCTCGTTCTCTCTTTCGAAGTATCGGCGACGTCCGACGTCCGTCCGTCGCCACAACGATCCTTCGACGCTGTGCGTACCCCCGAACCACGGTCGAGCGCCAGAACTCGGCGGACAGAGTATGTCACACGAGCGTGCGCAACGCCGCCGTGTACGTGTCGTCTCCGCGATCGAGGACGTTCGGGAGCAGGTCGCCGAACGCGTTCGCTTCGATCACGCGGACGTCCCGCAAATCAGGGGACAGAAGCACGTCGATGCCGAGCGTACGACAGCGAGAGAACGCCGCGGCCGCCTCGGCGCAGCGCGAACGAACGGACGCCCAGCGCTCGGGGCCGAGGCGCGCGACGACGCGATCGAGCTCGCCGCGGCGGTTTCCGAGGTGGAGGTTGGTCATGGGCGTTCGGCCGACGCGAACGACCGCGTGCCGCGCCTCGCCGGCGATCGTGACAACGCGCAGGTCGAAGTTGTCTCCGTCGTAGGTGGCCTTCGCGAGCCACGACTCGACGACGGCCCCTTCGCGCAAGAGCGCGTCGAGCACCGCGCGAGCGTCGCGCTCGTCCGTGTAGCGCCGCACGCGCAGCGAGTTGAAGAGCTGGATCGCGTCGCCCGAACGCACGAGCTCCGCGGACGTCGTCGCGCTCACCCCGCGGTCGTCCCATCGAAGCGCCACGACGCCCGAGGCGCTCGAGCCGTGCCAGAGCTTCACGAACACCCGCGGCTCGTCGCGCTCGCGCAAGAGCGCGCGGAGCTCGTCGGACGTCGCAGGGCACCCGAGGAGCGGCGTACGCGCGACGCCGCGCGCTTCGAGCCGCGCGTGCGTGGCGCGCTTATCGAAGAGGATCGTGATCTCGTCGGCAGCGCTCGTCATGGCGACGGAGGGACGCTCGGCCGCGATCTTCGCGACGTCGCGAAGGGCCGCCGAAAAACCGCGAAACCACTGCCTCGGGAGGGTGATGCGCCCGCGCTCGTTTCGGAGCGCGTCGACCTCGTCGACCGTCGCAAACGTGGGGGCGATCGCGTCGCACAGCTCGGGTTCGAGCGCGCCGCGGCGCAAGAGGAGCCGCTCGCACTCCCAGTCTTCGCCGGGCGAATCGACGCGGACGAAGCACGAGCCCGCGCGCGAGAGAGCTCGATCGATCGCGCGCTCGAGCGCCATCGGGTCCTCGAGAAACGCGCGCCAATCGACGACCTCGGGCAGAGGCCAGCCGAGTCGCGCGCACGCCTCGCGCACGAACGTGCAGCGGCGATTGGCTTCGACCGCGAGCAACACGAGCGACGGAGGCCGCTCGCCCGAGCTCACTCCGAGACCTGAATGTATCGGCGGTTGGAGTCCGCGCCCTGCGGCTCGCTCGACAACAACCTCGGGCCGATGGAAGCGAGTCGCTTGACCATCGCGTCGCTCATGTAGTGATGCGAGACGTCGAGCGTCGCGAGCTTGGCGATCTGCGGCGACGCGAGGAGCGCCTCGGCGCCTTCGTCACCGAGCGTTCCCATCGAGAGGTCGAGCGTCTCGAGTTGGCTCAAGACCGGCGCATCGGCGATGACGCGCGCGATCTCGTCGCTGTACTCCGAGTCTCGAAGCCCGAGGTAGCGCAGCTTGGGAAACAGCCGCCCCGAGAGCAGCGGCATGAGGTCGTCGACCGAGTGATCCGCGCCATAGTTTTCGCTTCCGAGCCACAGCTCGAGGTGCGCGAGGTTCGGGAGCTTCGCGTTGCACACGGACTCGATGCACGAGCGAGGCAGCCCGCCGGTCTCGATCACGAGCTTCACGAGGGCGGGCGACGAGAGGTCCGAGAGCGCTAGCGAGTTTCCGCCACGGACTTGGAGCACCTCGAGCGCCGGGTACGCGCGCAGCACCGGGCCCACGTCCGACTGGGTGATCCAGCTGATCTCGCACTCCTCCCCAGTGATGTCCCCGACGAAAAGCGCGCGGAGGCTCGAGAGCCGCGCGACGATCTCTGGCGACGCGAGCCGCGCGTAGAGCTCGGAAGCGCCGTCCTCGGGCTCGAAGGACCACGCGCCGATCACAAGCGCCTTGATTTGTGGGGCCTTGGGGTCCTCGCAGAGCTCGGAGAGCAGGTCCGGGAGCTTCGTGCCGTCCTCCCACGCGTCGTAGTCGAGGCCGACGCGAATCGCCGCGTCCGCATTCTGAATGCCGATTTCGTTGTCCCACTGCTCGATCGGGCGACCGGCGAAGGTGGACGCCTGTGATGACACAACCATGTTCGTGTTCCTCTGTCGGCGGATCTCAGTACCAAGCCGTCATGCCGATCGTGACGGTGTTTTGCGTGGCGCGACGACCAATGAGCTCCGGCGCGACGCCAGGACGCGCGAGGTTGTTGTCGTCGTAGTAGATCGGAGCGTCCGCGTTGTCGTGACGATACTCCGCGCGGATCGAGACGTTGTCGAACGGGCGCAGGTCCAGCGTCGCCGTCACGCTCGCGACGCGCGAGGCCGCGACGCGATCGGACGAAAAGAAGATCACCTGCGGCCTTCGCGACGGATCGGGAACGCCGCCCGACGCGAGGGGCTCGTCCGCGATCGACTCGACGAGCACGTCCCCGCGCACCGCGACGTACGCCCAGCGAAACGGCTGCGCTCGCGCGTAGAGGGCGCCCGCGGCCCACCACTGAAGTCCACGCCAATCGCTGCGCCCCGTCGCCTCGCCCGAGAACACCGGCTCGAAGCCGCCGTTGCCGTGCACGATGAACGACAGCCACGAGGTCGCGTTGAGCTGCGCCCACGTGTCGAAGAGGTTGCGCCAGCCGCGGCCGTTGGTCTCGCCGAAGGGCCGCTCGACGCCGCCGAAGTACAGCGCGCTGACAGTCAATCGATTGCTCATCGCATAGGTGAACTGCGCGGCGATGCTCTTGTCGTCGTTGTTGTCGACGACCGAGTTCCACCCGTTGAATCCAGCGATCGAGATGTTCATGCCGGGCCGCGGCGAGTACGTCGCGCGCAAGCCCGTGTGATAAAACGGAAGCCCGAAGAACAAGTTCGATCGAGACCAGTTCCACTGGTCCTTGATGGCCATCCCCTCGGGGCCGATCGGCGAGAGAAATACGCCGCCTTCGAGCAGCAGCCCGCGACCGACGGGGACCACGTACGCGACCCACGCTTGCTGCAAGAACTTCCACACCTCGCGGCCGAGCCCCGTTGGAGGCGCGCCCGCGCTGGGCCCTCGCGGCTCCGCGGCGTAGTACGTCTCGGGCGTCAGGCCGAACTGCAGCGCGACGCGCCCCGAGACGCGCTCGCGCAACGACCACGCCGCGTCGACGACCGCGTTCGAGAGCGAGACCGTGTTGTGCCTCGTGTCGAACCCGCGCGCCGCCGTCTGTCCATTGAACGGCCGATTGAAGTTGTACTGCCAGAACGCCTCCACGTAGCCGCTCACGGTCACGTTGGCTGCGGTCGACGGACGCGAGCTCCCCTCGCTCGCGCTCGAAATCGATCGAGGCCCCTCCGTCACTTCGGTCGCGCTGCCCGGCGCGCTCGCGCTCGGGGTGCTCGCGCTCGCGTCGGTCGTGCCCGCGCTCGCGTCGCTCGCGCCTGCGTCCGCGCTGGTCGTCGTCGCAGCCGGCGCGTCGTCGAGCGACTGAGCGCGCGCGACACGCCCTTCGAGGGTCGTCCCAACGAACACGATCGCGCCACACACGAACGCGCCAGACCGCCTCGTCCATCGTCCCGCACGCGCAGCCATCGGCCCCGCGTCGCTCGTCGCGCTGCTCTTCATCGTCCCTGCTCGCTCTGCGATCGCGTCTATCGCCGGCGAATCTTGCGACGGTCGCGCGCAAAAACCCAAGTATCAGGTGGACGTATTCTGTCCCGCTGAGCCACGGGCTCCGCGCGTATACACTCCCGCGCCGTGACTTCGCTCAGGTTCTCGCGCCGCACAGGGCTGCTCGCTGCGGCCGCTCTCGTTGCGAGCTGTCGACGCGACGCTCGCGCGCAACGAGCCCGCGGACGGAGAGTCGTCTCGGTGGCGCCCAACACGACCGAGATGCTCTTCGCGCTCGGGTTCGGCTCGCGCGTGGTGGGGGTGTCTTCGGTCTGCGATTTTCCTGACGACGTGCGTCGATTGCCGCGCGTCGGAGCGCTCGACTCGCTGTCGATCGAGGCGATCCTCGCGCTCGCGCCGGACACCGTCGTCGGCGCTCCCGGCGTCCCGCACGCGACGGTCGAACGCCTCCGCGCGCGCGGGATCGTCGTCGAGATCAACGCCGTCGAAAGCGTCGAAGACGTGCGCTCGCTCGCTCGGACGCACGCGAGGCTCTGCGACGACAACGCCGCCGCGACGCGCTGGCTCGCTGCGTTCGACGCGCAGGTCCAGCGCGCGCGAAATCTCTTCTCGCCCCGCGAGCCGCCGCGCGTGCTCGCGGTGATCGATCAGCGGCCGCTCGTGTGCGCGGGGCCCGGCTCGTACGTCGACGAGCTCTTGCGGCTCAGCAACGCGCGCAACGCCCTCGCGTCGGGCCCCGCGTGGCCGCAGCTCTCGATCGAGACCGTGCTCGCGCTCGCGCCCACCGTAGTGCTCGACCTCTGCGGCCCCCTCGCTCAGGCTCCGCTCGAGCGCGCGTGGGCCGAGCACACGACGCTCCCCGCGGTGCGCGATCGGCGCATCGTCTCGGTGAGCGACCCGCTCGTGACGCGGCCGGGTCCTCGCGCGCCGCGCGCAATCGAGCTCGTCGCGCTCGCGCTGCGGCAGACGCTGGGGTAAATCGCGCCCCAACCCATGCACGCAGCATCCATCATCGCGGGGCGCGAGCGGTCGACCGACGAGCGCACAGCGCTCCGCTCGCCGTGGGATCACGCGCAGATCGCAGAGGTCTCGCTCGCTGGCGACGACGCCGTCTCCGACGCGGCCGCGATCGCGAGCGACGCTTCGCGCGAGCTTCGCGCCACGCCCACGTACGCGCGGCGCGAGTGGCTCTCGAAGATCGCCGATGGACTGCGGCACGAGCGCGAGGCCTTCGCGAGCACGATCGTGCGCGAAGCAGCGAAGCCCCTCAAGCTCGCCCGCGCCGAAGTGTCCCGCGCAGAGACCACGTTTCGACTCGCGAGCGAAGAGTGCGCGCGCCTCGGGGGCGAAGCGCTCGCGCTCGACAGCGCCGAGCCGTTCGCGGGACTCGTGGGCGCGTGGACCCGCACGAGCCCGGGCGCCTTGCTCGCGATTTCGCCCTTCAATTTTCCGCTCAACCTCGTCGCGCACAAGCTCGCGCCCGCCTTCGCGCTCGGGATGCCCGTGGTCCTCAAGCCCGCGCCGCAGACGCCCCTCACCGCGCTCTTGCTCGCGCGGCTCGCGCTCGCGTCGGGCGTGCCCGAGCGGATGCTGAGCGTCGTGCTCACGAGCAACGAGCGCGCGGCCAAGCTCGTGGCAGACCCGCGATTCGCAGCGATTTCGTTCACGGGGAGCGCCGCGGTGGGCTGGGGCATCAAGGAGCGCGCTCCGCGAAAGCGGGTCGTCCTCGAGCTCGGCGGCAACGCAGCGTGCATCCTCGGCCCCGATTTCGAGCCCGACGAGCAGACGCTCTCGAAGATCGACGCGGCGGCCTTCGGGTACGCCGGGCAGGTGTGCATCAAGACGCAGCGGCTGTTCGTTCCGCGGGCGCGGCTCGAGCGGGTCACCGACGCGCTCGTGCGTCGCGCGCGTGTTCACCGCGTCACCGACGCGGCGGATGAGCAGACCATCTTCGGACCGCTCATCGATCAGCGCGCGTGCGAGCGCGTCCGCGCGTGGATCGACGAGGCGGTCGCGCGCGGCGCGAAGGTGCTCACGGGCGGCGAGGCCTCGAGCAATCGCATGACCGCTGCGATCATCGCCGACGCCCACGAGGGAACGCGCCTCGTCGACGAAGAGCTCTTCGGGCCCGCGCTCACGGTGCACGCGTACGACGCGCTCGCCGACGCGCTCGAGAGCATCGAGCGGGGGCGCTACGGGCTCCAGTGCTCGCTGTTCACGCACGACACGCGCGTGATTCGACAGGCGTACACGACGCTCACGGTGGGCGCGCTCGTGGTCAACGAAGCGTCCAACTTTCGCGTGGACTCGATGCCCTACGGAGGAACGAAGGACTCGGGCTTCGGGCGCGAAGGCGTTCGATTTGCCATCGACGAGCTCGCGGAGAAGAAGCTCCTCGTGGTCCGCTGAATGGCCGTTCATTCGCTGGAGACGAGCGCTGATCGCCCGCTGCGCGGCCTCGCGTTCATGCTGTTCGCGAGCGCCTCGTTCACGACGATGAACGCGACCGCAGCGCTCTTGGCGCGCCGCGGGATCCCGTGGGAGATGGCCGCGTTCGCCCGCGCGTTTCTCGGGCTCTTCGTCGCGCTCTCCGTCGCGCGAGCGCGGGGCGTCTCGCTCGGCGTCCGCGATCGTCGCGTGATGTGGACGCGCTCGATCGCGGGGAGCACGTCGATGGTGCTGACGTTCTACGCGCTCACGCACATGCCGCTCGCGGACGCGACGGCGCTGCTCAACACGACGCCGCTCTGGATCGCGGCGCTCGCGTGGTTCGTGCTCGGCGAGCGCCCGGGCCGCGCCGTGCTCGCGGCGCTCGCGATCGCGATCATCGGCGTGTTCTTCGTCGAGCAGCCGGGGTTTACGCGCGGCGAGCTCGCGGGGCTCGTCGCGCTCGGAGCTGGCGCGGCGAGCGCGGTGGCGATGGTCTCGTTGCGCAGGCTCGGCGACGAGCCGCCCGAGGCCATCGTCGTTCACTTCTCGTCGGTCGCGAGCGTGGTCACGGCGACGGCCCTCGTCTCTCGTGTCGCGCGCGGCGCGCCGGTGCAGGTCCCGTCGAACGCGATCGATTGGCTGTGCCTAGCGTCCGTCGGGATCACGGCGACCGTCGGGCAGCTCGCGCTCACGCGCGCGTACGCGCTCGATCGCGCCGCGCGCGTCGGCGCAGCGGGCTGGGCGCAGGTCGTCCTCGCGCTCGTCGTCGATGGAGCGCTCCGCGCCACGTGGCCATCCCGGAGCGCGCTCGGAGGGATCGCGTTGCTCTTGTCCGCAGGGGTGCTCTTGGTGGCGAGCGCGCAACGCGATCAGCGCGTCAACGCGGCGGCAGAACGTGCGTCGCGCGAAGGATCCACGTGAGCATCCCGAGCGTCGAGGTGATCAACAAGACGGGCGCCGTCGGCTTCGCGTCGAGCAGCGACAGGAGCGGCTTGCGCTTCGCGATCGCGATCGGCGCGTAGAGCGCGACGAAGAGCGTCACGAGAAACAGCGGCGGACCCATCAAGTGCGCCGCGAAGCCCGCGATGAAGTGCCCGTGCGCCGTGTGCGCGAAGGACGTCGTGAGCCCGCAGCCGGGGCACGGGATGCCCGTCATCGCGCCGAACTCGCACGGAGGAAGCCCGAGCTGGCGGTGCGTCCCGAAGCCGCTCGGGTTCGGCGTCAGCCAGAGCGATAGCCCCACGACGGTCGCCGCCCCCGCCCCGAGCAGCGCCCACACGAATCGTCCCAGCGGCGTCGCGCGATCCTCTGCGAGCGCGAGAGGCTCGGGCTTCGAGCCGCCCGCGACAGGAGCGTCGATGGGACTCGGACGCTCGTCGGATCGGGCAGGCTCGAGGGTCATCGCTACGGAGGTGTAGCGCCAGTGAAGCAGCAGCGGAAGCCGACGTTCACGAACCGGAACGCGTTGTCCACTTCCGTGAACTGGAACGGGCAGGACGTTCCGAACGCCAGGTTGTTGTACGAGCCGCCGCGGAGCGCATAGCTGCCCGCCGTCGGAGCCGTGAACTCCTTCGCGTTGCCGCTGAGGTCGAAGATCCCGCGGTTGCTCGGGCGGCAGCTCGCGAGCGCGCCCGTGGGCAAGAGACCGTTCTGGACACCCGGCATGCCCGCGTTGATGTCGTTGTCGACGCCGTTGCAGGTCGTGCTCGAGTAGTTCGCGCAGCCGCTGAGATAGCTCCAGTTGCACGCGGTGTTCCCTGCGTTGCAGGTCGACTGCCACTCGGTCTCGGAGCAGAGCGTCGCGCCGATCGCGCTGCACGCCGCCTCCGCCTGCGGCCCGGTGAGATTGGTCCAAGGAATCACGCCCGGCCGCGAGCATGCGCGCGCGTTGGCGGTGCCCTGCGACGACGCTGTCGCGTTGGGGCGCGAGGCTTCGTAGGTCATCATCCAGCGGTTGCCGCCGATGTTCACCCAGTCGGTCGCGACGAACGACGCGTTGGTGCCCGGCGTCGCGCGGCTCTCGTCGATGAGGCCGTCGCAGTCGTTGTCGATCCCGTCGCACACCTCCGTCGCAGCCATTCCGGGCGGCGGCGCGTTGCACGTGGTCGAGCGCTGGTCGGCCGAGCACACGATGCGCCCCGTGGCGCCGCACGCGCCGGTGCCGCCGTTGCTGCACGAGACGCCGAGGTTCGAGAAGCTCTCGTCCACCGCGCCGTTGCAGTTGTCGTCGATGCCGTTGCAGCGCGTCTCGACCGCGACGGGCTGGCCCGTCATCGGGTCGGTCTCGACCGTCGCTGGGTAGCTGCACACGAAGCCGCGCGAGCCCATGCACGAGGCGGTCGCGCCCGCGCAGAGGCCCGTGCTGCGGCAGAAGCCCGGCGGAGGCGTGACGCCTTCGTCGACCGTTCCGTTGCAGTTGTCGTCGCGGCCGTTGCAGACCTCGGTCGAGCCCTGAAACGAGCACGCGTACTCGCAGCCGTTCGCCGCGTTGCCGTCGATGTTGTAGAAGCCCGGAGCACACGCAATCAAGCTGCATGCGCCCGTGCGGCACGCGACGATCGCGTTGGCCGCGGCCGCGCACGAGTTGCCGCAGCGACCGCAGTTCGTCGGGTCATTTTGCAGGTCGAACCCGTTGTCGACGACGCCGTTGCAGTCGTCGTCGACGCCGTTGCAGCGCTCGGCGGTCGACGTCGTTCCGCCCACGCACCGCACGCTGCCGCCGACGCACTGGAGCGCGCCCGGCCTGCACGCGCCGGTGCTCGAGCCGCACGCGCCCATGCTCGCGATCGCGTCGTCGATCATGCCGTTGCAGTCGTTGTCGCGGCCGTCGCACGTCTCGGCGCGAGGCATCGTCGCGCCGGTGCACACGATCATGCCGCCCATGCACGCGTTGCGACCCGGTCGGCAGTCGCCGACGCCCGTGCCGCACACCGCCCCGACGCGCATGTCGCCCGAGACGTCGTCGTCGGTCATCCCGTTGCAGTTGTTGTCGAGCCCGTCGCAGAGCTCGGTGGTCGGGCGAACATCACCCATGCACTGGATGCGACCCATCACGCACGCGGTCATGCCCTGACGGCACGTTCCGACGCTCGATCCGCAGGCCATTCCAGCGCCGGGGTTGCCCTCGTCGACCATCCCGTCGCAGTCGTTGTCGCGACCGTCGCACACCTCGGCGCCCGTCGCGGTGCACTCGTACTCGCAGCCGTTTTCGGGGCGACCGTCGATGTCGAAGAAGCCCGTCGCGCACGAGCCGATCTGGCACGTGGTGTTGGCCGCCATGCACGCGCCCATGCCCATGTCCGTGCGAACGCAGCGGCCGTTGGCGTTGGGCGGAGCGCAGTTGCGACCGCACATCCCGCAGTTGCGGTTGTCCGTGCAGAGGTCGACGTCCTCGTCGACTTGCCCGTCGCAGTCGTCGTCACGACGGTCGCACGTGTTGTCGTTGGTCGCGCCAGGAACGGGCGTGCACGCGTACTCGCAGCCGTTCGCAGGGTCGCCGTCGAGGTCGTAGAAATTCGTGTCGCAGCCGTTCATCGCGATGCGGCACATCCCCATCTGGCACACGGGGATCGCGCGCGGGAGGTTGCACGCGCGCCCGCAGCCGCCGCAGTTGCGCGGGTCCGATTGCGTGTCGAAGCCCTCGTCGATGCGACCGTCGCAGTTGTCGTCGGCGCCGTTGCAGAGCTCTTCGGCCCCTGGCGTGCAGCCGTCGGGCGTCGCGACGTCCACCACATCGACGCGCGCGTCCGTCGCGTCGGTCGGAGTGACGTCGCCGCCGTCAGTCGCTCCGCCCTCGGAGCCGCCGTCGCCGACGGGTTGTCCGTCGACGCAGTTGAGGCAGTACGGCTCGCTTCGGCACGCGCCGAGGCTCGCGCCCATCGCGACGATCGCCGCGTAGATCCAAGGCGTGCGGCTCATCGCGACACCTCCGCGTCACCGCGAAGCGAGCGACGTTTGCGCGCGCGCCGAGCGCCGACCAGCACCGCCGCCGCGGCGAGCGCAGCGACGATCGAGCCGCCGTTGTTCGAGTGCGACGGAGCGCGGGCCACGGTGCACCCGCCGCCCGAAGAGATCACGCGATCCGCAGGGATCGTCATGACCGGCGGGCGGGGCGCCTCGCGGCACGTTCCGGCGGAGCACGTCTGGCCCGTGGGGCAACGAACGGTCGCGCACGAGTCGTCCGAGCACGCGCCCGTAACCGGGTTGCACGCCTGTCCGCGCGGGCACGTCGTCTGCGGGCCGCACATCGAGAGCACGCACATCCCCGTCGCCGGGTTGCACACTTGATTTGCGGCACATCGAACGCTCGCGCACGGGTCGGTCATCGAGGGCGCGCACATGCCCGTCGTCTGGTTGCAGCTCTGGCCCATCGGGCACGTGACCATCGCGCACGAGGGAACGCACGTTCCATCGACGCACGCCTGCATCGCCGGGCACGTCGTCGTCGCGCAGCGATCCATCACGCAGCGGCCCGCGATGCAGAGCTCGTTCGACGCGCAGTTGTTGAGCATGCGGCAGTCGTTCGAGACGCAGCGCCCGTTGCGCGGGTCGCACACGAGCGGCGCCTCGCACGTCACGCCGTCGCACAGCGAGCGGCACGCGCCGTTGCTGCACACCTGACCCATGGGGCAGTTCACGCCCGCACACGGATCACCGACGCACAGTCGTTGACCCATGACGTCTTGGCACGCGCGGCCGGGCGGGCACGGAAACTCTCCGCTGCCGCACGGACGCAAGCACCCGCAGCTCGGCGCTCCAGCGCACACAGAGCCGCCGCCGCAGAGCGCCGCGCCGCCCTCGCCCGCTTCGTCGGTCATCCCGTCGCAGTCGTCGTCGACGCAGTTGCACTCCTCTGCGCGCGGCCCGACGCCGCCTTCGCAGACCATGCGGCCCATCACGCAGCGCTGACGGCCCGGCATGCAGCGACCGGTCGACGAGCCGCACGGAGCGCCGTCCATCAACCCGTCGTCGATCATCCCGTTGCAGTCGTTGTCGAGGCCGTCGCACACCTCCGGCATCGGTCCGCGCGCGCCGTCGCACACGATGCGTCCGCCGCGGCACACGTTGACGCCGGACATGCACGAGCCGGCCATCGTGCCGCACGCGCCGCCGCCGCCGGGGTTGCCTTCGTCGACCTCGCCGTCGCAGTCGTTGTCGAGGCCGTCGCACACTTCTTCGGACGGAAGCACCGCGCCGTCGCACACTTCGCGGCCCATCACGCAGCGACGCATGCCCTGGCGGCAGACGCCGAGCATCGTTCCGCACGTGGCGCCGTCGAGGCCCTCGTCGACCATGCCGTCGCAGTCGTCGTCTTGGCCGTTGCAGACCTCCATCGAGGGTCCGACCGCGCCGTCGCACACTTGCATTCCGCCGCGGCAAATCTGCGTTCCGAGGCGGCACGCGCCGATCGGGCGACCCATCCCGTCCACGGGGATCATCATGCCCGACGGCTGACACGTCGTGCCCGCGGGCAGACCGTCGTCGACCACGCCGTTGCAGTCGTCGTCGAGGTTGTTGCACGTCTCCGGGCGCGCCGTGGTTCCGCCGACGCACTGGAGCATGCCGCCCATGCACTGGATCGTCCCGCCAGTGCAGATTCCGACGCCCGCGACGCCGCACGATCCGGCGCTCGGAATGCCGTTGTCGACCGTTCCGTCGCAGTTGTTGTCGACGCCGTCGCACACCTCGGTGCTCGGCCCGACTTCACCGATGCACGCGCCGCCGAAGCCGCTCGCGCCCAAGCAGAGCTGCACGCCGGGTCGGCACTGACCGCGGTTGACGCCGCACGCGCGCGTGAGCCCTTCGTCCGCGACGCCGTTGCAGTCGTTGTCGAGCCCGTCGCACACCTCGGGGCTGCCCGTGACGCCCGTGCACGCGCCCCACGTCCCCATGGGTTGAGGCGTCGATTGCTGCACGCACGTCTCGGTTCCCGCGCGGCAGACGCCGATCGTCGAGCCGCAGGGGCGCGTGATCATTCCCTCGTCGATCTGGCCGTCGCAGTCGTTGTCGCGACCGTCGCACACCTCGGCGGTCGGCGTGCACGAGCTGCAGAACGACTGCGTCGCGCACTGAGGATCGGCGCAGTCCGTCGCGCCGTCACAGTCGTTGTCGCGGCCGTCGGTGCACTGCGCTTGCGTCATTTCAGCGCCGACCGTGATCGGCGGAGCGTTGCAAATCGCCTGCGTTTGGTCCGTCGGATGACAGGCGAACACGCCGGGCGAAGAGCACGCCATGTTCGTGACCGTGCACGCGCCGCCGATGTTGAAGTCCTCGTCGATCAAGCCGTCACAGTCGTCGTCGACGCCGTTGCAGAGCTCGACGAGCTGCGAGCGCGAGACGATGTCGGCGAGGGCCGAGGAGATCGTCGCTTCGTTCGAGGCGTTGAACGCGGTGCCGGTGCCACCCGCCGCGGCGATCTGGTTGACGTTGGTGAGGTCCGTGAGCCCGAACGCGATCACGTAGGTGCGAGTGCGAAACGAGCTCTGCTCGGAGACTCCGCCGACGACGTCGTAGCAGTCGCGATCGCCGTTGAGGTCTTGGTTGAACTCGCCAGGATCGATCGTGTCGCCGTCGTTGTTGAGATCGACCCTCAGGCAACCGAGGTTTCGCGCGTTGGCCGCAGCGCCGATCGGCGTCGACGACAGCGCGCAGCCGTCACGACAGCACTCCTCGCCGTCGGTCAGAAGAATCACGTTCATCGGGCGACACCGAGCGAACGGATCGCGAGCGCCAGTGCCGTTGAAATCGAGGTACGGCGATCGCTGGCCGGGTGCTTGAAGGTTTCGGAGGTAGTTTCCGATGTGCTTCAACGAGCCCGCGAGCGGCGTGTACCGCGTGTTTGCAGACTCGTCCCAGTTGACGTTGGAGCTGTATCGAAACTCCGGTCCTCCAACACCGCCGGGCGGAGGTGTCACGGTGCAGCCCGTGAACGAGTTGTCACCCCATGAGCGCAGAAACGGCTGTAGCGACTCCTGCGGACGGACCCACACCCGCCCGCCGTCGTCGCAGCCGTACCAGGGAAAGGGAAAGTTCGCGGCACCTGCGGGCGCCGCGCCGAGCGTCGCGGGAAAACTGTAGATACAGTTCGTCGTCCCGCAGCCATTTCCGACGCCAGGGCGGAGGTACGGAGTCGTTGCGAAGCAGTCGAGTCCGTACGTCGCCATGCCCCAGATTCCGTCGCCGAACGCGTCGGACAAATTTCGAATCACGCACGCAGCGTTCGAAATGCGGCTCGTGTCGTAGCCGCAGGAGTTTGCCCCCGCGACGGCTCGCATCGATCCGGAGCTGTCGACGATGAGCAAGAATTCGGGCTTTACGACGGTCTGCGCCTGCGCGGCGCGAGGCGCGATCGAAATGCTCGCGACGGTAGCGACGAGGAGTGACGCGCGAAGCAAATGTTTCATGGCTGGGAAATCTCCAGCGCGGCGTGTTGCACCGCGGCTCACTCTGGAGATTACCCCTTCGCCCTGCTCGAACGCGAGTACATCTCTCACGCCGCTCGCACACCCACGTGTAGGACTGTTCGCGACCGCTCGGCTTACGCCGGCAGCACGAGACCGGGGGCCACCGCGCCGCCTTTCGGTGCTTCGACGTGCAATTCAGCGACGGGATCCGCGCAGTAGAGCGCGCTGTACAGGCCCGCCGCGCGGTGGTTTCCCGAGTCGCCGACGCCCCCGAACGGGAGCTTCGAGGAGCTTCCGACGGTCCCGCGGTTCCAGTTGACCACGCCCGCGCCGAGCTCGTCGGCGATCGCTCGGAAGCGCTCGCGCGACGCAGTAAACACCGCGGCGGCGAGCCCGAACCGAGTCGCGTTTGCGCGTTCGATCGCGCGTTCGATGGCCTCGCGACCATCGCCGCGCACCACCTCGACGAACACGAGCGGCGCGAACCACTCGCGCGCGCCGAGGTCCGCGGCGAGCTCGCCCTTCGCGACATACACGCCAGGGCGCAGATAGAACCCGCGAACCCCGTCGAGCTCGAGGCGCTGCAGCGCGGCGACCTCGTCGAGCGACGCGCGATGCGCTTCGACGAGCGCGAGCGCTTCTTCGCGAGAGGCCTCGTTGATCACCGGGCCCATGAACGCGCCGTCGACCGACGGAGGACCGATCACGCTGTTTCGCGCGGCGAACGAGAGCTGCTCGATCACCGACCGCGCGACGCGCTCGTGAACGATCACGCGACGCACCGCAGTGCATCGCTGCCCCGCCGTGACGAACGCGCTGAACGCGATCTCGCGCGCGGCGTAGCTCACGTCGGCGTCGTCGAGCACGATCGCGGGGTTGTTTCCGCCCATCTCGAGCGCGAGCATTCGGCCTGCAAATTCACTGCTCGCGCGCAGGATCGCTCGCCCCACTTGCGTGCTCCCCGTGAACATCACGCCGTCGACGCGCCCGTCGCCCACGAGCGCTTGCGCGACGTCTGCCGCGCCCTGAACGACGTTGATCACGCCCGGCGCGAAGCCCGCGTCCGCGAAGCACTCGGCCATGAGCTCGCCCACCTGCGGCGCCTTCTCGCTCGGCTTGAACACGACAGTGTTGCCCGCGGCGAGCAGCGGAACGATGTGGCCGTTCGCGAGGTGCGCGGGAAAATTGAAGGGCCCGAGCACCGCGCACACGCCGATCGATCGGTAGCGAACGAACGCGCCTGGCTCGACCTCGCGCGCCGCGACGAGCTGCTGTCCCGCGCTCAGCGTGATGTCGACTTTGGCGACGAGCGCGTCAGCCTCGGTGCGCGCTTCCCACAGGGGTTTTCCCACGGCGCGCGAGATCGCGGTGGCGATCGCGTCTCGGCGCGCGACGAGCGCCTGACGATAGCGTACGAGTGCGTCCCTTCGCGCCTCGAAGCCCGTCCGTCGCCACGACGGTAGCGCGTCTCGCGCGGCGGCGACCGCGCGGGCTGCGTGCGAGCGCGTCGTCGTGAACGCGCCGATGTGATCGTCGAAATCTGCGGGAGAAACCGCGTGAATCACGGAGCTCTCCGACGCTTCTCCTCGCACGAACGTCGCCCCGATCAGGTCGCCTTTGCCCTCGACGGGCGCGCTTCGAACACTCATCGCGCGTGCGAAAGTAACACTCTGCGCGGCGCCGCCGTAGACTGCGCGCGCCGTGAGATCCCCTTCACCTATCGCGCTCGTCGTCTTCGCGACGGCGCTCGCGCCCGCGGTCGCCAGCGACTCGATCGCGCAGAGCTTCGTAGGCGTCCGCTCGCCCGCAGAGACGGCCGCGCACGACCCCGTCGGCGCCGTTCAATCCGAGCTCAACGGGCGTCGACCGCTGCTTCGCGCGCGAGGCGACAATCGCGCGCTCGTCGCGAGGCACGTGCGCAATGGATTTCAGGGCGTGACGGTGTTCAACCTCGCGCCGAGGCCGCCGGCCGCGGGCGCGCCCCAGCGATGCTACCTGCTCGTCGGCGCCGCCGGCGGGACCACGGACTTCACCGTGCGACTGCCGAACTTCGCGACGCCTCGAGAGGTGCAGATCGCCGCGGCCGCGCGCGGCGGCGTGAGCTCGACTCGATTTTGTGTGCCGGCGACCGCGGGCGCGATCAGCGCGGTCGCCTCCGTCAGCACGTCGATCGTCGCGCAGTGGGCGGTCGCGGTCGTCGACGCGCCGGGGCCCTCGGCGATCGTCGAAGAGGTCGCGGACGTCGGGACGAGCGCTCGCGAGCGGCTCGCGCGCGCTCTCTCGAGCGCCGGCGGCGCGGACGGCGGAACCAACGGAGACGCGAGCGCGGCGTCCACGGCGCGGGCGTCCATCGAGCTCGGGGGGGAGCTTGATTTCGTGGGCCGCCAGATTCGCGAGGCGTACGCGTCGATCCCGACGGCGCGAGCGATCACGGCGGCGCTGCGCGCGACGCTCGGGACTGCGCAGGATCGGGACACGAGCGCGCGGCTCGAGCTCGGGCGGTGCTACGAGGCGGCGGCGTTCGGAGTTCCGTCGGTGGCGGACGTGGACGTGACGTGGTTCGACGGGACGGGCGCCCGCGTGGCGCAGGACGCCGGACACCGCAGCGGCGAACGCGTGCGCTACTGCCCGCGCTTCAGCGGGACGTATCGCGCGAGCGTCCGAGTCTTTTCGGGGAGCGGAACGGTGCTCCTGCAGATCGTCGAGGTCCCTTCATCGTGAGTTTCTTCGACAAGCGCACGCAGCTCTTCATCTACCTCGCAGCGATCTTCGTCGCGTCCCTGATCCTGGGCGACCTCATCGGCGGCAAGGCGATCTCGATCAACATCGCCCTCGGTCCGCTGCGCTACTCGCAGCCGATGAGCGTGGGTCTGTTCGCGTTTCCCGTGACGTTCTTGCTGACGGACGCGGTCAACGAGTTCTACGGACGCAAGGGCGCGCGGTTCCTGACGTTCCTCGGGATGTGGATGGCGATCTTCGCGTTCATCATCCTCAACGTCGCGCAGGTGCCCAGGGCCGAGCCCAACAGCTATTTTCGCGACGCCGAGTTCGACAAGGTCTTCGGCATCGGCGGCAGGCTCTTCATCGCCTCGGTGCTCGCGTACCTCGTCGGGCAGTTTCTCGACATCCACGTGTTTCAGTTTTGGAAGGCGCTCACGCGCTCGAAGCACCTGTGGCTGCGCGCGACCGGCTCGACGCTCGCGTCTCAGATCGCCGACACGGTGATCATCAACTTCTTGTTCTGGTGGGGGATCCCGAAGATGTCCGGCGACGTCGCTCGTCCGCTCGACTGGGTCGCGAAGAAAGCGGTCGGCGAGTACGTGCTCAAGTTCTTCATCGCGATCGCGCTCACGCCCCTCGTGTACGCCCTGCACGGCGTGATCACGCGACGCCTCGAGATCGAGCCCGCCCCGATCGAAAACGCGCCAAGCGAGTAGCGCTCGCTACCGCCGCGGCCCTCTCGCGGCGGGTCGACCGTGCTGCGCGTTCGTGGCTCGCCTCGCGCTCGCCACGCGGCGCCGACGCGCGCGCGGCGGAGGTCGCACGCCCTCGACGCACTGCGCGTCGCCAGAAGGGCAGGCGATTCGCACATGAAAGTGATTGCTGTGCGGGAGCGCGTGCGTCGGTTGGTGCATGACGAGCTGCGCGCGCACGAGCAGCATCGGTCGCGCGTTGATCGTCCGAGCGTGCGCGATGAGCAGCGCGCGCAGCGGAGTCGAGACGAAGATGTGCTCGACGCGCACCGCGGGGTCCTCGAGCAGCGCCGCGACGAGCGCCCAGTTTCGCGCGACGTCGAAGCGCCACGGGCCACCAGCGATCGGCAGGCCTCGGCCGTTGAAGGACACGTAGTCGTCGAGCACCCGCGGTCGCCCTCGCGCGTCCCGCGCATAGAACGCGATGTCCACGTCGCGCCCCGACTGGTGCGAGGCGTGATGGCCGATCGGACCGCCGTCGTGGTCGGACATGTCGCCCACCGTCAGACGACTCCCAGGAAAATCCCTCGCGACCGCGGTCGAGGCGCGGCGGAGCATCGCGACGAGCTCCTCGGTTCCGTGGTGATGGGGGCGGCCGGGCAAGTATCGAATCCGCTGGTCTTCGACGAGGCGCACCGCGTTGGCGAGCGACCCGGCGTTGGCGTAGCCGAGCGAATACGAAGGGGGCCTCGGGCGCCGGGTGCGCCTGCGCTCGGCCCCGCTTCGCGACTGCGCGAAGGACGTCGACGCCAGCAGAACGAGCACCACCGCGACCCACAAGGGACTGAGCTTTGGGGTCATCGCAACCTCACAGTGGCCGCGGTTAGCACTCGCGACCCGACCGCAGAAAGAAAGCGACGAAACGAATTTGACAGGCTGCGCTTGCGTTCAGTAGGGTGCTGAATAGATGGACACCCTGCAGCCCCTCACTGAACGCCAGAAGATGATCCTGGATTTCATCAAGCAGTCGATTCGTGAGCGGGGCTATCCGCCGTCGCTCCGAGAGATCGGCGCGCACATGGGCATCAAGAGCACCAACGGGGTCAACGACCACCTCACGGCGCTCGAGCGAAAGGGCTATCTGCGTCGCGACTCGATGAAGTCGCGCGCGCTCCAGCCGACCGAGCCCATGGAGCGCTCGGCGGCGCGCGCCGAACCCGTCTCGGTCGAGAGCGACAGCAAGCCCGCAAACGAAGACGGCACGCTGCGCGTCGAGGTGAAGGGCACCGTCGCCGCAGGCGGGCTCAACGACCTGTACGAGTCGAGCCGGGGCTCGTTCGCGATCGACCGAGCGCTGCTCGGGACGCCGTCGTCGGCCGAAGTGTTCGCGCTCGAAGTGCAGGGCGATTCGATGGTCGACGCGGGCATTCACGAGGGAGACACGGTGTTCGTCCGGCGCGCGACCGACGCGAAGAAGGGCGACATCGTCGTGGCGCGGGTGAACGGGACCGGCACGTTGAAGCGGTACTTTCCTGAGAAAGACCAGGTCCGCCTGCAGCCCGAGAACAAGAAGTACTCGCCGATCATCGTGCCGCGCGCGCGCCTCGATCAGAGCGAGTTCGCGATCGTGGGCGTCGTGACGGGGCTGTTTCGCAAGATCTGAGCGCGCTCGGGGGATCACGTCGTCGCGGGATCGAGCGCGGCCCCGGTTTCGTTGCGACAGGCCGCGCACTACAATGGGCCGGAGAGCAACAACGATGTTCGGCCCGATGATCGTAGGCGCCACGGTGGCTGGTGTCGCGGGAGCGATGTCTCTCGTGAATCACTACCGCGGTCAGCTCGGCCCCATGAGTCCGCGAGAAGCGCGCCTGCTCGCGAAGATGCCCGTGACGCCGATCGCGCAAGCGCGGAGCGGGCTCGTGAAGCTCGCGGGCCGCGTCATCGGGTCGGTCACCGAGCGAAGCTACTACCACCGCGTTCCGTGCGTGGCGCTCCAGCTCGATCACTACGAAGTGCGCGACGGCGTCAACGGCCCGCGCCGCATCTTGATTCGCAGCGAGAAGAAGCTTCACCCGTTCTTCGTCGAGGACGAGACCGGTCGCGTCGCCGTCGATCCGACGCACGCGCGCATCGATTTCGAACGAGAGGGTACGGACCTCGAGAGCACCATCGAAGAGAGTCGCCTCGTCGACGGCGAGACCGTCGTGATCCTCGCCGAGGTGCGGAGGTCTGGACCGCGCGTCGTTCACCCCATGCGCCACGCGCAGAACAACATCGAGTCGGGCATCGAGCTCATCGGCTCGCCGCTCGTGACGTGGCGCACCGAACCCGAGGTCTACCCGAAGCTCTCTCCGCCGACGGGCGGCGTGCTCTTGTCCGCGATGAGCGCGGCGTGCGCGGCGCTCGGATCGGTCCTCGACCTGTGATTCATTTGTGAACACAAAATTCGCCCTGCGCGCCTCCCCTGCCCCGTGCGCGACCGAGCTCGCGCTGCACGGACTCGCGTACCTCGCGGTGGGCCGGCACCCCGCCTCGCTCTTCGAGCCGCGCTACCACGCGTTCGCGCGCGACGCGTACGGCGCGGACTGCTGCGCCACGCTCGAAGAAGACGGGGGCGTGCTCGGCGCGCGCATGGCGCAGCTCGACAACACGCCGCTCCACGCGCTGCCCGCCGCGATCGAGAGCACCCGCGCGCTCGTCGCGGTCGCGCGAGACCCGCGCGCCCAGGTAGACGGCGTGCACCGAGCCACGCTCGATGGGTGTCTCGCGCGCGACCCCGAAGGAGCCGAGTGGCTCTTGTGCGACTTGGCGCTGTGCGCGAGGGCCTTCGAAGCGCGCTTCGAATCGCGCGTTCGACCAGCGATTGAACGGGCGTGCGACGAGCTCGAGCCCGCGCTCGCCGAGGCGCTCGCGGTCGCGCCGGACCTGGCTCGATTTCGTGTGTCGCTCACAGCGGCGCTCGGCGAGCGGGGCCGCGGGTTTTCGCCGCGCTGGTTGCTCACGGGCGCGAGCGGGCTGTGGTCACCGCACACCGCCGAGCACTCGGCGGTGATGATCCTCCACGAGCACGCGGTGAGCACCGCGCCGAGTCACGAGTATCTCCGCGCCGAGTGGCACGCGCTCGTGACGCTCGCCCATGCGATCGAGCGCTCGTCGCTACGAGACGCGCACGCTCGGTGGCTCGCGTCGCTCGAGCTCACCTCGCTCGCGCTTCACGCGGCGCGCGAGGGCCTCGTCGACGAAGCTGGCGCGCGAGCCATCGCCGAAGCACGCACGGATCGCGCGGATCACCTTCGTTCGCTCTCGCGGGGCTGACGGGCGAGCGGCGCTCAGCGCTCACTGCGGGACCCGGCGCGCACGACGAGCGCGGCGAGCGCGACGAAGAGCGCGACGAGGGGAACCGCGACCCACAATCGGGCGCGCGCGATCGCCATGTCGCACAGCACCGAGACCACCGCGACGAGCACGGCGAGCGCCGTCGCGCGAAGCGCGCCGCGCGTGGCGCCGACGAGGGCGACGAGCATCGAGAGCGCGATCGTTCGAGGGAGGAAGCGAAGCGTCGTTCCCAACATTTCGCGCCATGGAGCGAAGCCGATGCCCGCGGCGAGATTGCCGCCGATCGACGCTGCGACCATCCCTGCGGCGAGGCCCGCGCCCGCGAGCACAGCCGTTCGCGCGCCTCGCGTCTTGCCCACGCGCGCGCCGAGGATCGCCGCGGCGATGCTCCAGAGCAGCGCGCCGCCCACAGACGCGATCGTCGCTCCGACACGACCGCGCATCGCGAAGGTCACGCCCGTGAGCGCAGCCTCACCCATCGCAGCAAACGGCCGCGCGGCGATCCCGAGCAAGAGCCACACGATCGAGCGCTCGACGCGGAGCGCGCGACCGAGGGCGAGGACCGCGAGCGTTCCGAGCGCGAGCGGCGCGAAGACGACCGCGATGTACCTCGGCAGCGCGAGCGGAACGAGCCACAGCCCGAGCATCACGGCCGCGACGACCGCGGCGATCGTGTCGATCGGCGTGCGCACGACCGGCGTCGAGAGCGAGACGCGCTCGGAGTGCGGAGGGTCCTCGCGCGCGACGCTGCGAACGCGACGCGCGAGGGCCCACGTTCCCAACAGGGCGACGAGCGCCCAGCCGATCGCCAGCGGTTCGGTGATCGACGGCGCGACCGCGATGATCGCCCAGGGAACAGCGTTGTAGAGCGCGTGGGCGAGCGTCGCGAGCACGAGCGCGACGAGCGAGCCGCGCGGAGACGGAAGCTCGAGCGCGCGGGCGTGAATGGCAGCCTGCGCGAGGATCGTGCCGTACGTCGCGCCGAAGAGCGTGTGCGCGAACACTGGGGGAATCGCCCGGAGCGCGAGCCACTCGATCGGGAGCGCGTTGCCGTCGAGCGCCACGGCGAAGTACACGACGTTCTCGCGAAACGCGAAGCCCGCGCCCACGGCGACGCCCGCGGTCGCGATGGCCTCGCGATCGCGATCACAGTCGGACGGAGTGAGCATCGCGCCGAGCAAGAGCGCCTTGGTGAGCTCCTCGGTGACCGGCGCCCAGACCGCGCGAAAGAGCCCTGAATCTCCAGCGATTCCCATGCGACGCGCGGCGCCTGCGAGCTCGATGCAGACCCACGCGCTCACGACCCCAGCGACGAAGTGCCTCGCGCGAAGCGCGCTCCGGCGCGGGGCGACGAGCACGAGCGCCGCGATCGAGGGGCCCATCGCCGCCGCGAGGACGGACAAGAACAACACGGGCCGCGCCCACGCGCGGAGGAGATACGGAGAGAAGAGCCACAGTCCGCCGACGCCGAGGACGCCCGCCACGAGCGCAGCGGCGAGTCGATCTCGTTCGGGGCGCGACCAGGGCTCGGACGGGTGCCCCGCGGTGGGTTCGGCGCTCTCGTGCTGGACGTCTTCCACGATCGCGCCTCCGGTGCTGCGTCAACGAGGCGCGGCGGCCGGCGCTTGCGCTGAGCGCTGCGCGATCACCCACGCGACGCCCGCGCCGACGGCGATCGCCGCGAGCAACGCCGCGATCGAGAGCACGATTCGGAGGGCGTTGCTCGATGACTTCTTCTGCAGCGGCGTCGGGACGTCGTCGTCCGAGACGACCTCGAGCACCTCGGTCGGAAGGTGCGCGCCCGCCTTGCGCATGAGCGGAACGGCCGCGGTCATGTCGGCCGACGGAGGCATCGAGTGGCCCGCCTTCGCGCCGGGCAACGAGGGCGCTGCGGCGCCGACGTGGAGCGCCTCGAGCAACGCGATCCGCATGCTCTTGGCGTCCGCGAAGCGATCCTGCTTTCGCTTCGCCAGCGCCTTCATCACCACGCTCTCGAGCCGCGGATCAGCGTCCGGACGGCGTTGCGTGGGCGGCTCGACGGGGTCCGAGAGGTGCTTGAGGATCACCTCGAACGCGCTCTCGGCAGTAAACGGGAGCGTCCCCGTCATCATCTCGTAGAGCATCACGCCGCACGCGTAGATGTCCGCGCGTCCGTCGAGCTCTTCGCCCCGCGCTTGCTCGGGGGACATGTACTCGGGCGTCCCGTGGACCGTGCCGTCGCGCGTGAGGTTGAGGCTGTCTTCGCTCGCGGTGTTCGCGATGCTCTTCGCGATCCCGAAATCCGCGACCTTCACGATCTCGACGATGTTGCCGTGCTCGTCGGGGCGCTGCACGAGCATGACGTTTTCGGGCTTCAAATCGCGGTGGACGATCCCGAGCTCGTGCGCGGCCTGCAGCACCGAGAGCACCTGCGCGATGATCTTCGCCGAGCGCTCTGGTCCGAGCGGCCAGTCTTCGAAGATCGCGCGGTAGAGCTCGCGGCCTTCGAGAAACTCCATCGCGAGGTACGTGATCCCGTCGGCCTCGACGCCGAAGTCCACGACCTGAACGCTGTTGGGGTGCTCGAGCTTGCTCGCGGCGCGCGCCTCGCGTCGGAAGCGCGCTTGCGCCGTGGGGTTGTCCATCAAGTGTCGCGCGAGGACCTTCACGGCGAGGGGGCGGCCCAAGGTGAGGTGCATCGCGCGGTAGACGGTGCCCGTTGCGCCCGTTCCGGCAACGGCGTCGAGGCGGTATTTCTCGGCGATTACGCGTCCGAGCAGAGGGTCATTGGGGGCGGCGGTAGCCACGGGCGAGCGACGGATCGTAAACCATAATCGCCGGCGGTGAACGAACGAACGTTCCCCGCGCTCATCGCGTGAAAACGCCCACGTAGATCGGCATCGGCCTGAAGCGATTGCTCCCGCGAACGGTCACCGAGAACGGCGTATCGACGGCGCGGCGACGAAAGCCGTACTCCGCGTCTGCTTCGAAGCGCGGCTCGTACGTGCGCCCTTCGATCGTGAGCTGCGTGAGGATCTCTTGCGGCGCGCTCGTCGCGAGCACCACGTCACGATTGGCAGCAATATGACAGGTAAACGTGAGCGTCGCGCCGACGTCGATCGTGCCCGTGTACGGCCGCGCGCAGATGTCGATCGCGCCAGCGGGCGGAGGCTCCGCAGGCGGAGGCTCGGCGGGAGGCGGCTCCATTCCGCCAGGCGGGGGCTCCATCGCGGGTGGTTCCATCGCGGGAGGCTCCATGGCAGGAGGCTCCATCGCAGGCGGCTCCATTCCGCCGCCGCCCGTCGCAGCGATCGCGCCATCGATGAGCGCGGCGTGCGCGTCGGTCCGCGTGTACACAGCGACGCCGCCCTCGCAGGTCGACGCGGTGCCGCGCGACACGACGCCGATCACGCGACCGGCGCGGTTGAACATCGGCCCGCCCGAGTCGCCGTAGCAGGGCAACGGACGCGCCGTGTAGACCTCCTTCGCGAGCACGCGACCGATCGAGCCTGTCCCGCGAAACTTGCGACCCGCGGGCAATCCACGGCGGCTCCCGTCGGTCTGTCCGTAGCCGATTCCCACGACCGCTTCGCCGAGCGTCGGCGCCGTCCGAGACCACGCGTACGGCGTGAGCGCGCCCGCGCGATCGAGCAGCACCACCGCGATGTCGTTGCCGTCGAACATGTCGCCGCTCGTCGTGCGCACCTCGGTCACGCGAGCGTACACAGCGCTCCCGTTGGCCTGCGGACCGGTGCCAACGCTGAGACGACTCGCCGCCGTGCGCGCGCCGCCGTTCTCGATACAGTGACGCGCGGTCAACACGACGCGCGGCGCGATGAGCGAGCCGGTGCACATGAACCGACCGTCCGTCATGAGGTACACCGTCGCCGGATCGCCGTCGTACGCAGCGCCGTTGATGATGCTGTCCGTGGACGGCCCGAGGTCCTCCCACGCGCCGACTTCGCCCTCGGCACAACCGACGAGCGCGAGCGCGACGACCGAGGTCGCGAAGAGGCCCAGACGAGCGACGCGAGCGGGTTCGATGTGTCCCATGCATCGCTGCATTGCAAGCGCGCGGCCATCCGCGTGCGGATCGCGTTTCTCCTGCAAATGAACTCACCAACTGCTGTTCGCAAAGGCGCTCGCTCGACCGCCGGATGGGATGAACGGCGGTCACCTGGGCGACTCGTTACCCAGGCGGAGTTTCCCGAACTCGTGGGCGCGCTGCGAAGAGGGCCAGCGAGGCTGCGAGCGCGAGCGACGCGCTGCACCACCAGGCGTAACGACCGTCGCCGACCGTGAGCAGCGCGGCGAAGAGCAAGCTAGCGACGAGCGAGCCGACGCCCGTGACGAGCGCGAAGAGCCCGTACGCGCGGCCGAGCGAGCGCTCTGCTGCGAAGCTCGCGACGAGCGCCTTCTCGGCGCCCTCGGTGAGCCCGTAGTACACGCCGTATACGACCGTCACCGCGACGAGCGCGAGCGTGCCTTTCGCGAGCGGAAACGCGGCGTACGCGGCGGCGTACACGAGCCAGCCGAGCGCGAGAGACCGGCGCTTTCCGATGCGCTGCGCGAGCGCTCCGCCTGGCGTCGCGGCGACCGCGCGAACGAGCGCGAGCGCCGCCCACACCAGCGCCGCGTCTCGCACGGAGATTCCCGCGCGAAGGGCCTGCGCCACGATGAAGACGTCGCTCGCGTTGCCGAGCGCGAAGAGCGCGACGACGGCGAGGTAGCGCTTGAATTCGTGGGATAGCTCCGCCGAGGGTTCGGCGCTCTTCGAGTCGGTCTTGTCCGCCGCCTCGCGAGGACGATCTCGAACGAGCAGCACGATCGCCAGCACCGCGAGCGCGCCAGGGACAGCCGTCGCCCACGCGACCGCGCGCACGTTGTTCGGCCACACAGACAAGAGGGCCACCGCGGCGAGCGGCCCGACGACCGCGCCCGCGTTGTCCATCGCGCGGTGAAAGCCAAACGCCACCGCGCGACGCTCGCTCGGCGTGTCCTCGGCGATCAGCGCGTCGCGCGGCGCGGAGCGAAGGCCCTTTCCGACGCGGTCGACGACGCGGACGACGAGCGCGTGCCAGGGGAGCGTCGCGATCGCGAGCAGCGGTCGGGCGACGGACGAAATCGTGTAGCCCGCGAGCACGAAGGGCTTTCGTCGCTGGATGCGATCCGAGCGCTTTCCGACGAGGTATTTCACGAGCGCCGCGGTCGCGTCGGCGGCGCCCTCGATCACGCCCGCCCACGCGACGCTCGTGTGCATCGCGCTCGCGAGCAGCACCGGCAACAGCGGCCAGATCATGTCCGACGCCGCGTCGGTGAAAAAACTGACGAGCCCGAGCGCGATCACGGTGCGCGTGAGCGCGCGCGGCGCTGGGCGTTTTGCCTGCTCTTCGCTCACGGCAGGGGACCATACCAGCGCTCGGCCGCGCCGTCGCAGCGCGCTTCGATGCGCACGTGGGACGAAGTCGTCCTTGCCGTCTCGTCGCGCGGGCGGCATCGTCTCGCCCGTGTCCAACGCCGTGACTCGTGGCATCCGCGTGAGCGTGAAGTGCAAGTACCTTCCCGAGCGCAGCTCGCCATCGCAGAAGCAGTACGTCTTCGCGTACACCGTTCGCATCAGCAACGAGGGCGCCGAGACCGCGCAGCTTCGCTCGCGACACTGGGTCATCACCGACGCCAATAGCCTCGTTCAAGAGGTTCGCGGCGAAGGGGTCGTCGGCGCGCAGCCCGTGCTGAAAGCAGGGCAGTACTTCGAGTACACGAGCTTCTGCGCGATCGCGACAGCGCGGGGCTCGATGCACGGGACCTACCAAATGATCACCGACGCGGGCGAGCGCTTCGACGCGGTGATCGCCCCGTTCGACCTCGCCCTGCCCCATTCGATCAACTGATCGCAGTCGACTCACCGACGGAGCGCCCCACGATGACCATCCGCAAGATCGCCACCATCGGACACCCCGTGCTGCGCGAGCGCTCGCGTGAGCTCACGCGCGAAGAGCTCGCGTCCGCAGACACTCAGAGGTTCATCGACGACCTCATCGAGACGATGCGCGACGCCAACGGCGCGGGGCTCGCCGCGCCGCAGGTGTACGAGCCTGTTCGCATCGTCGCGGTCGAGGTGAAGAAGAACCCGCGCTATCCCTACAAGCCGGACATTCCGCTGACGGTGCTGGTCAACCCAGTGCTCGAACCGCTCACCGAAGAGAAGTTCGACAACTACGAGGGGTGCTTGAGCGTCCCGAACCTGCGGGGGGTCGTCGCGCGGTTCACCGAAGTGCGACTGCGCGCCTGGGATCGCGAAGGCCGCGAGGTCGATCAGGTCGTCAAAGGCCTGTCCGCAGGAACGTTCCAGCACGAATGCGATCACCTCGACGGGATGATCTTCGTCGATCGCGTCGCGGACACCCGCACGCTCACGACCTGGGGCGACTTCGAGCGCTATCACATGGCGGCGTTCGTCGAGCGCGCCAAGGCGCTCGTCGCGCGCTACGGCGGCTGACGCGCGGCGCGGGTCGTCGCATTTGGTCGAAGGATTGCTGCGCTGCGGCGACAAATCGCCGCACAAATCTCGTCCGCGGCGCTCGCGCTCGGTGCTAGCGTCCCGCCCGGCCCTTTGTCGGAGGTCTCGTTGATGGCCCGTATTCTTGCTGCTCTTCGCGCGTCGATGTTCGCCGCCGCTCCCCTGCTGATGGTCGGCTGCGCCGCGGAGGTCGGGCAGTCGTCGCAGGCCATCTTCGGCGGCGTCGAAGACTCGACGCACACGAACGTCGTCGGGATCGCGATCGTCGGCGGCGGCGGGTTCGGGACGTGCACCGGTTCGCTCATCGCGCCCAACCTCGTGTTGACCGCGCGGCACTGTGTCTCCGAGATCTCCGGCGACGGGATCGTCTGCTCGCGCTTCACGCAGAACGGAACGACCTACGAGCCGTCGCTCGCAGCGGCGCCGTACTCCGCGGGGACGTTCGCGGTCACGACCGACCAAGCCATCACCCAGAGCGCGCGGTACTACCGCGTCGCCGAAGTGTGGGTGCCCGAGAACACCACAAATCAACCGATGTGCGGCCGCGACATCGCGCTGCTCCGACTGACGGGCTCGATTCCGGGAATCACGCCGATCGAGCCCCGCCTCGACATCGCCCCGCGCGTCAACGACACGTTTACCGCGAGCGGTTTCGGCGCGACGAACGGGCGCGGAGGCGGTTCGGGCACGCGACGCATGCGCGAGGGCCTGACCGTTCAACACGTCGGACTCGCGCAAGCGCGACCCGGCCTCACGGTCCTCACCGCGGAAGAGTGGCTCGCGGACACCGGGACGTGCCAGGGTGACTCGGGTGGACCGGCGCTCGACGAGACCGGCGCTGTGTTCGGGATTCTCTCGCGCGGCGACGCGAACTCGTGCAACTCGCCCGTGTACACGCGGGTGGATTCGTACGCCGCGTGGATCCGTGAGCGCGCGCGCGCCGCGGCCACCGCGGGCCGCTACACGCCTCCGTCCTGGGTCGAGCCGCCGCAGTCGCGACCGGGCGTCATCGGCGACGAGTGCCGCACCGACGAGCAGTGCGACATTCCGCTCTTGTGCTTGGCCATCGGGACCTCGCGTCGATGCACGAGCGAGGACTGCACGGCGTGTCCGGGAGGTTGGGTCTGCAACGACACTGGGCGCTTTTGCATCCCGGATCCTGCGCTGCCGCCACCTCCGCCGGCGGACTCGGGCGTTCCCGCGGCCGATGCGGGAGCGTCGCCCGACGGCGGAGCGCCCCCTGGTGCGATGAGCGGCGGATGCTCGGTCGACAGCCGATCGCAGCGGTCGGGAGGACTCGCCGCGATCGCAGGGCTCGCGCTGGCGCTCGCGGCCACGCGCCGTCGCCGCCGCTGAATCACGTCGCGCGGCGCTGCGCGATCAGGTCAGCGCGGGACCCACGTTCCGTGAAAGCCGTAGGGGACGCGGCGCTCGAGGAGCACGCGCGCGACGGGCGTGCGGTCCATCGATCGCGCGTCGAGGATGCGTAGCTCGCTGCGATTTTCGCGGCGATCGTGCACGAATCCCACGATCCAGCCGTCGTCTTCGGACGCGCCTCCCTCGCGCGCGACGAACACGCCTTCGCCGCCGAACACGTCCGTTCCGTGCGCGTGCGCGACGCCGTGCCCCGCCTCGAGGTCGTACTTGATCCAGCCGTCCGAGAACTGATCGCTGTCTCCGAGCGGCGCCTCTCGACCGACGCGCGCCGCGTACACGTAGCGCGCCTTCTCGCCGGTCTTGCCGTCGTGAATCCGAGGAAAATCACAGTGCGCTTCGTCGAACGTCGCCTCGCGCACAGAGCCCTTCGCGAGGTCGAGCACCCACCGATGGAGCCTGCCCGCGTTGGCCTGCACCGTCCCCTCTTCGAAGTCGATCGACGCCTTCGGCATGCGGCAGCCGTCGATCACGATCGTGCCTTGCTGCTCGTACGCGTTGGCGTAGTGAAACACGAAGCACGAGGGCCCTTCGAGCCACTGCACAGGAGCGGTCGCGTCCCCGCGACGCAGCACCGCGAAGCGCGTGGGCGCCTGCTCGCGAAACACAAAGGGATTGTCGCCGGCCATCGCGCGCTCGACCTCGAACGCGAACGGAAACACCGGGATCACCGCGAAGTTTTTTGTGATCACGAAATCATGAATCATCGTCCCGTGCGGCAGCGGCACCTCGCGCACGAGCGAAAGCGCTCCCTCGCGGCTCACTTCGCCGTAGCGCAAGTGCGGCGGAGCGATCATGTCGTAGCCGAAGAAGCAGAGCTCGCCCGTGGTCGGGTCGACGCGCGGGTGCGCGGTGCACTGAAAGTCGAGCTTGCCCCCGAAGGTCGAGAGCCCGACGGTCTCGAGCGTGGGCAGCGAGATTTCGTGGGGAAATCCAGCCTCCCACAGCGCGAGAAGCTTTCCGTGATGGTGCACGAGCGCGGTGTTCGCCGTGTTGCCTCGGGTCGGTCCGTTGGGGTTCTCGAAGTCCGGCATCCCGAGGTCACCGGACCAGAGCGCGCGACCTGCTTCGTGCTCGCGCAGCCAACCCTCCGTGCGAACGAAGCGATTGCGATACCGCGCGCGGCCGTCGCGGAGCTCGACGGCGTGCAGCATCCCGTCGCCCGCGAACCAGTGGTACGTGCGGAGCGGATGAAACTGTGGGTTCGGTCCGTTGCGCACGAACCACCCGTCGAGCTCCGCGGGGATCTCGCCGATCACCGTGAGGCCGTCGTCGTCCCGCTCGTCGTGCACAGGGGCGAAATTGCCGCGTAGAAACTTGCTCGTCGCTGGCTGCATCTCGTTCATGGGTTCGCTGCGAGTGACTCTGTCGAATCTCGGGGATCGCGTCGAGCGCGCAGTCTTTTGGCGCGGCACGTCGCGGGTCGAATTGTCGTCGTGGGTTGTGGGTCCGACGGTTTCGTTCGTGGCACGATGCCCTTCGTGCGTTTCGAACCCACATCGCTCGAGAAGAGCCCGTCCTCGCGCGTCGCGCGGTCGGCCGTCGTATCGCTGATCGCCGTCGCGCTCGCGCAGTGTGGCCCGGCGCGAGACCCCGGCTGCCTCGGATCGACGTCGTTGCAATGCGTTCCGCCGCCCGCGTGCCGCGCGGTGCGCTTCGCGTGCAGCGGCAACGGCCCCGCGCGCGTCTCGCGCATCACAACGCGCACGCAGCGCCCCGCGGGGCTCGACGCGCTCGCGTCCGTCGGCGATTGGGTGCTCGCCAACGACAACGTCACGATCGTGATCGACGATGTGTCTCCAGCGCTCGCGCTGAACGCGACGACCGCGCAGCGCGTCGCACACAATCGAGAGACGCACACGCACCACCTCGCGCCGAGCGGCGGGACCATCATTGATGTCAGCCCCAGCGGCGGAACAGACCACCTGAACCAGATCTACCAGATCACTGGGATCGTTCCGCGCGACGCGCTGCACTACACGGCGATCGAGAGCCGACAAGAAGACGACACCGCCGTCGTCATCGCGCGGGGGTTTCTCGACGTGTCCACGGGTGGAGACGGACGCGTCCTCGTGACCACGCGCTACGAGCTTCGCCCCTGCGATCCTGGCGTTCGCGTTCGCACAGAGCTCTACAACGGCGGGCGCGTCGCGTGGTCGAGCTACCTCTCGGACGCTTGGTTTCTCGGCGACCGATCGCAGACGCCCTTCGTGCAAGGACGCGGTCTCGGCTTCGAGCACCCCGAGCTCCAGCTCACCAACCTCGACGCCTCGCTCGTGCGAACGCCGTACATGGCAGCGTCGTCGCACGCCGGTGAAGACACTTCGTACGCGACGTTCTCGTGCACAGAGCCGCTGCTCGACGGCGTCGTCGATCCGACCATCGTCGCGATGGGGTTGCCTCGCAGCTACGTCGCGCCCGGTGATGGACTCGTGTTCGAGCGCATGATCGTCGCGAGTCGCGGCGCGGGCCTCGGCGCGCTCGAGCACGTGATGGCCGCGAGGCGCCAGTTGTTCGGCGAGCCCATCGTGTCGGTGCGCGGGACGATCGAGCTCCCTCGAGGGCTCGGGGACGAGCGCGCGGCGAGCGCCGTGTTCTACGAGCCCGCGCCCGATGGCAGCAATTCGCCCCGCGAAATCACGGTGTGGTCCGAAGCGGTGCCCGACGCAACAGGGGCATTTCGTGTGTCGCTCCCCGCCGGGCGTCGCTATCACATGCAGTGGTGGCGGCTCGGTCGACCGTTTGGAGAGCCCGTCTCGTTCGAGACGCCGACGATGGACGGCGCGACGGTCCAGCTCCCGCCGCACAGACCGCCGCCGCTCGGAGCGATCCGCGCGAGCGTCACGATCACCGGCGAAGGCGTGCGAGGACAAGACGCCGAGCTCGTGCTCGTCCCTGTCGATCCGGCGACGGCGAGCTCGGTGCGCGGGAGCGTGTACGGGTTCTTCGACAGCGAGCGGTGCGCGCCGTACCTCGGGCCCACCCACGGCGGTTCGCCAGGGTGCAATCGCGTGCTCGTTCGCCAGGGAAGCACCGTCGAGTTCTTCGCGCCCAACGGGACGTACTGGGTCTACGCGCACGGCGGCCCGTCGCGAACGATCGCGCGAACGATGGTCACGGTCACCGAGGGCGCGACGCAAACCGTGTCGCTCTCGTTGTCGCAGCTCAGCGTGTTTCCGACGCAGAGCATGACCGCGGATTTTCATGTCCACAGCGGCCGCAGCTTCGACACGTCGTTTCCCGAGCTCGATCGCGTCCTGAGCTTCCTCGTCAACGACGTCGACGTGATCGCCGCCACGGATCACGACGTCACGACGAGCTACGCGAGCGCGCTCGTGGCGCTCGGCGCGACGCAGCGCGTGTTCGTGCAGCCGGGCGTCGAGATGACCCCGCTCATCCCGAGCCAACGCATTCCTGGCGCGTCGCTCCCGCGCACCGTGGGGCACTTCAACGCGTGGCCGATTCCGTTCGACGACTCGCTGCCGCGCAACGGAGCGCCGTGGGACGAGCTCGCGCAGCCCGGAGAGCTCTTCGATCTCTTGCGTCCCATCGTCGATCGCGGGGTCGGCGTGATGCGCGAACGCACAGGGGTCATTCAGCTCAATCACCCGTACGCGGGCTCGAAGATCGGCCGCGACGAAGGCTACTTCCGCACCATCCGGTGGAACCCGACCCAGCCCGTCCCGCGCGAGTTCGAGGCGAGCAACCCAGCCTCGCTGCTCGTCTATCGCCCCGGCGGCGCTGACGGAAATCGCAACGTCGACTTCGACACCATCGAGACCATGCAGGGCAACGAGCTCCTCGAGAACCTCCGACACCGCCAGGGTTGGCACGGGCTGCTCAACGCGGGGCACCTCCGCGCAGGAACCGCGGACAGCGACACGCACTCGCTCGCCGTCGAACCCATGGGATTTCCCCGCAACATCGTGCTCGGCGCGCACCGCAGTCGATACAACTTCACGACCTTCAACGCGCTCGTCCGCGAAGGCAGCATGGTCGGGACCAACGGCCCGTTCATCGACGCGCAGCTCGCGCCAACCGGCGCGTTCGAGAGCGCCGTGGGCCCCTCGGTGCGCACGCCCGTCGCCATCACGCCGAACGCGCGCCTGCGCATCGCCGTCCGCGCCGCGCCGTGGATCCCTGTCGAAGAGGTCCGCATCGTCGTCAACGGACGCATCGTCCGCTCGATCACCGAGGGAATCTCCCGCCCCCAAGACCCCTTCGGCACCGCAGGCATCGATCGGTACACGGGGGAGTTTTCGCTCGCAGAGCTCGGCGTCGACGCCGACGCGTGGATCATCGTCGAAGCAGGGTTGCGTTTGCCAACCGTCGTCGACAGCGACAACGACGGGCTCCTCGACCGCGCAGACTTCAACGGCGACGGCGTCGCAGCCGAGGAGCACCCCCCAGCGCCCCGCGCAGAAGACCCGCGATTTCACAGCAACGTGATCGTCCCGGGCATGTGGGCGTGGGGCTTCACCAACCCGTTCGTCGTCGACGCCAACGGCGGAAGCTGGGAGGCGCCGAACCGATGAACCGCCGTTCACTGTCGATCGCGATCGCGCTCGCCGCGCTCACCATCGCGCCCGGGGCGCGCGCACAAGAAATCATGCTCTCGGGCCCCCTCCGAGGCGGCGAGCCGCCGCACCCGTGCAGACGACCGCGCGCCGCGCCGCGCGCGCCCATCGCGATCGCCTTGGGAATTCCCGGCGCCCCAGCGCTCGGCTCGCTCGGCTCCTCCCCGAGCGCGTGCCGCTTTCAGGGCTTCTCGGTCGGCGGTCAAATGGGGCTGCTCCTCGCGACATCGTCGTTCTACGGCGCGATCGACGCAGAGGCGCACCTCGCAGGCGCCATCGGGATCGCCGAAGACAGCTGGCTCGAGCTCTCGCTCGACGCCGTGCGCTTTCGCACCGTCATCAACGCATCCGTCGTGACTGCGCCCATCGACCTCGGCGCCGCGACCATCACCGTGAATCACATCGTCGCCGAGGACGAGATCGCCTCGGTCTCGCTCTTCGCGCGCGTGCTGCTGCCCACCGAGACGAGCCTGCGGTACGCCGCGCGAATCGGCGCGGAGCCAGGCCTCGCCATGGTGTGGACGCCGCACCGAAAGATCTCGCTCCACGGAGCGATCTCGCTACCCGTGACCGCGACCGTGTCCGCCGCGAACACCCTGATGACCTTCACGCCGCGCGCGACGCTCGACGCGCTGTGGCACCCAGCGCAGCCCTTCGAAGTGGGCCTCGGCGTCGAGGTCCGCGGCGGGCTCGACGGCTTCGAGTACTTCGCTCCGAGGCTCGCGCTCCGCGGTCACTTCGCGCGCGTCGCGTTCATCGATCTGTCCGCGATGGCGCCGCTGTTCGGCCTCGAGCGCCAGCTCGCGCGCGGGGCGCTCACGTTTGGGATGCGCTGGTAGCGCGGCGACGCGCGCCTTTGTCCGCGTACATCCGCTGATCGGCGCGCTTCATCACCGCGGCGAGCGGCTCACGACCGCGTCGCACAGCGCCGCCCACAGAAAGCGCGAGCCGCGGGGCGCCTTCGTCCACGACCGCGTCGCTCGCCGCGCGACGGATCGACGCGGCTGCGCGCGCGAGCGCCTCTTGGTCACCGCCGAGCACGATGAGAACAAACTCGTCCCCGCCGAGACGCGCGACGATGTCGCCCTCGGCCGCAGCGGCGTTCATCGCGGCGGCCGCGGCGACGATCAGCGCGTCGCCCGCCTCGTGACCGAGCCGATCGTTGACCGACTTGAGCCCGTCGACGTCGGCGATCAGCGCGCAGTACCCGCGGTCTTCCGCGTCGAGCGACGCCCTCCGCTCTTCGATGTACGCGCGATTGAAGCACCCGGTGAGCGCGTCGTGCGTGCTCGCGTGGCGGAGGCGCGCTTCGACCGCGCGTCGCTCGCTCGCGTCGCGGATGCACACGAGCACGAGCGCGCCCGGTTCGCGCACCCAACGAGAGACCGAGACCTCGACGGAGAGCGAGCGTCCCCCCGCGCGGATGGAGCACGCGACGTCGGTCGCGCCGCGACGGCCGCCGAGCACGGCCCAGATCGACGCGAGCGAGAGCGGGTGCGCGTCGTCGGCTCCGTCGGCGATCTCGTCGAGGGACCGGGGCGCGGGCTCCTTCGTCGACGGAGCGAGCATCGTCCGGGCGCCATGATTTGTGAACACGATCTCGCCGCGGGCGTCGACGACGAGCACGGCGACCGCGAGCGCCTCGAGCAGCTGCGCTTCGCGCGCGTCGAGCGCGGATCGGTCAGCCATCGTGCGAGCCTTCGGCGGCGGTCCTTCAGCCAACGAGGCCGCGCTGCTTGAGGTCCACGAGGAGCGCCAGCGTCTGCTCACGAGGCATGCTGGCGACGTCGATGATGTCTTCGACCGTCGAGACGCCGTCGATGAGCGAGAGCAGGTAGCCCGCGCGGTGGTCGAGGTCCATCGTGCGAATGACGGCGGACTGCGCGACGACCGAGAGCGTCGCGCCGAGCCCGCCGAGCGCCTCTTCGTAGTCGATCGCCTCGGGCTCGGGCGTCGCTTGGAGCTGCGCTTGCTGCGCGAGCGAGCACTCTCGATCGAGCTGCTCGGCGAGCCCGTCGTTTGCCGAGGCGCGCAGCAGCTCGATGAGGTCGAGCGCGTCTCCGTACGCGCCTTCCGCGATGAGCGCGCGCACGCGTTCGGCGCGCTCGAGCCTCCGCGCGTTGACGTCGACGCTCGGTCGCTGGGTGACCGAACGCGGCTCCGCGGGCGCGTAGGTCGGCACGCGCACCGGGGGTGGGAGCGGGAGCTCTGCCTCGAGCATCGCCTCGGGCTCGGGCAACGGATCGATCTCGATCGCGTCGTGTGTCGACGCGAAGTCGAGGTCCGAGGCGCCCCACACTTCGGTTTGGTCCGCGAACTCGAAGCCCTCGTCGAGCATGGGCTCGATGGGCTTGAGGTGTGAGCTTCCGACTGAGGGCCCGGCGGACTCGACGCCGCTCGTGCGCGCAGCGTCGTCGAGCTCGGAATCCGCCGCGGGCGCCGGCGGGATCGACTGCTCGATCGGCATCGCGAAATCGAGATCCATGTCGATGCCGAAGTCGTCCGAGCTGCCCTGCGCCACGACCGGCGGCGGCGGCGGCGCGAGCGGAACGAGCACGCGCCGCATCGTCCCCAGCGACATGGACTTCTTCGGCTTCGACGGCGCGGTCGACGGCGTGGGCCCGAACAGCGCGTCCGTCGGAAAATCCCCGCTCGTTTTCAACGCAGCGCGCTCATCGGTGTTCGGCACAGTCCGCTGCGGTTCAGCCGTCTCGGGCCTCACTGCGTGCATCTGTTTCGAATCTCGTTTGGCGCTCATGTCGAGGGTGGATTCGAGTGATCCGGATGATCGGTCCCAGCATATCCGAATTTCACTCGCGGTTCACGTACGCGCGACGACTCCCTTGAAGACTCTCAGTGTACGCGAAAGTGCGTCCGACTGCTCCTTCAGCAGCGTGACGTCCTTCTTCGAGACGGCCTGTCGCGCGCGGTCGATCACGCCACGAGCGCGCTCGAGCGCGTCGCGACCGAAGTCGCTCGATCCAACGACCTTCTCGACGGGGCCGAACATTTTCTCGACTTCGTGAATCAGGCCTTCGACTTCTTGTCGCTTGGCCTCGAACTCTTCGCCGGCCTTGCGGTCGACGGCGAAGCGCTTTCCCTCTTCGACCATCGAGCGGATCTCGTCCTTCGTGAGGCCGGAGGTCGCGGCGACCGTGATGGATTGATCGCGCCCCGTCTCGAGGTCTTTCGCGCGCACCGACACGATGCCGTCCGCGTTGATCTCGAAGGTCACGTCGATCTCGACAGCGCCCGCGCCCGCGCGCCGCAGACCGTCCAAGATGAACTCGCCGAGCAGCTCGTTGTCCGCGCCGCGCTCGTGCTCGCCCTGCATGACCAGGATCTTCACCGCGGTTTGGTTGTCGCGAGAGGTCGTAAACGTTCGAGTCCGCGCGGTGGGCACCGTCGTATTTTGCGGAATGAGCGGCTCCATCATCCCGCCTGCGACCATCACGCCGAGCGTGTGCGGCGTAACGTCGAGCAGGATCATCTTGTTGCCCTGCTCGACGAGCGCGGCGCCCTGGATCGCAGCGCCGAGCGCGACGACCTCGTCGGGGTGAACGCCCTTGCTCGGCTCGCGCCCGAAGAACTGCGCCACGGCGCGCTCGATCGACGGAACGCGGGTCATTCCGCCGACCAACACGACGTCCTCGATCTCGTCGCGGCCGATGCCCGCGTCGTCGAGCGTCTGATCCATGATGTCGACCGTGCGCTGCACGAGGTCCGCGGTGAGCTGCTCGAACTCAGCTCGCGTCAGCACGCGCTGCAAGTGCAGCGCTTCGTTGCGCCCCGACGTGATGATGAACGGGAGGTTCACCTCGGTCTCGCGCTGCGAAGACAGCTCGATCTTCGCCTTCTCCGCGGCGTCCTTGAGGCGCTGGAGGGCCATGCGATCCGCGCGAAGGTCGACGCCGTGCTCGGCTTTGAAGCCGTCGACGAGCCAGTCGATGATGCGCGTGTCCCAGTCTTCGCCGCCGAGAAACGTGTCGCCTGCGGTCGAGATGACCTTGAACACGCCGTCCGAGCTCATCTCGAGCACGGAGATGTCGAAGGTGCCGCCGCCGAGGTCGTACACGGCGACCTGCTTGTCGAGCCTGCGACCAAAACCGTACGCGAGCGCGGCGGCCGTGGGCTCGTTGATGATTCGAATCACCTCGAGCCCAGCGATCATCCCAGCGTCTTTCGTGGCCTGCCGCTGGTTGTCATTGAAGTACGCAGGAACGGTGATCACCGCCTTGTGCACTTCTTGACCGAGGTACTCCTCGGCGATGGCCTTCATCTCCGACAGGACCATCGCAGAGATCTCGGGCACCGCGTACGAGCGATCCCGCAGCTCGATGCGCACGTCTTGGTGAGGCCCTTCGACGAGCTTGTACGCCGCGGACTTGAGCACCTGCTTGATGGGCTCGCTGTTCCACTTGCGTCCGATGAGCCGCTTGGCGGCGTACACGGTGTACTCAGCGTTGGTAATGGACTGCCGCTTCGCGAGGTGGCCGACGAGACGCTTCTTCGTCTCGGTCATCGCGATCATCGACGGGGTCGTCTTGTACCCCTGTCGGTTTGGCAGGACCGTGGGCACGCCGTTCTGCACCACTGCGACACACGAGTTGGTGGTACCCAGGTCGATCCCGATCACGTACTCCATCGTTGACTCGGCGCTCCTCGCGCCACTGGCCTCGAGCGAGGCTCGCATTGAATCCGCGTGTTCGCGGCTCGATGACGGTGGCAGATTCACACTCGCGTTGCGAGCGGCTCAGCGTAGGCGAGCGAGCAAGTCTTTCACAGCCAACGCGGTCGGGTCCAGCTTCGCGGCTTGTTCTGCGGCAGCCTTCGCGCTCGCAGGCTTTCCCGCAGCCTCGAAGATCTCCGCGAGCAGGACGTACGCGTCGACGCGGCGCGGAGCGATCGAAATCGCCTTTCGAGCGTATTCGGCAGCGCGGGCGAGCTCTTTGCCGTCGGCGAGCAGGCACCGACCGAGCCTGAAATTAGGCTCGAAATCTTCTGGCTTGACGGCCGCCACCTTGCTCCACAGCGCCGCGGCGTTCGCGTAGTGCCGCGTTCGCTCGGCCTCCCGCGCCGCTTCGGTGTTCTTCGGCGCGAGCTGCAACAGGAGCTGTCGCTGGACCTCGAGCGCCTCTTGCTCGATCGATTTGTCGTCGGGGACGAGCGCGCGGAGGATTTGCATCGTGTTCGACGCGCCCACGAAGTCTCCCTTCGCGACGAGCTCGCGCACCGACGCGCGAAGGGCGTCGACCTTCTGCCGCTGCGCGATGTCCGTGCGATTGGCGAACTGCGATTGCAATGAAGCGCCCGCGCTGACCGGCGGCTGAACCGCGGGCATCGCGGACTGCGAGAGCGATCGGTTGCCTGCGAGCTTTCGCGCGAGCGCCTCGCGCGCTGCGCGTTGTTGCTCTTCGGTCGGCGCTGGCATCGCGGGGCGCGAGACGCTCGTGGCGCTCGGCGGCGCGACCGATTGCATCGGGCGCGCTGCGGGCGGCGGCTGCAACGGCTGCAACGGCTTGGTCGGCTCCGTCGCGCCCGCGGGGCGCGCGGGAGGATCAGTCGCCGCGCGCTGCGCAGGCTGCGGCGGAACAATCGCGCGCGATTGCGTGCTCGCGTCCCGCGCGCTCGGCGCGACCGCGGGCGGAACAACCACCGCCGGCTGCGTCCCGCTCTGTGTTCGCAGCGGAGCGCTCGGCGCGGTCGTCGGCGCGCTCTCTGCCACGGGCGCCGTGGCGACGAGCGGTCGCGAAGGATCGAGGCCGATCGATCGATCGTACTCCGCCCGCTGGGTCTTGTTGGACAACACGTCGTACGCGCTCGTCAACGCGCGGAAGATCGTGTCGAGTCGCTCGCGATACGGCCCGAGATTTCGCCCGTAGAACGCGTCGGGGTGAAACTGCTTCGAGAGCCGAAAGTACGCGTCTCGAACGCTGCGTCGATCCGCGTCGTCCGGCACTTTCAACAGCTCGTAGAGCGTGCCCCCTTCGAGCAGCATGGACATCCCATCGATGTCCGCGCGCTCGGTCGCCGTGAGGTCCGCTGCGTTGTGCCCGGCGTCTGCCATGCGCAACACGCAACCTAGCAGAACAGCGCGTCGTCCGTCGCCCCCCAACCGCCCCAACCACCCCTCACACGACCTGTCATCGCACCAGGTATTCGAGCAGCGCTTTTTGGGTGTGCAGTCGGTTTTCGGCCTCGTCCCAGACGACCGCGCCAGCGCCGTCGAGGTACACGCCGTCGATTTCTTCCCCGCGATGGGCCGGCAGGCAGTGCAGCACGATCGCGCCCTTGTTCGCGGCGCGCATCGCGCCTGGCTCGACGATGAAGCCCGCGAAGGCCTCTTTTCGCGTGTTGGACTCGGCCTCCTGACCCATGCTCGCCCACACGTCCGTGATCACGACGTCCGCGCCCGCCATCGCCTCGCGAGGGTCGCGCACGACGCGCACGCGCTTTCCATCGACAGAGGCCGTCGGGTCGTAGCCCTTGGGACACGCGAGCACGAGCTCGAGGTCGAGCAAATTGCAGGCCTCGATCCAGCTGTTGGCGACGTTATTTCCGTCGCCGATCCAGGCGTAGCGAAGGCCTGTGAGCGTGCCTTTGTGCTCGCGAACGGTCTGCAAGTCCGCGAGCACCTGGCATGGGTGCCCACCATCGGTGAGGGCGTTGATCACGGGCACAGTGGCGTGCTTGGCGAGCTTCGCGAGCACCGCGTCGGCGAACGTACGAATGACAATCGCGTGCAAATATCGAGACAAAACTCGTGCTGTGTCCTCGATCGGCTCGCCGCGGCCCATCTGGGTGTCGCGCGCGTTGAGCACGACGGGGTGCGCGCCGAGCTCGAACACGGCGACCTCGAAGGACACGCGCGTGCGCGTCGAAGGCTTCTCGAAGATGAGCCCGACGCTCTTGCCCGCGAGCGGCTTGGGCATCGCCTCGCCCGATCGACGAAGCGCTTTCAGCTCGTCGGCGCGGTCGAGCACCGCCAGGATGCCCTGCGCGCGCAGGTCGTCGAGCGTCAGTAGATCGCGCTTTCCCGTCATGATTTCACCTCTCGTTGGCTTGCGAACTCTGCGAGCACGGCGTCGAGCGCCGCGGTCCCTTCGTCGAGCTCCCGCGCCGTGACGATCAAGGGCGGAGCGAAGCGAACGACGGACGTCCCGGCGGACGAGACGAGCACGCCGCGCGCGCGAAGAGCATCGAGCACTGCGCGCACATCGACCTGCTTGTCCAGCTCGAGACCGCACAAGAGACCGCGTCCTCGAGCAGCGACGGCCACGGACGGGTGCTTTTCGACGAGCTTCGCCAGCGATCCGAGCAAGTGCTCGCCCATGGCCTTCGCGTGCGCGATCAGCCCGTCGCGCTCGATCGTCTCGAGCACCGCGAGCGCCGCGGCAGACGCGAGCGCGTTGCCTCCGAACGTCGTTCCGTGCGCGCCAACAGGGAGCGCTTCGGCGAACTTCTCGGTCGTGAGCAGCGCGCCCATGGGAACGCCACCCGCGATGCCCTTGGCCGAGCACAAAAGGTCCGGCTGCACGCCGTCGTGGTGCCACGCCATGAACGCTCCCGTGCGCGCGATGCCCGTTTGAATCTCGTCGAACACGAGCAGCGCTCCCACGCGATCGCACAGCGCGCGCAGCCCCGCGAGGTAGCCCGCGGGCGCCGGCAAGACGCCGCCCTCGCCTTGGATCGGCTCGACGAACACCGCAGCCGTCTGATCGTTGAGCCTGCGCTCCATCGCCGCGAGATCGCCGTACGCCACGTGAGAAACGCCTGGAATCGGCGCGCCGAACCCCTCCCAGTACTTCGGCTGTCCCGTGAGCGAGACCGCGCCCATCGACCGCCCGTGAAACGCGTTGAACGTCGCGACGAGCCCCTGCCGATGCACGTCACCCTTGGCGTGATGAAACCGACGCGAGAGCTTGATCGCGCCCTCGATCGCCTCGGTGCCCGAGTTCGTGAAGAACACACGGTCCATCTTCGCGAGCTCGCAGAGCTTGGCGGACAGCTTCGCGTTCGGCTCGTTGTAGAAGTAGTTCGCCGTGTGAATGAGCTGCGCGGCCTGCGACGCGATCGCGGCCACGAGCGCCGGGTGGCCATGCCCGAGCGCGCTCACCGCGATTCCGCCGTACAAATCCAGGTATTCGCGCCCCGCGGTGTCCCACAGTCGGCATCCGGCCCCGCGGGCCAGGATGAAATCCGGCTGCCTGTAGGTCTTCAACAAGTGCTTCTTCGCTTCGTCGAGCAGCTCTTGGGTGTACTTCGGCATCGCGCGTGCGTTGATAGCACGATGGAGGCTCGCGCTGCGGTACCCTGCAAGCTCTTCACGCCTGTGCCGTCGCTCGCATACGCCACGCTCGCGGCGACGTTGGTCGCCCTCGCGCCGACCGTCGCCCACGGCGCGCGGTGCTCGCTCGAGGGGGCGCCGAGCTCGCTCGTGCTCGCGCTCGCAAGGGGCGAAGAGCTCGGTCGATTGGCGCTCTCGGTCGCGCCCGACCAGACGCTCTGGGTCTCGGCCCGCGTGATGCCGCATCGATTTGCGCGGAGGCCACGGACGCGGGTCCTCGTCGGAGCCCTCGATCCGACCCGCACCCGCTGGAGCGTCGCGCCGCTCGAGGTCGCCTCGCTCCCAGGACGCTCGGAGCTCCCGCTCGCCCTCGCCTCGGACAACGACGGAGCCTCGGTGGTGATCGCCCGCCCCGCCTCGGTCATCGTCGTGCGCGTCTCGCGATCGGAACAACTCGCAACGGAGTCGCTCTCGCTCGCGCGCCCTTCGACCGCGTCCGGTCCCCCGCTCGTCGACGCGCAAGGCTCGGCCATCGCGGTCCTCTGGCGCTCTCCGCGGCGATTGTCGTTTGCCACGAGCGCTTCGACCGCGTCGCTCCGAGACCTCGCCCGCTTCGCGCACGCCCCGCGCAGCGGCGCGCTCGGACTCGAAGACCTCTGCGGGTTGGTCGCCCTCAGCCCCACGAGCGCGGGCGCCGTCTTCTGCCAACACTCCGGAGCGCTCTCGATCGCCTCCGTCGAGCGCGGCGCCGTCACGTCGCGCTCGGTGCAGCCCGCGCACTGCCCCGACCACTGCGAGCGCGTCGCGGTCACGTCCGTTTCGCGCGGCGCGGTCGCGACGTTCGCGATGAAGGTCCGCGGAGAGCGCCTGTTGCGCAGCCACTGGGCGAGCCGCGTGTCGCTCGATGAAAATTCACACACGCAATCAACCATCCCCATCCTCCGCGGACTCGCGTTCACCGTCGGTCCCCACGTCGACTCGATCGCGCAGTGGAGCCGCCCCGTGGTCCTTCGCGCGCTCGAGCGGCCGATCGCGCTCGGCCCCTCGGTCGCGATGCCCCGCGCGATCAACGCGATCGCCACCAGCGCGAACACGGCGCTCGCGGTGACGGCGCTCGATCAGGGCGCGCTCTCGGTCGCGACCGTGCGCTGCGAGCGATCGCCCGCGTCGCGATAGATCCACCCCCTCCCCCGTGGCGCGATCACTTCGGGTTGCGCGTGATCTCGGTGCCGACGCCGGTGTTCGTGAAGATCTCGAGGAGCACCGCGTGCTCGATGCGGCCGTCGAGGATGTGCGCCTTTCGAACGCCGCCCGCGATCGCTTCGAGGGCGCACTCGACCTTCGGGATCATCCCGCCGTCGATCACGCGAGACTCGATGAGGTCCCGCGCTTGCGCGGCGCCGAGCGAGCGAATGAACTGCCCAGCGCCGTCCTTCACGCCCTCGACGTCGGTGAGCAAAATGAGCTTCTCTGCGCGCAGCGCCTCGGCGATCTTGCCCGCGGCGGTGTCCGCGTTGAGGTTGAGCGCGACCCCCTCCTCGTCGACGCCCACCGGCGCGATCACCGGAATGAACCCCGCCCTGGTGAGCTCGACGAGCACGTCCGGGTTGACCGAGCGCACCTCGCCGACGCGGCCCATGTCCACTTCGCTCCCGTCCTTGTCGGTCATCGGCGCGACCTTGTCCGCGAGCATGAACCTGTCGGACTTGCCAGTGATCCCGACGGCGCGACCGCCGTGCTGACAGATGAGGCTGACGATGTCTTGGTTCGTGCTGCCCGCGAGCACCATCTCGACGACCTGCATCGTCGCGTCGTCCGTCACGCGGAGGCCGTTGACGAAGCGAGACTTCACTTCGAGCTTCTTCAGCATGTCGCTGATCTGCGGCCCGCCGCCGTGAACGACGACGACGTTGATCCCGATGTACTTGAGCAGGACGACGTCGCTCGCGAACGAGGCCTTCAGCTCGGGCGCCACCATCGCGTGACCGCCATACTTGATGACGAACGTGCGCCCGTGAAACCGACGCAGATACGGAAGCGCTTCGTGAAGGACGTTGGCCTTTTCGATGAGCTCTTTCACAGCGCGGCCCGTATAGCAGCCGTGCGTTTGGTTGCATACTGGCAGTTGCATACACGCGGGCGGCTCTCTGTGTACAAACGTGGCTCCCCCGGTGCCCAACACACCCGTCACGCCAATCGCGTCGGCCGAGTCGATCGACCCCGAAGCAGCCTCGTCCGCGCTGGACCGAGCGCGCGAACAAGGGCTCGCGCTCGAGCGTCTCTCCGAGCGTGACGTCGTCGCGAGGGCCGGCGCCGCCGCGCCTGCGGTGCTCCCGATGCTCCTCGCGCGGCCCGAGCTCGTCACGCGCCTCGCGCACGAGCTCGACCTGCACGGAAGGCTCGCGCCCGCAGAGGTGAAGCCGGATACGTCGCTGCAGGACAAGGAGTCTGCACAGCGATTTCTGCGGCGCGCGCGAGACGAGGCGCTCGTGCGAACGGCGCTCCGCGAGCTGTACGGACACGCAGACGTCGATCGAACGGCCAAGGAGTGGTCCTCGGTCGCGGCGACGTGCGCAGACATCGCGACGACGACGGCGCGGGCCATGGTCGAGGCGAGGCAAGGGGTTCCGCTCGACGCGTCGGGCAAGCGTGTTCCTTTCGTCGTGCTCGGGATGGGAAAGCTCGCCGGCGAAGAGCTCAACCTCGGCTCGGACATCGACCTCTGCTTCTTCTACGAGACCGACGAGGGCGCCGCGGGAGAGCGCACGATCCACGAGCACTTCGCGCGGGTCGGGTCGCTCGTCACCGCGCTGCTCGACGACGTAACGGAGGACGGCTTCGCGTTTCGCGTGGATTTGCGCTTGCGTCCCGAGGGTTCGAGCGGCGCGATCGCGAACTCCCTCTCGAGCGCCGAGCGCTACTACGAGACCTGGGGACGCCCGTGGGAGCGCGCCGCGCTCTTGCGTTCGCGACCGTGCGCGGGCGACCTCGTGTTCGGCGCGACGCTGTCTCGCGCGCTCGAGCCGTTCGTCTTTCGTCGCGCGGTCGACCCGACGATCGCGATGGACGTCGCGAAGATGCTCGAGCGAGCCCGACGAGAGCAGCTCGAAGACGACGCGAGAGACCTCAAGCTCGGACGCGGAGGCATTCGCGAGGCGGAGTTCTTCGTGCAATCGCTGCAGCTCGTGTGGGGCGGGAGGCACGCGGCGCTTCGCGTTCCAGGAACGGTGCAGGCCGTGCGGAGGCTGCAGTCGCTAGCGCTGATCACGCGACGCGAGGGCGAGGATTTTCTCGACGCGTGGGCCGTGTTGCGCCGCGCCGAGCACCGCGTGCAAGTGATGAACGCGTACGCGACGCACCTCTTGCCGATCGAGGCTCCGCGAAGACTCGCCCTCGCGCGGTCGCTCGGCTACGAGTCGATCGATCGCTTCGAGCACGAGCTCGACCGCGCGCGACGCACCGTGCGAGAGCTGTTCTCGTCGCTCTTCGCCGAAGAAAACGGCCTCTCTGCGAGGCCCGCGTCGACGCCGCCTCCGCGCTCGCCCGAGGCGCAGCTCTGCGACGACGTGGCGCGCGCGATCGACGACGAGCCGACGAGAGAGAGACTCCCCGCGATGGCGTGCGAGGTGCTCGGCGTTCGCGACGGCGAAACCGCGGCGTTCGCGCTCTTGCGGCTCGCGCGCAAGGCGGACGCTCCGCTCGGGACGATCGGTCGCGAGCGAGCGCCCGAGCTCGGCCCGCGCTTGCTCGCGGAGGTGGGCGACGCGCCCGATCCCGATCGAGCCCTCTCGCGCCTCGCGGATCTCCTCGAACGCGTCGGCAGCTCGCGCTCGCGCTACGCCCAGCGGCTCGCGAACAACCCCGATACGACCCGCGCGCTCGTCGGCCTCCTCGGGACGTCCGACGCCCTCGCCCGCGCGATCGTCACGCGACCCGAGCTCATCGACGCGCTGCTCACTGTTGGCGTCGAGGCCCCCGACGAGCGCGCGATCGACGCGGTCCTCGAAGAGCGCACGAAAGAAGCGCTCGCGAGCGAAGACGACCAGGACGACCCCATCGAGCGCGCGGTCGGAGCGATGCGCCGCACGATGCGCGAGGTCGAGCTCGCGGTGGGCTTGGGCGACATGGGGCAGGCTTTTTCTGCAGGCGAAGTGTCGCGGAGGCTCTCGGCGCTCGCCGAAGGCGTCGCGCGACGGTGCTTCGTGATCGCTGCGAACGAAGCGGCCGAACGCTTCGGGCTTCGCCGCGGGAGCGTCGATCCCCTCGACGGAATCGCGGTCGTCGCGATGGGCTCGCTCGCCGCGCGAGAGCTCGGATACGGCGGCGACATCGACGTGATCGTCCTCTACGAACAGCGCGACGACGGCGACGACGAGACCGTGGGCGGAAGGCGCGCGGGCGTCTCGTTCGCGGAGTTCGTCGCGCGTGTCACCCAGCGCGCGATCGCGCTCTTGTCCGCGCCGCACCGCGACGGCCCAGGCTACCCCGTCGACGTCCGGCTTCGGCCGAGCGGCGCACAAGGAACGCTCATCACCTCGCTCTCGTCCTTCGAGCGCTACCACCACGGCGCGGCGAACGAACCGAGCGCGCACGGCTGGGAGCGACAAGCGTTGATCCGCGCCCGCGCGATCGCGGGCGACCCGGCGCTGCGCGCGAAGACCCAGCAAGTTCTCTCGCGGATCGCGTTCGAAGGCGCGCATCCAGACCCCGCTGAAGTCCGTCGTCTGCGCGCGCGGATGGAGAGCGAGCTCGGGCGAGAGAGCCACGGGGTCGTATCGCTGAAGTACGGTCGCGGCTCGCTCGTCGACGTCGAGTTCGCGACGCAGGCCCTTCAAATGCGCTTCGGCCGTGACCACGCCGTTCGCTCTCCGACGACGCGCGTGGCCCTTCGCGCCGCGCGCGCCGCGGGGTACGTCTCTCACGAAGACGCCGACGCGCTGTTGCACGCCGAGAAGATCCTTCGTCGCGCGCTGCTCGCCTCTCGCTTGGTTCACGGCGAAGCGACGGTGCGCGCGGGGTCGACCGAGGCGCACACCGTCGCTCGAAAGCTCGGCTATCGTGCCCGCGAAGATCGCGCGGCGACCGAAGCGCTGCTCGCGGACATCGAGCGCGCGCGCCGCGCAGCGCGGGCGGCTTTCGACCGCGTGCTCGCGACGTTGGCAACGAACCCGACAGAGGCCGAGCGGATGTGATATCAGCGCTCGCCTCCGGGCTGAGTTCTCCGGCCCGGACAAGCTCGCGCTGGCGCGTTTCGCGCGCCACGAGCGATGCCAAACTTGGCGAAATAGACTAAAGTTTCAAAGGATTATCACTCGAGCAGCTCGCTGCTCGAAGCGACGCAGCGACAAGGAGCGCGAACGCGATGGACAAGCTCGAAGCGATCTGGCTCGACGGAAAGATGGTTGCCTGGGACGACGCGCGCGTCTCTGTGTTGACCCACACGCTGCACTACGGCGTCGGCGCGTTCGAAGGCATCCGCGCGTACAAGCGCGGCAGCGGGGAGACCGCGATCTTTCGTCTCCGCGAGCACATCGAGCGGCTCTACGACTCGGCGAAGATCTTGTCGTTGAAGATCCCGTACGAGCTCGAGGTCCTCGAGAAGGCGTGCGCGGACATCTTGAAGGTCAACGGGCTCGACGAGGGCTACTTGCGGCCGCTGATCTTCCTCGGCGACGAAAAGATGGGCTTGTACGCGCCGGACAACACCGTTCACGTGAGCGTGATCGCGTGGAAGTGGGGCGCGTACCTCGGTGAAGCCGCGCTCGAGCGCGGGATCCACGCGAAGGTCAGCTCGTACACGCGCGCTCACATCAACAGCACGATGGCCAAGGGCAAGGTCGTCGGCCACTACGTGAACAGCATCCTGGCCAAGCGCGAGGCGAAGGCCGCGGGCTACGACGAGGCGATCATGCTCGACGCCAACGGCTACGTGGCCGAAGCGTCGGGCGAGAACCTCTTCATGGTGCGCCGCGGCGTGATTCGAACGCCGTCGACCGCGCAGTGCATCCTCGAGGGCATCACGCGCGACACCGTGATCACGCTCGCGAAGGAGCTCGGGTACACGATCGTCGAGGGGTTCATCTCGCGCGACGAGCTCTACACGGCGGACGAAGTGTTCTTGTGCGGAACGGCCGCGGAGATCACCCCGGTGCGCGAGATCGACCACCGCGTGATCGGACGAGGCGCTCGGGGGCCCGTGACGCAGAAGATTCAAGCGCGGTTCTTCGACGTGGTGCGCGGCACGACGCCGGATCACCCCGAGTGGCGCGCCCGCGTCTGAGTCGCTGGCGGCCGAAGGCGTCTCGGACACCGGGGGGGCCGCCCGTGAAATTCAGTTCACAGGCTTGGACGATCGTTCACGGGGGTGGGGACCCGTTTCGGGGTGAGACCGCAGAAAAGACCCGGTGAAATGACGGTGGGGACCCTTTGCGAGGGGGTCGACGGTCGTTGGCCCTGCCGTTGCTAGAATGTCTGGCACGACGCCCGTCGAAAGGAGCAGTCGCCACCCATGAACAAGACCGCCATCGCTGCCCTCTGCCTCTCACTCGGTGCCTTCGCTCCGGTAGCGTCCGCGCAGAGCTGCCCGCCGGGATCGATCCTCTGTGCGAGCGCCTCGGTCACCATCGGAACCGCGCCCGTGTACGTGCAGCCCGTGCAGCCCGTGCAGCCGGTCTACGTTCAACCGGTGCAGCCCGTGTACTACCAGCCCCCGCCGCGCGTGATCATCACGCCCGCGCCGCCGGTGCGCTACTACGTGGCGCCGCGACCGACGTACTACTACGTCGCGCCGCAGCCGATGTACTTCTGGCGCTCGAACATCCTCGTCGGCGGCGGAATCTCCCTCGGCGCGTCGTACATCGGCGGACGCGTCGCCGAACAGCCCGGCGTCATCGGGCTCGCGTCGGCGATCGGTCGCATCCGCGCGCCGGGACACATCGGCGCCGAGGTCGCGATCGGCGCTGCCTTCGGCCGCGATTGGAACGGCGACGAGCGCTTCGAAGTCCCCTTCTGGCTCTCGGGTCTCGTGTACTTCAACCCGCAGCACCGCACGCAGTTCTACGGCGTCGTCGGCGCCAACGGATCGCTCGCAGGCGTGAGCTACAGCGCGGCCAACCGCGCCGCGGGCGCGCACGGCGGTCGTCGCAGCGGCGACTACCTCTACGTCGGCGGCCACGTCGGCTTGGGCCTCGAGTACCAGATCACGCAGCGCTTCGTGCTCTTCGCGGACGTTCGCGGCTTCCTCCGCACGCGCATCGACGACGAGACCCGCACCAACCCCGAGTTCGCCGAGGTTCAGGCGGACGGGACGACCCGCACCACGAACACCTCGATGGGCGCGGTCACACAAGTGGGCGCGATCTTCTACTTCTGACCCCTCGATCTCGAGCGCGGCGCCGATCGCGAAGCGCCTGCCTGACCGCGAGCATCGTCGTGTCACTGGGGGCAAATCGCTAGCGACGCGAGCGCGAGCTGCGCCTCGTGTCGCACACGATTTCAAGCCGTGACGAGCTCGTAGAGCTTCGCGAGCGCCTCGTCGATCTTGGTGACGTCCGTTCCGCCGGCTTGCGCCATGTCCGGACGGCCGCCGCCGCCGCCGCCAACGACCGCAGCGAGCTCCTTCACGAGCCTGCCGGCGTTGTACTTCGCCACGAGGTCCTTCGACACCGTGCACACGAGCGCGACCTTCGCGCCGTCGACACCCGCGACCGCGACCACCGCGCTCCCGAGCTTGTCGCGCAGCTTCTCGGCCACTTCGCGTAGCGTCGCCGCATCTCCCACAGGCGCGCGATACGCGAGCACCTTCGCGCTGCCCACGGTGCGCGCCTCGGCCGTCGGATCGCTCGAGGACGCGCCTCCCTCGGCGAGCTTCTTCTCGAGCGCGCGCACTTGCTTCTGCAGGTCTTTTTGCTCTTCCACCACGCGCTTGACGCGGTCGACCAGCTCGCTCGGACCCGCCTTGAGCGCGAGGGCCGCCTCGCGAACCCTGCTCTCTTGTTCGCGCATGTGCGCGAGCGCGTTGAGCCCCGTCGTGCCCACGACGCGTCGAACGCCGCGCGCCACGGGTTCGTCGCTCACGACCTTGAAGAGGCCGATGTCGCCGGTGCGGTTCGCGTGCGTTCCGCCGCAGAGCTCGACGCTCTCCGAGCCGATGTGGAGCATGCGCACCACGTCGCCGTAGTTCTCTTCGAAGATCATCATCGCGCCGGACTTGCGCGCCTCGTCTTGCGACGTCACGTCGGTGCGCACAGGCAGGTTCGCGAGGATGTCCTTGTTGACGAGGTCCTCGATCGTCGTGATCTCGCTCGGCGTGAGCGCGCGCTCGGTCGCGTAGTCGAAGCGGAGCGTGTCGGGCCCCACCTTCGATCCGCGCTGCGTCGCCGTCGGACCCAACACCTTGCGAAGCGCCCAGTGAAGCAAGTGCGTCGCCGAGTGATTGCGGCGCGTCGCCGAGCGCGAGTCGTGATCGACCGTGAGCTTCACGCTCGCGCCCTTCGCGACGCTCCCGCGCTTGATCGTCGCGTGGTGAACGACGAGCCCATCCACGGGCTTCTGCGTGTCCGCCACCATCGCGACAAAGTCCTTGCCTTCGATCACGCCGCGGTCGCCGACCTGCCCGCCGCTCTCGCCGTAGAACGGCGTGACGGGCGTCACGAGGTAGACGCTCTCGCCTTCGTTCGCGCTCGTCACGATCTCGCCATCGCGAATGATCAACGCGATCGAGCTCGTGTCCTCTTCGCGGTCGTACCCCGTAAAGGTCACCGGCTTCTCGAGCCCGAGGCGCGCTTGCTTGAACACGTCCGCGGTGCCCTTCGAGATGCTCCCGCCGCTGCCCTTCGAGATCTCTGCAAACGCCTCGCGCGCGCGCTCGAACTCTCTGTGATCGACGATGAACCCCTGCTCCTCGCCGATCACCTCGGTGAGGTCGAGCGGAAATCCGTAGGTAGAATACAGGTCGAACGCGAAGTCGCCGGGCATCACACGCGAGCTTCCCTCGACGCGCCAGCCGCCGAACTCGCGAATGAGCTTCTGACCGATCGGGAGCTTCTCGCGAAAGAGAACCTCTTCGCTCTTGGTCTGCGCGACGATGAACTCGCGTTGCTCGGTGAGCGACGGGTACGTCGGGCCGAGCATCTCGATCACGCGCTCGCAGAGCTTGTGAAAGAGAACGTCTTCGATGCCGAGCTTCTTCGCGTGACGAATCGCGCGACGCATGACCGAACGGAGCGCGCTCCCGCGACCTTCGTTGGAGGGCGTGACGCCCTCGCTCAGACAGATGGCCGTGAGGCGCGCGTGATCCGCGAGGACGCGCATCGAGACGTCGTCTTCGCCGTCGGTCCCGCCGTACTTCTTTCCTGCGATTTCGCCCGCCAATTCAGCGAGGGGGCGCAAGAGATCCGTCTCGTAGTTACTCGAGACGCCCTGCATCACCGAACAGAGGCGCTCGAGGCCCATGCCCGTGTCGACCGATTGCATCGGGAGCGGGGTGAGCTTTCCGTCCGTCGAGCGGTCGAACTGCATGAAGACGTTGTTCCAGATCTCGACCCAGCCCTTGCCGTCGGGCGTCGGCTCGTGTCCGAACGTCTCGGGGTTGGGCTCGATCCCACCCATCGCGTAGTGGATCTCTGTGCAGGGGCCGCAGGGACCGGTGTCGCCCATGGTCCAGAAGTTGTCCTTCTTGCCCATGCCGATGATGCGGTCGTCGCCGAAGCCAGTGACCTCGCGCCAGATCGCGCGCGCCTCGTCGTCCGCGGGCAGGCCGTCTTCGCCGCCGAACACCGTGATCACCAGGCGCTCTTTCGGAATGCCGCACGTGACCGTCAAGAACTCCCACGCGAACGCGATCGCGTCGCGCTTGAAGTAATCGCCGAACGAGAAGTTGCCGAGCATCTCGAAGAACGTGTGGTGGCGCGCGGTGCGGCCCACGTTTTCAAGATCGTTGTGCTTGCCCGACATGCGGATGCACTTCTGCGCGCTCGTCGCGCGCTTGTACGCGCGCTTCTCTTTTCCGCTGAAGAGATCTTTGAACTGCACCATCCCCGAGTTGGCGAACAACAGCGTCGCGTCCCCCTTCGGAACGACGCCGCTCGACGCAACGACGGTGTGACCCTTCGACTCGAAGAACGATAGAAACGCGCGGCGCAGCTCGTCCGCAGTGCGAGGTTTGCTCATGACGGTCGTGCGTGGCCTCGTAACGCCATTGCGGGCTTTGCGCTAGAGGGACGCGCGATGCTCGACGCGCTCTTCAGGAGAACGGATCGGGCGGCGGTCCCTGCGGCCGCGGCGGAGGCGTCGGCCGCGGCGGCGGGGGCTCGGGCTCGCTTCGGGTCTCGGGCTCCGCGGGGCGCGAAGGGGCGCGAGCGGGCGCGCCGTGAACGCCGAACGCATAGGAAACGCCCAGGTGAACGCGCATGTAGTCGTCCACCGAGTCGCTGCCCGTGCCCACGTCCGCGCGGCCCGAGAACGTCGTTCGATAGCGGAGCCACGAGCCCGTCGCGCGGATCGCGAGGCCCGCGACCGCGCCGTCGATCCGGAGCTCCATTCCCCCTGTGCCGCCGAAGCCCCACGAGAGACCTGCGTTTTCACCGTAGGCCATGCGAGCCTCGGCGCCGACGGACACCATCCGCAGCTCGCCAGCGAAGAGCATCGCGAGCTCGATCGAGCCGTTGGCGATCAAGGGCACCGCGCCTTCGGCGCGAGCGCGCGCGCCGATGTACGACATGCGCACGAGCTGCTGCGCGGGCGCGAGGCGCGCGGTGTTCACGTCGAACGCGTGAAACACGAAGCCCACGTCCGAGCGAAACGCGCCTCCGCCCGGCGGCAGATACGCCACCGACGCCCCGCCGCCCACGTCGAACGCAGACGTTTGAAGCGACACGACGGTGCCTTCGGTGCTCGTCCCGCGCGACGAAATCACGAGCGGGAGCGTCCCGTACGCGTGCGCTCCGATGCCGAGCCGCTCGCGCTGCAACCGATAGAACACGTGCGCCGCGAGGCCGCCCTCGAAGAAGCCGCCGTTTTCGTAGCCGCGCGGAGAGCGCTCGCCGAGCACGGGCATGCGCCACGAGCGCGACGACCACCCCGTGTTGAGCGCGAGCTGCACGACGCCGAGGCCCGGCAGCGTGCGAACTGTCACGCCGTTGGCTGGGTCGGTTGCGCCCGTGGGCTCGGTGCTCCCGTTGCCCGAACCGTCGGTGCCGCTCGCTCCGTTGCTCGTGCCGCTGCCGTTGGTCCCGCTCGGGGTCGGATTGGTCCGCGGATTGGTCCGCCCCGCAGGAACGGTGCTTCGAAAATGCGGAACGAGCTCCCCCCACAATTGTTGCTCGATCGCGTCGAGGTCGTCGACGCGGCCGATCTCGAGGTTCACCGTTCCAATGATCGAACCGTCGCGACCGCGGGCGACGCGGATGCGCAGCGCGAACCCGCGCCCCATGCGCGACAGATCGGCCACAATGATCGCGTCGAGCCGCAGCTCGCGCGCGACCGAGCGAAGGTCTTCTTCGCCGACCCGACCCACCACGCCGAGCCGCGACGCGACGCCGAAGTACGTGCTGCCCGGAATCGCCTGAACCTCGCCGCCGTGAAGCTCGAGGATGCTGTTCAGCTTGTCGGCGAGCTGCTCGTTGTTGGGCCCCGTGACGGGGCCGAGCGCGACCCTCGGCGCCTGCTGTGCGACAGCGACGCGAGCGGGAGCCATCACGCAGAACGCACCACCCGCGGCGAGCGCGAGCGGCCACCGAGAGCGAAAGCGCATCGTCGACCGCTCACTACGCTATCAGAGCTTTCACTCACTCGGACAGGAGTCTTTTTCGCGAGACGCGTTGGGGCTATACAGCGTCCGGCTCCTCGCAGGGCCCCAACGCGGATGAAGTTTGCTCGTACAGCGGGTTTCGCTCCCAAGGTCGTCGCGTGCGTCGCAGCGGCGCTCGTCGTCGCGGCGAGTCACGAGAGCGAGGCGCAGACCCGCCGTCGTTCACCGCGCCCGCCGAGGCGCACCGACGCAGGCGTCACGGTTCGCGCGCGGCCCGAGCAGCTCGCGGCGACGCGGATGTCCTTTCGCGGAGCAGAGACCGCGAACGTCCCCGGCACAGGCGGTGATGCGACGCGCGTCGTAGCGTCGCAGCCGGGCGTCGCGCGAACGCCCTACGGCGTGGGCTTCTTCGCGGTCCGCGGGACGAGCTTCGAGAACACCGGGCTCATCGTCGAGGGGTTTCCCGTACCCGTCCTCTATCACTTCGCCGCCGGTCCTTCGGTCGTACCGACGCGGCTCGTCTCGTCGCTCGATTTCTACCCTGGCGGATACCCCGCGCAGTTCGGTCGCTACGCAGGCGGACTCGTCTCGCTCGAGATCGCTGCGCCCGACGTCGATCGCCGAACCATCGACGCCGAAGTGAGCATCTTCGGCGCGGGCGCGGCGATCTCGACGCCGCTGCCCAATCGTCGCGGAGGCGTCTCGTTCGGCGTGCGTCGCAGCTACTACGACCTGCTGCTGCCGATCGTGTTTCCGAGCGTCACCTTGAATTTTGGTGACGCTCAAGCCGTGATCGACTGGCGAATCAGCGATCGAACGCGCGCGCAAGTCGTCTTCTTGGGCTCGACCGACGTCTACGATCGCAGCGACCAACGCCGCGCGGCGGGCGCCTCGACGCTCAACCGAGACGGCATTCAAGTGCACTTCTTCCGAGTCATCGGGAAGCTCGAGCACCGGTACACGGGCGGATTCGCGCTCAACTTCTCGGCGATGGTGGGCGCGGACGACATTCGTTTTGCGAGCGCGGACACCGGCCGTCCGGACACCAACATCCGCTACGGCGGCGCCACCGTCGGCGAGCGATTGTCCGTACGAATCCCGCTCGGAACGCAGTGGGGAGCCTCGGTGGGCCTCGACTCGCTCGCGACGCTCTTTCGCTCGTCGGTGACCTTTCCCGAGCTGCTCGGGACGTCCGTCATCCCGAATCCGCAGGCCAATCGCTACGCGACGTACGCCGAAGCCGACGTCGATCAGTGGGACGTGACGCCGTGGGCCGAGATCGCCGGCCGCGCAGGACCCGTCGACATGAGCGTCGGCGCGCGCGCGAGCTACCTGCACTCGGGCGGGAAGAACTATTGGCTCTTCGATCCGCGCGCGGTCGTTCGCGTCGCGCTCGATCGCCGCACGACGCTCGTCGCGTCCACCGGGCTCTTCTCGCAGCCCGCGCCGTTCTTCGCGCTCGTCCCGCTGCTCGGCAACGGCGCGCTCGGACCGCAGACGAGCTGGCAATCGAGCGCTGGAATCGAAGCGCGCCTCGACGAGGGCTACGACGTTCGGAGCACGTTCTTCATCAATCGCTCGTGGGGTCTGCCGAGACCCACCAACGAGCTGGTCGAGCTCCGACCCGGGGACGTGCGTCGCGTGCTGCTCACGGACAACGGCGAGGGCTTCGCGAGCGGCGTCGAGTTGTATGTGCGCCGTCGGCTGATGCGCGGCGTGTTCGGCTGGGTGAGCGCGACGTGGTCTCGCGCCGAGCGATGGATTCCCGGCGGAGCGCCGTTTCCGTTCGTGCTCGATCAGTCGTTCGTGCTCAACGCAGCGGCGTCGTGGGAGATCAACTCGCGATGGCGAATCGGCGCGCGGTTTTCGCTCTCGACAGGCACGCCGACCAACCGTGTGTCCGGCGCGACGTGGGACGCGGACGCGAGCGGATTTCGTCCGGACTACATGCCCGAAGGCGAGCGACTGCCAGTGTTTCACCAGCTCGATCTCCGCGTGGACTATCGCTTTCGATCGCTCGGCGCCGACATGAACTTCTACGTCGACGTGCTCAACACGTACTTCGCCCGCGGCACCGAAGGGTGGAACTTCCAGTACGACTACCGCACGCGCCAACCGCTCCAGGGCTTGCCGCTCTTGCCCATCATCGGGCTGAAAGCGCAGTGGCGATGAGACGCGGGATCGCGCTGTCGACCGTCGCCCTTGCGACAACGTTCTTCGGCTGTCCGCCGCCCTTCGCCTCGCCTGCGATCGTCGACTACCCGCGCGTGCTCGCCGTCGTCGCCAACGAGCCAACGGTCGAGCCCGGCGCCACGGTCGCGCTCGTTCCGATCGTGGGAGGCGCGCGCACTGAAGGGACGTTCGCGTGGTCGCTCTGCGTTCGCCCCGAGCTCGCGTCGACGGGATTGCCGCTGAGCTCGTTCGGCGCGTTCGAATCCGAGCGCGGCTGCGACACCAACGGCGCGCTCGCCATCGCGCCGCCGTCCACCGAGCGATCGCCGACGTTCACCGTCCCGCGCGACCTCTTCACCAACGACGCGGCGCTGCGCGTGGCGTTCGGCGCGCAGCTTTCGACCGAGACCGTCCGCTCGCTCGCCGAGCGCGCAGGGGTCGCGGCGGTCGCGAGCGTCACGTGGACCGTCGACGGCGTCACCGCACACGCATTCAAGCGAGTGCTCGTTCGCCGCGGCGAACGCAACACGAACCCCACCCCGCCGTCGATCCGAATCGCGGGGCGCACGGTCCGCGCGAGCGCGACGCGCGCCGACGAGCGCTGCGAAGCCGACGACGGGATGGGCCCGATCCGCGTCGCGCTCGGCGCGCGAATCTTGATGGAGCCGAGCACCGACGAGTCGTGGGTCGAGGAGTTCACCTTTCTCGACGCCAACGGAGCGCTCGTCTCGCAGAGCGAAGGATCGTTTCGCAACTGGTTCAGCACCTCGGGGCAGTGGGATTTCGGCCGCTCGCGCGCGCCTGACCTCAACCCGACGTGGGTCGCGCCGAAGACCGCGGGCGACACGACGCTCTGGCTCATCTTGCGCGACGGCCACGGCGGGACGAGCGTCTGTCGATGGACGATGACCGTGCAGTAGACGACGCGCCGTCGCCCGAGCGATCGCACGCTGGTCGACGCGTCGCGCTGGCGCTGTGGATCACGGGGACATTTCCGGGTGTATTGATTTCGTGTGCGATGCTCTTGGTCGCCCGCACCCTCGAGGGTCGCGCCGCGGCGCTCTTCGCGCTCGCCACGATCGCAAGCGCGGCCACGGCCATCGCCAAGCGGCTTCGTGTGTCGATCGGGCTGCTCGCAGCAGCGCTCCTGTGCGGCGCGTTTCTTCTCGCGAGGTCGACCGCGATCACCGTCCCCTCGAGCGCCGTGCGACTCGAATATGTGGGTCCGCGGGCGACGCGGCCCTGGCGGATCGCGCCGACCCACGTCGTGCCCGAGCGAGATCAGCTCGCGCTCGCGACGGTGCTCGTTCCGATGGTGGACGCGCTGATGACGCGGCAGAGCGCGGCGCGTCTGCGAGGCGCGCTCGACGCTGTGTACGACGACGTCGACCGAGATCCGTCGCTGAAATCGCTGCCGAGCGCGATGGGCGACGCGATCCTCGACCGAGACTCGGGGCGGGTGTTCGTCTTCGAGCCGCCTCACGCGCGAGGCGAGCGGCGGCCGGCGATCTTGTTTCTTCACGGCTCCGCGGGGAGCTGGAAGGGCTACTTCGCGGAGCTCTACGCGATTGCGCGCGCGAACCGTTGGGCGCTCGCGCAGCCGTCGTTCGGCTTCGGCAACTGGAACATCCGCGGCGGCCTCGACGCCGTCGAATCCGCGCGCGCGTGGCTCGTATCACAGCCCTGGGTCGACCCGACGCGCGTCCACCTCGTGTGTCTCTCGAACGGCGGCCGCGCCGCGACGCGCATCATCGCGACGACCGAGCGTCGCTATCGATCGATCGTGTGGGTCTCGAGCGTGATCGAGCGCTCGGTGCTCGACGACCACCCGTGGCATCCGAGCTGGAACGCGGCGCCGATGCTCGTGCTCCACGGCGCGAACGACGAGCGAATTCCCCTCGAGTATGTCACGCGCGCCGTCGAGTCCCTGAGCGCCCACGGCGCCGAGGTCGAGCGCGAGGTGTTCGCGGGCGAGGACCACTACCTCGTGTTTACGCAGCGAGTGCGCGTGCGCGCCGCGATCGCGCGCTGGGTCGCGCGTTGGTGAGCGGCTCGCCGCCCGTTCGAGCGAGCGTCGTTCATCGCGCCCGCGCGCTCGGGCGCGTCACCGTGATGCGCACGAACGAGCCCTCTTCGCGCAGAACGAGCGAGGGCGCGCGCGACGATCGATGGTGCCGTGGCTCCTCTGGTTTGCGTTGGCTCCCACGAGCGTCGCGATCGCCGCGCGCCGCGCTCGGCCGTCCAGCGCAGCGGTGCCCGGTCGATGCGTGGCGATCCCGGCGGTCTCGTGGCGCGTCGATCGAACCGCGACGCAGATGTCGCCGCGAGATCCCGGCCGACCGCGCAGCTCGGACAGCGCTGTGTCGATGAGCACGAGCGAGGTCGCGGACCTCGACGGAGATGGCGCGCTCGACGTGATCGTGCCCGAGCCCGAGCCCACGCAGTGCAACAACGAGTACACCTTTGCGCTGTGTCTTCGCCGAGGATCGTGCGGGCACCGCGTCGGCACGATCCAGGGAGCGCTGCAAATCGACCGACACGCCGCCGCGCAGCGCGAGACCGAGACGATCACGTACCGCTTCGACGGGGCGCGCTATCGCGAGCGCTCGCGCGAGGTGACGCGCGCGGCGTGTCGCCGCTGCTCGCGGGTGTCTTGCCACAACACACGAATTCAACGCGCCCCGTGAACGCAGGGCCCGCGCCGCGCGGATGGACTCCGTTGTGGTGAAGGGTGAGCGCGCCCGTGGCGCGAGATCGTGTGGTGTCGCTTCGCGCGGTTGTGACAGACTGATCGCTCGATGAATCGGCGTACCCCTTGGGTTTCGCTGGCGCTCAGCTGCGCTGCCATTCAGTGTCGAACCGCGCCAACCCAGGTCGAGCTCATTGTGGGAACGGACGCTCCGCCGTCGCGCTCGATCGAGCTCTCGGTCTATTCGTTCGACGGCGTGCTGCCCGCCCCGGTCGCTGTGCGCCGGGCCGCGGACGCCACGCCGAACTTCCGCTTCGAGAGCTACGGATCGCAGCGCGTCGGTGACCTCGTGGGCTCGATCGGCCTGCTGCCCTCGAAGTCGTCGCGCGACGCGCGATCGTCGACCGTCACCGTCTTGCTACGCGCGCGGTTTCAACAGACGCCCAACGCGCCCGCCGCGACCGTCGAGCACGTGTGGAACGTCACGATGCTACGCGCCCTGCGAGGAACGACGCGCGTCAACCTCTCGCTCACGTGCGCCAACGCGGCCGCCGGCTGCACGAGCGTCGCGGCGTCGGCGTGCACGGTGAGCGTTCGCTGCATCGAGCAAGGGCTCACGTGCGGCGCGCGGGGGCAGTGCGTCGAGCCGGAGCTTCCGGTGACGTACGGCGACGACGCGGGCGCGGACGGCGGCGAACGACCGGACGGCGCCAGCGGACGAGTGGTGCTCCCGCCGCGGCCCATCGCGCCGCTCTCGACGAGCACCGCGACGTCGTCGCGACCCGAGTTTCGCTGGAGAAACACTGGAGATGCGGCCGGAGCGCGCGTCGAGATCTGCCGCGACCGACTCTGCACACAGATTCAAGAGACGTTCGACGCGGACGGAGAGCGCGGCCGACCGCGCAATCCGTTGCCGCGCGGCGTTCCGCTGTTCTGGCGGCTCCGAGGGCTGCTGAGCGGCGAGGCGTCGGCGCAGACGAGCCCCGTGTGGCAGCTTCGTTCGCGGGCGCTCGACGGCGCGGACGCGACGACGTCGAGCGGCGTCGAAGGCGACTACAACGGCGACGGCGCGACGGAGCTCGCCGTTCGATCGCCCGGATCGTCGATGTCGATGGAGCGCTCGGCGGTGTACGTCTATCAGGCGAACGCCGGGGGCTTCGCGGAGAGCCCGTCGCTGACGATCCGCGAGATGCTCGGCGACAACCTCGGCGCAGGTCTCGCGCCCGCAGGAGACGTCAACGGCGATGGCTTCGGGGACTTCGTCGTCAGCGCGCCGCGCACGATGCAGCCCGGGACGACGCGCGGAACGCTGCTCGTGTACGAAGGTTCGACCGCGGGGCTGCGCGCAGAATCCCGGGCGATTCTCGGGTCATCGACGGCAGACGTCGATTTCGGCACGAGCGTCGAGGGCGTCGGCGACTTCAACGGCGACGGCTACGGCGACGTGGTCGTCGGCTCGGTCAACGTCAACGGTCCGCCCGCGGGTCCGAGGGGCGACGCGCGCGTGTACCTCGGCTCGCCAACGGGGCTCGACGCTGCGCGGTTCGTCGCGCTCGAGCGCCCTTCGGACGTCGAAATCGCAGCGGACCGCGTGGCGGGCGCGGGAGATCTCGACGGCGACGGCCTCGCGGACGTTCTCGTCCACGCGCGGGACGAGCGGTCGACGTCGGGCGCGGTGCTCGTCTACTTCGGCACGACGTCGAGCGCGCCTGTGCGCGAGGGGCGACGCCTTCGTTCGACCCGCGGAACGTTTGGCGAAGTGCTCGAGGGCGCCGCGGACTTCGACGGCGACGGCCTCGCGGACTTCGCGGTCGGCGACTGGTTCAGCTACGAGCTGTCCGTCGTGTACGGCGCACGCTCGCGCGCCGCGCTCGAGGCCTCGTGGACGTACACGAAGCGCTACGCTCCCGTGCAAGACCAAGCGCGCTTCGCGACGGCCCTCGCCAGCGCCGACGTCGACAACGACGGACGTTCGGACCTTCTCGTCGGCGCGAGCCACGAGACGCCCGCGAGCGGAATCGATCGCGCGGGGGTCGCGCGGTTCTTTCTCTCGCGCGCAGAGCGGAGGTTCGAAGAGATGCAGAGCGCCCCCTTCGATGGAGGTCTCGCGCAGAGCACCTTCGGATGGGCCGTCTCGCTCGGCGACAGCGACGGTGACGGCGTGTTCGAGCCGTGCGTCGGAGCGTTTGCCGCGCCGCGTCCGTCGCTGCAAGACGCGGGCTTCGTGCGATGCTTCGCTGTGCGATTCGCGGGCAACACCGCGACCGTCACGCGCGCGGCGACGCTCGATGGAGCGCTCGTTCACGGGTGGTTCGGACATTCGCTCGCGCAGTGAGCTATCGGCGATCGAGATAGCGTTCGACGTCCGTTGGCGTGTACGTCACGTCAACGCCAGCGCTCGGAACAGCGACCCCAGCGCTCCACAAGATTCCCTGGGCGACGAGGCGGCGCTGCATCGACGCGTGGGGCGCGTCCGCGGAGTCGAGCCAGTTTGCGAACCAGTGTCCGCCTGTGAATCCGAAGCTTCGGCCTCCATCGGGCCGCACAAACGCCCACGCCGTGACCTCTGCGCGCCCTGGGTTTGCTGCAGTGTCCGGCGTCGTACGGGTCGAGTCAGGCGGCGTCGCGCGAAGCAGCTCGACGACGCTGCTGCGGTCGTCGCGCCAACGAACGTTGTAGTACCACTCGTCCTCGATCTCGAACGCCGCCACGCCGTTGACGATCGGGTGCGTCGGAAAGCTCGAGTACCCCGCGCGCCACAGCGGATTGACGGAGAATCCCGGCTCGTACGTCGCGCCGAGCCAGTCGCGGGCCGTCGGCGCCGACTGCGCTGTGTACTCGACGGCGTAGTGGAGGTTCACGAAGCCTGCGCCGCGCGCGATGTGCGGCGCGAGCGCTGCGCGACGCGACGCTGCGTCGAGCGGATGCGACGCGGCTCCGTCCGCATAGAACACGATCGACGCGGCGCCATCGAACACGCGCGGGTCCGTCGGCCACCCGTCGCGAACGACCACAGGCACGACGTTCGAGACGCGACAGAGCAGCTTCGCGAGCACCGCCACCACGGCGAAGAACTGGTGCGCGCCGCGCGGATGACTCGCGCTCGCGGCGCCCGCGACGAGCACGATCTTCGTCGCCGACGCGGACGCAGGCTCGACTTCGATCGGCACGACGGATTGATCGAACATGTCCGTCGGCGCGCCCCAAGCCTCGCAGATGCGCTCTCGTGGCGGAGCGACGTCGCGCGTCGAGGGCGCGTCGTCGGGCGCGGCTCGGTCGTCGCTTGCGTCCAACGACGGACCGGCGTCGGCTGCATCGCTTTCGCGATGGGTGTCGAGCGCGACCGCGTCGCGCGCGGCGTCCATCGACTCGCGTCGGCCTTCGATGAGCCCTGTGCAGCCAAGAAGCGAGCTCGATGCCAACGTGGCCGCGACGCACAAGAGCGTTCGCGGGTCGAGCCTCGTGAGCGTCATCGAATCGTCAGCCACGATACACGAAGCGAGCGCAGCTCGGCGCGTCGAGCGCGCGTCGGTCGCCGAGCCGTCGCTCACTTCGCGGCGATTTCGGGGTCCACTCGCCCCTCGCCCGCGCGCCACGCGCGAACGCACTCGCGCACGATGGCGATGGCGCCCCAACTGAGCGCGATCACGACGCCGAAGTCCACGCTCCCGCGCCACGGCTGCGGGAGCTTTCGCACGAGGAGCACCACGAGCACGATCCCGAGCAGCATCGTCCACGCGGACAGAAGCCGCCGCTTCGGCGTATCGAACAACGACAGCGCGTGAAATGGCGCGAGCGCCCGCGCGACTGCTGTTCCCTCGCGGGCGAGGTGCAACAACCTCGCGGCCATCCGCGGCGCGAGCAGCTGCCCGAACGCGCGATAGCCCTCGCCGTACACGATCACGATGGTCCAAAGCGCAGTGAAGAGCAGCTGCGGTCCCGAGAACATCCCGTGCGCGACGCCCTCGTACGCGACCCGCGAGAGCCGCGCGATCGCGTCGAGCAGCGACAAGACAACGCCGCCGGCGCCCCACAAAACAACCCAACGCGCTGGCTTCGAACCGCTCATCGTTGCGCCCTGAACTCGATCACCACCGGTCCGTCTGCGCCCGGCGCGCTCCGGTCGAGCAGGGGCGCAGAGAGCGCTTGCTCGACGCAGTCACGAAGCGCGTCGTTGCTGCGCTCGCCCCAGGCTACGCCCGCCACGCTCACAACCCCTGCGTCCGACCGCTGCAGCGTGAGTGACGCGGTCGCTTCGTTGTTGCAGTCGTCGCGGAGCCAACGCTCGTGGCACTGCGCGAGCGCGACCGATCGGCCTCGCAGCGCCGCTTCGATGCGCGGCCCGTCCGCGCGCACCATGGGGGCGCGCACCGTGATCAGCGCCTCCGGTCGCTCGGTCGCCGAGGGAACTTCGCAGCGCCTCGCGAGCGCGGCGAGGTCGCGCGGAAGCGAGCCACCGAGCGCGGACGACCGCCCCGCGAGCGAGTAGCCGAAGCCCTCGGGTCCCGGCGCGAGCTCGACGCGCGTGAGCTCGGATCGCAGGGGATTCGCGAAGAAGAGCGTCGACATTCCGCCGTCGTCTCGCGTCGCGCGAACGACGATGTCGTCCCGACGATCGCCGTCGATGTCGCCGACGTCGACGAGCGTCACGCCGAGCGCTCCTGCGCTCTCGCCCACGCGAAGAACGCGGTCCGGCGTCGGCCAGCTCGTCTCGGCGCGACCGCGGTACACGAGCACCGCGCGCAGGTTGGGGTCGGCCACCACGATCTCGTCTCGACCGTCGCCGTCTTGATCGCGCACGACGAGCACCGAGCGGCCCGCGGCGGCCTCGCTCCCGTCCGCGCTCGGCGCAGAGAGGGCGCCCTGTCGGCTGTCGCCGAGGACGTCGAAGTGAACCATCCCCGCGCGCGCGACGCCGTCGGACGCTGACGAGTATTGAAAAGTGAGCACGATTTCACCATCGCCGTCGCCGTCCACGTCTCCGATGGCGACGTCGGACCAGCGTTGCGGGTCGTCGTGCGGATCGTCGAGCACGATCGCGGGCCGCTCGTGAAAGCCGCCGATTCGGCCGCGAAACACGATGGCCTTCGGCGGCGCGAGCACGACCATGTCGCGAAATCCATCGCGGTCGATGTTGCCCACGACGACGCGGCGCACCTCGCCGTGCTCGATGAAGATCCTCTGCGAGGGCGTTCGCGCGTCGCCGCGGAGCACCCAGAGCTCGTCGCCCTGACAGAACTCGCTGCGACGCCCGCCGCCGTCCTCGGCGCTCGAATCGCCTGCGTCCGCGAGGTCCCCGCCGTCGGGCTCGACGCGCGAGACGCGCGTGCGGCGCGCGGACGCGACGAAGCCTGTGGTTCCTGCGCCGTCGAGCTCGTCGACGCGAACGAGGTGCGCGCCCACCATCGCGTAGTGGTCGATCCCCTCGCCCATCGCCGCGGGCGCTTCGATTCGATACGCGGGCTCGTCGCTGAATCCTCGGGCGTCGCCGCGGTAGACGCGGATGCCTCCGCGCGGACAGGGGTCCGACGACGACACGGGGACCTCGGCGATCGCGAGCTCGCTGCGGCGATCACCGTTGGTGTCGCCGATGAAGGCCATCGCGCCTGCGCGAACGCGAGCCGGGTCGTCGACGTGCACGCTCCAGCGCCAGGGCGCGGCAAAGAGCGCTCGTGTTCGATTGCGAGAGCCAAAGAGCAGCGTGGCGCCGAGAGGAGCGTCGGCCACGACGAGGTCCGCGAGGCCGTCACCGTTTGCGTCGTTGACGACCGTGTGCGCCGCGCGAGCGACGGCCGAGTGCGCGGCGCGATGGGCGCGATGACGACGACGGCAGCCCGCCGAGAGCGCGCTCACCGCGGCGAGCGCGCAGAGGAGCGCGACGGCCTTCGGGGTGGTGTGCTCGGTCGCTCGGGGCCTCGTGCTCACCGCGTCAGTGGCCTCCGCCCTTCTTGCTCGGCTTCGCGTTCCAGATGCGGGTCATGAGCGCGGCGCCGATGAGCGAGAACGGAATGATCGAGAAAACCCACACCCTCGCGTCGTGCGGGTGGTGGCCCGCGGCGCTCCCGCCTCCATCCCATCCGTAGGTCTTCAAGACCCATCCGAGGCCGAAGCCCGTGAGCCCTGCGGCGATGTATTGCACGCCGTCCAAGATGCCCGCGGCCGTCGCGGCGGCCTTGCGACCGCCGAAGTCCATGCTCGCCGTACCGCTCAGCATCCCGTGAACGCCAAAGATAAACATGCAGGAAAATCCCACGAGAAACGCCGCGACAGCGCCGTTCGGCGCGAAGCCGAGCGCGAGCAGCACGGCCGCCTGACATAGATAGAAGATGAACGCGACCGGCGGCCTCCGTGATTGAAAGAACCGATCCGAGAGCACGCCACAGACGATTCCACCGGCGATTCCGCCGAGCGTCGGGCCCACGCCCGCCCACCCGTGCACCGCGGAGCCAGGCCGCACGTTGTGCACCTCGGCGAGGTACTCGAGAAAGTAGATCAATAGGCCCTGGCGCACGAAGCCCGTGCAGAACTCCGCCGCCGCGATCACGCGGATCACGGGGTCCGAGAAGATCTTCCCGAGCAGCTGGCGGAGCGGCAGCGGCTTGTCGTCCGCCGCGGGCGTGACGGGCGCAGGGTCTCGGTGTCCCTTGGATTCGCCCTGCGTTTCTTCGGTCGGATGAAAGGACCCATCCCCCGTGTCGAAGTCTTTGTGTCCCGCGTGCGCAGGTCGATCTCGCACGAGCAGCGAGTCCACGGCGAACATCGTGAAGAGCGCGAGCGACGGGATGAGAAAGACGAAATACCAGGGCAGCTTCGCGATGATCACGCCGCCGATCGAGAGCGCGAGCCAGTAGCCCGACGAGATCATCACGCCGAAGATCCCGCCGAACACCCCGCGCTCTCGCACGTGAAACCACGCGGAGTTCACCTTCACAACGGAGAGGGCCCCGAAGGACTGAAAGTACATGTTGAGCGCATAGAGGACGCTCAACCCGAGCACGACGTTTTGCTGCCAGCCCGAGAAGAACAACAAGCCGATCGCGCCGTTGAGCGTCGCTGCGCCGACGGCCCCGATCAAGATCGCGCGCCGGCCGCCGATGCGATCCGCGAGCGGACCGTTGACGATCACGCTCAGCGCGTAGACCCAGAAGCCGACGGTGAAAATGATCCCGATCTGGGCTTTATCCAAGCCAAACGTCCGGCCGAGCGTGCTCTTGGCCGCCGTGAGGTTGTACCGCCCCATGTACAGCGCCGCGTACGTGAGGCCGAGCGGAAACCAATTCGCGAACCGCCGCATCCGATACGCGCTCGAATGTTCGGGCGCCTCGTGCTCGAGCTTGCTGTCAGCCATGTCTTGCGGGCCCAACGGTACACCGTGCTATCCCCGCCGGGCTGCTCAATGACTGACTCAACGCTTGTTCGAAGGCTCGAGCCCGTGCAGGGCCGGCTGACTGTGTCCGTGTACGCACACGACGTCGACGCGCGCGACGGATTGATTCCCTGCTGGAGCTTCGTCTCCGACGGCTTCGCCCGTGAAGGCCACCCGGAGCTCGTGTTCACCGTGCGACGCGCGCTCGCCGAAGCGCGCGACGCGTTTACCCAAGAGGCGCTCAAGCTGTTCACCGCGATGTGGCACAGGCTCAACACGGTCGAGGGCGCGGTGTTGCAGAGCGGCGACGTGCTCGCGATCGAGCCGGGGCCCTTTCTCGGCCGCGACGACGTGCGCGCGGTGGGGCTGCTTCCAGCGGTCGATTTGCAGGGTGTTCCGCGGTCGAGCGCGCAGACCTTGATGCTCGTCGCGCTCGTCGGCAACGAGTTCGACGTCGCGAGGGACTACGGGCTCTCGCGCGTGGCGGCGCGGCTCGGGCAAGAGACAGGCATGTTTCCTTGCGCCCCGTGGTTCGATCGAGAGCGGCTCAGCGTCGCCCGCAACGACCGCGCCGAGCGCACCGTGCTCGGAAAGTGCCTCCGCGTCACCGCGCGCGCGGGCAGCGTGGTCGTGAGCGAAGACCGCGTCGCGCTCGAGCTCCCGCGCAGCGCATCGGAGGCGCTTCGCGAGCCGCTCGGCGAGCTCCCTTCGGACACGGCGCTCGTCATCTTGCTGCCCGTCGATCTGCGCGCCGATGGCCTGCTCGTGTGGGAGCCCGGCGCGCGCGAGCTCACTGCGATCGGACCAGCCGACGCGATCGGCGCGCGCGTCAGCGGCAACTTCATCGCCTTCGTGAGCGGTCAGCCCGCGGACGGAAGCAACCCCCTCGAAGATGGCTTCGCGCTGCGCATGACCGAGGCCACGTGGGCGCGCGTTCGGCGCGCGCTCGCCGCGGGAGAGCCCATCGAGGTCCCCGCGACGGACGAGTCGCTCGCGTTCGCGCTGCGGTGGTCTTGAAATACCGCTCAAAAATTCAAGTCAACTGCATTTCGCCAAGCGCTCTCGCGCTCGCTATCGACTGAACCTCCCGAGCCCCCACTGCGTCCCGGGCGCTCCGTCGATCCAACGAACGTTCGCAGCCACCAGCCCATCCGCGCCGCCGCGATAGAGCGCGATGCGACCGGGCCCGTCTTGCCCCGCCGTCGTCGTGCCCGACGCGGGCATGCCCACGAGCACGTCCGCGAACCCGTCGGCGTGAACGTCGCCCACCGCAGTCACGTCCACGCCGATCGAGCACCCGTTGGCGGGCGGACCGTCGATCACCGTCGAGTCCTGCGCCTCGAGGCCGCGCGCGCCCCCGCGAAACACGCGCAGTCGATACGCGACCGGCGTCGTGCTCGCGCAGAGCGACTCGAGCCCCGGCTCGAAGAGGACGATGTCGTCATTGCCGTCCGCGTCGATGTCGCCTGCGCGCGCGACCCGCGGCGTCGCGAACATCCCTGCGCGCACCGAGCACACGAGGGACTGCAATCGCTCGATCGTCGGCGGACCGCTTGCGCCGAGCAGGACGTGAACGCAGCCGGGCCGCGCGTCGATCGCGCCCATCACGAGATCGCCGCGCCCATCGCCGTTGACGTCCACGCGATCGGCCACGCCGCCGGTCACGTTGGCGATCTCGAGCACCGGGGTCGCTGCGATTCCCTCTCGTGTTCCACGGTGGATGCGCACGGTGTCGCGCTCGTTGACGCGATGAACGAACGCGATGTCCGCGAGCCCGTCGCCGTCGATGTCGCCGATGCCTCGGACGTCCGCGATCGGGTCCGTGTCTCCCACGTTGACGGTCTGATCGGGGTCTGGGCGAAGCCCCATCGCGCCGCCAAAGTGCACGGCCACCGTACGCCAGCGACGCACGATCACGACGTCGACGAAGCCGTCTGCGTTGAGGTCGCCCGCCGCGGTGCCCATGGTCTTTCCTGTCGCGCCGTCTTCGCGTCGCGGGCTGCGAAGCGAGGCCATTTGCTGCGTGATCGTCGCTCCGCCCAGAAACACGCGCACATCGTAGGGGCCGCTGCCCGTGTCCGACCCGAGGATGAAGTCCGAGAACCCGTCGCGGTTCACGTCGCCAACGCGCGCGGCCCACGTCCCGTCGGGGTACGTCGAGATCCCCGTCGCGTTGTTCGCCGTGAGCCCCACGGCGGTCCCGGGGAGGATCAGCAACCCGTGCGTCATCGGCGGCGTTCCGTTGGTCTTCGAGACGGCCAGCAAATCCGCGCGGCGATCGTTGTTCACGTCCGTGCCGCTCGCGCCGTTGGTCACCACGGGCTTCTTCGGGCCGCACGCGGCGAGGGTCGCGATGGCACACACAATCAAGCAGGCTGGACGCATACGCGATAGTGTAGCCCCCATCACCCCCTCCGTCGCGAGCGCTTCAGACGTCGTTCTTCGCGGCCTTCGCCGCCGCTTCGATGAGCTCTCGGCGGTGGAAGATCAGCCTGAATTGCTCGTACGCGATCACCGTGGCCCAGCCGCCGAGGATCCACATGAGCACCGACTCGATCGGCAGCTGCGCCCACGCGATGATGAACACGCCGATCATCTGGTCGTGGTGGTAGTTCCACCAGTTGTAGGGGACGCCGAGGGTGGCCTCCCAAAGGATGCTCACGAGCTGGAGCACGGTGAACATCAGCGTGAACGCCTGCCAGTTCACGAGCGGCCCCGCGGTCTCGAACATCATCGTGGTCGGGATGAACCCGATGCACATCAAGAACACGAAGTACCCGGGAAATCCCGAGCCGACCACGATCTTCCGATACGCGATCGCGAGCGCGATGATCACGAGCCCCACCGCGGCGACGCGCCAGTCGATCTTGATTACCGGCCCATCGCCGATCTCGCCGGCCCACACCTTCGGGTTCTTCGCGTGCTTGCGGTGCGGCATCCACGAGAGGTCTGCCCACACGTAGGTCGCGAGCATGAAGAACGCGCCGAACGAGTAGAACCCGAACTCTTCGATGGGCAGCACGTCCGGGATCCATCGAAAGCCGTCGATGGCGAACGCGGGCAGCCGTATCCCGAGCGTCGCGCCCTGGTTGGGATACTTGAAGAACGTGTACGCGAAGCCGAAGTCGAGGATGCACCCGACCGCGAACACCGCGGCGATCGTCGCCCAGAACGCCTTTCGCTCGATGCGCGCGTCCGGGTGTCGATGCATCCACGCGACGAGCAAGATGCTCGGGATGATGAAGAGCAGCAGCGAGACCGTGTATCCGTGGGGGCTCGGCTGGGGATCCAGGGGAATGCTCGCCGCGCCCACGCGGATCGTGTTCATCGTGAAGATCGCAGGGAGCACGATCGAGCCGAACCCGAGCAGCGCGATCGGCAGCCCCTTGCGCGTGTTCAAGTGCTTGGACATCGGACGCTCACGCTCCTTCCTCCGGCGCGACGGGGAGTGATCGACCGAAGTCCACGCCGATGATCGCGCTTCGCTCGGGGTATCCCACGAGCGCGTTCGAGGCGAGCATCCCCGACATCGTCGTCGCTTCGACGTTGCCGATGTTGAAGCCGTTCTCCGTCCAATCGCCGCAGATCACGAGGTTGTGAAAGCCCGACGACCCAGGGGCGATTCGAAACTTCGTCGTGTTTCGCAGCGACAGCGTGAAGAGCTCGCTCGGCCAGTAGTTCGCTCGAAAGTACTGCGCCTGCATGCGCGCTTCGCCCTCGCCGGGCGTCGGGCGGTTGTCGACGAGGAGGTTCCAGTCGAGCGGACCCGCGCTTCCCTTGGGCACCGTCGCGTCCGGAAGAATCCAGCCGATCGCGTTCTTCACGAGGTCCATCGAGACGCGCTTGTTCTCTTCGATCGGGTCGTCCGTCGTGCGCATCGGCCCCGTGAAGTACGTCGTGTTCAGCGGAAACTGCCCCGCGTCCGGCGACCACGACTCCCTCGGGCTCAGGTGGCTCATGTCCGCCCAAGTATTCAAGTCGGACCGATGAAAGCCCGCCAACAAGGGCTGCCCCATCGCGGTCCACCCGAGCTGATACGCCGTCGGCGCGAGCCACAATTGCAGCCCCTGCGTGCGCACGCCCTTGACGTTGTCGACCATGTGCTGCCAGCGCTGGTCCTTGGCGATGAGCTCGCTCGCGATGTGCGGGAGCGTCCCGATCGGCGTCCCGAGCACGACGGCGTCGAAGTCCTTTCCGAACTCGAGCGTGTACGTCGCGAGCGCGGGGCTCGCTGGGTTCTCGAAGTTGATATTGTGGTCCGCGGGCTCGGCGATCTGATCCCACAGCGTGTCCGACGGCCAGCAGGGCAGCCCGTTGACGTCGACGAGGGGGTCGTACTCGCGCCCGTCCTTGGTGCGCGCTTGCACTTCGACGTCGACCGACGTGATCGTGCGTCCGTCGAGGCCGCCGAGGTGCAGCGCCTTCACGCGGTGAAAGAAGTGAAACTTCGCTCCGCGTTTTTTCAGCGCCAGGTAGAAGGGCGCGAACACGGTGTCGCCCATGCCCGCTTGCATCTTCCAGATGAGCGCGCCCTTGTAGGTAAACGCCATGCGGATCAGCGTTCGAAGCGACGCGCCCGCGGCGATGTTGGGGCGCTTGGTGTCGCCGTCGACGTAGGCGAACTCCGCGTCGTACATGAAGTACGCCCACGGCGAGTCGAGCATGAGGCCGCCGTCATCGACCGCGTATTTGCTGAGCCATTCGCGGTAGTCGTACTCGTCGAGCACGTCGAAGCCGCGCTCGAAGACGTTGTCGTGAAACGCGCCGCGGAGGTTGGCGTAGCTGAAGTTCAGCATGATCCACGCGCGGCGCGTGCCCGTGTCATCGAGGTGGTTCTTCGCGACGGCCCACACGATTTCGAGCAGCTCGCCGACGAGGGCGATCACGATGTTCCACACGGGGAGCAGCGCTTCGGCGAGGCCCTCGGCGACGCGCGCGATGATGCGCTCGACGATGGTCCCGAGGATCGACTGGTGCTCTTGCGGGATGGGCGTGGTGGGCGTCCCGGTCTTGTCCGCCAGCGCTTGCCCCGTGGGATCGAGCATCCCCTGCACGATGATGGCGATGAACCGAACGGCCTCGCTCGCGTACGCCCACAGCGACGGGAGGAGCTCCGCGTCCGCGTTGCCCGGGAGCTGCGCGTTGGTCGGGAGCCGCACGATCCACGGCTTCCACTCGCCCTGCCAGTACTCGTCGAGCACGATCACGTCGTGCGGCTTGAACGCGTCGAAGGTGTCCGCGAGCGGCGCGTCCGGCGCGCGACCGAGCTCGGTGTAGACCTGTCGCATCGCGCGAAAGGCGTTTTCGTAGAGGCCGCTCCAGACGTGAACGCCGTGCTCTTCGATGCGCCGACCGTAGCCCGGCTTCATGTTGCGGCCGCTCGCGCCCTTGCCGCCGAGCCGCCAGCCCATTTGCAGGACCGTGAGCTCGACCGGTTGATTCGATGTGGCGAGCGACCACGCTGCGGTCATCGAGCCCACGCCGCCGCCGAGCACGAGGATCTTCTTGGGCACCGCGCTCGCCGCCGCGGGCGCAGCGGAGCCGTCGTCGGTGTTCGAGTTGTCTTGTTCGCTCATCGCGCTCACCCGTTGCCGCTGCCTTCGCCGGGCGGGATCGAAGGGAGGCCCGACTCGTTCCACGGAGACCAGTCTTTGGTGAGCGGCTGCGGGAGCGTGAGGGACCAGTCCGTGATGAGCTTGTACGCGCCGCCCTTGGTGAAATCGCTCGATCCAGAGCCCTCGAAGGGTCGTTTGGCCAGCGGAAGTCCAGGGAGATAGTACGGCGTCACGTTGCCCTGCACCGTGGCGTCGGTCATCTGCGCGGTGTCGAGGTTCCACCAGAAGCCCGAGCTGCTCCAGGATCCGTCGGCCTTCTGCGAGACCGACGGCTGCTGCAAGAGATTGGTGATCGCCTTGCGTCCCTCTGGCTTCACTTGATTACTGGTGTCCGCGATCGAAGCGCGCACGTAGTCCGACGGCCACTCGGTGTCGAGCACGGCGTACGCGGTGTCGCTGACCGAGAATTTTCCGATGCGCTTCGGGAAGCCGTAGACCACTTCGCCGCCGAACGAGATCAGGTCCTTGTCGACGAAGATGATGGGCGTAAACAGAAACGGCCCGTTGTACGCGTACTTCGCGTCCTTGTAGCGAATGTAGGGAATCACCACGCCAAACTCGTGGTAGCTGACGCCCGGGAGCCACTTGGTCCAGTTGACCTCGACCTCGGTCTCGTAGCCGAACAAGAGGTTCGCGGGGTGCTTTCCCTTCGCGGAGTAGGGGTTGTCCATGAGCTCGAGCTCGGGCGGCAGCCACGAGCGAACCTCGTCTGCGTCGTACTGGTGCACGCAGATGTTCACTTCGTAGTGGCCGATCATGTAGAGAAGGCCCGGATCCGGCGCGGACTTGTCGTGCTTCTCGAGGGATGCGGGCTTGGTGGGCGTGGTCATGCGCGGGGCTCCTCCGTGGCGTGCGTTGGTGACCACCGAGCGTATCGACCAGCGCGATCGCAAACGAGAACAAAGCGCGATCGCGCGCACGGGTGTAAGCGCGAGTTACGCGCGAGACGGGTGGGCCGCGCAGCGAACGGTCGTCGCGGCGTTGGATCGGTGTCGCTCTGCTACGCTGCCGCGGTCTCGTCCCATGGCGTACACGGTCAAAGAGCTCTTCTTCACGCTGCAAGGCGAAGGCGCGCAGTCGGGGCGCGCGTCGGTCTTCTTGCGCTTCACGGGGTGCAACCTCTGGTCGGGCCGCGACGAAGATCGCGCGAAGGGATCGGGCGGCTGCGCCCTCTGGTGCGACACGGATTTCGTGGGAACCGACGGAGAAAACGGCGGTCGCTTCCCGGACGCCGGCTCGCTCGCGTTGAAGGCGCGCTCGCTCTGGGATCGCTCGGTGCGCGACGGATCGGGCGCGCGGCCCTACGTCGTGTGCACGGGCGGCGAGCCGTCGCTGCAGCTCGATCAAGCGCTCGTCGACGCATTGCACGCACACGAATTCGAGATCGCCATCGAGACCAACGGAACGCGCCCCCTCCCCCGCGGCATCGACTGGGTCTGCGTGAGCCCCAAGGCCAGGGCTCCGATCGTGTTGGAGCGCGGCGACGAGCTCAAATTGGTCTACCCGCAGGGGACGTCGGACACCGAGCCCGAGCGCTTCGAGCACCTCGCGTTTCGCCACTGGTTCGTTCAACCCATGGACGGCCGCGCGCGCGAAGAGAGCACCCGTGCGTGCATCGCGCTCTGTCAGTCCAGGCCGCGGTGGAGGCTCTCGGTGCAGACGCACAAGCTGGTGAACATCCCGTAGCGCGCGACGACGTTCGTTGCTATGGCACGGCGCCTCTCCGCGGCTTTGCGGGGAGATTGCTCATCCTGCGGCCGCAGACTGTGCTTCTGCGAGCGGCGACGGAGTCGACGATGGTCACCGAGATTTTCAAAGAGTTCACGTTCGAGGCGGCGCATCGGCTGCCGAACGTTCCTGCGGGGCACAAGTGCGCGAGGCTGCACGGGCACTCGTATCGCGTCGAAGTGCACGTGCGCGGCGAGGTCGACGCGACGCTCGGCTGGGTCGTGGACTTCGCCGAGCTCAAGGACGCCTTCGAGCCGCTGCGACAGAAGCTCGATCACTACTACTTGAACGAGATCGAAGGCCTCGACAACCCCACGAGCGAGAACCTCGCGCGCTGGATCTGGCAACGGTTGAAGCCGACGCTTCCAATGCTGTCGAAGGTGATCGTCCGCGAGACGTGCACCTCGGGCTGCGTGTACCGGGGCGAGTGAGTCGAGCGCGAGCTACGGCGCTACGCGGCGCTGCGTAGGGCGATGCTGCGCACCAACGGGGATCGCTCGGCGTCGAGCGAGCTGACACTCTTGGATTGCGACGACGTCAACGGACGACGCGCAAATGGGAACTCGAGACGCGAGCGAAGGCTCGCTCCAGGAGGATTGTCATGGCAACAGTGATCACCGGACTCAAGCGTGCTCCATCGAACTCTCGCGAAGGTGCGATGTTCGATGGGTCGAGATCACAGTTTCGCGTGGGCGGATCCAAGCAGGTATCCGACCTGCTGCACGCGCTCTCGTTCGTGAAGGCAGCGCCCGCGCAGGGAATCGGGCCATCCGCTGCGAGCTCTCCTTTCGTCCTCTGAACGACGATTCAGCGGATGGACGGCGTTCCGTTGAACCCAGGCGCGTACGACAATCTGTTTCCGCCGAGTTCGGCGGTGAGCACCGCGCTCGCGACGCAGAGCTTTCCCATGGCGCGCATCGCGATGCTCGCAGAGACACTGAAGATCGACTCGGCAGTGACACCCATGGGGACGTCGCAGAATCCGAGCGACTGGATGGTGCAGTCGGCATCGTTCATCGTGGCGCGAGCGCTCGACTTCGCGATCGCGCAGGGAACAGGCAGCGAGACGCCCGTGCCGTATTTTCCGGGACTTGGCGCGCTTTCGGTGGGTCGGACGAGCCCTGAAGCCTCCCTTGGTTCGACGTTCGAGCAGGCTGTGAGAAATCTCCTCGTCAAGGTGACTCCGAACGGCGGCGGAGCCGGCGAAGGGCTGCACTGCCTCATCGGCGGCCCCACGGTGCTTCGCATGCTCATGGCCACCGCGACTGGCCAGTCGGGAACGAGCGGCTGGCGCACGGACTCGCGCACCGGGCTGCTCGTGTACCACTACATGGGGATCCCGTTCTATCGCACTGCCGTTGGCGACACTGGTGAGCCGCTCACGGCGAAGTTGTACGCAGCCAACCTCGGCGAAACGGGACTGCAGCTCGTGCATGCCTACGGGACTCCCGACTCGTTCGGCATCGAGGCTGACGAGCTTCCGATCACGTCGAACACGGCCTCGAGGGCGTACACGGTGCACGGCGCGTGGGCGCTGCAGCTCTGGGAGCCCGAGGGCATCTACGAGATGACCGACATCGCGATCACCGCGGGCAACGTGTGAGAAAGGAGCCGAGAGATGTCGAACGAGCAGAACCAAGCATCGCAGACGGTCACCCTGCGAATCATCGAAGGTGACGGCGGCGAAGAAGCGATCCACCAAGCGAAGAAGCTGCTCGGCGACACCTTCTCGGTCGAGCAACTGCGTCGGTTTCAGAAGCTCAACGGCCAGCTCGTCGCGCTCATTCAGAAGGATCCGAAGGTGCTCGAACACCTGACGAAACACGGAGTCGACGGACTGCGGAGCCTCGGGATCGAGCTCGACAAGGACATCGCGGAAGCGGCCGAGCGCGCGCGGCGGACGAACGCTGCCGCCGCGCCGCTCGGCGAAGAGCCGATCCGCGTAGAGATTCGAATCGGGCAGGAGCAAGGGAACAACGGGTGAGCTATTCGAAGGCAACGCGGATCCATTCTTCGGACTCCAGCGTCCGTCCGTCACCAAGGGATCCCCCCGACACACGGCCGCAGCACGAAACCTCGTGATTGCGGAAGAGCAAACAAAACGCGCCCAGACTGTGGCTGAAGCTCACGACGTCACGAATACCAACGGCAACACGGGCGATGTTGGGACGCCAAAGGTCAGCGTCAGGATGCCGAAAACAACCACCAGGCCGGATCACACCGGTTCGCAAAAATACTCCATCGCTGCGAAGCATCAGCGTGTTGTCCAACCCATTCGCGAACTGCACGATCCCGCGCGCGCCCGGCATTCTTGTGAACGCTGCGACGAACGCACCCTCCGCCGGAATGCCGTCCGCGCCAAACCCCTCACCTCGACACGCGAGTTCGCCTTCGTCCGATAGGATGCACTCGCTCGCCACCTCACGAACACGAAACGGAACCGTCACTCGACTCGCTGTCAAGTTGCCGCCCCATTCGTACAGCAGTCCATCTTCGCCCGCCGCAAGACCCCGACCCGTACCCCCGATCGAGCGAAACCGCACGGGCGCTGCGACCTCCCTAAATTCATCTACGAACACGGAGTCTCGATACATCGCTCGGCCGTCCCGCGTCAGCCAAGCTCTCACCACGCTATCACGCCGATTAAAGTCACGAAGCGGAGGAACACCTACAACGCGATTTCCTGGAAACCCCGTGCCGCCCGGTCGCACTCGAAACAGATCTCCCGAGCTCGTAACGTAGTCGATGCTGCCAACTTCACCAGACACCGCGATGATGTCGCGGACGCCCGGCAGTTCAGTCGGTCGAGCTGGATCGATCAGTCCGGGAACGGCCGAGTGTCCCCACATTCGGACCGTACCGTCGGACATGACAGCAAAGTGCGCATCGGTGTGCGCAAGTATGCGAACGGGAACCACCCTCCCAGTCGTGTCTTCGGGCGTCATTCGACCTGCATCTTCTGTCGAGCCGAATGCGAGAGGCGTCAGTAATTCCGAACGCGCTCCACACGATATCAGACTCGCGGTCGAGAGAAACGCCGTCAACTTGAGCGAGCGCATGGTGTCGGAACGCTAGCAGGGCGACGACATCCTTCGAGGCAGCCCCTCGCACGCGGGGTGTTCTTCGATTCGACGGCGCTGCTTCGCGGAGCGATTGCGCGGTCTCGGCCGCCATGCGCCCGCGTTCGGCATCGCGCGATCGTTGAATCCGTGGGGCGACATTCGTTCCAACGACGCTGCGCCCTCGGCTCGATCGTCCGCGCGGCAGACGGCACGAGCCCCCCCGACGAAATTCGAGCGCTCGCGGGACTCGAATCGCGCGGTCGTGCTCGACAGGCCGCGAAACAGCGTCGGCCCGCGAGCGCGGCGGCGCCGAGGCAGCGGCACCAGATTTCAAGAAGACGTCCGCGGCGACGCTGACGCCGTCGCTCGCTCCTCGGTGCGCTGCCTCGACACACGCCGCCCCGTCGCTCGCTCTCGCGCAGCTCGCGCTTCGATACCCGAGGTGGGTCGTTCGCGTGCAGCGCTGACGCTTTCGAATCCCCTGCAAATCACGCGGTAGAATGCGTGACATATTCTGACCCATGGAATACTGTACATTTGTACAGTGCTGCTATGTTCATCCCCGGAGCGTCGTTGCTCCGAGGATGGTGTTGGATGGGCGCGGCAGAAGAACTCGCACCGATAGCGATCGTCGAGCAGTGCACCCCGGGAGAGCCCGGGATGCGGCATCGCTGGACGTATGCGGTCTGCATCCTAGCGCGGCGCGACGCGCGTGTGTTGCACGAAGAGCACGGGGACGGGCCGCTCGGCAGGCTCCGCGCGCTGCAGAGGGCGCGGGACTACTGCGTGGGCGCCGGGTTGGCCGCGACCGAAATCCCGTACGAGACCGAGCGAAAGGGCCCTGTCGCGCGGTCGATGTACTGGGCCAGGCTGCTCAAGCGCCTGCGCGAGCAGGGCGTTCTGTAGCGCGATCAACCGAGCGCCCACCGGGGACGCGCGCTCGAAAAAGTGCTGCAATCCGCGCTCGATCGGCGTCTTCGAGGGCGAGAGGCTGAAATCTCGTGGGCCCATTTCGCCTCGACGCGCCGCAGATAGGAGCCCTGTTTTCGATGCACTCGCCCCGCACACAGCAACCGAGCCGGCTGCGCGCCACCGTCGCGACGATCACGACCGCGGTCGCTGCGGTCTCGATCCTCGTGGTGCTCGCCACCCCCGAAGACGCCGAAGCGCAGCGCCGGACGCGCCGACGCTCGAGCACGGCCGCAGCGCAAGCGGCGGTCAACGCGGACGCAGGCGCAGCGCCGAACCTCAACGCCACGGCGGCCGTCGCGGGCACCGCAGCGAGCGCAGGCCCGCGCGGGGACGACCCATCGAGCTCGACGCTGCCGCTCAATCAAGCGGTGAACTTCCGCAACGCGCAGGGGACGCTCACGCTCACGGGCTCGCGCGCGTGGCCCGTGCGAAGCGCCCTCGCGTGGCGCACCGAAGACGGGATGCTCACGATCCTTTTGCACTCGAACCCTGTCGTGTGCCCCGCGAACGCGGGCGAGCGAGGGGGCCTCGCGAACATGCTCGCGATCGATTGCCGCGGGACGCCTGCGTGTCGGATGGCGCTCATCACGGTTCCGGTCAGCGGGCCGTTGACCCCGATGAACACGACGGTCTCGTCGCCGAGCGCGCAGCAAGCGCAGATAAGCGCCGCGGGAAACGCCCTGCAAAACGTCGATCGAAACAACCCCGCCGCGATGCAAGCGGCGATCGCTACGATGCAAGCGCAGGCCAACCGGCGTCCCACCACCGCCGTCCTCGCGTGGAAGAACGACCGAGGCGCGTCGCTCTCCGAGGCGGTCGACAGCGGCAACGTCGAGCTCACCGCGGTCAACGGACGCACCCTCGAAGGCACGCTCTCGCTGCGATTCGCGGGCGCTCCTTCGCGCGGCGCGACCGGGACCCCGTCGCTCGACGGCCGATTCACGCTCACGCTCTGCCCTTGAGCGAGCGCCGAATCAAAGGGGGGCGATCGCGGGGAAATTCTCAGAGAAACTCCAGCCCATCGGGCGCGGCAGCGAGCGAGCGGGGCGCGGCAGCGAGCGGGGCGCGGCAGCGAGCGAGCGGGGCGCGGCAGCAAGCGGCCACTTGGGCGCGGCAGCAAGCAGCCGCGCATTGTGCCTCGAAGACATCACGGGGCACATTCACGCGATCTATCTCGGCAGGCGTTCTCGCTCGCGCTCGAACTAGAGAGAAGAGCCGTTCGCACTCTACCTGCACATTTGCAGGCGATCCGAAGCACGCTCGCGTCTCTCGTCGCGTTCCTAAGTTCGAGCGCGAGCGAGAACGCCTGCGGAGCACAGTGCGCGGCTGCTTGCTGCCGCGCCCGCTGCCGCTCGCTGCCGCGCCCCGCTCGCACGCTGCCGCACGCTCACGGCCGCGCCTACTGCGCGATCAGCCCGCCGTCGACACTGAGCGATTGGCCGACGACGAACCCCGCTTCGGGCGACGCGAGGTACAGCACCGCCGCCGCGATGTCCGCCGACGAGCCCGGAACCCCCGAGGGAACCGCGCTCTTCGCGAAGCCGCGCATGTTCTCGACCGAGCCGAAGAAGCGCGCGCCCATGTCCGTCTCGATCGGGCCCGGAGACACTTGGTTCACGCGCACGCCGGACTTGATGAACTCGATCGCCGCGGTGCGCGTGAGCGTCGAGATCGCGCCCTTGCTGGGGGCGTAGATGGTCGTCCCCGCGAGGCCCATGTCCGCGGCGACCGAGCTGTTGTTGACGATGCTGCCCTTGGTCTTGGCGAGGTGCGGCAGCGCGTACTTCATCACGAGCCACGCGCCCCGCACGTTGACGGCGAAGGTCTCGTCGAAGTCCGCGGACGTGAGGGTGTCGATCGGGCCGTTCTTTCCCTCGATTCCCGCGTTGTTGAAGACGACGTCGAGCCGGCCGTACTTCGAAATCGTGTGCTCGATCGCGCGCACCACGTCCGCTTCGACCGCGACGTCCGCGCGGACGAAGCTCGCCACGCCTCCGGCCGCTTCGATCTCTTTGACCGCGGCGACGCCCTCGGGCTCGCGGCGCGCCGTGATCACGACCTTCGCGCCTTCGCGCGCAAACGCCAGCGCCGTGGCCTTGCCGATCCCCGCGTTGCCGCCCGTCACCAACGCGACTTTGCTCTCGAACCTTCGCATCTCGTTCACTGAATCTCCTTCGAGGAGCAGTCGTAGTCGCGCGGCGCTGCGAGCAGTAGCCGACCAACGGTTGAGAGACTTTTGCATCGCGTGCAACAATCACCGCGATCGAAGACATGGACTTTTTGCGCCACGCCGCGACGTTCGTCCGCATCGCTGACGCCGGGAGCTTGTCGAGCGCCGCGCGCTCGCTCTCGCTCTCGGTCGCCATGGTGAGCCGCCAGCTGTCGGCCCTCGAGCGAGAGCTCGGCGTCGAGCTCATCCGGCGCAACACACGAAGCCTGCAAGTGACCGAGCACGGCGAGGCGTTTCTCGCGCAAGCGCGCAGGCTGATGGACGCCGAGACCAACGCGCGCAACGCGGTCGAGATCGGCGCGGCGCAGGGGCGGCTGTTGCTGAGCGTTCCCACGTCGTTTGCGCTGCCCGAGCTCGGGGGCGCGATCGCCGCGATCGCCCGCGAACACCCGCGCTTGACGCTCGATGTGCGCTACGAAGATCGCTTCGTTGATTTGTTGGCCGAGGGCGTCGACCTCGCCGTCCGCGCAGGAGCGACGCCCCCGGACAGCCCCTTCCTCGGCGCGCGCAAGCTCGGAAAGATCGACCGGATCCTCGTCGCCTCCCCGAAGCTCCTCGCGCAGCACGGCAAGATCAAGACCCTGCGAGACCTCGCGTCCGCCCCGTGCCTCACGCAGGGACAGACGAGCGCGTGGACGTTCGGCGAAGACGGCCGCGCCGTCTCGGTCGAGATTCGAAGCGTGCTTCGGACCAACAGCATCGTGGCGCTACGGCAATTGGCGATCGACGGCCTCGGCGTCGCGCGGCTCCCGAGCTGGCTCGCGAAGACGGCGATCGAGCAGAAGGCCCTCGTGCGGATCGTGCCCACCGCGACGCTGGCGTCGGTCGATCTCTACGCAGTGTTTCCCCAAGCGTCGCGACGGTCGACCGCGCTGCGCGCCGCGCTCGACGTGCTCGAGAAGAGACTCCCCCCAGGCCTGCGCGCGCCCGTCACTTGAGCAGCGCAAACGTCTGGTGGTTGATCGCGAGGAGCCTGCCGTCGTGCCCGTACAGCTCGCGCGTCTCCAGCGAAAACCCCGCGCGGCCGAGGTCGCTTCGCGATCGAAAGTAGAGCGGCGCCTCCGGGTCGAGCCCCGCGCAGTCGCCAACGACGTCGAGCGTGAAGGACACCGTGACCGCTGGGCGCGGCTTGGCTTCACGCACCAGTAAACAAGGCCACCACGCGTCCGCGAGCGCCGCGAGGTACGCCTCGTCTCGCTCGACCGACGGGATCTTGGGCTGAACCCACCCCTCGCACGCCGCGTCGCCGCCCGAGAACGGGAGCCCAGCCACAGGGCGAAACTCGAAATGCTGTGTAAATGTCGGCGCGATCGGCGGACCCACGGGGACGACGTCGACGGCGCGAAAATCACCGATCGCCGGGCGCGACATCGAGTTGTAGCCCACGAATTCAACGTCGCGGTCCTTGGCGAAGACGCCCGTCGCGCTGACGAGCAGCGCGTCCCCCTGCGTGAGCCGCGCGGTGAGCGCCGTCAGCGCGGCGCCCGCGCGGAGCACCTCGCAGTCGATCGCGCCCTCGCCCACCATCGGCGGCGCGAGGAGCATCGCCGACAGCGAGCGCAGCGGCCGCGACGCGTCGGCCACGACGTGCTTCATCGCGCGAACGAGGAGCGCGAGCGAAAGCCCCCCGTACGCGCCGCGCCCCTGCTGCCAACCATCTTCGAACGTGACCGAGAAGCGCCCGTCGGCGTCGCGCCGGGGCGTAGAGACTTGTTCGAGCGAGCTCACGGTGCCTTGGTACCCTTGGATTTCTTCGTGGTTTTGGCGGATTTCGCGGCCTCGGCCGGCGCAGGTTCCGCGGGCGCTGCGGCGGCCTTGCCGGCCTTGGCGCTCTTGTCGGGAGCCGCCTTCTTGGCGGCGGGTTTCTTGGGCGCGGGGCGCTCGGCGTCCAGCGCTGCGAAGAGGACTTCGGTGTCGTAGACGAGCAGCCACGGGTCGTCGCCGCCGACCGCGAGTCGCGCTCCGTCCGCCGAGAGCGCGACGCGAGAGAGCGCTCCGCGCGCTGCGCGAAACACGACAGCGCCCCGCGCGTCGCCGCGACGCAAGAGCGCGCACGAGCCGTCGAACGTCACCGCCGCGATCCACGAGCCGTCGTCCGAACACGCGACGGACTGAACGTTGCGATGCTCGAGCTTGACCGTGACGGCGTCTTCACCGGACTTCTCGTCTCCGAGGGCGATGAGCTTCGCGCCGCACCCCGCGACGACGCGGCCGTTGTCGTCGACAGCGAGCCCGTCGCCACGAGAGACCTTCGCGACGTCGAGCGCGGCGCGCGAGCCCGCGTCGAAGCGCGTGACCTCAGTGTTGCTTCGCGCCACGAGCCACGCTCCGTTGGCGGACACAGCCACGGCGGCGTGCTGACGAACCGAAGGAGCCTCGATGCGACCGCGTCCATCGGTGCCGTAGAGGACGCCGCGCTCGGTCGCCGTGAGGATGTTTCCTCGATCGTCGACGGCGCACGCAGACGCGTTGCCGCCGGAGAACGAACCGGTGAGATCGCCGGTTCGAGTGTCGATGATGGCGACGGTTCCCGAGTAGTCGCTGCGCGGCGAGACGAGGAGCTTTCCACGCGGAGAGAGCGCGCCGAACCACTGCGCGGTCGTCGGACGGGACTCGATCGTATCCGCGCGAAGATCGAAGCGCGCGAGCGCGCCCCCCTGGTGCAGCGCCACCACCGTGTCGCGGTCTTCGAACGCGAGCGCTTGGACCGAGCCGGCGACCTTGGGGCGCTCGGAGGTTCCCTCGGAGATCGAGACGCGAACGACCGAGCCGCGCTCGTCGAGCGCGAACGCCGTGTCCCCATCGGGAGAAAGGACGAGCGCCGTCCCGAGCCCGCCGATCTCCACGCGATGAACGACCTTGAGCGTGCTCGTGGTGAGCACGTAGATCGCTCCGTCTTCGGCACCACAAATCAAGTTCTCGCCGTCGAGCGTCGCCGAGAGCGCGTGCACCGAGCGCCGCGACGTGATCACGTCGCGCTCGAGCTCGACGGTCCCCGTGCGCGGATTGACCAACATGAACCGGCCGACGTTGTTCGCGACGAAGAGGTCTTCACCGTCGGCGCTGAAGGCCGCGCCTGCGGGGCAAAACGCGGCGTCGGCGAGGTGCGCGAGGTGCGTCCCCGAGGGGATCTCCCAGAGGTCCGCGCCCTGATAGGTGACCGTGACGAGCTTGCTCCCGTCCGGCGAGAAGATCGCTTGGTGGACGTACGCGCCGCGGTGATCACCGGTGTGCTCCCAGTACGGGAGCTCGCAGACGATGCTCCCCGAGCGCACGTCCCAGAGCTTGGCGTGCTGATCGAAGCCTCCCGTAAACAACAGGTTCGGCGCGCCAGGGCAACACGCGAGCGCGTGGACGTGCCGCGAGCTCACGTCGATCGCGCGCACCTCTGCGAGCGTGCGAGCGTCGCGAACGAACAGCGTGCTCGACCAGCCGCCGACGAAGAGCAGGACGCCGTCCGCGCTGAAGGCGCAGCGCTCGAGGTTGAGCGACGACTCGGCGAATCGAGCGGCCGCCACGATGTCGCCGCGACGCGCGTCGATCAGGACCGCGCCGCCGCCAGAGGCCAACGCGAGCGTCGTCGCGTCGCGCGAGAGCGCGATCCCCTTGGCTGACGCAGGGACGCGAAACGGGACGAGCCCGAGCACACGCGCGAGGCCCCGACGCTCGACTTCAGCCGCGCCGAACGTCGCTGGAATATCTGTGGTCATTTCGACACGCGAGGATCGCACCGACGAAGAGCGACGTCACCGCCTCGGGTGCCGAGAGCGTCTCGCGGACGCAGCGCGGTGCGCGCGCCTCGCGTCCGGGCGAGATCAACGTCGTCGGCGCGTGGGTGGGGAGCGCACCGTTCGAGCGCGCGGTGGACATGCGACAGTCGATTCGGCTGTCGTTCGACGGCTCTGCCGAGTCTGGGTCGTACACGATGCGCGTTCAGTGGACGTTCATCGAGACCGACACGCTCGCCAACTGCAACGCGCTCGCGAGGGTGAACGGCTCGTACGCCGTCGCGGGCGATCGCGTGAGACTCATCGCCAACGACGTCACGCGCGAGCAAGCGCGCATCGTTCGTCGCCCGCATCCGTGAGGCTGGAGTGGCCAGTGAAGACGCAGCCAGTTAGGCGCGCTGCTGCGAAGCGCCGCCCCCACTCGCGCTGCCGCCCACGCAGTGCTGACATGCGAAGGGCAGCCCCCACCCGCGCTGCCGCGCGCCCCGCCCCCACGTAGTGAGGGCGGGGCTTTGCATTGAGGAAATGCAGCGATTGGACTGGTAGGTTGATTGCATGGGCCACCGCCATGCGAGGGCCGCTTGTCGCTCGATCGCGGTGGATGTTCGACGACGAGCGTGACGGCACAAATCACGGCACACACAATCAATATATGATTACAATTCCTGCATTCCCTCAATGCAAAGCCCCGCCCTCACTACGTGGGGGCGGGGCGCGCGGCAGCGCGGGTGGGGGCTCCGAAGTCTTCGCTTTCCGCAGTCGCGATGCGTCCGATCGCGATGTGTCCCGTTGTCAGCACGTAGTGATGGCGCGGCAGCGCGGGTGGGGGCTGCCCTTCGCACTCGACACGCGAGAAATGGCGATGTGTCCCGCTGTCAGCCCGTCGTGAGGGCGGCGCTTCGCAGCAGCGCGAGCGCGCGTGTGGGTCACTCGTCGAGCGCGTGCGCGGTGTCGTGCTCGGCGCGCCCTTGAACGCAGCGATCGATCAGCGCGTAGACAGCGTCCAACGAGCGGGCTTCGTTGATGGCCTTTCGGAGCCGCGCGGCGCCTTCGAGGCCCGCGAGGTAGCCGCCGACGTGCCTGCGCGCCGCCATGAGCGCTTCGCGCTCGCCGCCCGCTTCCATGGCCCACGCGATGTGCATGCGAGCCACCCTCGCCCGCTCTTCGCGGGACGGGGCCATCACGGACTCACCGCGTTCGAGCCGCGCGCGGACCTCGCCGAAGACCCACGGGTGATCGATCGCGCGGCGCCCGATCATCACGCCGTCGCAGCCCGTCTCGGCGAGCGCGCGCTCGGCGTCGCTGGCCGAACGCACGTCTCCGTTGACGAGGACAGGAAACGTCACGCCCTCTTTCGCGCGCTTGGCCCACTGCCAATCGGCCTTTCCCGAGTGACCCATTTGCGCGGTGCGGCAGTGCACCGTGAGCGCGGCGACGCCCGCGTCTTGGAGGCGCCTCGCGAGGTCGACGATGGGCATGTGCGACTCGGGCCCGAGCCCGATTCGTGTCTTCACCGTCACGGGGACGCTCACCGCGCGAACGACCATCGCGGCCATCGCGACCATCGCCGAGGGCTCGCGCAACCACGCGGCGCCGGCGCCGTTGCCGGCGACCTTGGGCACCCAACAGCCACAATTGATGTCGATGAACGCAGCGCCCGCGGCCTCGGCGACGACCGCGGCTTCGGCGAGGCGCGCGGGGTCCGAGCCATAGATCTGAATGGCCGTCGGTTGATCTCCTTCGGCGAGGGTGATCTTTCGCTTCGCGACGGCGGCGCCGCGAAGGAGGCCCTCGACGTTGACGAACTCCGTGAAGCAGAGCGTCGCGCCGAGCGAGCGGCACACCGCGCGAAACACCGCGTCGGTGACGTCTTCCATCGGCGCGAGCGCGGCCGGGCGCGCGCGGTAGATCGCCGCGAAGCGGGAGAACGGATCACCTGGATTCGTGGGATCGGCAGGACCGACGTTCACGGCGGGACGTATACGCGATGTAGCATCGCGCGCCATGAAGATCGCGATCGTCGGCCTCGGCCGAATGGGTGGAAACATGGTGCGCAGACTGCTGCGAGGCGGACACGAGGTCGTCGCGTACGACCGGGACCCGCAGGCGGTCGAAGCGCTCGCGAAAGAGGGGGCGATCCCGGCGAGCTCGCTGGCGGATCTCGCGTCGAAGCTCGAGGGGCCGAAGGTGGCGTGGATGATGGTTCCCGCGGGGGCGCCGACGGAGATGTTGTTGACCGAGCTCGCGGGGCACTTCGGCGCTGGCGACGTGATCGTCGACGGCGCGAACTCGCACTGGAAGGACTCGGTGCGCCGCGCCAAGCAGCTCGAGTCGAAGGGCATTCTGTGGGTCGACGCGGGAACGTCGGGCGGCGTGTGGGGCTTGGACAACGGCTACTGCTTGATGGTGGGCGGCACGCCCGAGGCGTTCGCCATCGTCGAGCCCGCGCTCGCCACGCTCGCCCCGCCAGACGGCTACGCGCACGTCGGCCCCGCGGGCGCAGGGCACTACGTCAAGATGATCCACAACGGGATCGAGTACGGGATGCTCCAAGCGTACGCGGAGGGCTTCGAGCTCTTGAAAACAAGCCCATTCAAACCGGACCTCGGCGCCGTGAGCAAGCTGTGGGGCCGCGGGAGCGTCGTGCGCTCGTGGCTGCTCGAGCTCGCGTCGCGCGCGTTCGAAGCGGACCCGAGCCTCGAGACCATCAAGGGATACGTCGACGACTCGGGCACGGGGCGCTGGACCGTCGAGGCGTCGGTCGAGCAGAGCGTCCCTGCGCCGGTGTTGACGCTCGCGCTGCAAGCGCGATTTCGCTCGCGACAAGACGACTCGTTCTCGGCCAAGGTGATCGCCGCGCTGCGCAACCAGTTCGGCGGACACGCGGTGAAGAAGGGCTGAGCGAAGATGAATACAGGCACAGAGAATCCCCTGCGCGCGGGGCTCGACGACGAGCGCCTGGCGCCCGCGTCGGCGATCGTGATCTTCGGAGCGTCCGGGGATTTGACGCGGCGCAAGCTCGTTCCGGCGCTGTATCACTTGCAGCTCGCGCGCATGCTCGGGCCCGGGAGCGCGATCGTCGGGTTCGCCCGAAAAGACGGCTCGAGCGAGGAGTTTCGCGCGGAGCAGCGCGAGGCGACGGCGCAGTTCGCGCGCAGCAAGCCCGTGGACGCCGACGCGTGGGCGAGCTTCGAGCCATCGCTCTCGTACGTGCAGGGCAACTTCGACGAGCCCGCGGCGTTCGCGCGACTCAAAGAGCACCTCGACACCGTGGACTCGACCTTCGGAACGCGTGGAAATCGCCTGTTCTACTTCGCGACGCCGCCGGAGTTCTTCTCGGTGATCGCCAAGCAGTTGAAGGCCGCGGGGCTCATCGCGGACGCCTCGGACCGCTCGCGCTTCACCAGGGTGATCGTCGAGAAGCCCTTCGGCACGAACCTCGAGTCGTCGCGGCAGCTCGACCGCGCGCTGCACGAGGTGCTCGACGAGTCGCAGATCTACCGCATCGATCACTACCTCGGAAAAGAAGCGGTCCAGAACGTCCTCGCGTTTCGCTTCGGCAACGCGATCTTCGAGCCCCTGTGGCGGCGCGAGACCATCGACCACGTGCAGATCACCGTGGCCGAAGAGATCGGGATCGAGGGGCGCGGCAAGTTCTACGAGGGCGCCGGCGCGACGCGAGACATCATTCAGAACCACTTGTTTCAGCTCTTGATGCTCGTGGCGATGGAGCCTCCGTCCGCGTTCGACGCGGACGCGGTGCGCGACGAGAAGGTCAAGGTGCTGAGGGCCCTGCGGCCCATGCACCGCGATCGCATCGCCGAGCTCACCGCGCGCGGTCAATACGGCCGCGGGACGCTCGGAGGGGGACTCCTCCCCGCGTACCGAGAAGAGAAGGACGTTCACCCCGACTCGCGCACCGAGACGTACGCCGCCATGCGCTGCGAGATCGACAACTGGCGCTGGCAGGGTGTGCCCTTCTACATCCGCACAGGAAAGCGACTCACGCGCCGCGTGACCGAGATCGCCGTGCGCTTCAAGGGCATCCCCGTGGCGCTCTTCGGGAGGTCCCAAGCGGAGACCGCGCCCAATGAATTGGTGCTCCGTATTCAACCCGACGAGGGGATCACCCTGCGCTTCGCGGCCAAGCAGCCGGGCTCGCACATGTTGCTCCGCGACGTGAACATGGACTTTCGCTACGGCGCGACCTGGGGACGCACGAGCGCGGACGCGTACGAGCGGTTGATCCTGGACGCGCTGCTCGGCGACGCGACGCTCTTTGCGCGAGACGACGAGGTGGACGAAGCGTGGCGCTACGTCTCGCCCATCATCGACGCGTGGAACGAGATGCCACCGCCGTCGTTTCCCAACTACGCCGCGGGCACCTGGGGCCCGGCGAGCGCCGAGGCCCTCGTCGAACGCGACGGCCGTCGATGGAGGCGCCCGTGACGGCGACGAGCGTCCCGCCCGGCCCCATCGACGTGCCGATCGATCAGGCCGAGAGCGCGCTCAACCGCGCGTGGCTCGCGCTCGGCGACCCTTCGCGCACCCGCACGCTCAACCTCGTGTGCGTGTGCCAGACCGATGAAGAGCTCGCGTACGCCGTCCACGCCGCGCGCGACGTGATCCCGGGTCACCCGGGGCGCGTGATCGTCGTGAAGCTCGAGTCGCCCGTGGGCGATGCCCCGGTGCTCACGCGAGCGTCGCTTCTCGAAGACGTCTCCAAGCCCGGCGCGTACGTGGGCGAATCACTCGTGCTCACCGTGCGGGGAACGGCGCGCGAGCACGTCGCGACGGTGGTCGAGCGCGTGTTGGCGCCAGGCGTCCCCGTGGTGCTCTGGTGGCTCGGGGACGTGCCCGACGAGCCGACCGCGTTCGTGCGGCTCGCCGATCGCTCGGACGTCGTCACCGTGGACTCGTCGCAGATCGACCTCACAGACCTCACGACGCTCCAGCGCTACGTCACCCCCCGCGCTCGACCCACCCAGAGCATCTCGGACATCGAGTGGCTGCGCCTGCGCCCGTGGCAAGAGTCGCTCGCGCGCTTCTTCGACGACCCCGCGACGCTCGCGGGCCTTCACCGATGCGAGTCGCTCGAGCTCGCGTTTCACACGCCGGCGCGGGGAGACTTCGCGAGCGCGAAGGCAGCGCTCTTCGCCGGGTGGTTTGCCGCGCGATCGCGGCTGAAGACCCCCGCGAGCATCCGCTGGGCCCCGCGCGAAAACGGGCGCGCGCTCTGGCTCTCGCGGCCGGACGGGCAGCCCTTCGCGCTCACGATGACCGTCGATCCGCGGCCCGGATTGCACGAGGGAGCGCTCACGCGCGTGACGCTCTCGTCGGCCGTCGGAGATCGCTTCGAGCTCGAGCGCGAGGGCGCGTCTCGCGTGATCGCGTGGCGAGGGGCGTGCGCAGGCGCGGTGCTCCCCGAGGCGGTGCTTCGCATCGGGCCGCCGGACACCCCGCGGATGCTGCGCAGGTTGCTCGATCGCCCCGAGCGAGACGAGCTGTTTCTCGACGCGCTCGCGATGGCCGCGCCGTGGTTTCTTCGCGGTGATCGCCGATGAGCCTCGAGCGATTCACGGTCGTCGAGCTTGCCGACGGCGACGCGGTCGGAGCGCGCGCCGCCGAGCTCTTCTTGGCGATCGGCGCCGAGGCGCAGCGCGCGCGGGGCACGTTCACCGTCGCGCTCGCGGGAGGGAGCACTCCTGCGGCCATGCACAAAGCGCTGCGCGAAGCTCCGTCCCACGAATTCAACTGGGGCTCTGTCGACGTGTTCTTCGGCGACGAGCGCGCGGTCGCCCCCGACTCTCCGTTGAGCAATTTCGGCAACGCGAGAGCGCAGCTGCTCGACCAAGTCCCGCTCGCGAGGGTCCATCCGATGCCCGCGTGGAGCGATGACCTCGACGCGGGCGCGACCGCGTACGAGCGAGCGCTCCGCGACGCGTGCGGAGACGATGGAGCGCTCGATCTCTTGGTCATGGGGGTCGGGGAGGACGCGCATATTCTCTCGCTTTTTCCAGGGTGTCCGTTGATCGACGAGGACGGCGGCGCGCTCGTGGCCGCGCTTCACGACCCGCCGATGAACCCCGCCGTCAGCCGGATCACGCTCACGCCCACGGCGCTTCGACGCGCGCACAACGTGCTCGTGTTGCTCGTCGGCGCGAAGAAGCGCGAAGCGCGACGCGCCCTCTCGAGCGCGAGCGTAACGGCCTCGTCGGCGCCGGTTCTCTTGCTCGACACGAGGCTCGCGCTCACCCGCGGGCGCGAGGCGACAGTGCTCTTGCTGGATCACGCGTCGCGTCCGTGAGGCGAATCGCGGCGACGCGCCTGTGGTACATCGCAGTGCGTGAGGCTCACTCGACGATCGATCGCGGCGACGGCCTTGTGCGCGGGGCTCTTCGGGCGCGACGCGTCGGCGAACGGGCGCTTTCCCACGGCGCAGTTCTTCTCGCTCGGCGACGGCGCCGCGCGCGATCGAATCGCGATCACGACGACGTTCGGCCTGCTCGTCTCGCTCGACGCCGGTGAGCGTTGGCAATGGATCTGCGAGGACGCGCTCGGGTTCACGGGCGAGTACGACCCCGTGACGGCCATCACGGACAGCGGCGCGCTGGTCGTGACGCTCCCCGCGGGCGCCGCGATCGCGCGCGGCGATTGGTGCGATTTTTCGCCGATCGCCGAGAGCCAGACGGACCCGAGCATCGACGTGACCGCGCGAGGCGCCCGCGTCGCGCTCTCGCAGCAGCTCGCCACTGGCGGGACGCGCGTGCTGCTCAGCGACGACGACGGAAGGACCTTTCGTCGCGCGTGGACGTCGTCCGAGTACTTCACGCAGACGATCGATTATGCGCCCATGAATTCATTTCTCCTCTACGCCACGGCGCAGGATCGCCTGGGCTACGCGCGGATCCTCCGCAGCGACAGCGGCGGTGACGTCTTCGACCCGACGACCGCGACGCCGCTCGCGATGACGGCGGCGACGTTTCTCGCGGCGGTCGACTCGATCGACGATCGGCGGCTTCTCTTGCGGGGATTTGCGACGGACGGGAGCAGCACGCTCGCGCGCTCGGACGACAGCGGGGCGACGGTGCGCACGCTCGTGACGAGCGCCGGCGCGATGGTGGGCGCCGCGGCGACGCCAGGCTTCGAGACGATCTGGGCGATGTCCGCAGAAGAGGGCGCCCGCTTGCAGCGCAGCGACGACGGGGGCGGGACGTTTCGACCGCTCGCGACGACGCTGCGCGCGCGATCGTTGCGCTATCGCCGCGGCGTTGTGTTCGCGACGGCGTCCGAGCAGCAGGCGGGATACTCGTTCGGCTGCTCGCAAGACGGCGGCGAGAGCTTTCGAAGACTGCTCGCGATCGAAGACATTCGCGGCCCCGAGGCCTGTGGAGACGGGACCCGCGTGAGGACGCGGTGCGCAGCGCAGTGGCCGACGGTGCGCGCGCAGCTCCTCGCGATCACGCGCCCTCCCGCGCCGCCGCGCGGCCGCTGCGCCGAAGGCGTGTGGAACGCCGCACCCACGGACGCCGCGTCGGACGGCGCGACCGACGCTGTCGCGGACAGCGCTGCCGACGACGCCGCGAGCGAGCCCGACGTCGAGCCGCGTGACGCGACCACGATCGCCGATCGGGTCTCGCCCATCGACGTGCCCGCTGCGCCGAGCGACGCGCGCGTCCCGTCGCCGTTGCGCGCGACGGGCGGCTGCCAGTGCTCAGCAGCGGCGCGTCAGTCACTCGATCTTCGCGCCGTGACAGGGCTGCTCGGAGCGATCGGGTGGATCGCTCGTCGCACAGTCAAACGACAAACCCACCACCATCGCACAGGTCTGCGCAGCGGGGATCGATGATCGTCTGGTCGGCGCGAAGCGCGTGAAGCGCTAGTGTTTTCACTGACAGAAACCGGACCCGTCTCGACGTTGAGTAGCGCTTCCCCAGCGCACCCGACGCGTGCGATCACGCGCGGAGATCGAATACCCTGAACGGAGAAAACGCTCTTCGCTCTCGAAAGGACACACACACAATCATGAGCACTCGACGCACGCGCGTGAGGACGGAGGCCGTCGCCCTCGTCGCGCTCGCCGCTGGATTCGCAGCGCTGCAACAGACGTCCGACGCGCAGGCGCAGCCGCGCATCTTGGTGTACGGACCGGGCGTGACGACGACGCCCGCGGCGGGCGGGGTCACCGACCCGCGCGTGTACTTTCCCGCGGGGACCACGATCACGATTGCGGCGGACGCGGCGTGGCGAGCGCTGACGACGGCGGACTTCGGCGGGTTCGACGGGATCTGGGTCGACGCCGACATCTGCTCGACGACGGGAACGAACCTCGCCACCCTCCGCGACACTCAAGCGACGTGGGGACCGGCTGTGCGCGGTCGCGTCGTGGTGCTGTCCTCCGATCCGATTCTCCACGCGAGTTCGACGACCCCCGCGGGCTTGGGCGCGCGTGCGATCCAGCGCAACAGCGCCGCGTGGATCACAGCAACGGGCCGCACGGCCTCGGGCGGCGCGACCGGGATGTACTTGCAGTACGGCTGTCGCAACGCCGGTGGAAACACCGAGGTCCCCATCAACGCGTTCGAGCCGACGTTCGGCGCGCCGTTCGTCATCAATCGAGCGCGCAACGACGAGGTGTCGACCATCACCACCGCGGGTTCTACGCATCCGGTGCTGACGGGCATCGTCGCCTCGGGCGGCACCGCGAACCTCACGTGGGGTTCGTTTTGTCACGGGACGTTCTCGTCGATTCCGATGGGATGGCAATCGCTCACGACGTGCGTCAGCGCCCCTGCGGGTGAGCTCGGCTCGCTCGCGGTTCGCGGCCGCGCGTGCGCGACGCCCACCGTCAGCGGGGCGACCGTGAACGAAGGATCGACGGGCATGCTGATGGCCACGACGACCGAGACGGGCGCGACCATCACGTGGGACCTCGACAACAACGGGACCTTCGAGACCACCGGCGCATCGGTGACGTTCAACGCCGCGACGATCGACGGCCCTGCGACGCGCACCGTTGGCGTTCGTCTCTCGGCGACGAGCTGCGACACGACGGCGAGCACCACGACGACGGTGACCGTCGCCAACGTGGCGCCCACGTTTTCGAGTATGCCCGGGACGATGGCGACGGTCGGCACGGCGTATACGTACACGCCGACGGCGACGGATCCTGCGGGCGCCGCAGATCCGCTCGTGTTTTCGCTGACCGCTTCGCCTCCGGGCGCCACGCTGTCCGGAAGCACCGTCACGTGGACGCCGACGCCTGCGCAGATGGGGCAGATGTTCACGTTCACCGTTCGCGTCACCGACGGCGATGGCGGAACCACCACGCAGACGTGGACCGTCACCGTGGGACGACTCGACCGCGACGGCGACGGCGTCGTCGATGTGTCCGACGCGGACGACGACAACGACGGCGTGCCCGACGTAATCGAGGGCAACGGTCGCGACCCGTCCGCAGACGCGGATTCGGACGGCGTCTTCGACTACCTCGATCGTGACTTTGCGGGCTTCGTCGATGGCAACTCCGATGGCGTCGACGATCGCGTCGACCTCGACGGCGACGGAATTCCCAACCACCTCGACCTCGACTCCGATGGCGACGGCGTGTTCGACCTCATCGAAAACGGGAGCGCCATGCTCGACGCCGACCGCAACGGCAGGCTCGACATGGCCGCCGACGCAGACGGCGACGGGCTGCTCTCGACCGTCGATTCGAACGACGCAGATCGAACGGTGATCACGGCGCGCACGCCCGCAGTCGACACGGACATGGACATGCGCATCGATTCGCTCGACGCGGACGACGACAACGACGGCGTCCCGACGCGCGACGAGCTCGGGATGGGCGGGCAATTCATGGCGCGAAACAGCGACGGGGCGGCGGCGCCCGGCGTCGCGACGGACACCCTCGCGGACTACCTCGACCCCGATGACGACGGCGACGGACTGTCGACCGCGGACGAGCTCGGGATGGGCGGCGCCATGATGCCGCGCAACTCCGATGCGATGGTGCCCATGGGCGAAGGCACGAGCGACATGCTCGCGGACTACCTCGACGCGGACGATGACGGCGACGGGATCCCCACGAGCATCGAGCGAATGGCCGCGGGAATGACGCCGGATTTGGACATGGACATGGCGCCTGCGTGGCTCGATCGCGACAGCGACGGCGACACGGTGACCGACCTCGTCGAAGCGGGCGCGATGCCCGCGATGCCTGCGGACAGCGACGCCGACGGCGCGCGAGACTTCCTCGACCTCGACAGCGACAACGACTGCGTGCCCGACAACGACCCGCGCGAAGCGGGCGCCGCGCGCACCAACGCAGCGGCGCCGTCGATGAACTCGAACGCCAACTGCGCTGCGCCGACACCGTTGTGCAACGCGATGACCGGTCTGTGCGTCGGCGACCGTGACGACGACATGGACGGGATTCCCAACATGGACGAGACGCGCCTCGGAACGAACCCGATGAGCGCGGACAGCGACATGGACGGAGTCCCCGACGGTCGCGAAGTGGGCATGGGCCCGATGTTCATGGGCCGCGACACGGACATGGACGGAACGATCGACGCGCTCGACAACGACGACGACGGCGACGGTGTCCCGACGCGCGACGAAATCGGCGCCGACGCGATGAACCCGCGAAACACCGACGGCATGGT
>JAEUKI010000071.1 GCA_016793325.1 Myxococcales bacterium | reverse complement strand
CGATCCGTGCGCCGCTACCGGCGCACTTCACAATCAGAAGCCATCGCACTGGGTACAGCATTTTTGCTGTCCGTTGTGCCTTCTCGCGGTCTCGCCATCTCGAATCTGTGTGCGCCGCTTGCGGCGTACAGCCTTGGCCTCGCTGCCCCCAACTGAAGGTGGGGGCCAGCCCATGGGCCAAGGGGGAGTGCCTGTGCACTCGCTGTTTCATGAGCGAAATATCAGCTCATTCACCACAGGTGAAGAACGATGAGTGCTTGCTGCCGCGCCGAGAGTGGCTGCTCGCTGCCGCACCCAACACCCCCTCCGCCCCACTTCAACGCCGGTACGTCAATCGATACACGACGGGGCGCGGGAGGCGCGGGGACGACACGGTTCCGTCGATGGTGAGCGTGTTGCCGTTGACCGTGACGACTTCGCGACGGCTGCCCTCGGGGCGCGAGCCGAAGCGGTTCATCACGTTGCCCGAGATGCGCGTGGTGAGCGTGATGGGCTCGCCCTGGGCGTTGGTCGTTTGAATTTGTGTGCCATCCGCGGGCGAGCGAATGAGCCTGCCGCGCACGCCCGTGTACTCGATGGTGTTGTTGGCCACGCGGATCGTGACGGTGGGCGGGATCGGGCTGCTGTCGCGGATGCGGCTCGCGGCGATGCCCTCGATGAAGAAGCCCATCCCCTGCACGGCGCGCGCGACCGCGGCTTCGAGCGCGCGGCGTTCGGCGTCGCCGCCCGCGTGACGCCACACGCCGTTGAACGGCGATTCGACCACCGGCGGTGGCGGCGGAGGAACGGGCCTCGGCGCGGCCGCTGCAGCCCCTGCGTCAGGAGCAGGCGGGCGGCCCCCGTCGCTCTGGGCCGACGCCGTGGGGAGCGTGGCCGCCATCACCATCGCCGCGGTCGAAGCGACCGCGACCGCGTACTTCACTCGCACCATGGACCCTCGCGCGCTCGTCACTCGTGTGCTCCTTCACTCTGCAGCGGCCGGGGCCCGGTCGAACTCCATCGCCGCGAACTCGTTTCGCTCGAGCTCTCTCATACGCTCGAACCATCGCCGAACTTCACTCCGTCGACCACGATCCATCGCGAGGTTGACGAGCTCGTAGGGGTCTTCCTGTAGGTCGTACAGCTCGTGGTCTTGCTCTTCGAACGTGGCGTCTTCGCCGACGCGCTTCGGCCAGTCCCACGGCTGCCCGAACTGCGTCGTGCTCCCGCCGACGCCGTAGTACCGCGCGTACTTGAATCGCCCGTCGAACACCCCGCGAATCGCGTAGCGAACGTGGATACAGCGCTCGTACCACGCCTGGTCCTGCGCGAAGAGCACGTACTCCCGCGGCGCGCTCCCGCCCGCGAGCGCTCCGGTGAGATCGACGCCCGACATCGCGCTCTCGTCCGCGCCCGCGACGTGAACGATCGTGCGCGCGAGGTCCGCGTGCGACGCGAGCGCGTCGATCTTCGAGCCGGCCTTGGTCACCCCGGGCACCTTCGCGTACATCGGGATCTTCATGATCTCTTCGTAGACGAAGGGCCCCTTCGACCGCAGCCCGTGCGAGCCGCACATGTCGCCGTGGTCGCTCGTGAAGAAGATCGCCGTGTTGTCCGCGCGGCCCGTGTTGTCGAGCGCGCCGAGGATCTTCCCGAGGCTCTCGTCCGCGAGCTTGTGGAGCGCGACGTAGTAGTCGAGCTGCCTGAGCCACGCGCGCGTGTCCGACGGATCGATGCGCCCCCAGAAGGACTTCTGCTGCTCGATCATCCACTCGCGCTGCACCGCGGGCTTCGTATAGAGGTCGTCCTCGAAGTTCGCGGGGAGCTTCGTGAAGTACTCGGGGTAGTCCGCGGTGAAGGGCGGAATGGGATCCGAGTCCTTCCAGTTGGCCATGCGCAAGAGGTCCTTGAAGCGCTCGACCTCTTCGGCGTGCTCGCGTTGGTAGTACGGCTGATCCGCGGGAAACCACATCACGTCGTGCGGATTGACCAGCGCCACGACGAGAAACCAAGGGCGGTCGTCGCCTTCGCGCGCGCCGTTCTCTTTCAGCCATCGCGCGGCTTGCGCGGCGATGATGGGATCATATTCGACGCCCGTTCCGGCCCAGCCCATGTAGTGCTGGTCGTTGCCCTCCCAGTCGCCGAAGCCGTACGAGTCCATGTCCGGCGTCGCGCCGTGCGCGAGGTGCCACTTGCCGAGGTACGCCGTGCGATAGCCAGACGAGCGCAGCCGGTGCCCGAGCGTTCGAATTCGTGTGTCGAGCGCGACGTGCGCGGGAAAGATCACGTTCTCCCGCACTTCGTGCTGCGGGACGTACCGCCCCGTAAACAGCGTCGCGCGCGACGGAGAGCACGGGCTCGCGTGCGTGTAGTACCGCGTGCACTCGGCGCCTTCGCGCAGGAGCCGCTCGCGATTGGGCAGCGAAACACCGGTCGGAAGCCACTCGCGCGAGCGCTCTTGATCCGACACGACGAGGAGGATGTTTGGACGATTGGCCATGCGGGGCCGACGAGTATACCCGCCGTCGCCCGACGACCCGAGGGAGCGTTTCTGCACCGTGGCCGCGCAGCGACGCTCCAGGTCCGTCAAAACGCCCGAACGTTGCGGCGCTGGCCGGGCTCGATGGGCCCGATGTGCGCGAGGATCTCGTCGTACTGCGGGTGCACCGTGGGGTAGCGAAACTCTCCCGCGCCAACGGAGTCGCGAAGATCGCTGCCCGAGAGCTCGAGGACCAGCGTTCGATCCGCGAGCATCCTCGCCTCGCCGATCGAGTCGGGCTGCGCGCGAGACGAGGTCGCGTCGGGCGTCGCGCTCGGAACAGCCGGCGGTTGCGCGGGCGGTTGCGCGGGCTGCTGCTGGGGCGCGGGCTGCTGCATGTTGCGCTGCGGGCCGCCGTAGCACGCAGCGACCGTCGCCGCCGCCGCGACCGCGAAGAGCACAGATGCAGCGGTCGGTCGCGCGCTCGACGGCGTCACCACCCCCGAACAAAACGGACACTGGGACTCGGTCCGACGGATGTGTCGCTCACAGTGATCGCAGACATGCAGCTCGGTCATCGCTCGCTTCTCCCTTGGTTGTGGCCCGATCGTACACCGCGCCGTTCGCGACGGACTCAACGAGCGCTGGCCGCCGGAGCATTCCTCGCTCAGCGCTCGAGGGGCGGCCGCTCCCAGTAGGTCATGCGACCGGCGCGCGCGAACCCCTGCGCTGCAACGATGGGCGCGGAGGTCGCGAGCCGCGCATAAAGCCCCACGCGTTCGATCGAGGCGGACTTCGCGAGCGAGACGCGCGCCGCCATCAGCGCCGAGTACGCGCCCCGCCCGCGCGCAGACGGGAGCGTCGCGCCAGCCCACAGCGAGGCGTAGCGGAGCTTCGGGTAGAGGTTGCTCCCGCCGCAGCCGACGACCGCCCCAGTATTCATGTCGACTGCGATCAACCTCGCGACGCGCGCCGACGGCCCCGTGCACAGGGCGAGCTCGTGCGCGTCGATCGCCGGGCTGCTCGCCGAGGTGCGCCCGAACGCCTCGTGCATCACGCGTCGAAACGCGTAGAGGTCCTCGACGGTCTCGACCCTGCGAACCGAGATCCCGCGCGCGGGCCGAGGCTCGTACGCGCCCACCGCGATCGTGTACGCGTAGTGCTCGTTGGTTCGAACGTACCCCGCGGCGGCGAGCGACCGCTCGAGCGTCGGGGAGCAGCTCGGCTCGGCGACGGCGAAGCGCGAGGTGACCTTCGCGTGCGCCTCGCTCACCTCGCGAACGAGCGCCTCGACCCGCGCGTCCTCCGAACGAACGCGGTGCACCGAGTTCAGGTACGCCTCGTCCCGCGGACACGAGAGGTACACCACGTCCTCGCGCTCGACGACGGTCAGGTCCGCAGGTCGCCAGAAGACGTCGCACTGGCTCGCCTCCACGAGCTCGTCGATCGCGCGGTGATTCACAGGGGCAACGTAGCAAATCCGAGCGGGCCTTGATTTTTCGAACGATCGTTCTATTGTCAGGGCCCGTGAGCAAAGGCGAAGACTCCCGCAAAGAGATCGTGGCTTCGGCCCTGGCGATGGCGAGCGAAGTCGGCCTCGAAGGGGTCACGATCGGCGCGCTCGCCGAGCGGACGGGGCGCTCGAAGAGCGGGCTGTTCGCGCACTTTGGCTCGAAAGAAGAGCTGCAGATCGCGATCCTCGACGAGGCCGTCGACCGCTTCGTGTCGCTCGTCGTGTCGCCAGCGCTCAAAGAGAAGCGCGGCCTGCCCCGCGTGAGGGCGCTCTTCGAGCGGTGGCTCGCGTGGGCGCGGGCGGACTTCATGCCCGGCGGCTGCATCTTCATGGCGGCCACGGTCGAGCTCGACGACCGCCCCGGCCCCACGCGCGATCGGCTCGTCAGCTCGGAGAAAGACTGGCTCGGCGTGCTCTCGGGCGCCGCCAAGATCGCCGTCGACGAAGGGCACTTTCGCCCGGACCTCGACTGCGATCAGTTCGCCTTCGAGCTCTACGCGATCGCGCACGGATACCACACGCTCGCGCGGCTCTTTCGCGACCGCGCGTCGGAGAAGCGCGCGCGCGCCGCGTTCGACAGGCTCCTGCGCGACGCCACGATTTCGACGGAGACGCGGCCCTCGGCCCGTCCCTCCGCCAAGCATCACTGACCGCTGACCGATGGAGGAGATCACCATGTCCGCAACTGCCACGGCTTCAAATAGCACGACCGTTCGTTTCGATGCCTTCGCCCAAAAAGTCGCGCTCGAGGGCGTTCGCCTCGGGTTTCGCGCGCTCTCGGCGACGTCGCACTCGCTCGCGACGATCGCCGCAGAGAGCCTCTTTCGCCGTCCGCGTCGGCACCGCCGCCCGCAGTGGGAGCGCGCGATCCTCGAGCGAGCCACGCGCGCATCCGTCGCGCACGCAGGAGCGACGCTCCCCGCGTGGAGCTTCGGCGAAGGCCCCCTCGTCCTGCTCGTGCACGGCTGGGAAGGGCGCGGCAGCCAGCTCGGCGCCCACGTCGAGCCCCTCGTTCGCGCGGGGTATCGCGTCGTCGCCTTCGACGCGCCAGGGCACGGCGACGCCGACGGAGACCGCTCGTCGGTGATCGAGATCGCGCAGGCGCTTCGCTCGGTGATCGACCACTTCGGCGCGCCGCACGCGATCGTCGCGCACTCGGTGGGCTGCGTCGCGAGCACGTTCGTCCTCGGGCGCGTCCCGCTCCCCTCGCAGCCGAAGCTCGTCTTCTACGCGCCTCCCCTGAGCCCCAAGCGCTTCACCGAGTACTTCGCGCGCACCGTCGGCGTGCCCGAAGAAGTGCGGCAATCGATGGCGAGGCGCGTCGAGGACCGCTACGGAATCGCCCTGTCCGAGCTCGAGATGCTCCGCGCCGCGCGCAACCGCACAGAGCCCCTGCTCGTCGTGCACGACGAGGACGACAAGGACGTCTCGCTCGCGGCGGGCGAAGCGCTCGTCCGCGAGTGGCGCGGCGCGAAGCTCGTCGCGACCCGCGGCCTCGGTCACCGTCGCATCCTGCGTGACCGCGACGCGCTCGACGCCGCCGTGCGCCACGTGAGCGACGGCCGCGCCACGGTCGAGCCGTGCGACGAAGAGCGCGCCCTCTTCAACGAGCTCTTCGAGCGCGAAGGGCGCTGATCAGCGCAGATAGAACGGCGTCGCGATCGCGCTGCGGCACTGCCAGTTGAAGCTGCGCAGCTGGCCGATCGCCCCGCGGGTGTTGAAGCCGTTGACGTAGTGCATCGCGTTGGTGCGCAGCGCGGCGTCGGTGCGGCCCGAGTAGTGCCACGCCATGGACGCGACGTACGCGACCTCGCCCCAGTGCTCGTCGAAGCCGTCGGGCGCGTTGGCGCCGTCGAGGCCCAAGAGATAGTGGGGACGTCCGTTGGTTCCGCGGTTGTCCACGGCGGCGAGGCGACGGCCCAGTCGAACGATCGAGTCGAGCGCCGCCGCGCGATTCGTCGCGTCCGCGTCGTCGGCGAACGCCTCGAGCGCGTCCGCGGTGATCGCGCTCATCCACGGGCTGCACACGAGCGTCGCAGCGGTGGGCATGTCGAGGTCGACGTACTCGGAGATGTCGTGCGCCGCCGGCGTGTGCCCGAAGCACCGGTGCATCGCGTCGAGCTGTTTGTTCATCGGCGCGCTCGCGAGGTTGAGCGCGCGGTTCTGAATCGCGATGAGGTTCGTCACGATCGTCTGCGCGCGCATGCGAAACTCTGCGGCGCGATCGTCGCTCACGCGCGCGGCAAACACGTTCGCGAGCAGGCCGAACCCCGCGTGGCGCTCGGTCCAAAACGACGTGCTGTACGCGCCCGTGTAGCCGCTGATCGTGCTTCGGCCCGCGACGGTCTCCGCGGCTTCGCGAAAGCGATCGTCCCCCGTGAGCAGGTAGTGAAGCGCGAGGTTCTGCGTGTAGTTGTACTTGAGGTCCGAGCTCGGGGGCACCGTCGAGCTCGCGAGGATGCGCTGCCGGTACACGTCGGCTTCGCGGTAGGCGGACTGAAGGACCGAGAGCGTTCCGGTCGAGGCGTAGCCGCGGTAGAGCGCCGTCGGTCGGTCGTAGAGCCACGAGCCCGCCGTCCCGATTTGCGCGGCGAACGTCGCGCTCGAGTACGCGCTGTAGTCGCAGCGACGGCGCCACACGTCGAGCGGCGCGGCGGTGAGGTCCGTGGCGACGACGAGATTTCCGCCGAATTTGCTCGCGACGAGCCACGTCGCCGGGAGCGTCGCCCACACCCGCGGCGTCCGCGCGGTGTCCGGCCCGAGCGCCTCGTTCTGCAAGAGCGTGTCGACCCCGACGAGCGCGAGCGCAGGCGCGCTCATCCCGAAGACGATCTCGGCGCTCGTCGCGCTCGCAGGCGCGTCGAACTGCACTTGAAAGCTCCGAGGGCTCCCGTCGCGATACGTCGCCAGCACGCGGGACGCCGTCGCGACAGGGGCTCCCGCGACGAGCACCGCCACCGCCGTCGCCGCGGTCGTCGCCCCTTGCGCCACAGGAACCCCCACGTTGACTCGCTGCGTTCCCGTCACGCCAGCGCCTCGCGTGAGCGTCACGACGACCCGCGATCCGCTTGGCGATCCGCTGTCCGTTGGCCCTGTCGCGTCGACGATCCCCGAGTCGACCCGCACGCCCGTGTCACCGACGACGCCCGTGTCCATCGCCATACGAGCGTCGACGCCCGTGTCCGTCCCCACGCCCGTGTCCGGATCGCCCACGCCCGAATCGACCTCCACCGCGTCCACCGCAGGCGCATCCATGGCGCTCGAATCGGGGACACTCGATTCTTGACCCATTGAATCGAGCGTCGTTCGCGCGTCCTGCCCGCTGTCCGAAGGAGGCGGGTTGGTCGAGCACCCCGCAGCAACAAGCGAGAACGAAGCCACCGCAAGGCGTACAGAGAGCTTTGTCTTCATGGGCGCACCAAGTGTGCCGAGACATCGAGAGCCGCGCGAGCTCTGACAGCAACGCGAAAATAAGCGGCGCGCGTCCGTGCGCGACCGCGGTCTCGTCGTCGTGGAGCGTCCCGGCAAACCACAGACGCGTGTCACGGAGGGCGGCCCCGAGCGAGACGAGCGCTTGCTATCGTTTACGCGCTAGCGGAAATTCGCTGCCGAAACCTACACAAGTCATGGGGAGGATCCGCGTGTCTCGATCGACGACTCTGCTCTTGGTGCTCACGTCGACGGCGTGCGCGACGGCGTCCAACGACGCGACGACGCGATCGATCAAGCCGATGGGCGCGATGGCCGCGGCGATTCCAGCGCCTACGCACGATCCCTCGCAGATCATCGACCGTCCGTTGCCGCGCCCCGCCACGAGCTGCGCGACGGGCCCCCTTCCCGCGTGGAGCGCCCCCGCCCAGCTCGACACCGAGCTCGCGCGAGCCACGGGCATCCTGGTTGCGTTGGGGCTCCCGGTTCCCACGGGGCAGTTCGTGAGCGCGCCGGCGAACATCGGGACGCTCTTCGGCGACGAGCGCAATGACGACGTGCAGGGATGGATCGTCGGCGACGGCGTGATGCTCACGATCCGCGGAGACCTGCTCACCACGCGCGGCGATGCGCGTCCCTCGGAGCTCACCCTCCGCGAACGCGCCTCGGAGCATTGGGACGGCGCGCGCACCGCGAGGGCCCGCGGACGCGTCCGGCCGAATCTGCTCGCGGCGGCGCTGCTCGCCCGCGCCGGACACACGGCGGCCGCCAACGCCCAGTGGCGCGCGGCGCCCAGGTATTTCAGCGCCGGTCGCGAGCGCTCTGCGCTGCTCGAGTTCGCCGAGACCTACTTCGACGGAGCCGTCATGGCCCATCGATTCGGCCGCGACGCGCTCGCGCTGCGCATGCTCGAGCGGCTCGACTGCGCGCGGCTGTACATCGAAGAGCACGGAGGGTCCGTCGTCGCGACGACGTCGTTCGAAGGCGGCGTTCCACGGATGCAGCAAGAGCGGTCGACCGAGTTCTTGCGGGACGTCCCTGCGATGATCGAAGAGGCGCGACGGCGAACGACCGCGACAGCGAGCGCGTCGATCGACCCTTCGCGAGCGCCTGCGGCGACCGTCGAACAGCTCATCGAACAGCTCGATCGAACGCGGCTCGACGTGGCGTTCGACGAGCCGCTCGACCTCCAGCGCGACCCGATCGTTCGCGCGATCATCGCCCGCGGAACGAGCGCCACCCCCGCGCTCATCAACGCGTTCGAAAACGACCGCCGCGTGACGCGCACCGTTCGCGCGCGAAGCTACCCCTTCGCGCGCGAGGTGTTCACCGTCCGACGGTTCCTGGATTTTCTCATCGCCGAAACGAGCGGGATGGCGCCGGGCGAGTTCGGCTGGGATTCGTTCGACGAGGACGCCAGTGACTCTCGCCCCGCCGCGCGCGCGAACACGATGCGGCTGCGTTGGGATCAGATCGCGACGCTCTCGCCGTACGAGCGCGCGCTCGCGGGCGCCTCGGATTCGTCTGCCAATTTCGAACGACAGATTCGATCCGTGGCGTGGCTCTTCGCCGCGCGCGACCCGAGCGCGCCGTCCTCGCGCCTCTACCTCTCTCCGCGGCCTCCCAACGTCTACGACCCGATCGCCTCGACGTCGGCGAACTCACCGCAGCGCCCGCAGCTCACGCCGCCGCAGCGCGCTGCGCTCTTCAACGCGCTTCGCGCTCGCGTAGCTTCGTTGCCGCCGATCAGCGACCGGAGCCAGCGCGCGTTCGACAGCGAGCTGCAGCGCTGCGCGTACACGCAGCTGCTCTATCTGCTCGACGCGCCGGCGACCGAGCCGTTGCTCCGCGAGACGATCGCGCGATTTCGCGAGCGAGTCCCGGACGAGATCGCCCCTGCGTGCGCGTCGTGGGTCTCTGTCGCCCTCGCCGCGCTCGGCGATCGCGCGATCGCCGCGGACATGGCCCGACGCATACGCGAGCTCCATTTTCGCGACGGAGAGCTCGGCGCCATCGGCGAAGCGTGGGCGGCGATCGCCGATCGCGCCGAAGCGACACCGGTATTCGAAGCGCTCGCGCGGTTCGCGAGCCAGGTCAACGCGCACCGAATTCGCACCGACGAGCGCGGGACGATCGCCACGGTTCACTCGGTGACCGCTCTCTCGATCGTCAGCGAAAACACGCTTCGATCGAGGCTCATCCGCGAATCGACGCTCGGGCTCCTCGAGGACACCCGACCTTCGGCGATCATCTGGTTCGAGCGCGGCTCGCGCGAGATCGAGTACCTCAACGCCCGCGGTCACCACACCTTTCGCGCGAGCGGCCCGCCCGACGGGCCAGACTTCAGCGAGCCAGGGCGCGACGCGACGCTTCGCATGATGGACTCGGTCACTGATTTCATCGCCAATCGAGCGAAGGTCCGGGGCGCGCCCCCGTTCGACCTGCGTTGGACCCAGGCTCGCCGCGATCGCGCGATCGACGAGCTGCGACAGATGCTCCGCGCGATGCGGTGAGCGCTCAGCACCCGCGCGTTCGGCTGCAGGTGCGCTGCCCGTTTCGAAGCGGACACGAGCAGGTCATCCCGACGCCGCAGTCCGTGTCGCGAAAGCACGCGGGACGGCAGCGACCTTCGCTCGGATTGCTCTCGTTCAACCCCAAGACACACACCGAAGCGCGCCCGCCAACGATGCAGCACTCGTCGCTTTCTGTACACGTTTGATCGAACCCCTTGCAGGTCGGCGCATCGCTGCCGCACGCCGTCGCGGGAAAGCAAGCATACGGACTGGACCCCGTATACGAGCCGCAGCACGCGCTCGCGCAATGCTCGCTACCGATGGTGCACGTCGGGCGGCACGTTCCGTCCGTGGTTGTCGAGCCGTTGGCCGCGCAGACTTCGTCGGTTCGCTCGCAGCGCGACCCGACCGGACAGTGTTTCCCAGATTGGTATCCGCAGTCTTGCGGACAATCGCCGCTCCACTCGAGCCCGCGACACACGCCGTCGCCGCAGCGCTCACCGTTGAGGTTGGTCGGCGTACCGTAGACCTGACCGCGGCGACACATCGGCAGCGCCGACACGCTGCTCTGTGTGATCTCCGGAAGAAACAAGCCGATCCCCGCCAAGCGATCGTCCTCGATCCTCCACTCGAAGTACTCAGTGGCGTCGGCGACCGGCAAGTAGATGCAGTCACCGATGCTGCAGTCGAGTCGATCGACGACGCGCTGGTAGAACCCAGCGCCGGACTCGCGAAGGACGACTTGATACGTCGTCCCGTTGCCTGGACCGCGCATGTTCCAAGTGATCGAACGTCCGGCAAGAGAGCACTCGCGGTCGCTCAGCGTACGAACAAACGGACACTCCACCGACGGCTGCGCGCCCCATCGCATCCACAGCTGCGACTGATAGCGAAGCAAGCTGCAGCTCGCCCGCATCGAGCTCTCGTCGACCACGAGCATCGAGCCGTCGGAGAAGCGCACCTCGACTGCGCGGCGATGGAGCGGACGCCACGTTCCGTCGGTCGTCGTTCCGTACGGCGTTCGCACTTGGACCCGTCGGCGACCATCGCTCTCGGTCCATGCGCGAAACGACGAGTACGGCTCCGAGCGCGTCAGCAAATACCCGCCGATCCGTCGATACTCGCCCTCGAACCAGCGAACGTCCGCGGGCTCGCTTCCCGTGTCCTGGGCGACACCGCTGTCGTTCGCCTCCGACCCGCTGTCGTTCGCGACCATCGCGTCGACCACCTCTTCGCGGTCCGCCCGAGCCGCGTCTGATGCGACAACGTCGTGCGCTAACGAGCCATCGCGCATCGAGCCCGTCGGCTCGTCCGGACCACATGCGACGAGCGCCAACGAACCACAGAGTAGAGCTCCACACCGAACCAACAGACTTTCCATCGAGAACCTCCTTGGATGGGCGGCGATATCCAGGGAGCCCGAAGGCGGTTGCGCGCCGCTGTCGATTTCGAACGTCCCCTGCGCCCCCATAGGCGCCGAAAGCCGCGGCGCACCCGCAGCGCGTCTTCGTGGGCAACCCACAGCGCGAAACGCGCGCTCGAATCGATTGGCCTTCCACGTTGGCTCGGCTGGGACGCTCGATCGCACGAAATGCTGGAATTTTCTTCACAGAGCTGTGCGACGAGGCGCGGCAGATTTCGGCGCCCCCCCCGAGATTCGCCAGACTCGCGACGCCCTCCGACGCTCTCGTCACCGCCGCGGCTCGTTGCGCGCGCCTCGCTGCCGTACGCTGTCGACCATGAGGAATGCCGCCGCGCGGGTGATCTTGATTTCATGCGCAGCGATCTCGGCGCTGACCTGGGTGCTCGTCGCTCGGGAGGGATCTGCCCAGCGCGCGCCTCTGCTCGTCGTCACCGAGCGGCCGATCGACGAGGGCCTCGCGACGCGCCCGCGGGCGCGCGTGTCGGAGCTTCGCATCGATGACGACGGGGTCTTCGCGTTCGAAGGGAGCACGGGCCGACTGTCGGCCGCGCAGCTGCAGCAGCTGCGGACCGAGCTTCAACACGTGCGCTGGGTCATGGCGCGATCGACGTTCTTGTGCGACGCGATCGCGACGCAGTCGCACACGGTGCGATCGGGCAATCGTCGCATGAGCTGGAGATCCCCTTGCGAACCAGCGCCGCACGCCTCGGTGCTCCGGATCGTAGCCCGCGCCCGAGCCATCGTTCGCGCCGCGCGAAACACGACCGCGGCGCGGGACGCAGGAGCCGCGACCGCGCCGAGCGAAGACCGCAGCGGCCGACCGAGCAGCCCGCAGGAGCAGCGAGCGCAGAGCGTGGGTCCGTGACGGCTTCGTCGCGGGTCGCCGTAGCGGTTCGGCGCGACGCGACGTACTCGAACCGAGAGTCGCCAAGCCCCTCCATGTCCCAACGACGCCCCGAAATTGCGCTCGTGTTCGGAAAGCTCCGCGAGCGACGCGCGATCGCACCGGCGATCGTCGACGCCTTGGAGCTCTTCCTTCGGCGCGCGTCGGACGCAGACCTCTTTCACATCAACCCGTTCGCCGTCGCAGAGACCGCTCGCTTCGAGCCCGAAGATCGCGTGCGCGCGCTGCTCGCCGCGGAGTCTGTCGGGCTCGTCGAGCGCTGGTTCAACACGCTCTGCGTGTTCTGCGGCGCGATCGAGCGCCGCTTCGAAGCCATCGAGGACGCGCCCAACGAGCACTTTCGTTGCACGCAGTGCGCGGCCGACATCGACGTGCGCGAGGGGGCGCGGATCGAAGTCTCGTTTCGCCTCCACCGCGCGCTCGGCAGCGTGACGTTCGACCCGTTTGCGAGCGTCCGCGACTACCGACGAAGCTTCGTGTCTGCCAACGTTCGACCCGCGGCGGCGTTCGCCTCGTATTTGTCGCGCGTGTTGCTCGCGCACGGACTGCTCCGTGAAGGCGAGCGGCGCTCGTTTGCGATCGAGGTCCGCGACGCGCGTCGACTGCGCGTGGTGAGCTTCGATCGCCACATCAGCGTCACGATACCGATCGCTGAAGCCGCGCCTTCGTCGGTCGACGTCGTGATCGGCCTCGACGAAGCAGACGCAGGCGCCGTGAGCCCCCAGCGGACGACCGTGGTGTTGCACAACGCCGGTCCCGGTCCGGTCGGCGTGTTCATCCTCGACGGAGACACCGACGCGTGGCACCGCGAAGTCGCGAGCGCGCCCCCTGAAGTGAGGCCGTTTCTCTCGGCGCGCGAGCTGCGCGCGATCGAAGGGCGCTGACCCCGGCGCGTTGGCTCGTTGAATCGCTGCCGATGCCGTACCGTCGTACCCACTTGTGATGAGAGCGAAGCCGTACGACTCGGGGCGCACCGCGAAGGCGTGTTTGATTGTGTGTGCTGTGATCGTCGGCGCGGCGGCGACGCTCGCTCGAGCGCGAGAAGGGGCCGCGCAGCGCGCGCCGCTCATCGTCGCGTCGGTCGAACCCATGGACCCTCGCCTCGTCGCCCACCCCCGAGCGCGCGTCTGGGAGCTGCGCGTCGACGACGACGGAACGTTCGCGTTCGAGGGCCGCACAGGGCGCCTCTCTGCCGCGCAGCTACGACAGCTGCGCGCCGAGCGCGGGCGCGTACGCTGGGAGATGGCTCGCTCGACGACGCTCTGCGACGCGATCGCCACCGAGTCGCACCGAGTTCAGTCGCAGGGACGCTCGATCAGCTGGCGCTCTCCGTGCGAGCCTGCGCCGCACCCGTCGGTGCTGCGGTTCATCAGCCGCGCGCAGGCCCTCGTCCGCGCGGCGCCGAGCGCCCCGATTCGAAGCGCCGCGGACGCTGGGACGAGCGCTGCTTCGACGCCCGACGCAGCGCAGAACGCCGTCGCGGACAGCGCCGTCGCGAGCGCCGATCCGCAGGCGTGCACGGGGCCCGGCCAGTGCGTGCTCGCGTGCCCAGAGGTCCCGGGCTGCTGCGGGTTTCCGTGCGGCTGCACGAGGGCGGTCCATCGAGATCACCTCGCGGCGTTCACCGCGGAGTACGCGCGGACGTGTCAGCGCGGCCCTCGCTGCGAAGCCGTCGGCTGCGCGATGGAGCGACGCTCCGCGAGCTGCGTCAACGGTCGATGCAGGGCCGTCGCGGGGCCCGGGTTCTGAGAGGGTGTCGGAGGGGGATGTCGGCCGCGTGCAGAAGCGCTGCGTCAGTGAGCTCACTCGGCGGTCACGGTGAGCGTCCCTGCGCCGTTGCGCTCGAACGGCATCACCAAGATCTCTTCGCCCGCGGTCATCGTGCGAGCGCCGACGCCGCGCTGCTCGCCTTCGGCGGCGATGCACACTTCGGTGCTCTCGTAGTCGTACGTTCGGCAACTGTAGCGAAGCGCGATCGGCGCGAGGTACGCCCCGAACACGCGCGGAGCCCATCGAAACGTGTATCGCCCGGCGCGCGGCGCGACGAAGCGAAACGCCCCCGTCACCGTCGCCCGTTGGTTGCACGACGTGATGCAGTTTCGCGTGTAGCCGGTGGGCACGACCTCGATCGTCGAGCTCGCGCCCTCCGCCATCGCGGGAATCTCGTCGAACTGCGGCAGCCCTTCGGTGCATCGCTCGGGAACAGCTCGACACGCGAACCGCCCGCCCGCGTCCGCCGCGCAGCGAAGCCCCGTGTCGCACAGCTCTGCTGCCGAGACTTCGCCTGCGTACGGACAGGGCGTTCCCGCGGACGCGCCGGCGCTTCGCGCGGCGGAGGCCGTCGGCCCGAGCACGTCGAGCGTCGTCCCTGGGACGCGCATCTTCGTGCGCCACTCGACGACCGCGTCGGCAGGGACCGCGCTCCCCACCAACGCCCACGTATTCAAACCGCCCGCTTCGACTCGCTGCGTGAGCGACGACGCGCTCCAGGGGCGCAGCTCGACGCCGCCCGCGACGAGCCTCCACTCGAGCGCGGGCTGACGCGCGCCCTCGACGCGGGCAAACGATCGGAGCTCGGCCCCGCGCGTCCAGCTCCGCGCTTCGGCGATGGGAACCGGTTGCATCACGCTGCACTGCGGCTCGCGTCCGCTCTCGGCGCAGTACGTGGGCGACGCGCACCGAGTCTCGACGCCAGTCGGGTCACAGGAGGCGCCCTCCGCGGCGACCGCCGTGTCTCGAAACCACTGCCAGCGATCGGGCAGCGATCGCCCCGCGCTGTCGAAGTACGTCACACGAAATCGACGAATCGCTCGAAGGTCGTCGACCGGCGCGAACCAGCGCGCCGGGAGCGTCCACGCGCTCACCTCGAACGTCGAGAGCACGCGCCCGTACCGCTCGAGCGCGAGCCGCGCGCGAACCGCGCCCTGTGGCAGAGCTCCGCGCACTGCGATTTCGCTGTCGGTTGCGACGTAGAGCCGCAGCCCGTCCGCGTCGAGCGTCGACGCCGCGGTCCCCGAGCCGATCGCGACCGCGCGAAGCGCTTCGCGCGGCTCCTCCTCGGGCAACGGCGCGCAACCGAGCGCGCTCAGCGCGAGCCCCACTGACACGACACCCATCGACGAGCGATCGAACACCATGAGTCACTCCCTCGTGTGGCCCGCGACTCTCGCGGCCTCGGTTGGGGATTGGGCGCTCGCGAGGGGGTGTCTCAAAAAAACAACCCGAGCGACGAAGCGCCGAGCCCCGAAGGAGCGCTCTGGCGACGGCGCCGAGAATCGTCCCGTTTGCAAATTCGCGAACCGCGATCGCAAAGCTGCCATCGCCCCTCGGGGCTCGGCGTCGCTATGCTCGGCGCAGCGGTCGAAGGTGGCATCGATGCGGACGATGGTAGAAGCGTGCTCGGGTGTTGCTGCGTTCGCTCGGCCAGCGACCGCCAGCGCGCGAGCGTTCGAACACGATGGCGAGCAGCACGCGCGGCGAGGCGACCTGGCTCGCCAACGTTCGAGCATGGTTTGGCGAGCTACGAACAGGACGGTGAGTCGGGTGACGGTCGCTGGCGGGTGCCTCGTCGCGCTCGCGTCGTGCGCGACCCCGCGCGCATCCGCGTCGAGCGCGAGCGCCAGTCCCGCGCCTGCTGCGTTCGCATACGAGGTCCCGCTGTCGCTCGACACGCGGAGCAGCATCGTGAGCGTATGGGTGCTGCGTCCGGACCGGCCCGCGACCGAGGCGCAAAAGCAGATGAACCTCGTGTTTGGCGAGGGAATTTCGCGCGAAGTCGAGCTCCTCCTGCGACCCACTCCCGCGCGGGGCTGCCCGATCGAAGCCAGCGACCTGCGTCTCGAAGGCGTCGAGTCGTCCGCCGCAGACGTGATCCAACCGCGGCTCGACGGTCGATCCGTGCGCGTGCGGATGCTGCGGGTCGGGGCGTCCGAGCTCACGGTTCGCGCGATGTACTCGCCGAGGCTGGGCGACTGCGTCGGCGAGGCCGCCCTCGGCGCCAGCGTCGCGACAGCGCTCCGGATCCAAGTCAACGTGCTCCCGCTGCCCACTCGAACGACTCAGCGCGTGGTTGGCTGCGCGCCATCCGCCGCGATGATGGGCGTGGCGGGGCGAGTGCCCTACGAGACGACGTTCGTCGATCTCGACGGCAGCGAGCTTCACTTTTCGAACGTGCGGGTCGCCGGGGGATTTCGGCTTCGTTCGAACGTCGCGCTGCCAGGGTGGAGCTTCGATGCGGCCCGCGGCCTCACGCTCCCGCGTCGGCGCGCGACGCTCTCGCTGGTGCCCTTGCATGGCGAGCCCGGAATCAACCTCGCGTGGGCCTTGCCTTCGAGCGAGATCGAGCGGCTCGACGTGGAGTTCTTCGTCGCGGGCGCCGCGGGTTCGCCAGTGACCGTTACCGACGGAGCGTCGATCGCCGGATCGCATCGCAAGCTTCGAGGCATCTACGCGCGCGTGCTCGCTGCGCAGGTCTGCGACGCCTTCGACATGAGCTCGCTCGAGCTCGAGAGCGACACGCCGGAGGTGTGTCGTCTGTATCGCAACGCGCGCGGGCACGGCGATTCGACAAACTCCGACGCGGTGTATCCGCATGCGATCCGGCTGGTCCGCGACGGGGAGTGCTCGGTTCGACTTCGCGGCGCAGCCCTCGACCACGGGCGTGGCATCGAGCGCAGGGTCCGCGCGACGTTCTCGAACGTCACCAACTTCATCGACTTTCCAGCAGAAGCTCCGGCGCCGTGAACCGCGGCGCGACGAGCGAATCCGCCTCCAAGCGACTCCTCGTCGTCGAGCGGGTCGTCCCTACCGACGGCCCGACGCGCCGCGCGCCCGCCGCGTTCGCAGGGCCTCGTCGCTCACCGCGGCGATCGTCACGGACGGGTGCAGCCGATAGCCCTCGCGCGTGCGCTCGATCGCGTCGCCGAGGCCCATCGTGCGCAGCTGCGAGAGGGCGACCCACGTTCGGTTGGCCGCGGCGCGAGGGGTCATCTTCTCGCCCGGCCAGCCCGCGCGCTCGAGCTCGATGAGCGACAGCCGCGCGTTCGCGCTCGTCGCTGCGAGCGCGCCGAGCACGTTCTTCAGCGGCCGTCGTCGTACGAGGCTGTGCCTGACGCCGTCCGCGCCGATCAGCCACGAGCCGTCTCTCGCCACGACGATCGCGTGCGCCCGCCCCGACAGCTCCGAGAGCGACCGATCGAGCAATCGTTGCAACACCGGGTGCGCGCGGCGCGGCGCCGCTCCGACCTCGCGTCGAAGGGCGTCGGCGTCGTCGAGCCAGCGCTGCTCGAGCTCGAGCTCTCCTGCGGCGCGAGCGCTCCGCGCAAACGCGCACGCGACGACCGCGCGAATGGTGACGAGCTCCGATCGGCCCAAGGTCGCGTCCGGCGCGAGCCCCTCGAGCGTCGCGGTCGCGTCGCGCAACGCAGCCTCCGCTTCGTCCGCGCGGCCCTGGTGCGCGTCGATCACCGCGAGCAGCCCGTGCGCGATCGCGCGATGACCGCCGCACTCGTGCGCTTCGAACGTGGCGCTCGCCGAAACGATGTCCGCGCGCGCGTCGTCGAGGCGCCCTGTGGCGATGAGCAGCGTTCCTCGGTTGAGTCGCACGTAGCCCATCGCGAGCGCGTCCACCACGCGCTCGTAGCGCGCGACGAGGTGGAGGCACTCGAGCGCTTCTGCGTCCCGCGCGCGCGCCATCTCGATGCTCGCGAGCCAGTTGAGCGCGAGGCACTCGCGCCGTCGATCGTGCGTCGCGACGAAGATCTCGCGCGCGTTCGTGACGAGCGCCGCGGCTTCGTCGAGCGCGCCGGACTCGAGACGAACCGCGCCGAGCGCGAGCTGCGCCGAGCCGAGCCCGTGCCGATACCCGCGCTCGAGGCAGCGCTCGTACGCGTACCGCGCGTGCTCTTCGGACTCCGCGAAGCTCCCTCGCTGCCTCGCCACCAGCGAAGCGCGGAGCCGCGCGAAGACCTCCGCGCCGACCTCTCCCGAGCGCACCGCGCAGTCGATCGCCAGATTCGCGTGCTCGAAGGAGCTCTCGAGCGCGCCGCGCCGACTCGAGATGTCCGCGAGCACCTCGTACGCGCGGGCGCGCGCCCCGAGGTCGCCCGTCTCGAGCGCGAGCGCCACGGCCTTTCGCGCGTAGCTCTCGGCCTCGGAGTACGGGGCGCGCCACCGCGTCGCGCGCGCTCGGGCGATGTGCACGTCGATCTGCTCGGAGGCGCCGAGGCCCGAGGCGCACTCGCTCGCCGTCGCGAGGACGCGCAGCTGAATCGTGTGCGGCCCTTCGGCCTCCATCACGCGCGCGAGCGCCAGCGCGAGGCGCACGGCGTCCGAGGGCTGGTGCGCGCGCAGGTGCTCGATGGCCACGAGAAAGTCGTCCCGTCGCAGGCGCACGCACGCCCGCTCGTCCGCCGTGGGCTCCATGTACGGGTCGACGTCTCGCGTCGCGATCGCGCACAAGAGCGCGTTGGCGTGGGCGCTCGCTGCGCGATGCGCGTCGAAGCCCGCCGGGCTCTTGCCGAGCACCCGCGCTCGAACGATGGTCAACAAGCGATACTCGCGGGACGACGACGTCGCGCGCGAGACGAGCAGGTTCTTTTGCACGAGCGCGTCGAGCGACGCTTCGGCCGCGCGCGGATCGCTCGTGCTCGTGACGCGCGTCGCCAACGAGAGGTCGAACCAGCCCTCGAACGCGGCGCACTCTCGCAACAAGAGCTGCTCGGGCGTCGTCAACCGCTCCCACGAGAGCGCGAGCGACCGATCGAGGACCGCGTTGTGGTTGTTGGGGCTCGTCGTCGCAGAGCTCAGCCAGCGCTCGTCGCTGAGCATCGCGAGGAGCTCGCGCGGACCGAAGCGCGCAGTGAGCCCCGCGGCGCACTCGATCGCGAGCGGAATACAATCGAGCCGATCGACGATCGATCGCACGCACGCCGGCGAGCGAAACACCGCGGGCGTCGCGCGCAACCGTCGGGCGCTCTGCAAAAAGAGCTGCGCCGCGTGCGCCGTCGAGAGGGGCCCGAGTCGATACACGCGCTCGTCGTCGATCATCAACGGCGAGTGGCTGATCGCGAGCACGCGCAACGCCGAGACGCGCGCGAGCCGCGCCACCTCGAGCTGCGCGTCTCGATGGAGCGTGTCGACGTTGTCGAGCACGAGCAGCCGCGTCGAGGCGAGCGCGCGACGGATCTCGTCGAACACGACCTCCCGCGGCTCGCCAGCGGACACCGGTCGACCGACGGCGCTCGCGATGTCCGAGAGCATGGTCTCGACGTCGGTCACGTCCGAGAGATCACAGACGACGCTGCGCATCGTGCGCGCGAGGGCCTGGCCGATGGTGCTCTTTCCGACGCCGGGAGGACCGACGAGCGTCACCGAGTCGCTCTTCAACAGCGCCGAGAGCGCGCGGAGGTCCCGCGCGCGGCCGAGCACGGCGTGCGTGGGAACGCTCGATCGTCGCGTCGATTGCGCCCTCGCGAACGCCTCGACCTCGGCGCGTCGGTACTCGCGACGCGCGCTCGTTCCGCGGTGCGCGGGCAGCACGCCGAGGACGTCCCATCGACGAAGCGTGCGGGCAGAGACGCGGAGCAAGCTCGCCGCCTTCGAAATCGTGATCAACGAGTCCGTCGGGTCCGACGCTTTCGACCGCGATTGCAAGGTCAACGCTCCGATCTCTGCCTCGTCGTTGCGCGCAGCGAGCTGACGAGCATCAGCTTATCGCGATGTCCCTTGGTCAGGGGCAGGCGCAGACACCGGTGCCGCTCGCTCCGCAGACCGAGCCCGTACGACCGCGGAAGCGGCAGTAGTTGCGGGTGGTGCACCACGAACCCATCGCAGCCGTGCACGCTGGCGCGTCCGCCGGAAGGGCCGGCGGGTTCACTCCATCGCCGACGACGACGCCGCAGTAGTCGCTGCCCGCCATCAGCATCGCGCGGCACGTGTTGATCGCCGTCGCCAAGTCCGACGACGTGATCATGTTGCTGAAGCGGAAATTGTCGCAGTTGTTGCCAGACGTCGCGTACGCGCAGACAAACGTGCGCGGCGTCGGAGCGACACAAGTTCCCATCGCGTTGCACGTGCCGCCCGCGGGGGACGTGCACGCGCCGCTCGTGCGCGGGGTCGCGCTGCACGCCGTCGTCGTGCCCGAGCAGACGATCGTGCCCGTGTTCTGGCAGCCGCCCGTTCCCGCCGAGGTGCACGCGGCGCCCGTGGGACGGCACACGCCGCCGCAGTTCGTCTGCCCCGCAGGGCACGTCGAGCCGCAGACGCCCGCGGTGCACGTCGCCGTGCCGCCGCCCGGCGCGGTGCAGACGCGACCGCACGCACCACAATTCGAGATGCTCGTCTGCGTGTTCACGCACGTCCCGCCGCAGTTGGTCGTGCCCGACGGACACGCGCACGTTCCGCCTGCGCCGCACTGACCGTTGATGGGCGTCGTGCACGCGCCGCTCGTGCGGGGCGTCGCGCTGCACGCCGTCGTCGTTCCCGAGCACATGATGGTCCCAGTGGCTTGGCAGCCGCCCGTTCCCGCCGAGGTGCACGCGGCGCCCGTGGGACGGCACGTTCCGCCGCAGTTCGTCTGGCCCGCGGGGCACGTCGAGCCGCAGACGCCCGCGGCGCACGTGGGCGTTCCGCCGACGGGGGCCATGCAGCTCCTGCCGCACATTCCACAGTGGTTCGTGTTGGTCTGCGTGTTGATGCACACGCTCCCGCAGCAGCTCTGTCCGCCGGGGCACGGCGAGGTCGCCGAGCAACCGACGGTGCATGTTCCGCCGCCGCAGATGCGGCCCGCGCCGCAGTCGGCGTCCGCGACGCACTCGACGCACACGCCCGTCGCGTTGCAGCGACCGCTTCCGCCCGCGCGCATACACGCGGTGCCCATGGGGCTGTTGCCGGTGATCGCGCAGACCGACGCGCCCGAGCGGCAATCGATCGACCCCACGCGGCACGCGGCCGTGGGCGTGCAGCTCGCGCCCATCGAACACGCGCGGCACATGCCCATCGCGTCGCACACCATGCCTGCGCCGCAGCTCGCGCCCGCCGCGAGCGTGTCTCCCGGAACGCAGCGATGCATCTCTGTGTCGCACGCCGTGGGCTCGCGACACGGGCTCGCCGCCGGGCAGTCCGTCGCTGTGCGGCACGAGAAACGACAGGTGGGTTCGCAGCCAGAGCCCGCGGTGTTCGCGCCGGCGCCGCGGTCACAGTCCTCGTCCGCGTCGACGATGCCGTTGCCGCAGGTGCATCGACCGGACGCCGAACAGGTGAGCGTCACGCCGCAGGCAGACCCTGGCGGCGCGCACGCAGCGGGCCCGGTGTCCGTCACGACATCGACCGGCAGACCGCTGTCTGCCTCTGGAACGTCCGCCACCTGCGCGTCGAACTCGACGCCCGTGTCCGCGACGCCCGTCTCCATCGGGACGCCGGTGTCTCCTCGACCCGTGTCGGTTCGAGCGTCTTGCTGGCTCGTCGAGGAATCCGCTGAACAGGCCGCGATGGCCGTCAGCATCAGCCCCAACGCTGCGCGAGGAAACGTCGAACGCCATAGAACGTACTTGGGACGCATGCTCAAAGCCTCTCTTCTGCAGCGCGCGCGAGCTGCGCTTCGCAGCCCGCTCGAGCGATCAATCGCGATGCAGTTGGCGAATGAATCACGGGCGTTCGCGCGTTCGCAGGGGCGTAAGGCGCGGCCAGAGCTCGACGCAATGCCACGACGCAATTGGACAATTCGCGGTTCTTTAGCGCGCAGAATTAAGGTGCTTCCAGCGGCGCAACGGGCGCTCGCCGCGCGTTAGTCACCGCACAAAACAGCCGCGCGATCGACTCGCATCTCGTGGATTTCGTCGTTGTTTTTGCTGGCGACTCATCGGTCTCGCGAATCGAGTTGCCTCGCGCACCTCCGCGCTGCAGAAGTCGCCCATGGCGCGACGCGCGCGGTGGAGCACCATCGAAAACTCGCTCGTTCGACAGCGCTTCGAGGTCGTTCGACACCGAGGCGTCTCGATTTTGTGTGCGCAAATTCGAGGCTGCTGCGACAACAGCGCCGACGGCGTGAGCGCGGTCCGCGACGCGCTCGACGCGATCCCCGAGGCGCTCCGAGAGGCGCCGCTCGTGAGCACGCTCGAGCTCGCGCAGTTCGCCAACGCGAGCGACGACGCCTGCGAAATCCTCACCAGCGTCTTCGCGGGAACGCCCTGCTGCTGGGTCTACCGCTCACCCGATGAGCAAGAAGACCACCGCCGGTGGGATCTTCCCCCGCGAGAGCGCCTCGCGTCGACGCTCGACGAGGCGCTCGATCGCGTCGTTCGCTGGACCATGGACGGCGGATTTTCGATCACGTATTCGAGCGGCGCGGAGATCGAGCGCGTTCGCTGGACCGAACGCGGGTGCCTCGTCCGCAACCCAGGCGGCGACGACTGGCGCACCGAGGACCTCTATTTTCGCAACCGGCTCGTCGAGCGACGCATCGCGGACGAGCGAGACACCGTCGTACGACAGCCCGTCTTCGACGCGACCGGCGCGCACACCGACGCGACGCGAGCGGGCGCGAGCCTCGTGTACCGCGATGGCCGCGTGGCCGAGTGCGACTTCAGCCCATGGCAAACGAGGGCTCCGCTGCCCGACGATTGGGTCGCGCGCATCGAGCCATTCGAGGCGATCGAGACCCTCCGCTTCGGTCGCGCGCAGCCGAGCACCAACGACCTTCTCGTGGCGCTCGGCGCGCACCCGACGATCCACACGGTCGAGCTGTGGCGCGAGTCGGCGTCCGCGATCGACCTCGAGCCCGTGCGCGCGCGTGGGGTGCGCGTGCGAGCGTTGTAGCCGCGCGACCGCAGGACAAACCGTCGCCTGCGCGTCACGAACCAGCGCGACGGCGCGCCGCAGCTCGCATCGAACGAGCGAACCTCGTGAGACCCGTTGGCGTTTCTTGGCTCGCCTACTCGATGCGACGGCTCGAGCTCCTGATTGTGTGTGTCGCGTCCTCCATGGCGTTCGCGTGCTCGCCCGACGCTTCGCGCGCAGACCGCTCGTCGGACGCGACCGCGGACACCGCGACCACCTCCTGCGGAGCGTGCGGGCGCGAGGTCCCGTGTCCGAGCGGCCTCTCGCTCACGTGCGCAGGCGGCCTGTCGTGCCGCGACAACGCCGTCTTCGCTCGATCGAGCGGCCTGTACCACGCGTGCGACGAGCGCGAGCTCGAGCGCCTTCGCCGCGACAACGCGTGCGCCGAGGCCGCGACGCGCTTGGGTCGCTGTCGAGACGGCTGCAGCGCAGGCCCGATGCCCTCGCGCTACGCGCAGTGCGACCTGTCCCGGAGCGACCCGACGAGGACCGCGCGCTACGCGAGGCTGCTCTGCGCAGACGCGCTCCCGACGATGTTTACGCCGTGCCAGGACAACGCGGACTGCCACCCTGTTGCGGACGTTCCCGATCTCAACCTCGGCTGCCGCGGAGGCCGCTGTCAGCCGCTCGAACGCCCGCAGCCCGAGCCCGGCTTCGGCGACTCGTGCGGGCTCACGAGCGCGCCCGCCGCGGACGGCGTGACAAACGCGCCCCGCTGCGAGCGATGCGTCGTTCGTACGCGTGGGTGCTTCGCGCAGCGCTGCTCGCAGCGGTGTCAGCTCGACGAAGACTGCCCCGCGGGTTGGGACTGCTCGGTCGACGCGCAGTGCGAGGGCGTGTGCCTTCCGCGCGGCTCGTCGCGCGATCGATCGATGATCGCGCTCGCGTGCGACAGCGACGCAGGCGCGGGCTGAATCATGACTCTTTCGTGACAACGCCGGCGTCGCGCAGGACCGCGGCGAGCCGCGCGAGCCCTTCGAGCTGCCAGTCGCTCGACGTGAGCACCGCGGTTCGTCGGTCCTTCGAGCTCACCGCGATCATCATCGTGTTGCGCATCGACGCGATGGTGCACACGGCGATCTCGTCCTTCGCGATGCGCGTCTCTGGCGCGGTGAGGCTCGGCAACGTCAGCGTGCTTCCGTCCCACTCGGCGACGCGAACGCCGCTCGCGCGCGTCGCGAGCCACTTGCGCGCGTTGCTGACGACCAGGACGCCGTTGAACGCGACGAGCAACGCGAAGAACACGCGCCCCGCCGCGCTCGCGGTGGTCGCCGCGCCGTAGCCGAAGTACAGCGCCAACACGACGAGGAGCGCCGAGGACTTGAGCCACGTCGAGCGTTTGGCGACGAGTTCGATGCGCATCGTGGGGCGGACCGTACGTCGAGCAACCGAAGAAGGCTAGATTCGCGGTTGGTACGCCCTCAAAACCCGCGTCGTGGCTCGCCGAACGCGCCGCCCGCGCCGCCCGCGCCCCCTTCGGGGTTGCACCGGACGCCGCGACCCGCGGTTCCACGGCAGCGGAGCGCGATCATGCCGTCTTGCCCGCGCGCGGCGCGCAGGTCGGGGACCATGTCGAGCACCATCATGATGCGCTGCGACTGCTCGTTCTTGTTTCGAAACTCGTCCGTGAGTTGAAAACGTGTGAGCAGGTTGATCCCCGTCTGCGCAGGGTCCGCGCGCAGCTCGATCCGGCCGCTCAGCGCGAGGTTCAAGTCTCGCGAGCGCGCGCCAATGCGCTCGATGGTCGCGTTTCCGTCGCGGATCGTGACGTTTCCCGCGAGCGAGCCAGCGTCGATCTGCGCGATCGTCACGCCGCCGAAGCCCGGGATCTGAAACTGCGCGACGTTGTCACCAATTTTCAAGCCAGCGAGCGTGAGCGTCGCGCGCCCCGTGGCCCGCGTGATCTGCCCGTCGGGGATCTCGAGCTCGACCGTCGTGTCGAGCCGGCCCTGCACGGGCAGACCGATCGCTTGCACGAGCGGGCCGACCTCGTTGGCGCGAACGCCCTTGGTCTCGAGCTTGAGCTTTCGCAGGCCGGGCCGCGTGCCAGAGATGGTCGACTCGAACGTGGCCTCGACCGTCCCCCCCATGCCTTCGATGGAGATGTCGCCGTTGGCGCGGCCGAACAAGAGCCCGAAGAGGCCCACGTGCACCGTCGCGCGATCGATGCGCGCGGTGATCGGTCGCTGCCCCTGCGCTTGCGGGAGCCACGTCACGCGCACGCCGCGCGCGGTCAACCCAGGGAAGAACGTCGGGCCGAGCTCGTCGATCTCGATCTGCATGTTCGACGGCGCCACGGTCCCCGCGCCGGTCGCGCGCGGCGCCTCGACCTGGTGAACGATGAACTCCTTGAGCCTGTCGTACGGAAACGTCCAATAGACGAACAGCACGAAGAACGTCAGAAAGAACAGCGGATACCCAGCGTACCTGAGCACCTTGAGGGCGATCTCTCGCGTTCGCTCGTTCATCGTGTCGCTCCCGTCGAGGGCACCGCGACCCCGCCGCCCACGGGCACCGCCACGGGAGTCAACCCGCGCCCGACGCCTCCGTCGCGCTCGGTCCGCGACTCGCCCGCGCGACGCACGCGGTCGAAGGTCGTGATCACCATTTCGTCCACGTCGTAGTTGTTGCTCTCGTTGAAGCGCTTGCGGAGCCGCAGCGTCGTGATCGCCACGGGAAACGGCGCGTTGTCGATCTGCGCCATGAACGCGACGAGCTTCTGCAAGTTGATCGACCGCAGTCGAATCGACGTGCTCCGCCGCTCGAAGCGCCCGCTGTCCACGCGCTGCACCGGGCGATCGTTGGTCTCGGTCACGGTCACTTCGGCGGCGCGCGCGGCCTGCTCGATGAAGCTTCCGAGCGCCGGCGCGCGCTGCTCGTACCGCGCGAGCACCTGCGCCCGCTGCTGTTGCCGCTGGCGAATGCGCGCGCGCTCCGAGCGGATCACGCGAAGCGCGTCGAGCGTCGCCGCCCGCTGCTCTTCGAGCCCGCTCAAGAGCGCGGCGGACAAGACCCACAGGCCGAACACGAGGCCGAGGACGAGCACCGCGCCGAAGAGCGCGAGCTGCTTGCGATCCTTCGGCGTCATGCCGTTGATCGCCGTGCGGAGCGAGTCAGTTGCTGCCACTCGAGCCTCCCGTGGTCGAGCCCGTGGTGCCAGTCGTCCCGGTCGTGTTGGTCGTCGCCGCGCCGCTGTTGGGGCGGCGCGTGCTCGACGCGCGTCCCGGGCAGCGAAACTCGATGTCGAGCGTGTACTGCTGGCGGTTGTCCGAGCCGCTCGTCGTGCGACCGGGCGTCACGTTTTGAAAGCACTCGTAGGTCTTCAGCGCGTCCACGATGCTGTCGCGGTCCTGGACGGTCGCCGCGATCCCCTGCACCTGCACGCGCTCGTCGCTCACCTCGAGCTGCGTGATGTCATGATTTCGTGTGCCTTCGGGGATCTTCGACGAGAGCGTCCCGATCACGTCGAAGGCGTCCGACGGAGGAAGCGGGTCTTGCAGCGTCTCGCCCGAGCCGCGCGCCTTCGCGATCGCCACCTGCGGATCGGTGATGCGCTCTTCGAACACCTCTTGCGTGACCACCGCGAGCGCCGCCGTGAGGCGGTCGCGCTCGGACGCGCTCGCGTAGTAGCGAGCGGTCGTGGCGCCGACCCACGTGAGCATCACAGCGCCCGCGAGCGCGGCCAACAGCGGCGCGCGCTCGCGCAGGATCGTGACGTTTCCCTGAACGGCGAGCGGGCCTTTGCGAAGGTCGACGCGCGAGGACTTGGACACGCCGCGCATCGCGAGCGCGAGCGCCGTCGGCGCGAGGCGAAGCTCCTCGGGGTTGACGTCCGGCGCGATCACCACGCTGCCCTGCGGCGGATACATGCGCACGCCCGTCGCGTCGAGCCCCGAGGCCTTCGCCACGGCTTCGTCGTAGAGGTGCCCTTCTTCGCCGAAGAGATACGCCGCGACGACGCTCGATCCGCCGCCCGCGAGAAACGCGCCGAGCGACTGGCGCACCGAGCGCTCGCGCACCATCGGGTTGCCCTGCCCCGTGAGCGTCCGCGCGAACTGAACGCGCCCCGACGCGATCACGCACAGGTCCGCGCGAGACTCGTACGCGTGGAGGACCAGGATGGGCTCGGCCGAGCTCCACTCGACGTACGCGGACGAGAGCTCGCCGAGCGACAGGGGCATCACGCCCACCTCGCGAGGGTCGAGGTCCGCGGCTTTGAACGCGTCGATCACGGTCTGCACGCGCTCGATCCGCGTCGCCGCCGCGAGCAGCTCGGTGACCTCTCCCTCGCGGACCACCTGCGCGTCGATCACCGCAGAGTCCACTTCGAAGGGGATCTGCCCTTCGAGCTCGGCGGACAGGACCTTCGGGCCGCGACGCAAGAGCGCCTTCGGGAGCGACAACGGACGCAGCGAAGCGTCGCTTCCCGGGATGGCAATGAACACGCCGTCCGGTGGCTGCGCGAGCGAGCCACGGATCGCTTGCGCGGCCATGGTGATCCCTTCGGGACCGCTCTCGCGAGGGAGGCGGTAGACGCCTTCGACCGTGAGCTTGCGGTACTGCGCGCGGAGCTTCACCACGCGCAGCTGCCCTTCGCTCAACTCGATTCCTAGATACAGTGCCATCGCTGTGCCTATCGCGGCTGGGGTTCGAGGGATCCGACGTGCGCCGAACCCGTGGACCTCGCCGATGTCAGTCCGTCAGTCTTCGCGCCAATAGAGGATCGTTCCGCCGCGCTGGTCGACTTGCTGAATTTGCCCCGAGGGGCTCGCCGACACGCTGCCGGGACGCGTCACGTCGACGACCGGCGCCGTCTGCTGAACGTCGCTGCCGCCCGTCGTCACCCTGAGAAACGTGCTGTCGATCTGCGGCTGCGGCCGCATGTCGATCACCGCATGAATTCGTGTGTACGCAAGCCCCACGCGCGCCGCCGCGAACACCGAGAAGACCTTCGACTCGACGGTGATCGCGCGCTCGAGGCTCGCCGTGTCCGAGATCTGAATGGGCTGGTCGCCCGCCATCGTCTTGAATAGTTGCCCCAACATTCCTCGGCCCGCGAGCGTCGCGGTGAACACCTGCGGAGAGCCGAAGATGGGCAAGCCCATCGAGACCGTGAAACCCTGGACCATCGTGATTCCCGTGGTGAACCGCCGCGCCGCCGTCGGGTCGTTGCACGCGAGGTTCGCCCGGCCGAAGGCGCAGATGAGCGCGAGCAGCGTCTGCGCGTTGGCCGTGTTCACGTTGACCTGCCCCGAGCCCCACACGGTGAGGTTGCGCCGACGCGGGTTGCTCGGATCGGGGTCCACGATCGCCGACCACAGGTCGTCGTCGCCGAGGCCGCGCACCATCCGAAGCTCGTTGACCGAGTCGAAGGGCGCGTTGCGGCGCAAATAGCTCGGCCGAAGCGTCGAGTAGAAGTTGTCCTCGGGCCCGCCGCCGCCAGGGCCGGTCACGTTGTTGCTGATGAGCTGCCCGATGTCGAACGCGTTTTGATCGGCGTCCGCGTAGTCGATGATCTCGCGCAGCAGCGTCGTTCGATCGGTGAACTGCCCGTCCGTGTCTCGCTGCGAAAACAGCGGCTCGTACGCGGGGTTCGCCGTCAGGCCCACGAGTCGCGCGGCCTCGCGGCGAGACACCTCGGCGCCGCGATACGCGCCGTTGACGTTGATCTTCGAGTCCTCGTCGACGATGAGCACGGGCTCGGCCCCGCGCAGCCCGCCGAGGTTCTTCGCGCCCTGCTCGCTCACGCCGAAGGTCTCGGACAGCGACCGCGATCCGCCCTCGCGTCGAAACGCGCCGAACAACGTGTCCGCCTGCTCCCACACAGGAATCTGCCCCGGAGGCCCGCCGAACAACGCCATGAGCGGCCCGAGCGTCACCATGATCGCGCGTCGGATCGTCGGCTCTGCGTGCAAGAGCAGCCGCGCGAGGTTGACCCCGCTCTTCGCTTCGTAGTGCGCGATGAGCTGATCGCGGCTCGTCGCCGCAGCGGCGTACGAGACCTCGACCTCGTCCCTCGTCTGCTGCGCCATCACATAGAGCAGCGCCACGGACGTGAGCACCATGAGCAGCGCTACGCCGCGCTCGCTGTTCTTGCGTCGCTTGCGAGCCTTCGCACGACGCCCACCCGAACGAGCGACGGTGTCGCTCGGCGCGCTCTGGCTCTGGGTGTCGGCGGGTTTGTCGCTCACGTGGGTGTCGCTCGCAGTCGAAGAACTCAACGCCAATCGAGGGGAAGCGCGAAGCGCAACATCGATTGGATCATCACAGGCGTCTCGGTCACGTACCGTCGACGGCGCTCACCCTCGTCCTTGAGTTCGAGGATGATCCGCACCCGCTGCGGAAGACGCGCGGGCTGCCCCGTGGGGCTCATCGTGCTCCAGTTTTCGATCCACTGATTCGTGGTCTCGTCGAAGAATTTCAGGTCGAACAGGCCCACGTCTTGCGCGAGGACGTCGAGCGTCCCGCCGCGCTGCGGGTCGTTGTCGATGCGCGTCGTGGCGCGACGCATGAGGTCGTACGTCGTGCGCTGCGCGTTGCGTCGCTCGGTCACGCGGTAGCCGACCTCGCACGCGTCGCCCTCGTGCGCGCCGCGGCGCAGCCTTCGGTGCGTAAATGCCGTGAGCTCGAGCTGATCGCCGTTGAGCCCCTCGCGCGCCACGAACGCCGTGAGCACTGTGTTTTGCCCGGGATTTGCGCCGTTGGTGTGCGCCGACAGAAACGCGCCGCGCAGGTCGCGCGAGAGCCGTTGAATCGCGGTGCGCGCTTGGTGATCGCGGTCCATGCGCGCGCTCAAGCGATCGCGCATCCGGCCCGTGTGCGTAAACGCCGTGAGCAGCATCAGGCCCATCATCGCGAACACGCCCGTCGCCACGATCACTTCGAGCAGGGTCATGCCCGCGCGCGCGCGTCGCTTCGGTTCGATGTGGCGCTTCATCGGATGCCCTGCCCCGGCGTCGTGCCCGTTCCGAGACCTGCTCCGCCCGCGCCCGGAAGCGCTCCACCACCCAACAAGCTGTTCAACGCGTCCGTGGGAACGCCCGGCATGTTCGCCCCGGACTGCAGCGTCTGCCCTGGGTTCGTCACGTATTGAACGAGGTCGAAGCTGTATTCGCGGGAGCCCTCGTTCCACGCGACGCGGACGGTGACGCGGCGGATCGCGCCTTCGAGCAGCGGCTTGAGCGACGGATAGATCCCCGCGAGCACCGCCGCCTGCGCGCCGCGCACGTCGGGCGCGCCCGATCCCGAGCCCATCGCGCCCTGGCCCGGCGCCGAAGCGCCTGCGCCGCCGAGCCCACCGAGCGCTCCCGCGAGCGCTCCGAGCGGGTTCGCACCACCAGCGCCTTGCGCGCCCTGCGCGCCGAACTGCGAGCCCGAGAGCGCGCTCGTCGCCGATCCCAAGAGCTGACTCGCAGCGTCGCTGCTCACCTCGGGGGGATTGGGCAGCTCGATCTTGTCGACGTTGGCCTCGCAGGTAAACGGCGCTTCGCAGCAGCGATCGCCGCCCATCTCCGGAGGATCGTCCACGCGCTGATCGGTCTGCGGGAGCTGGTTCTTGCGAATCCACGCTTCGACTTGGGTCATCCGGCACTGACCGACCATCGTCGCTTGCGTGATCATTCGCGCGTGCGCCACGCGCCGCGCCGCGATCACGTTGCTGCCGAACACCGACGCGAGACCCATCGCGAGGATCGCCGTCGCGATCATCACCTCGAGCAGCGTGAAGCCGAACATCGTGACCCCGAGCGCCTTGCGACGACGGCGAAGCCGCGCGCGGCGCTCGTCTTTGCTCTCGCGATCGACGGCGGCCTTCGCGCTCATTGGGTCGTCTCCCTGAGCACGCGCTCGCGCGAGTCGGTCTCGACGTCCTCGCGCTCTTCGGACTGCGGAGGCTCGACGGCCCGGTCCATCACTTCGGCGCGACCCGTCATCGGGTCGAGCAGCACCGAAAACACTTCTCCCCTGCCATTTCGCAGGTGAACGACGCTTCGCTCGGCCTGGCCGCCCGCGAAGAAGTACACGTGCCCGGGGCCCTCTTGCTGCGCCTCTTCGCTGTGCTGGCTGTAGAGCCGCGCGAACACGACGCCGTCGTCGAGGTCGCGCGGTCGAAAACGCGCACCACTAATCGCCGTAAACTGCGCCCTCGGCGCGCGGGGACGGAGGTTTTGAATCGCGTCCGCCATCTGCGCCGCCGCGGCTTCGATCTGCTCGGCGCCGCCCGCGCGCAATGGATCTCGCGGGTCGAGCTGCATCGCGTCGTCGCTCTCTTCGATGCGAATGGTCGAAGCGCCGACGGTGAAGCTCACGCGGGTGGTCTTTCCGCTGGTGAGCGCGTGGACGTACGCGAAGCGGTACGCCGCCGCGAGGCGCATCGACGACGACCTGAGCCGCGCCCTCGGAAGCGCGCCCGCGCCGAACAAGACCCCAGACGCGAGCATGCCCATGATCGCAACGACGATCATGATCTCGATCAGGGTCATTCCGGCGTGCGCGTGTCGCTTCACAGAGGGTCTCCGAACGTCCTCAGTTGCCCTGGCGCGCAGCCGCCGTGGTGATGTCGTCCGCCGAGCCCGCTTGCCCGTCCGGCCCGTTCGACGTCACGTCGAGCTCGTCGCCGTTGCACACGACAGAAAAGGGCTTGCCCCACGGGTCGTTGGTCTTCGTGCGCGTGTCCATCTCTCCCGCAGAGATCAGCGACTGAATCGTCGGGCACGCCTCGCGGTGCTCGTTGTAGTACATCTGCGCGATCGAGCGGATCTGCCTCGCATCCGACATCGCCTGCGATTTCTGCGCCCGACGCTGCTGCTGAAACGCGAACGTCACGCCGCCGCCGATCATCGCGATGATCGCGATCACGATCATGATCTCGATGAGCGTCAGGCCCTTGTGCGCCTTGGCCATCCATCGCGAGAAGCGCTTTGTGCTCTTGCGCGCGGAGCCCTTCTTGGCCGCGCTCTTGTTCGCCGTCGTCATCGTGATCTCCTTTGGAGAAGCGTGCTCAGTCATGGTCAGCACACACTTTCAAGTAGTCGGTTCGGTGTTTGTCGTCAGAACACTTGCGAGGGGTCGTCGAAGCTCCCCGTAGGTCCCGAAGAAGAGACGTCCGCGGTGTCCGGGTTCTTCCGGCCTGGGCACTGAATTCTCAGCGTTCGTCCCCAGCCGTCCGTGGGGACGCGGCGCAGGTACGGCTGAACGCCGTCCGGCGGCGCGACGAGCTGCTCGGCGCTGAGCGGGCAGCGGCCATCGTGGTCCGCGCGATAGGCCTCGACCGCGCGCATCACCGTGGCGATCGCCGCGCGCGTCGCGAAGATCGCGCGACGCTCTTGGTGAACCCGCGCGAGGGCGAAGAGCGCCGCGAACACGACCGCCGCGATCAACGCAGGACGCGCCCCGCGCCGCGCGCGTCGCATCGCGCCCTCGCCCGGCGTCTCCCACGGAAAGAGCAGTCGCTCCGAAGCGCTCCGCGTACGTTTGTTGTGGTTCGTGCTCGCCATCGCGCATCGGCCTCACTGCACGAACTCGTTGAGCTGCATGAGCGGCATCAAGATCGAAAACGCGACGGCCGCCGCGGTCCCGCCCATCGCCGCGATCATCATGGGCTCGAGCATGCTCGTGAGCAAAGTCACGCGCGCGTCGATGATCCCGTCGTAGTTGTCGCTCACCGCGACGAGCATGCCCTCTAGGTCGCCCGAGCGCTCGCCGATCGAGATCATTTGCACGACGAGCTTCGGAAACCGCCCCGAGCGCTTGAGCGGCTCGGCGATGCTCTCGCCCTCTTTGATGCTCGCGGTCGCGTCGGTCACCACCGCTTCGAGCACGCGGTTGCCGAGGACGTTCTTCACGATCTCCATCGCTTTGACGAGCTGAACGCCCGACGAGAGCAGCGTCGCGAGCGTGCGCGTGAAGCGCGTGACCGCCACCATCCTCGCGAGCTCGCCGAGCATCGGGAGCTTCAGCACGATCTCGTCCCAGCGATACGAGCCCTCGGGCGTGCGCTTCCACCGCAAGAAGGCGCCGAACCCCACGATCGCGCCGAGCATCAGGAGCCACCACCAGCGGCCGACGAAGCCCGAGACCGCGATGAGCAGCTCGGTGTACCAGGGAAGCGACTTCTGAAAGTCCGCGAAGATCGCCGAGACCTTCGGGACGACCACCACCATGAGCACGCCGATGATGGCCGAGCCGAACACCGCCATGAACGCGGGGTAGGCCATCGCGCCGGTGATCTTTCCCTTGAGTTTTACCTGGGATTCAATGAAGTCCGCGAGCCGCGCGAGCACGCCCTCGAGGTTGCCGGACATCTCGCCGGCGGCCACCATGTTCACGTACAGCGGCTCGAAGTACGACGGGTGCTCTTCGAGCGCCTTCGCGAAGGAGATGCCTTCGCGGACCTTCACGCCCACGATTTCGAACGCCGCTTGGAGCTCTTTGTGGTCGACCTGCTCGGTCACCGCCGAGAGCGCTTCGGGCAGCGGAATCCCTGCCTTCAAGAGCGTCGCGAGCTGTCGCGTCGCCACGGCCACGTGCCGCTGCGAGCTCGACGCAGCCTTCTTGATGGCCGCGAAGATCGCTTGAAACGTCGGCGCGCTCGAGACAGCGCCGAGCGCCGCGAGCGCGCGAGCTCCCGCGACCTTGCCCTTCGGATTCGCCCTCGCGTCTCCGCCCGCGCGCTTGGCGTCGCCCGCGAGCGCGCGCGCCTCTTCGACGTACACGCCCTGCTTGCGCAGGAGCTGACGCACAGACTTTTCGCTGTCCGCGTCGATCGTCCCTCGGACGGTGCGGCCCTTGTCGTTGACGCCGGTGTACGCGAAGACTGCCATCGATCGCCCTCAGTGCTCGTCCTGCGTCGCCGCGAGGACCTCTTCGATGGTGGTGATTCCCTCGAGCACTTTGCGCGCGCCGTCGTCGCGCAGCGTGTCCATGCCCTCTTCGATGCCCGCGCGGCGGATCGTCACGCTGTCTGCGCTCTTCAGCGTCAGACCGCGCACCGCGTCCGTCACGAGCAGCAGCTCGTAGATGCCCGTTCGCCCCATGAATCCTGTGCCCTGGCACTTCGGGCACCCCACCGCGCGATACGCGGGAACGCGCCTTCCCTCCGCGAGGTCCTGCAGCAAGTGCCCCGCCGGCGATCCGCCGAACGCGCTCGAGCCGTACTTCGTCGGCGCCTTGGTCACGCGCGTGAGCGCGCGCGATCGATCGAGCCCGAGCCGCGCCCAGTCCTGCTCGCTCGTCATGTGCCGCTCTTTGCAGTGCGAGCAGAGCACGCGAACGAGCCGCTGCGCGAGCGCCGCCTGCAACGTCGAGGCGATGTGAAAGCTCTCGATCCCCATCTCCGCGAGGCGAGGCAGCGCTCCCGCAGAGTCGTTTGTGTGGATCGTCGAGAGCACCAAGTGTCCCGTGAGCGACGCTTGCACGGCGATCTCAGCGGTCTCTTTGTCGCGGATCTCGCCGACCATGATCACGTCCGGGTCTTGCCGCAAAAACGCGCGCAGACACGACGCGAACGTCAGCCCGATCTTGGAGTTGACCTGCATCTGCGAGATGCCTCGCAGGTCGTACTCGATCGGGTCTTCAGCCGTGAGGATGTTGAGGTCCGCGCGGTTGATGCGGTTCAAGCACGCGTAGAGCGTCGTGGTCTTTCCCGAGCCCGTCGGGCCCGTGACGAGCACGATCCCGTGCGGCTGCTCGATCAGCGAGTACATGAGCGCCAAGCGATCGGGCGCGAACCCGAGGTCCGTGAGGCTCAGCTGGATCGACGACTTGTTGAGGATTCGCATCACGACGCGCTCGCCGCGGTCGTTGCCGATCGGGATGGTCGAGACGCGGATGTCCACGTTTTTGCCGCCCATTTTGAAGCCGTATCGTCCGTCTTGCGGCAGGCGCTTCTCCGCGATGTTCAAGCCCGAGAGCACTTTGATGCGCGCGACGATCGCCGGAAGAAATCGCCGCGGCGTCGTTCGCACCTCGCGGAGATCACCGTCGACGCGAAAGCGCACCGTCACCTGGTTGTCGTCGGGCTGCACGTGGATGTCCGTCGCGCGGTCCTTGAGCGCCTCGACGAAGAGCGAGTTGACCCAACGGATGATCTGCGCGTCGTCGTCGCTCTCGAGGATCTCTTGGCGGATCTCGTCGGGCTCGGAGTTTTGCCCGTCGTCTTGCAGGTGCCCCGCGCGCTCGATCTGCGTCTGCGTCCACGAGAGCGCGTCCATGAGCTTCGTCGCAGGGACGACCACGGGCTCGAGCTCGAAGCCCATGCGCTCGCGCAGGTCATCGAGCCCCCACGTGTCGAGCGGATCGGCCACGCCGACGACCAACATGTCGCCCGCGAAGTAGAGCGGGAGCATCTGGTGCGAGCGCGCGAAGCCGAAGTCGAACGCGCGTTCGGTGAGCATTTCGCGCGGGATTTTGTCGTTGGCGACCTCGAGCTGCACGCGCAGCCCGAAGCCCTCGCCGAGCGCTTGCGCGATGGTCTCTTCGTCGCTCTTGCCCGAGCGAACGAGCGCGTCGGGCAGCTTCGCTCCGCGCCCTTCGCGCTCGAGCGTCGAGACGATCTCGTCGATCGCCTCGGGGTCGATGGTTCCCGCGCGCTTCAGGATCTCGCCGATGAATCGAACGTTCTGTTGCATGGCGTCGAGCGATAGAGGGCTTGGAGGTCAGCGTTCGAAGCGAAGAGCAGGTCCGCCAGTGTGACTCACTGCGGACCTTGCGGCGACACAGGCCGCCCGAGCAGAGGGAGGCGAATGGGCGGCGCTGTAGGAGCCGTCGTTCCCGCGCTGCCCGTCGCGCTCGGGGCGCTGTCGGACGTCACCGGCGCGGTGCTCACCGTGGCCGACGCGCTCACGCCGCCCGACACAACAGGACCCGGCGGTAGCTCGAGCGGAGCGGCCGCGCGGTGCTGCGGCGGAGCGCGCTCGAGGCTGAGCACCTCGCGCTCTTGCTCTTCGCGCTGCTGGCGAATCGCCTGGCGAATCTCTTCGACGAGCCCGTTGGTGCGCGTGTAGTCGACCTCGGGTCGCACGTTGTTGTTCGACGAGAGCACGAAGTATCGATCGAGAAACTCCTGACGCTCGCGCATCTTGCGCTCGAAGATCCGGCGGAGGTCGCTCTGGTCGCGGATCACGTAGGGCGTCATGAAGAGCAAGAGATTGCGGCGCTCGACGCGGCGAGTCTCGTTGCGGAAGAGCGCGCCGATGAGCGGCAGATCGCCGAGGATCGGGATGCGCGTCGCCGAGCGACGGACCGCGTTTCGGATGAGCCCGCCGATCACGACGGTCTGCTGATCCTGCACGACCACCTTGGTCTTGGCCGTACGACGGTTGATGGGAACGACGCCGAGCGCTCCCTCGGCCGCGCCCGCCTCGGAGATCTCTTCGTCGATCTCGAGGCGCACTTCGTTCGAGTCGTTGATGTGGGGGACGATGCGGATCTTCGTTCCCACGTCGCCGCGCGGCGCAGAGAAGCCGCCGAACGCGCCGAGCAACCCGAGCGCGCCCGCGCCCTGCGCGCCCGCCGCGCCCGCCGCCGCGCCGAGTCCGCCAACGTTGTTCTGCAGCGCGATGTTCGCGCCCACGTTGATGTCCGCGGGCTCGTTGTCGGTCGCGATGATCGACGGCGTCGCGAGCACGTCGGCGTCGCCGTTGTCTGCGAGCGCGCGGAGCACGATGCCGAACGCGGGAATGCCCAGGGTAAATCCAGGGATTCCGAGGTTGAGGTTGGGGATCGCCGGGCCGCGGATGCCGAGCGCCAGGCCCGTGAGCAGCTCCTGCGACGCAGGAAACTGAATCGAGTTCTGCGCCTGAAACCCGCCGAGGGGGATCGTCGCGCCCGGGATGCCCAAGAAGTTCGTCAGCTGCGATCCGCCGTGAAAGCTCACGCCGAACGTGTTTCCGCTCGTGACCTCGAGCTCCATCACCGCGGCTTCGATGAACACCTGCCGCCGCGAGCGATCGAGCCGCTCGAGGATCGTGCGCACTTCGATGAAGTCCCGCGCCGTGCTCGTCACCACGATCGAGTTCGTTCGCTTGTCCGCCGTGATGCGAATCGATCCTTCGAACACCGTCGATGCGCCGCGCTGGCCCGCCGCCTGCCCGGCCTGACGGCCGCCGGACACGATGTTGTTCACCGTGTTGGCGAGCTCTTCGGCGTCCGCGTGCTGCACCGCGTAGACGTGGATGTTTCCTGCCTCTTGCGCGGACGGACGATCGATCGTCCGGATGATCTCGAGCACGCGCTGGTACATGCGCTCGGTCGCGACGATCATGACCGAGTTGCTGCGCTCTTCGGCCACGAGCCTCGCGAGTCGAACGTCGGACCCCGGCGCGCCCGTCGCGCCCGCCGCGGCCGCCCCGCCCGTCGTCCCGAGCACCTCGTTGATGCGCTGAACCGCTTCGGAGGCTGGGATGTACTGCAGCCGCTCGACCCAGATCTGCTCGCCGATCGAGGGCACGTCCACCTCGGCGAGGATCGACATCATGCGGCGGATGTTCATGCCCGTGTCCGTGAGGACGACGGTGTTGGTGCCCGCGTACGGCGTGATGTCGCCCGCTTGCGACTTGAAGTGAGAGAGCAGCTGCGCCGCGTTTTCAGCGGTCATATTCCGCAGTCGATGAATTCGTGTGACGAATCGATCCTCGCCCGGCGTCTGCTCGCCAGCGTTGTAGAGCGGGACGGGCTGCGTCGCGATGCCCGCGCTGTCCTCGATCTTCAGGTAGCGCCCCGACGGAACGACGGTCATCCCGTTGGTCTGCAAGACGCTCAAGAAGGCCTGGTACGCCTCGGCGGGAGAGACCTTCGTCGGCGAGTAGATCGTCGCTTTGATCGACCGCGCCTTGCCCGAAATGATGAACCTTCGGCCGGTGATGTTCCCGATCGCGCGCACGAGGTCGGGCAGGTCCGCGTCCTGAAGGTTGAACGTGATGCGCGCGCCCGCGGGCAACGGCTGATAGTCGATCCCGCCCTCGAACTCGCGGAGGTTCGGCTGTCCCGCCGCGCCAGTGCCCGGCGTCGTGCCGGGCGTCGTGCCCGTCTGCGGCTGCGGAAACGGAGGGAGAGCGTTGTTCGGGCGCGTGATGCCCGGCAGGATCGTTCCAGGACGCGGGCGCGTCTGCGCGACGGACAGGCTCGCGATGAAGGTCATCAGCGAGACCAGCACGAGGGCGACTGCGGTTCGTAGCTTCACGATGAGGGGTCCTCGAAGAGCACTAATTCAGGGGCGAATGTTGAAATCGATGTTCACGGGCTGACCGTTGCGGAGCACCGAGACCGTCAAGCGATCCGCGGTGCGCAAGCGCGCGTAGGCCTCGAGCGCCTTGTCGGGCGACGCGATCTCGAGCCCGTTGATCCGCGTGAGGACGTCGGCGTTTTGAATGCCGATGCGCCCGAGCAAATTGTTCGACCGAACGCCGAACATCGTGAGCCCGACGATGCGGCCTCCCTCGGTGTGCGGCATCACGCGCGTCGTGCGCATGAGCTCGGCTTGGTTCTCGAGGATGCGATCCACCGTGCTGCGACGAAGCGAGTACTGGTTCGCTCCGTCGCGCGTGATGCCCGACTCGAGGATCTGCGAGAGGCTGTCGCCGGGCTCCGCGATCGCGGCCACCGTCGTGCTCGCGACCACCGCGGGCTGCGCAGGCGCGGCGCGCGGAGGCATGATCTGCGCGTAGAAGCAGCGCGGGCCGCTGCCGGGGCGAAGGATCACGTACGCGCCGTAGTCCGGCGCCCAGCCGATGGACGAGACCGTCTTGTTGTCGAGCTGCTGACCCAGGCGGTACGGCATCGTCGGCTGTCCCGACTGCTGCGACGCGAAGATAAACGACCACGTCGGATCGTCGGACTCGACAGCGCCCATCACTTTGATGGCGCCGTCGCAGGGCTGCGGCGGGCTCGTGTCGTCGGCCTCGGGGCCAGCGTCCGCGGTCTCGACCACGGGCGGCGGGCAATTGAGGCAGCCCGCGTCCGCGTCGAACATGTTGCGCCGCAGGATGTTGTCCGTGTCGCGCGAGCGGTAGGACCCCGAGCCCGCGCGCGGCTGCGCTTCGAAGGGCGACGAGGGCGCAGGGCGCGTGAGCGCGGCGACGTCGGCCTTGAACACGTTCGCGGCGAGCACGTTGTTGACCATCGCCGCGCTGAAAAACGCGCACGGGATCATCGCGAGCAGCGTCACTGCCCACGGGTGCCGACGGAGCACGAGCTCCACGTACGACCAGACCTTCTGCATCACTTGCATCGCGAACGGTCCTTCACTGACCCCGTCGAACTTGCGGCGCCCGTGCCAACCTGGACCTCTCGCGTCGGCGCGGAAGATTCCACGCTGAGCTGTCGGTCACCCCGATGGATCGATTGCCAAAATGTCGCGACCCCGTCCGCGGGCCGCCCGAGTGACACCGGCGGTGTCTCTTCGGGGCGGCCAACGGGCGCTCGGGTCACCGCGGCGCGCTCACGAAGACGCAGGTGCGCGTCGAGCCGCAGCGCAGGCCGCGACGGCAGTCGTTGTCGCGGGCGCAGGGCTCGCCGAGGTCCGCGGTTCCGCGCTCTTCGACGCCCGAGTCGCGGGTCTGCGCGCTCGACATGCCCGTGATCGACCCGCAGTTGCGCGGCGGCGGCTGCCCCGGCAGCGTCGGGACGATGTTGCGCGTGCGCGCCGTGACGATGGGCAAGCGAATCGGCTGCACGGCAGAGCCCGCGTGACCGATGACCTCGCCCGAGGTGTCGATCGCCTGCACGTAGTACTCGAGCGCCGGAGGAAACGCGTCTTCGCAGGGGATCTGCGAGCCGTATCCGCCGGGCAGCCCGAGGTCTTGCCCCATCGAGAGCATGCGGAGCTCGCGGTAGCGCGTCGCGCCCTGCGAGCGAAAGAACATCGAGACGTGATCGATCGGCGCCGACGAGCGCACCTGCGCGAACACAGGAACGTCGTTGCGCGCGAGCTGCTCGAGGATCGGGTAGTGCACGACCGCGCCGTTTCCGCGCTGGTTCATCGGCAGATCGAACGACGTCGGCGCCGCGCGCTGCGCTGCGACCGCGGCGTCCATCGACGGAGCAGCCCCGCCGTCTGTGCGAGGCGCGCCTGCCTCCGCGGAACCTCCGCGAGCGTCCGCGCGACCTGCGTCCGAAGCAGAGGCCGTGGCGTCGCCCGCGCCTGCGTCGCTGGCGGGCGGGCGCGGTCCTCGGCGCTGCGCTGTCGCGGCGTTCGCGAGCAGCAGCAAGAGGGACGAGGACGCGAGGGTGACGAGTGTGACGAGGCCGCGTGAACGCATCGGTGAGCGCCGCGATGGTTCTCGCAGGGGCGGAGGTGCGTCAAGCCTCCCGCGTGCCCACCCAGCGAATGTCGAAATCGAGGTCGGTCAGCGCGAAGCCGCCCGACGGCTCGCGCGCGGCGCGGCGGGGATCGTCTCGCGTGCTGTGCGTCGTCCAATCGAGCGTAGGCTTGACGCATCCGCACAGATCGAGCGCGACGAGCACGAACTCGAGCGAGGTCACAGCGTACCAGTCCGCGACGACCTCGGGGACGCCCCGCACCGTTCCACGGACGTGTTGAACGCTCACGCGCTCGGTCGTGACCGAGCCGAAGTCGTAATAGTTCGACGCGAGCCGCGGCAGCGCCCACGCCACGGCCGAGGGGACGAGGACGCGCACGAAGCTCCGGTAGATTCCAGACAACACGCGATGCGCGTGCCTGCGCGTCCCTTGTCGCAGCGAGTCTTCGAGCGTGAGCCCCGCGACCCGCGCCGCCGCGGCATCGCAGAACAACATCGGCAGAACGTCGTACCAACCCGACGGCAGAAACGACTGTTCGTAGTACGCGCGATGCGCGGGCGTGGGCAGCAGCGACGCGACCGCGCTGCAACCGCCGGGCAATTCGCTGTGCCTCGCGAGCGTGTCGAGCCACGCGACGCCCTTGATCCGAAACGGCGACTTGCCCGGTTCGGTCGGAATGGTCTCGAGCGTCGGCTCACGAACAGTCAGCAAGCGAATCTCTTGTGCGAAACGGTGCAAGACAGAACGATCCCCGTCGCAGCGCCACTCGGAGCGAGTCGATCGAGCGGCGACGTCTGTAGTCGGATGGCCTACACCTGTCAATCGACGCGCGTCAGCGATCGCGTCGATGCGCTCGCCGAACCGTCGATTTGCGCTACGTTGTCCGACAACTCGGTTGGATCGCAGCGCGTCGACTCCAGAGGCCCCCGCAGAGGGCGCAGCAAACTCCTCGGAATGTTCGAGCGATGGCGCGGCGACGTCGGCGGCTTCCGACGCGCCGGACACGTTGGCGATGCCCGTTCCGCTCTTCGTGTGTCGCTCGTGCAGACCCGATGGGTGGAAGGCCGACGGCCCCCGACCGGGCGCGTTGCTCGCGGGTGAAGTCGAGCGCGTCGTCCGCGCCAGAGGACTGTCGGGATCGATCGCCGTCCTCCCGATTCACTGCCTCGCGCACTGCGCGCACTCGTGCGCCGCAGCGGTGTTGCCCGAAGACGGTCGCAAAGTCGTGTTCGACGGCCTCGCGCCGACGAGCGAAGTCGCAGAAGCGCTCGTGTCGGTCGCCAACGTCGTTCGCACGCAGGGGCGACGCGGCGCAGACTTCGAAAAGTGCCCCGCGGCGATCGCGCGCAACCGCCGCGAGCTGTGACTCAACGACGCTCGAACACGCCGACCGACGGAAGATCGCGCTTCTCTGTGTGAACGCGAGCGATCTCTGCGAGCGCGTCGCGACCGAGCGCGCGGTACGCGGCGATCAACAGCTCCGCGCCGACGGCCCGATGCGCGTCACCGTCGAACCAGTGAAGCTCTCGGCCTAGGATGTACGCGAACGCTGGTTTTCCTCGGGCGAGCTCGTCGCGCGCTTCATCGATCCACTCGCGAAGGATCTTCGAGGGCCTCTTCGATTTGTACTCGGCGTAGCGACTGTCCGGTGATTGATTGCTCCGCGCGCGCGCGAACGCGCTCTTCGGCAACACCGCGCTGATTCCGCCGAGCAGCTGCATGCGCTCGTCTCGTTGGTACGGCACAGGGCCGTCTTCGTTCACCGCCGCGTTGTCTGCAGCGACGAACCATCGAAGCGCGGCCTCGATCGCGTAGAGCGCCAACGGTACGGGGTTGGCCACGTCGCGATACGGGTCCGCGATGCGCTCGCGCGTACGCTCGAGCAGCAGAGAAATTCCAGTCAGCTCGTCGTCGCAGCTCGTCTCGCCGGTGTCGCGCGCCCAATTGCTCACGATCCGCGCGGGCAGCTCCGCAGGGTCGTCGTAGAACATACCGAAGTGCTGCCCGTCGCCGTCGCCCCAGAGAAACGAGACCATCTCCGGCGGGTCCCTTCGAAAGCGCATCTCGAGTCTCGGATCGAGACCCTCTTTCACGTTGCGATCGAGCCCGCCGTCTTCGAAGTAGTCGAGCACGCCGCAGGACGAGCGACCGAGGGCGTCGAGCCCTGCCCTCTCGACGTCGTCGACGCTGTCGAAAAACGCCGCGAGCACCGCCATCCACCGCGGCAATCGCAGCGAATAGTGCTCGCGAAACTTCGCTTCGACGAGGGCGAACCGCGCGTTCATCTTCGAGAGAGACGCTGCGCGCGCTTCGTCTCGCGAAGGGTCCTCGAAGAGCCCTGGTGAGTACTCGACCGCGCGCAGTCCGAGCGTGTCCTCGAGCGGACGCGCGAGGGCGGCGCGGGGGTTTTCACGAAGCGCCTCGATGCGCGCGGCGAGCGCGTCCCACGCGGCGTCCGGCGCGTCCATCTGCTCCGCCGGAACGAGCACGAGATCCGCGATCGGGCCGCGATAATCCTGGGTGTCGTACAGCCGAAGCTCCGCGCATATCCCGAGCGTCGGGAGATAGTACGGAGGCCGAAAGCTCGCGAGCTTGACGTCCCCCATCGCGATCATGTTCGAGAACAACGCTGCGTGTCGCTCTTTCGCCCGACGGATGAGCAACGCGAGCTCAGGGGTGTGCATGACGGCGCGAACAGGGTACTCGTTGCGCGCGACGTTTGGGTTGACGATGAGCGACCGTTCGATCCACCGACGATTCTTGGCGTACCGCGCGCTGTCGATCCGCGCGTACGTTCCATTTTTGTTGGTGTTTTTGCAGGGGCGCGGGCTGTCCCTGTCCGCGGCGTTCGACCTCAACGTGGTGTTCATTCTCGCGGGCATGCTCGCGGAGGTGCCCGCGGGGCTCTTCGCGGATCGCCACGGACGACGACGCGCCATGGTCGGCGCGGGGCTCTTCATGGCCCTCGCCAGCGCGATCTTCATCGTCGCGTCGAGCTGGGCGTGGTTCGCGGTGGGCAACGCCCTCTGCGCGCTCTCGATGGCGCTCTCGACCGCAGCGGACTCCGCGTGGCTCTACGAGCACAGCGACGGGCGCAACGACCCCGAGCGGTACACCGAGCTCGAGGGCTACGCAAACACTGCAAAATCCCTCGGAAACGTCGTCACCATCGCCGCGGCGGGCTTCGTGTTTCCCCTGTCGCCCGCGGGTCCCTTCGTGATCACCGCGCTCGTGACGCTCGCGTCCGCCGCGCTCGCGAGCACGCTGCCCGACCGCGTCGCGCCGCGCGAGCGCCGAGGGATCGCCGAGGACCTGCGCCACGCGGCGAGCGCCGTCGCGCACGACGGTCACTTGCTGCTCGTGATGGCCTTCTCGGCGGTCACGTTTACGCTCCTTCAGCTCACGCTGTTCACGGATGCAGCGCACTTGCCGCTGCACGTTCGCGGCGTGTCCGCGTCGGAGCTCGCGTCGATGCTGGGCCTCCTCGGCTCGCTCAAAGAAGGCGCGACCGCGCTCAGCTCCGCGCGCTCGGGCAAGCTCTTCGCCCGCGCCCGCACGAGCACCGTCGTCGTCTCGCTCTCGCTCGCCACGGTGGCGCTCTTCTTCGTGATGGGACGCGCGAGCGACTCGCTGTGCATCGCCGCGATGCTCGCGGCCGCGGCGCTCTTCGGGTTGTTTCAGCCGCTCGCGCGAAAGCTGCTCAACGAGTCGATCAGCGCGTCGAGCGAGCGCGCGACGCTCTTCTCGATCGACAGCGCGGGACGCAAGGTGCTCTTCGCCGTGGCGAGCGCGCTCTTCGGTCGCGCGGCGGAGAGCGCGTCGCTCCACAGCGCCCTTCGCGCGGTGAGCTGGCTCTCGCTCGCCGCGTACGTCGTGCTCGCGATGGGCGCGCTCGGATGGCTCCGCGTGTTGCGGCGGAGGCCGAAGAAGAAAGACCCGCTGTTTTCCTATCTGTGAGCGCTATCGGTTGTAGACCGCGCTCATCGAGCCGACGAGGTTGCCCGAGGCGTCGCGCACCGAGCTTCCGCTGATCCCGAGGCTCGTCGCGGTGTACGACCCCGTCCCGCTCACGCGAAACGTCCCCAACGTCGGAAACGAGATCGTCGCGTTCACCGCAGCAGACGCGGGTCCGTTGACGACGATCGACCCGCTCACGGTGCCCATCTCTCCCTCGACCGACGTCGGACGAATCGATCGAACAGAGCCGGTGAGCTCTCCCATCGTTCCGATGGTGATCTCGGAGGTCGCGAAGACCGCCCGCGAGCTGTCGTTGGTCATGATCGCGAACGCCGCGCTCGACCACGCGCCCGCCAGCGCCGAACTCGAGGGCCCCGGCGCGCACCCGCTGACCGCTACCACTGCCATTGCCGCGACGAACCGCTTCATGAACACACCGCTGCCATTTCTGCGCTCGAAGCAACGCTTGCCGAACGCGCGCGCGAGGCTGCGACGAGGCCGCGTCGCGCGCTCGCGACGCGCGACGGACGGCGGTCTCCCGCGCGACGAGCGGGCGATCGCCAGCGACGAGTGGAGTGGGGCGGCTTCGAGACGAGCGAGAACGGCGCGGGACCGACCTATGCCTTCGCGCAGCGAACAGCGGACGTTGACTTTGCACCTACGGCGAGGACACGATTTCGCGGACCATGCCGATGAGAACGCGTCGTTGGGAAACGTTCTGCGCGTTCACTTCTACGCTCGCCCTGTCGGCGTGCGCGCAACGCGTCGCTCCAGCCGTCACGCCCGACGCGTCCGCGATGGACGTGTTTGCGGATACGGCCCATGACGCGCCGGTCGAAACAGCGACCGATGCGACGATCGACCGCACCGAAGACACAGTGCAACCCGATGCGACGCTGTGCCCGGTCGGCGCTGTCTTGTGCGGGGATCGCTGTGTTGCAGAGAACGGAGGCGACACTGAGGCGTGCGGCGCGCGGTGCGCGCGCTGCGCAGATCCGCCCAACGGAGCAGCGCTGTGCAACGCCGGGAGCTGCGATTTTCGCTGCAACGTCGGGTACGTCCGCCAGCGAGACGCGTGCGTCCCATCGCCGCCCGCGCTCATCAGCCCGCTCTCGTCGTGGACGATCAACGAGGCAAACCCCGAGTTTCGAATCTCCACACACCGCGACTTCGTTCGCTACGACGTCGAGCTGTGTCGCGATCGAACGTGCGCTCAGAGCATCGCTCGCTGGACCACCAACGGAGCACCATCGCGGCCGTCCGCTGCCCCACCCCCCAACACACAACTCTATTGGCGCGCGACGGGCGTGACGGCGGATGGTCATCGGAGCGCGAGCAACACAGCGCCGTTTCGAACGACTCGACGAAGCGCACGCGGCACCGACAGCGTCATCTTCGACTTCGACGGAGACGGGTTCGCAGACACCGCGACGATCGGGTCTTTGCGGCATTCCCTCAGCAGCGACATCGAGCGGCCGGCGGTGCTGTTTGGTTCCGCGACGCTCTCGTCGGTTGCGCAGCGCTCGCTCGCTCTCGATGTCGCCCCGGGCGCTTCGCAGGCGACCGTTGGAGCGCTGCAGTTCATTGGCGATTTTGATGGCGACGGGCGAAGCGACGTCGTTGCGGTCGGGACGCACGTCCAAGTGTTCTTCGGCGCGGCGCGAACTGAACGCAGGACGAGCTTCGAAGACGACTACGCACCAAACCTCGGATCGCATCCGATTCCATACAAGCAAAACCTCCACGCTGTCGCAGCGCTCGGCGACGTCAACGATGACGGCCTTTCAGATTTCGCGGTCGCAGAGTGGTTTCCGCCTGACAGAACGCAGGCAATTCGCGTGTACCTCGGCAATCGCGACGGGCGCGTGCGCGCCGCGTATGTTCACCAAGGCAGTGAAGCGCATCAACTGGTGCGCGCCGACTGCCCAGGCTCGACTGCGCCTGGCCGCGCGATCGTGACGCTCTCACGGAACCCGCTCGAGACCCGCTTCGTCGTCCGCGCGTTTCGCGTCACGGCGACGAGCATCGAGCGGCTTCCCGGCGAAGCCATGGTGCCATTCAGCCTAGCCGCGCTCGAACAGCTCGGGGACATCGACGGCGACGGCGGAAGCGAGGCCGTTGTTCGCTCGATCGCGCCGACCAACACCGCGATGATCGTTCGCGTGTGCGGCGCGCAGCTCTCGACGCAGACCATCACGCTGCCATCCAACGTGATCGCCTTCGCTCGCACGACGGACCTCGATGGAGACGGGACGCAGGAGCTCATCGTCGCGCGCGAAGCACACCCAGAAGACAACGAGTTCATCGTGGCGTTCAGGGGCGGAGCCAATGTGCTGACGAGCAGAATCGGCTCGTTTCGCCTCACGATGCCGATGCCCCTCGGCTCGCGCGACTTCTTCACTCAATGGATCGATCGAGGCTTCGGTTCGCCCGGCGACATGAACGGCGACGGGCTCGACGACTTCGCTACGGGAACCATCATCCTGCGCTACCCAGCTTCGGTCGCGCCGATTCTCTTCTTCACGGGCGGCGACCTCGACACATGGCCGCGGGCTCCGACGGAGCTATTGGGGACCACACCGTTGTTCGGTCACTTCGTCGGATAGCGAATCAACGCTCGTGCGCGATTTGCGCGATGAACACAGCGCGAGCGTCACAACCCCAACGCTGTTTTCACCGCCGAGAGCGCGCGACGCGCGACGGGCACCTGCGTCCCGTCGTCGAGCTCGATGTGCGTCGTCCCGCTCCGCTGGTGCAGCGCTCGAACGCGCTTGGCGTTGACCAACTCCGCGCGATGCACGCGCACGAAGCCCACGCGCGCGAGGCGCTCTTCGAGCGTGTCGAGCGACTCGTCGCAGAAGTGCTCTTCGCCGCTCACCACGAAGAGCGTGCACTTGTCCTTCGCCCAAAACCTGGTGATTTGCTGGGCGTCGAAGAACCGCGTCACCCCGTTCGATCGGCTGACGACCCGCGGCGCGCCCTCGCTCGCGGCGCTCTGCGCGCCAGCCCCCTCCGTCGCGGCCAGCGGCCCGTCGGCTTTGCGCGCCAGTCGTTCGCGCGCGCGATCGATGGCGAGCGCGAGCCGCTCTTGCTGCACGGGCTTGAGCAAATAGTCCACCGCGTTGACGTCGAACGCCTCGACCGCGTGCTCGGCGTGCGCCGTGACGAAGAGCACCAACGGCAGCGGCTTCACGCGCTGCGCGAGGGTCACTCCGTCGAGCGCCGGCATCTCGATGTCGAGCACGAGGAGGTCTGGCGCGAGCTCGTTGGCCTTCGAGACCGCTTCGAGGCCGTCGCGCGCTTCTCCGACGACCTCGATCAACGGGATCGCGCGGAGCATCCGGGTCATGCGCCGCCGCGCGATCGGCTCGTCGTCGACGACGAGGACCTTCATTGCTTCTCCATGAGCTGCATCGATCGGAGCGCTTCGTCCGCTGGTAGAAATACCTCTGCTTCGACGCCGGCGGGAGATCGATCGCGGATCCAAATCGAGGCCCCTGCGATCGCTCCGACGCGGGCGCGGAGGGAGTCGAGCGAGCTCTGCGTTCCCCGATGGCGGCTGCGTCCGAGGCCGGGGCCGTCGTCGCACACGCGCACGCGAACGCCGTCTTCTTCGAGCCGAACCGTGATCGAGACCCGCAGCGCGCGACCGTCGGACATCCCGTGGAGCACCGCGTTTTCGACGAGCGGCTGCAAGAGCAGCGGCGCGATCTCGACGCACAGCGCGCGCGCGTCCGCGTCGATCTCGGTCTCGAGCCGCTCGCCGAAGCGGAGCCGCTGCACCTCGAGGTAGTCCTCGATGAACGCGAGCTCTCGATCGAGCCTCACGCGGTCCGACCGCGCCCCCTCGATCGCGTAGCGAAAGAGCCCCGCGAAGCGCTCGAGCGTCCGCTCGGCCAACGCGGGATCCTCGTGAATGAGCCCCGCGACGATGTTGAGGCTGTTGAACAAAAAGTGCGGGTTGGTCTGCGCCTGCAGCGCGCGCAGCTGCGCGTCCACCGCGGCGCGCTCGGCGCGCTCGAGCCTCGCCGCGATCTCGCGCTCGCGTCGCCGCGCGCGGTCGATCGCCACCGCAGGGAGCGTCACGATCCACGACATCGCGACGCACTCGGTCACGAAGTACCCGCGCGTCGTCAACTCGAGCCCCATCGCCCCGTGCGCGCTGTGCAGCACCATGCCCACGACGAACGCGATCACGCCCACGATCAACACGTGGGCGACCCACGGATTCAACTTGGGCTCGAGCCTCGCCACGACGCGCTGCGCCGTGCCCTGATAGAGCGTCACGAAGATCACGCTCAGCACGATCCACGGGGACATTCCCGCGATCGAACGAAGGATCGGCGCCCTCGATCCGAGCGAGCCCGAGACGTACGCGGCCACCTCGACAGCAGTGATCGCGATCGTCGCGTAGAGCCAGAAATACTCGGGGCGGAGCTCGCGATCACCGTCGCGACCGCGCGCTCGCGCTGGCGTGTTGGGTTCGTCGACCGACTGCATTCGCAGCGATTCCACAGACCGATGTACCGCGGGCGCTGGTGGGGTCAAAGGCCACAGCGCCGCGAATCGTCGCGCCCACGAATTCGCCTACGGGGCGACCGCGTTTCGCGCGAGAATGCACCGCGATGAGCGACGATCCGATGAAGCCCGCCCGCGCTACACCAGCCGCGGGAAGCACGCGCGCCGCGCGCCGTCCGCGCGGCTACGAAGGGCTGCGCCACGAGACGCTCGGCTCGGACATCCTCGCGGTGCGCGACGCGCTCGCGTTCCTGTCGAAGGCGACCAGCGACGACGAGATCCACGGGACGTGCCGCAAGGTCCTCGGCGTCGAAGCAGCCTCGAAGCTCGAAGGGCTCGTCGCGGATCGCTGGTATCCGATCGGCTTGCTGCTCGATCTCATGGAGACGATCGACACGCGCATCGGCCACAACGGGCTTCGCCGCATGGGCCGACTGCTCTTTCAGCGCACGCACGCCGCGCGATTCAAAGAGGCCGCCCGCGTCGCGAGGGACCTCGTGTACGGCATCGATGGCATGTACAACCACGCCAACCGAGGCACGCGCATCGGGGGGTGGACTGTGCGATCGTTCTCTTCGACGCTCGCTGAGCTCGAGAAGACCACGCCGCACCACTGCGCGATGGAAGAGGGAATCCTCTCGGAAGCCTGCGCGACCCTGGGCGTCGCGACGATGGTCTCGCAGCGCGAGTGCTTTCGAAACGGCGCCGAGGCGTGCGTCTACGTGATCATGCCGACGTCCGTCGGCGACCTGCGCTGGGGCTGAGCCGCGCGACGCGCGGGTCCGTGGTACACCCCCTCGCGAGCAGCAAAATTGCCGTCGAACGCACCGAACCCGCAGGACGCCGAGCTAAACCACGCCCCAATTGAACGTCGTAGAAGTGAGCCGAGCATCGGCGTGGCTGAAATCAAGTCGAACCGCCACGAATCAATCGATGAAAGTGCGGTGATCGGATGAGTGGCGGTTTAGACACGGCGCGCACGATCGACTCGCGCGTCGCGGCGCTCGGCGAGCTCGACTTCGCAAAGACCGTCGAGCAGCGGCCGTCCGAGACGATTCAACCGAAGCTCGCCCCGGTCGGCGCAGCGGAGGCGCTCGCGCGGCTCGCCGAGCTCAGCAAGAAGTCTCTCAGCGAACGGTTGATTTCTGGTGCCACCCTCGGCGAGGGCGGGATGGGCGTGGTGCGCCTCGCCGAGCAGGTCTCGATGGGGCGCGAGATCGCAGTAAAAACCCTGCGACCGAGCGACGGCGACACGACGCACGCCGCGCTCCGAGCGCTCCGCGAGGCGTGGGTCACCGGCTCGCTCGAGCACCCGAACATCGTCCCTGTGTACGACGTCGCGATCGACGAGCAGGGCGCGCCCGTCATCGTGATGAAGCGCATCGAGGGGCAATCGTGGAGCGCGCTGCTCTCGGACCCCGACGCCGTTCGCGAGAAATTCTCCTCGCAAGACCCCGTCGAGTGGCACCTTCGCGTGCTGCTCAGCGTGTGCAACGCCGTGCACTTCGCGCACACCAAGGGGATCATCCACCGAGATCTCAAGCCCGAGAACGTGATGATCGGCGCGTTCGGCGAGGTCTACGTGCTCGACTGGGGCATCGCCGTCAGCGTGTTCCCGGACCCGACGGGACGGCTGCCCGACCGCGCGTTCGCCACTGAAATTGCAGGGACGCCCAACTACATGGCGCCCGAGCAGCTCGAGCAAACGCCCGAGCTCATCACGCCGCGCACCGACGTCTACCTGCTCGGCGCGATGCTCTTCGAGCTCTTCTCGGGCGAGCCACCGCACCGCGGAGAGAACCTCCAGCAGATCTTCGCGAGCATCATCGAGTCGAAGATCGAGTTTCCGCAGGGATTTCCCTCGGAGGCGCGCGCGATCGCCGAGCGAGCCCTCGCGCGCAAACCGCAGGACCGCTTCGAAGACGCCGCGGCGCTGAAGAGCGCGATCGAAGAGTACCTGCAGCACCGAGGATCGCGTCGCCTCGCGTTTCGCGCGCGAAAGAGCCTCGATCGGATGCTCGAGCTCCTCGCGACCGAGCAGCCCGGGCCCGACCGATCGGCGGCGGTGTTCAACCTGCTCGGCGAGTGCCGCTTCGGCTATCGCGCCGCGCTCGAGGCGTGGCCCGAGAACACGACGGCGCGCCAAGGGCTCGACAAAGCGCTCATCGCCGTCATCGACGCAGAGCTCTCGGACGGGGACGCCCTCGCGGCGCGAGCCCTGTCGCGAGAGCTCTCGTCGATCGAGCCCGCGCTCGCCGCGCGGATCGAGCGCGCGATCCAAGCGCGAAACGCCGAGGACGAGCGCCTGCGAAAGCTCGCCGACGACTACGACATGCAAGCAGGAACGCGGACGCGCATGATGCTCGGCGTCTTGATGGGCGTGACGTGGACGGTGCTCCCGCTCGTCGGAGCGATCCTCGAACGCCAGGGCTACCCCGTCTCGTACCGCGCGATCGGCGTCGCGATGGCTGGATTTTTCCTCGTCGGTTCGGTGTTTCGCCTCTGGGCCCGCGAGTCGATGGGGCGCACGCAGGTCAACCGCGGACTGTCAGCGACGATGGGCGTTCAGCTCGTCGTGCAGTTTCTGCTCCTCGGCGCAGCGCCGACCATGGGCATGAGCCCGCAGCGCTTGATGGCCGTGTACGTGCTCACCTGGGCGCTCACGAAGCTCCTCGTCGCCGTGTGGGTCGAGCGCTGGTTCGTCGCGCTCGCGGCGCTCGACGCGCTCTGCTTCTTCGTCGCCGCGGGAGAGCCGTCCCTCACGCTCTGGGTCATGAGCCTGAGCAACGCCGTGTTCACCGTGGCGATCGTGCGCCTGTGGCTCCCGCAGCAGGACAGAGCACGAATTCAAGAGCGACGCGCGGCGTTTCGCGCGCGCACCCGCGAGCTCTTCGCGCGATCGGCAGAGCAAGAGGCGCAAGACAGCTGAGCGCTCACGAGAGCTTCGCGGTGAGCGACCGCGCGACGAGCACGATGTAGTCGTCGTCGATCACGTCCACGCCGTAGCCGAGCGCCCACACGCGCGTGATCGGCTCGAACGGGTTCGCGCGCTTCTCGCGCGCAGCGGCGGCCCACTTCCACGCGTTCGTCGCGTCCGTGATCGCGCTCATGAACCACCCCCCCAGCCGCACCTCCGCAGCGACGCGACGATCCCGCTGCTTCGACGGCGCGATGCGCTTCAGGTGCTCGTGGAGCGCGTCGCGAAAGCGGCTGGCGTCCTTCCAGGTCGTCAGGGCGGACTGCTTCGCCTTCGATTGCCCAGGCCGTCGCGCGGCCAACGGCTCGCGCTCGACCGGGTCGATCACGCGCCACACGACGCGCGCGGCGCCCTCGATCGTCCCCGCGCCGAGCCTCCCGTACGCCTCGCGCGCGAGCCGCTCGGCCGCGACGACGCCCGCGGGGTCCGCCGCCAGCGTCGCGGCCGCCAGCACCGTCGCTGGAACGTTCGCGCGCTCGCAGCTCGGATCGTGACCCACGAATTCAACTCGATCTTCGCAGAGCTCACACGGCGCGCCGTCGACGGCCACCTGTCGCGCGCCCGCGCTCACCCAGTCGAGCGAGATGAGCTCGCGCGCCGCGAGCACCTCCCACGCCTCGGACGGATCCGAGACGCCCGCGACCGACGCCAACGCCTCGGCGCGCTGCGTGTAGGCGGGCTGGAAGAATCGCTGCGCAAATGCGGCCGCGTCGAGCCCCGCGATCCGCGATGTGTCCGCGATCGAGCGATCGTTGAGGTCCTTGGCGCCTTCGTCCGCGCCAGGCTCTCGTTCGTCGCTGGGCGCGCGCGAAGCCGTGGCTTTGCTTCGAGCCTTGCTCGCCTTCGGCTTGCCGACCATCGCGCGAGCGATTGTGCCCTACGCGCGCGAGAGCAGCTCTTCGAGAAACGGCGCGGTGGGCGAGGCCTTCACTTTGGCGACGCGCTCGGGCGTGCCCTCGGCGATGAGCTTTCCCCCGCCGTCGCCGCCCTCGGGGCCGAGGTCGATGACCCAGTCCGCGCACTGAACGACGTCGAGGTTGTGCTCGATCACGAGGACCGTGTTGCCCTGATCGACGAGGCGCTGGAGCACCGCGAGCAGCTTCTCGACGTCGACGAAGTGAAGCCCCGTCGTCGGCTCGTCGAGCACGTACAGCGTCTTGCCCGTCTCTCGCCGCGCGAGCTCGCGCGAGAGCTTGACGCGCTGCGCTTCTCCGCCCGAGAGCGTCGTCGCGCGCTGACCGAGCTTCATGTACCCGAGGCCCACGTCGCGAAGCGTTTGCAGCCCGCGCGCGACCGACGGATGCGCAGAGAAGAGCGCGTGGCACTCGTCGACGCTCAGCTCGAGGACGTCCGTGATCGACTTGCCCTTGTAGCGAATGGACAGCGTCGCGTCGTTGTAGCGAAGCCCTTTGCACACCTCGCACGTGACGTACACGTCCGAGAGAAAGTGCATCTCGACCTTCACGACGCCGTCGCCCTGACACGACTCGCATCGGCCGCCCTTCACGTTGAAGCTGAAGCGGGACGCTTCGAAGCCGCGCGCGCGCGCCTCGGGCAAATTCGCGAACACCTCGCGGATGTCGTCGAAGAGCTTCGTGTACGTCCCGGGATTCGAGCGGGGCGTTCGACCGATGGGCTGTTGATCGATCGCGATGATCTTGTCGAGCCGCGCGATGCCGTCGATGCCCTCGTGCGCGCCGGGCGCTTCGGTGGCTCCGTGCAGCGCGTGCGAGAGCGCGGGCAAGAGAATCCCCTGCACGAGCGAGCTCTTGCCTGCGCCCGAGGGCCCCGTCACCGCGACGAAGCACCCGAGGGGAATGTCCACCGTGACGTTCTTGAGGTTGTTCTCTTTGGCGCCGCGGATCGTGAGCTTGCCCTTGGGCTTGCGGCGCTCGCTCGGCCTCGCGATGCGACGACGGCCCGCGAGAAAGTCTCCCGTCGCGCTGCCCTTGTGTCGCTCGAGGTCCTTCGGCGCGCCCTCGAAGACGACCTTTCCGCCGAGGTGGCCCGCCCCGGGACCAAATTCGACGACGTGATCCGCGCGGCGAATGGTGTCCTCGTCGTGCTCGACGACGAGCACGCTGTTGCCGATGTCGCGCAGCCCTTCGAGCGCTTGCAGCAACCGTTGATTGTCCCGCGGGTGCAGCCCGATCGACGGCTCGTCGAGCACGTACAACACGCCCGTGAGCTCGCTGCCGAGCTGACTCGCGAGGCGAATGCGCTGCGCTTCGCCGCCCGAAAGCGAGGGCCCCGCGCGGTCGAGCGTGAGGTACCCGAGCCCGACGTTGCGCAAGAAGCCCAGGCGCGCGCGCACTTCGCGAAGGACTCCTTCGGCGATCTTCAGCTCGTTCTCCGTGAGCGAGAGCCCGTCCGCGTGCTTGCTCGCGTTGTCCACGGAGAGCGCCGTGAAGTCCGCCACGCTCTTGCCCGAGAGCTTGACCGCGAGGCTCTCGGGTCGAAGCCGCCGACCCTCGCACGCGTCACAAGGAACATCCCGAAGGTACTTTCGATACACCTCGCGCATCCGCTCGCTCGAGGTCTCTTGGTACCTGCGCATCAGCGTGGGAATTACCCCGTGGAATCGAATCGCCCACGACCCGTGGCTCTCCGAGCCCTCCTTGCCCCACGTCACGCGCATGCGCTTGTCGCCGAGGCCGAACAGCACTTGTTGCCGCTGTTTTTCGGGGAGCTTCTTCCACGGCTTGTCGAGGTCGACGCCCGTGGCCTTCGCCATCGCCTCGATGATGCGAAACGTCCACCCCTCGCCGCGATCGACCGCCGTCGCCCAGGGCGCGATCGCTCCGTCGTTGATGCTCTTGGTCGCGTCGGGAATGATCAACGCAGGATCCATCTCGAGCCGCGTGCCCAACCCGTTGCACGCCGGGCACATCCCGAGCGGCGAGTTGAACGAGAAGCTCTGCGGGCTGAGCTCGGGGTACGCGATCCCGCAACACGAGCGCGACTCGGAGAAGCGATGCGCCTCCGCTCCGTCGCCGTCGGGTAGCACCAGGCACTCGCCCTTCGCTTCTTTGAGCGCGAGCTCGACCGCCTCGGCGAGCCTTCGTCGGTCTTCGTCCCGCGCCGCGACGCGATCGATCACGAGCTCGACGTCGTGCTTCTTCTTCTTGTCCACCGTCGGCAGCGCGTCCAAGCGATGCACGGTTCCATCGATTCGAACGCGCGTGAATCCACGCCCTTCGAAGCCGGTGAGCACGTCCTTGAACTCGCCCTTGCGGTTGGCCGCGAGCGGCGCGAGCACCGTGACGCGCTGTCCCTTCGCAAACGCGAAGACATCGCCGACCACTTCGTCCACCGAGCGGCCGCGCACTTCTTTGCCGCAGCTCGTGCAGTGCTGACGACCCGCTTTCGCGTAGAGCACGCGGAGGTAGTCGTAGACCTCGGTGATGGTGCCAACGGTCGAGCGTGGATTTCCGCTGGCGGATTTCTGCTCGATCGCGATCGTGGGCGCGAGGCCGCGGATGCGCTCGACCGCAGGACGATCGAGACGCCCGAGAAATTGCCGCGCGTACGCGCTCAGCGACTCGACGTACCGCCGCTGCCCTTCGGCGTAGAGCGTGTCGAACGCCAGCGAGCTCTTGCCCGACCCCGACGGGCCCGTGAAGACCACCAACGAGTGCTTCGGGAGGACGAGCTTGTCGACGTGGAGGTTGTGCTCCCGTGCGCCGATGATCTCGATGATGTCCTCGCCGTGCGAGTGACCTCTGCGCGCTGCGTTCATTCGGAGCGAGGTGCGTATCACCGCGCGCTCGTGACCGAGAGCCCCTCGCGCGCAGTTAACGAAACTTCGTCATTGGTGACGCTACCCAATCGCTTGTCACTCGCGCGCGGGGCACTATGCCCAAGCGTTACGCGGACATGAGCGAACGTACCGTCTACGACGACCCCTACGCGACCGTGACGTATTTTCCCGACCGAAAGCTGGTGATCTATCGGCGCAAAGCGACGCCGTACCCCGACGCGAAGACCGTTCGCGCGTCGCTCGAAGCCTCGCGGGCCTCGATGCCAGGGACGCGCCTCGCGCACCACGTGTTCTTGATGGACGTGCGCGAGGGACCGATGCGCTCGGACCCCGAGTTCGAGAGCGCGACGCGCGACGCCGGGCCCGAGCTGTCCAAGATGTTTCTTCGCTCGGCCGTGCTCGTGAAGACCGCCGTCGGCAAGCTGCAGATGAACCGCATTCGCCAAGAGCGCAACACGGCGTTCGAGGTGTTCGACGACGAGGCCAAGGCGCTCGACTACCTGCTGCCGCCCCCAGCCACGCGCTCGGCGTAACGCTCCGCGCCCCCCCGTGGCGAAGAAACTCCGAAGGCCCGATCGGCGTCCCGTTTGACGGGGAAACCGATCGAGCCTCCGAGGTCGCGAGTCATCTCTTGGGTTTGAGATTTTTGCCGCTCGTCTCGCCGCGCTCGTCCGTCGTCATCGCTGACGACTCGTCGCTTGCTCGCGCGATCGGCGCACACGCACGCTGTCACCAGCCTCGTGTGGGATCCTGCCTCGGAAGTTTTCTTTCGGAGCCTGCGCGCGGTTGGCGCACCGCGAACGCTGCGATTGATAGCGAGCCATCGGGTGAGGAGTGTTTGTTTCGTCCGTCGTCTTCAGCGTCGGCTCCCGTTCGGATCCGCCGCCTCTCTCGTCGTCCGCCTGTCGTCGCGCCTCGCGACTGCCGCGACAGGGACCCATCGGCTCTCATCGAGCGTACTTTTCGCTGCTCCGCCGAGACGCCCTCGCAGAGACCGTAGCCTCTTCGAGAGCGGGCAGAACCCTGAGCGCGATTCGCTCACCGACTCTTCGCACGCATCTACAGCGTTTCCGCTGCGAGATTCGCACATGATCTTCGGTGGCTCGGAGTCGGTCGTGTCCTCGACACGGGTGCTTCGCACCTCGCAGGCCGCCGCCTGCGCCGCTCCGCCTCGTGAAGCGCACCGACTCGTCGTCGATGCCCTTCTCGAGGGCCGCGCCCGCGACGCAGCCTCTCGTCCGTCGGAGCTCTTCGCGATGGGCGCTTTCGCGCGCACTGCGAAGAGTGGTTCCGACAGGAGAAGTCCGGTCGCGTAGAGCTTGGTATCGGGGTGGTTGCTCTTGCGTCGTTCGGAGCGGAATTTTTCCGACGAACAACTTCCCCGCCGGACGATTCGGGTCCACGCATTCGCGCGGATCGTCCGGGCGTCGAAGCTCACCGAGTCGCAGCGGGATCGTCGTAGCCTGATCCCTCTCGGGTGGTCGTTCACCGCAGCCTCGCGGCTGAGTGATCGAACCGTTCCTTCGAAGTAGGGAGGCTCGCGTCCAGGCCTCTCGCGGCCCGCGTCGTCGACGATGTCTCCACCGTCGATCGCCGCGCAGCGCGTCGAGAAACCCTTGCTGCGCCCTGCCGCTCGCGTCCGGCGCGAGGCGCTCGAAACAAGTTCGAGGGCCGTCGATCACCGGTGTCTGCGGCAGACCCGCGTGTGTCCGGAGAAGCGATCTGCGGACGCCACGAGGCTCGTGCGAGCTCGTCGCACGTTGCGCCGCGCTCTCGTCGACGCGACCGACGAATCGATCGCGTCCCTTCGAGCGCGCGCCCGACGCACGCTGTGGTGCTGCGGGACTTCGCGCGCGGCGGGGCGTTGGCTCCGCTCCGTCGCTCGCGGTCCGCGGTGGTGTTCCGTGGACGAGTTGGGTTGTAACCGAGGTCGTGTGGAGGGTGAAATTTATGGTGACGATTTTGCGAATTTGGCACTCAAAGGGCGGTGGATCGAGTGTGTGGCGGGCGCGGCCCCCACCCTGCGCTACCGCGCGCCCCGCCCCCGCCTGAACGGCAGGGGCGGAGCTTGGCGATGTGTGAGGCAGATCGTCGAACACTCGCGTCGTCGGCGCGGAGCCCTGCAGCGCGCCCATCATGCGCTCGAAATCACTGTCGCGATTCGAGCAACGACCCAATCCAGCCTGTTGACGACATCGTCGTTTCGAAACCGAATGACGCGTAGCCCTTCGGCCTCGAGGGCGAACGTACGACGGCGATCGTGCTCGACTTGTAGGTCGTGGATGTCTCCGTCCACTTCGATCACCAACTTCGCAGCAGGTAGGTAGAAGTCGACGATCCAACCTCGAATCACGTGCTGGTTACGCGCCCGGCAGCCGAGAGCCTTTTTCCTCAACGCAGCCCAAAGTCGATCCTCTGCCTCTGTCGTCTCGCGACGGAGTCGTCGCGACAGCGCGACTTTCTGCGGGTCTGCTCCGCAGCGCCCCTCGATGACACTTCGCCGCGCCATTCACGGTGTCGTAGCTCACGCTCCGAACGGTGCTACGGCGTTGAAGCGACGCCCTACGCTCCGCGCCGACGACGCGAGTGTTCGACGATCTGCCTCACACATCGCCAAGCTCCGCCCCTGCCGTTCAGGCGGGGGCGGGGCGCGCGGCAGCGCCGGGTGGGGGCCGCTCTGCGCACTCTCTCCGCGCTCCCCCCAACTTGGAAGCCCCCACACCTCTATTCGCGTTGTATGCAACGCACTCCCCGATGAGCTCGTCGCGCCTCGTCACAGCCTCCGTCGCCGTCGCCTCGTTGGGCGTCGGGTTCGCCGGTGGCTGGTTGGCCCACGCGCGACGCACGCGGCCTGCGCCCGTCGCTCCCGTGATCGCTCCGCCGCCGCGACCGCTCACGCGTCCGCCCGCGCCCCCGCGGCCCGAAGAGCCCGCGCGCGAGCCCGCGCCCACTGCGGCTCCTGCGCGCGTATTTCGCTCGAATCACAGGCACACCGGGCGCTCGGGGTACGCGCTGCCGCTCGACCTCGAGGTCGCACACCGTGTACGCACGGGCGGGCGCATCTCGACGCAGCCCGTCGTCAACACCAACGGCAGGGTCGTGTTCGGCTCGCACGACGGAGCGCTCTATGGCGTCGACGTCGATCGAGGATCGGTCCTCTGGCGCTTGAATACTGGGGACCGAATCTACTCGACGCCCGCGGTCGCCGAAGATGGGCTCACGTACGCGGGCACCGACGCGGATCGACTGTTCTCGGTGGACCAACGCGGGCACCTTCAGTGGGCGCTCGGGACCGACGCGGACGCGGACACCTCCCCTGCCCTCGCGCCCGATCAGACCGTGCGATTCGCCGCAGGAAAGATCCTCTACGCGACGACGCGCGACCTGACCATTCGCTGGCGCTTGCAGTTCGGCGCCAAGCTCTACTCCTCGCCCCTCGTCCTCGACGACGGAACGACCCTCATCGGCTGCCAAGACGACAAGCTCTACGCGGTCGATCCCGCGGGCGCGATCCGTTGGCAACACGAGACCGGTGCGGACGTCGACTCGCCCCCCGCGGTGCACAACGACACGGTGTACTTCGGCTCGGACGACGGTCACGTGTACGCGCTCTCGGTCGCCGACGGGACGCGTCGATGGAGGACGAGCGTCGGAGGCTATGTGCGCGCAGGCGTCGCGATCGGCCTCGATGGGCGCGTGGTGGTCGGGACCTTCGGGCCCAATCCGCGCATCGTCGCCCTCGATGGACGCACCGGGGCCATCGCGTGGAGCGTCGCTGTCACCGGCGGTCCCCCGACGGCCGAGTGGGGCGTGGCGAGCTCGGCCCTCGTCGATCGCGACGGTCGCTACGCGGTGGGTCTGCCCACGGGAGAGCTCGTCGTCATCGAGCGCGACGGGACGGTGCTCGACCGCGTTCGACTCGGAGATTCGCCGGTCGATTCGAGCCCCATCCTCGTGCGCGACGCCCTCGTCGCCGTCGGCAACGACGAGGGAACGCTCTTCCTCCTCGGCCCCTCGCGCGCCCTCTCGCGCGACGCCGATGTTTCGTCCACCGACGACGCCAGCGTCGATGTCCGCTGAAGTCCGTTGACGACGACCGCGCATCTTCTCTGATACCGTCGCGAACGATGCAGGTCATCGGCTCGCGACGATCGCTCCCGCGCATTCTCTCGATGATTCTGGCCGGTGGGGAGGGCAAGCGCCTCGCGCCCCTCACCCTCGAGCGCGCCAAGCCCGCGGTGCCCTTCGGAGGACGCTATCGAATCATCGACGTCGTCCTCTCGAACTTCGTCAATTCGGGCCTCGCGAAGATCAAGATCCTCACGCAGTACAAGAGCGCCTCGCTCGAAGAGCACATCGCTCGCGCGTGGAGATTGTCTCCCATCCTCGACAACTACATCGAGACGATCCCCGCGCAGCAGCGCACGGGGCTCAACTGGTTTCGCGGGAGCGCCGACGCCGTGTGGCAGTGCTTCCACGTCGTGCGCGACGAGGACCCCGAGATCGTCATCATCTTCGGCGGCGATCACATCTACAAGATGGACGTCCAGCAGATGCTGGAGCACCACCTGACGAAGAACGCGGACATCACCGTCGCTGCGATTCCGGTGCCCAAGAAAGAGGCGACCGCGTTCGGCGTGATTCACATCGACGGCGAGGGCCGCGTGATCGGCTTCGTCGAGAAGCCCAAGGACCCGCCCGAGATGCCCAACCGGCCGGGCTGGTCTCTCGCGTCGATGGGCAACTACATCTTTCAGCGCAACGTGCTCGAAGAAGAGCTCACCAAAGATCAAACCGACGAGGCGAGCGCCCACGATTTCGGCAAGAACATCTTGCCCTCGATGGTCGAGAAGGGGCGCCGCGTCTACACGTACGACTTCGCGCAAAACGTCGTTCCGGGCGAGAAGAAGAACGGGTACTGGCGCGACATCGGGACCGTGGGCTCGTACTTCGACGCGCACATGGACCTCGTGTCCATCTCCCCAGAATTCAACTTGTACAACCGCGACTGGCCCCTGCGCACAGGGCACAGCCACGACCCGCCCGCCAAGTTCGTCTTCAGCGATCAGATGTCCGCGCGCGTCGGCATCGCGATGGACTCGCTCGTGTGCGACGGGTGCATCATTTCGGGCGGACAGATCCACAAGTCCGTCCTCGCGCCCGGCGTCCGCGTCAATTCGTTTTCGCACATCGAGCAGTGCGTGCTCATGGAGCGCGTGAAGGTCGGCCGCTACGCGCGCTTGAAGCGCGTGATCGTGGACAAAGACGTCGAGATCCCGGCAGGCGCGCAGATCGGCTTCGACCTCGAGCAAGACCGCAAGCGCTTCACCGTCTCCGAAGACGGAATCGTCGTGATCCCCAAGCGCGCTCGCCTCGACGGCTGAGCGAAGGCGAGCGAAGGGAGCGTAGGGGAGCGGGGACGGAGAGGGGACTGGGAACGGAGACGTCTGTGCGTCGCGTGGACAGGGAGCGGGGACGGACCTCGCATTTGCAGCGTCGAGAAGACGACGCTGCAAATGCGAGGTCCGTCCCCTTCTCGTTTTTCGCTCCCGCCCCTTCTCTTCGCGCTTCTACTTCTTCAACGCCTTGTGCGTGCCCGTGTTGTTCGAACCCGCGGTCCTGCGCGCGCCGTTCGCGTTGAGCCGATCGATCTCGCGTTCGAGCGCTTCGATCGCTGTCGCCACGAGCGCTTCGGTCTCTGGGTCGTCGAGCTCGGGGCTCACCGCTTCGGGCTCGAGCTGCGTCTTCAAGATGAACCGCGCGCGAACGAACGCGTGATCCGCGCTCGCAAACCGCTCGAAGAACCGCTGCACCATCGCGTGCGCTCTCCCTCTCATCGCAGGCTGCCTCGGCTCATGAGTCATCATACAAAACTTCGACGCGGATTGCATCCCTCCGGTCACTTCGCTTCTCGCTTCGTTTGTGTTCGTCAGCGCGGTCCGCGCACTCGCTGTGCGTTCGCCACACGCGAGCGTGATAGCGTCTCGCTTCGTGAGCGACGCTGTCACGACGCTGCCGCGTGGAGGTTGGTACGTGAAGACCTCCGCGGGTCCGATTCAAGTCGGACTGCCGCCAGAGACCATCAAGGACTCGATGGCGTCCGGGCTCGCGGTGCCCACGCTCTACGTGCTGCCCAAGCAGCTCTTCGATCGCAGGCGCGGCGTCAACGTCGCGGAGTGCGAGTTTCCCGCGTACTTCAACTACTTCGCGCTCAAGCGAAAGATCCGGCTGCTCGCCAACTCCGTCGAGGACGAGCGCAGGATCCGATCGGTGTTCGAAGAGGCGCTGTTCGGCCCGAGCATCATGCCGAGCGACAGCGAGTTCGCGAGCGACTACGCGCCAGCGCTGCGCCCGGACTTCAACAAAGAGAGCAATCACTTTCGCAAGATGCCCGACGGATCGCGGCTCGACGTCGAGTCGCTCGTCGAGTTCTTGCGCTTCGATGACGACGGCGTCTGCGTGATCAACGACGCCGTGCAAGTGCGTCGCGTGGACGAGCACATCGAGTTTTGGGACCAAGGCGCGCTCGTCGCCAAGACGCCCCACAAGCTCGACCTCACGCCGCGCTCGACGCTCACGCCGCAGGTCAACGTCCCGCCCTTCGAGCCGCCCGAGTTCGGCGTCACCGTCCTCGGCTCGAGCCACGGGTTCGACCCCGCCGGAAAGACCACCGGGATCATTATCTGGGTCGGAAAGCGCGGAATCCTCGTCGATCCCCCGGTCGACGCGACGGAGTACCTCCGCGAGCACGGCGTCCCCGCGCGGCTCATCGACGGCGTGATCCTCACGCACTGCCACGCCGACCACGACTCGGGGACGTTTCAGAAGATCCTCGAAGAGGGCAGGATCAACGTCTACACGACGCCCACGATCGTCGGATCGTTCGTGAAGAAGTACGCCGCGCTCTCGGGCCTCGGCGAAGACCTCTTGCGACGCACGTTCGTGTTCAACCCCGTGACGATCGGCGCGCCCGTGCGCGTCCACGGCGCAGAGATCTGGTTCTTCTACACGCTCCACTCGATCCCCGCGCTCGGCTTCGAGGTGTTCTACGGCAACAAGTCCGTCGCGTTCTCGGGCGACAGCTTGTACGACCCCGCGCGGCTCCGCGCGCTGCGAGACCTCGGCGTGCTCTCGCACGAGCGCTGCGAAGACCTCATTGATTTTCCCTGGCACCACACCGTGGTCATCCACGAGGCAGGCGTGCCGCCCCTGCACACGCCGGCGCTCGTGCTCGCAGAGCTCCCCGACGACGCCAAAGAGCGCCTCTACGTCGTGCACATCGCCGAAAAAGACCTGCCCAAAGACAGAGGTCTCCGGGGCGCGCGCGTCGGGCTCGAGCACACGATCCGCATCCCCGTCGACAGCTCTCCCAACGACGAAGCCGCCGAGTGGCTCGAGCTCCTCTCGGGCGTCGAGATCTTCCGAGACCTCCCCTTGAGCCGCGCAGGAGAGCTCCTTCGCGCAGCCAAAGTGAAGACCTTCAGCGCGGGCACCAAGATCATCCAGAAGGACTCGCGCGGAGAGACGTTCTACGCGATCGCGTCCGGTGTGTGCGCGGTCGTCGCGGACGGCGTCGAGCTCAAGCGATACTCCGCGGGAGACTACTTCGGCGAGACCGCGCTCGTGCTCGATCAGCCTCGCTCGGCGGACGTCGTCGCGCGCACAGACTGCCGCTTGCTCGAGATCGATCGCTACGGATTTCTCTACCTCTTGCGAGGAACTGACGTCCCCGATCGACTCGTGCGGCTCGCCAAGATGCGCGAGCTCCGCTCGTGGGAGGTCTTCGACAAGAACTCGGTCCTCTCGCACTTGTCGAGCGGGCAGAAGACCGTCCTGCAGTCGCACATGGAATCAAGAGTGCTCGAGGCCGGCGAGGTCCTGTGGACCGCGCACGGGCCCGCGTCGGGCGCGGTGTTGCTCGACGAAGCGCAGCTCGAGCTCGAAGGGACCGACGGCTCGCTCGCGCCGTTCAAGACCGGCGCGTTCGTCGGCGAGTTCGACGCGATTCGGCTCAACGTGCCGGTGAAGACCACGGCGCGCGTCGTCGGCCGAGGGCGCGCGTTCTTCGTGGATCGCATGGCGCTCGCGCGGTTCTTCAAGGACAACCCTGGCGTGCTCGTGAGCTTCCTCGGCACGCGATTCGTGGAGTGACGACGGTGAGCGACGGAGCAGTCCTCGTCACGGGCATCGTGGGGCGGCTCGGCAAGACCGTGTGCCGATTGCTCCATCGAGAGGTGCCCGTCGTCGGCGTGGATCGCAGGGATTTTCCTGAGCGTCCGCGCGATGTGGTGTTTCATCAGATCGACATTCGCCGCAAGAAGATGCGCGACATCTTCCGCGGCGGGCACATCAGCGCCGTCGTTCACTTGGGGATCATGCACGACCCGCGCAGCTCGCCCGCCGAGCACCACGCGTGGAACGTCGTCGCCTTCGGAAAGCTCCTCGAATACATGGAGCAGTACAAGGTCCCCAAGCTCGTCGTCCTCTCGAGCGCCAACGTCTACGGACCGCAGCCGGACAACCCGCAGTTTCTCCCAGAGAACGCGCCGCTCTTGGGCAGCGCGCGCTTCCACGAGATCCGCGACCTCATCGAAGTCGACATGCTCGCGCAGAGCTTCTTCTGGCGAAACAGCGCGTGCGACACGGTGATCTTGCGCCCCGTTCACATCCTCGGGAGCGTGCGCAACGCGCCGTCCAACTACCTCCGCCTCGACGTCGTCCCGACGCTGATGGGCTTCGACCCCATGGTGCAGGTCGTCCACCAAGACGACGTCGCGAGCGCGATTCAACGCGCGCTTCGCCCGGGAATTCGCGGGATCTTCAACATCGCCGGCCCCGCGCCGGTCTCGCTCTCGAAGCTCATCCGCACCGTCGGCCGCCCCACCGTGAGCATCCCGTACACGCTCGGAAAATCGATGCTCACGGCCGCGTGGCGCTGGAGGCTCTCGAACTTTCCCGCGCCCGAGCTCGATCACATCAAGTACGTGTGCATGGTCGACGACCGCCGCGCCCGCGAACAGCTCGGGTTCGAGCCGAAGCGCTCGCTTCGAGACTGCGCGCTCGCGCTCGACGAAGAGTGATCTCGGCCGTCAGAAGCAGAAGCCGTACGTCCCGTTGGTAAACGGACGACAGCTCGCGCCGCTCGGACACGCCTGGCCGCTCGCGCAGCGCATCAAGCAGATGCCCATCGTCGCGCCGCTATTGATGCTGCAAAATTGCTGGCGATCGTCGAACTCGGCGCTCGGGCTGCTCCGGCAGTCCGCGTCGCTCGCGCACCGCGGAAGACAACGCGAGCCCGGAGGCGAGCCCGACGAGAAGTTCGTGCACTGCGAGTTGGAGCCACACGAGCTCGACGTCAGTCCCGCGCACGACGCGAAGTCCGACACCGCAGGGCACGAGCGGCCCGCGATCGTCGAGCAGGTCGCTCCGCTCGCGTAGCAGCCGCGAACGCCGTCGCATCGACGCGCGCCACAAAACGCGCCCGACGGGCAGTCCGCGTCGCTCGAGCACGAACCACAGAGCGCCCCTGTAGACACGCCCGAATCGACGACGGAGCCCACGCCCGAGTCGCGCGCTCCACCGCCACCGCCACCGCCACAGGAGCTTCCTTCGAGCGCTTCGTACTGCGCGCTCGCGATGTCGTACATGGGCGCGGTCAATCGCCCGCCAGAGCCTCGCCACTCGCCCACCACGGGGCGAGCGCTGTTGGTGAGCGACGAGCAACGCGTCCCGAAGCAGCGCCCCGATCCGTGCGAGTACACGTAGCTGTAGAAGCGGTCTTCATCGAGCAGGAGCGTCCAGCCGTTGGACGACCACACGTCCGTCGAGCCGCTTTGATTGTTCACCGAGTAGTTTCCGACGAGCCTGCACTCGTCGGACGAGAGGCGCGCCGCGGGGCGCGGGCAGCCTTCGATGCGCTCGCTCGAGAAGAGCGTGTCGCCGCTGAACATCAAGATCCGACACGAGACCGTGAACGAGCTCAACGAGATCGATCGTCCGCTCAGATAGCCGCCCTCGAGTCGGATCGAATCACCGACGACGCTCCAGCGCCCTTCGTTGGTCCAGCTCCGCCCGAGTCGGTATCGGTACTTCGCCGATCCGCTGGAATCTGGCCGTGAAAACGCGATCTCGCGCTCTTCGCCGGTGAACGCCGTGTTGTTCTCGACGCGCGTCCCGTTGCTCCAGCTCCCCGAGAGCCACGCAGGGTGCTGCGAACCACCACCGCCACCGCCGCCGCCACCGCCGTCCGCGCCGCCGCACGACGCGACGAACACAACCATCAGTCCCGCACATACCCAGTGGGTCGAACGCGCTCGATCCATGCTCTTCGCAGACCTCCGTCTCCCGGAGCCCTCGGAGGCCCGGTGCGAGCGCGCGACGCACCGTCTGTGCCGTCGCACACGAGCGCAACGAACGCAGCGTCTACGCGGCGGGAGGGACAGCGCTCGCGATCGCGCGGCCGGATCCGACCGACGGGCGCGGACCGATGCGTCCTGCGTGTCGCGCGCGACTACACCTCGAGCTCGAGGCCGTCGTACGACACACGAACGCCGCGAGACTCGACCCACGCGCGCTCGGGGCTGTCCGAGAAGTGAATCGGGTTGGTGTTGTTGATGTGCACGAGCCACCGCTCGGCGGCCGTGAATCTCCCCAGAAACGACACGATCCCGTGCTCGCCCGACAACGGCGCGTGCCCCATCGCGCGCGCGTCGCGCGTCGTGAGCCCGAGCGAGGTCATCTCGTCGTTCGTGAAGAACGTCCCGTCGATGAAGATCACGTCCGCGCGCGAGAGATACCCCGCGAGCCGCTCGTCGAGGTCGCGAACCCCAGGGACGTACGCGAGCACGCGCCCGCCCGCCGCGCTCTTCACGAGGAGCCCTACGGTGTCTCCGTCGAGCTCTCCGCGGCCCTTTCCGAGCCCGCGCGCCGCGGCGTAGGGCGGGACCTTGCTCGCCACCGAAAACGCCGCCACGCGAACGCCCGTGTCCGCGCCTGCGCGATCGACGATCGCCACTTCGCTCGCGTCCGTCGGGAGCACCGTTGATTTCGTGGGTCCGTACGCCGCGAGCGCCGTCGAGACGCCTAGGCCTACCTCGATCGCCTCGAGCGTCGGCGCCGTCGCGTACAAGTGCGGCGCGCCGCCTTCGCGCAGAATCAAGAGCCCCAAACAGTGGTCGAGGTCCGCGTTGCTGAGCACCGTCGCGGCGATCGGCGAGGCGCGGAGGGCTCCCTCGGGCGGCGCCGCGGCGGCCCAGGACGCGAGCTGCACGCGGACGTCGGGCGAGGCGTTGAGGAGCACCCATCGAGCCCCGCCGTCGGCGCTCACGGCGAGGGACGATTGCGTGCGCGAGAGGACGCGCGGGTCGCCGGCGCGCGCGGCGCGGCACGGGGGACAACCGCAGTTCCATTGGGGAAGGCCCCCGCCTGCCCCGCTGCCGAGGACCCTGAGTCGAAGTCGAGACGCCGTCATGGGGTTCACCACTCGTGTCGCACCGTGCGGGGCTCGCCGAGTCGCCCCACCAACACAACGGTCGCGATCGCGATCGCCGCGAGCACCGCGACCAACGCCTGCGCTTCGGCGTCGCGACCGGCTTGCATCGCCTCGTACACGGCGATCGACGCCGTCCGCGTAACGCCTGGAATATTGCCCGCGATCACGAGCGTCACGCCGAACTCGCCGAGCGCCCTCGCGAACGAGAGCGCCGCGGCTGCCGCGACGCCGCGACGCGCGAGCGGCAACGTGATCGTCGTCGCCACGCGCCACTCGGTCGCGCCGAGCGCGCGCGCCGCGAACTCGAGCGTCGGATCGACCGCGTCGAGCGCAGCGCGCACGGTCCTCACGGTCAACGGCAACGCGTGAACGACCCCCGCGAGCACCGCCGCCTCGACGGTGAACGTCAACGGCGAGCCCGTCGCGCGCTCGTACGCGCGCCCGAGGATCGTCCCGCGCCCGAGCGCCGCGAGCAGGTAGTACCCGAGCACCGTCGGCGGCAACACGAGCGGGAGCATCACCAACGCCTCGAGGAAGCGATGCCCCCACACGCGCTTGCGCGCGAGCACGAACGCGCACGGAACCCCCACGAGCAGCGCCACGATCGTGCTGACCGTCGCGACCCACAGCGAGAGCCCCAACGGAGACCAGTCCATCGCCCTCATCGCGCTCGCTCCAGCGCGTCCAACCCGTGTTGCGCGAGCGCGTCTGCAGACATTCGTGCGAGCGCGCGCACGAGCGCGTCTGCGCCGAGGCGACGCGCGCCCTCGGCGCTGCGGGTGACCGCGACCATGTGCGACACGGGTCGATGATAGCTGCGTTCGACCGCGATCCACTGGCCTCGACGCGACGCGGATGTGACCAACGATCGCGCCGTAAACGCCGCGTCCACCTCGCCGCGGTCCGCGAGCGCGAGCGCCGCGCGCACGTTTTCGGCCACGATCGTGGCGCGCGCGAGCGCGGTCCCGAGCCCCGCGCGCTCGATCACCTCGCGCGCCGCGCGACCGAAGGGCGCAGTCTCGGGGTTGGCGATCGCCACGCGCACGCGCGGCGCGCTCGCAAGCCCCGCCAACGTTCGTTCGCCACGATAATTTGGCGAAAAAACCAGGGCGACCGCGCCCGCGGCGAACGCGACAGGCTCCGTCGCGAACAAGTTTGCGGCGATCGGCGCGCGCAACGGCGCCTCGTCGGCCGCGACGATCGCGTCGTACGGAGCGCCCGCAGCGATCTGGCGCACGAGCGTCGCCGTCGCGCCCTCGATCACCGCGGCGTCTCGCAGCGAGGGGTGTCCGCAGCTCCGCAAGGTCGCGCGCAAAAAGTCACCGAGCGACGAGCTCACCGCGATCGTGATCGGCCGCGATCGGCCTCGGCGACACGACGCGATCCAGACGCTCGCGGCCGCGACGAAGAGCGCCTCGCGTCGCGCGATCAGCCTCCGGTCGCGCGCATGTTCACGGCCTTGGCGGTCGCTTCGGTGCATCCCTTCCAGCTTCCGTCGGGCTTCATCGCCCACGCGTCCGCGAGGCCGCGCGTGATCGACGACTCGTCGCCCGAGCGAGCCGCGTCGGACACATCGACGCCGTCGTTCTTCGAGAGGCACGCGCGAAGCACGCCCGTCGAGCTCGCGCGGAGGCGATCGCACCCCTCGCAAAACGTGTCCGTCGTGCCGGTGATGAAGCCGACGCGGTGCTTTCCGTCTCGCGATCGAACGTACTTCGCCGGGCCTCGATCGCGCTCGACCTCTGCGTCTTCGTCCGCGCACAAGTGCGCCACGAGCGCGCGCATCTCGCGATACCCAACGACGTGGGACTGATAGAGCTTCGCCCCCTCCCCGACGCCCATCACCTCGATGAACCGAGGAACGATCCCACGATCCCACGCCCAGCGCGTGATCGCTTCGATCTCGTCATCGTTGCGCCCACGCAACACCACCGTGTTGATCTTGATCTCGTCGAAGCCCGCGGCGCGCGCGGCCTCGACGCCTTCGAGCACGCGCTCGAGCGATCCGCCTCGGGTGATCTCCGCGAATCGCGCGGGGTCGAGCGAGTCGAGCGACACGTTGATGCGCGCGAGCCCCGCTTCGCGAAGCGGCGCAGCGAGTGCGGCCAATCGCGACGCGTTGGTCGTCAGCGCCAGGTCCTCGACGCCGATCGCGCGAATGCGGCGGACCACGTCGACCACCCCGCGAAACAACAGCGGCTCTCCGCCGGTGATCCGCACGCGACGAACGCCCTGAGCCACCAGCGCGCGAACGAGCCGCTCCCACGCATCGACGTCGAGCCTGTCCTCTGCGGGGACATACCCGTCCGTCATCGAGGGCCTGCAGTACACGCACGCCATGTCGCAGCGATCGGTCACGGAGATCCGCACCGAGCGCGGGCTCGTCTGTTCGACCGCGGGCTCTTTGGGCCCTTGCGTCGAGCGAAAGATCGGGAGCGCAAAGCTCATCGCGTGACGGCCGTGATCGTAGCAGATGCTCCGTCGATCGTTTCGAACAACGATCGGGCGCGACGCCTCGCGCTCGATGGACTTCGAGGGCGCACGAGCGGATCAGCGCGGTGAGAATCACGCCGAAGCGCTGCCGAGGACCGACGAACGCGACGACGCTCGTCGCGAGAGGGCTACGACCCCGGAACGCGCTGCGGCGTCGCGTACTGCATCGCAGCGGCCATTCCGAGCCCCAGCTGTCCCGTGTTGTTCAATCCCCAGCAGAACAGCTCGCCGCCCATCCCGCGCGCGCACACGTGGGCGACGCCAACGGACACGCCTTGCGCGACGCCTCCCCCGAGCGTGAGCAGGGTCGGGTTGAGCACGCTTCCAGTGCTCGCGCCGTTGCCGACCTTTCCGTTCGAGGCATCGCCCCAGCAATAGAGCGATCCAGTCGACGAAAACGCGCACGTCGTTCGGTCGCCCGCGGCCACGGCTCGCACGATGGTTCCTGCGACGTTGATGAGCGTCGGCATCGGTCGCGCCGTCGTCGTCCCGTCCCCGAGCTGCCCCGAGCCGTTTTGTCCCCAGCAATAGAGCTGCCCCGAGCCGTTGAACGCGCACACGTGCGCGCTGCCGACAGCGATCCCGCGCATGCCTGTGACCGTCTGTCGCGTGGGGGTCGTTCCGTACGTCGCGCCCCAGCAGTACACGTCGCCGAGGTTCGTGAGCACGCACGTGTCGTTTCCGTCTGCGTCGATCTCGAGCAGCGTCGCGGGCGCCCACGGGGTTGTCGTGCGCACTGGCGTCGCGCTCGACATTCGAACGACGCCGTCGCCGAGCCGGCCGTTCGCCGCCACGCCCCAGCAGAACACGTCGGTGGTTCCGCTGATGGCGCACGTGTGATCGATCCCCGCAGCGAGCGCCGTCGGATTGGGAATTGTCAGCAAATTTCCAGACACAACCATCGCCGACACGACGCCGCACTGACCGCTCGAGCTCGCCCCGAAGCAGCGAACCTCGTTCATCATCGACGCCGTCCGCGTGATGAAGCACGTGTGCAGAAAGCCCCCCGTGGCCGCCACGAGCCGGTCCGGCAAGATCGTCAACGTCGGCGAGTACACCGTGGCAGTCCCGCCGAGCGCCGTGCGTCCCTGCCCGCCGATGCCCCAGCAAAACGCGCGCGTGTTCGCGGTCGGCCTCGCGCACGTCACGTTGCCGTTCATCACGCTCACGTAGTCGACGCGCCCGAACGCAGCGACCCCCGTATCCGCGCCAGTGTCCACGCCAGTGTCCACGCCCGTGTCGACGCCGCTGTCCGAGCGAGCATCGACGCCGCTGTCCGATCGCGCGTCGATTCCGCTGTCCGATCGCGCGTCGGCGCCTGTGTCCACGCCGGTGTCCGATCGCGCGTCGCTGGTAGCGTCCATTCCCGCTTCGACCGTCGCGTCGTCCATCGTCGCGTCCGCGCCGCTCTCGCGGAGAGCGTCCGTCCCGCTATCGCTCGGGGCGACGCGGTCGCCCTGCACGTCCCGCGCGACCGTCGCGTCGCGGGGACCTGCGTCCCGCACGAGCCCGCCGTCCGGCAACGGCTGGGGAACCACGTCGATCGCCACGCACTCGCCGTTGTCACCGCAGGTCTGCCCTCGCTCTTCGCAGGCGTCCTGCACGGTGCACGCGCCGGTGCTTCGCTGACAATCCGTGCTCGGGTTGAGGCACGCCATCGCGAAGAACACCCGCTGGTACAGCGTCACGTTGCGCGTAAACGAAAACCGCAGCGTCCTTCGGAGCACTTGCGTCGGCTCCGTGGGCGTCGCGGACAGCAGCGCCTCGAGCCGCACCTGCACCGCTTGATTTCGTGGCTCCCCCTGGGGAACCACCGAGAACAAGTCCTCGCCATCCTCCGTGAGCCCCGTGCGCGAAAACGCGACCGCCGTCTGCGGCTCGCGCTCACCGACACGCCACACCTTCGCCTCGACGCGAAGCGTGCGATCCGCGGGCGCGTCGCTCCCGAGCACGAAGAGCACCGAGGTCGCGGGGTAACGGCAGCCGCTGCCCAGCGCGAGCGCGACGACGATCGCCGCTCCCGCGCGCACGCTGCCAGCGCGCTGCATCGAAAAGACATCCATCGAAGACCGCGAGAGTGCCACAAGCGCGCCCCGCCGCGAACGCGATGCGCGCCCGCGCGTAGATCGCGGCGAGCTCCGGCCGACGGCGCCGCGGGCGCGCCATACGCGCCCTCGCGTCACGAGAAATCGCCGCGCTCCTACCGGAGTTTCTCGACACATTATCCGTGACCGCAGCGCTTTCAGAGACGACAATCTTCTCAACTCGCGCTCCACACAAACAGAGAGCACAAGGTCACTATCAGACAAGTGACCGCGAGCCGGAGGGAATCCACCATGAAGAAGAAGCACGTCGTGTTCCTCGACGCAGCGACGCTCACCGGCGCCGTCTCGTCACAGTCCGTCCGCGAACAAGAAGCCCAAGGCCCCGCGCGCTCGATGCTCGAGCTCCGCGCGACCGTCCTCGAGAGCGTCGCGCAGGCGCTGCACGAGGCGAAGCAGCAGAACCTCTCGGCGGAGGCTGGGGCGTCCCGCGCGGTCGCCCGCATGATTTCGCGACCGCTCGACGCCTCGTCGATGGCCGTCAAGGGACCGCCTCCCGGATCGCACCGCGTGCTCGCGGGCATCGGCGCGCTCGAGATCGACGAGGACAAGTTCGACCTCGCGCACGTCGACAGCCTGCCGGGCGCGCAGCGTTTTCCTTCGGACACCGCCATCGAACTCCCGCCTCCCGCGGCGCAGTCCGAAGCAAACGAGAGCTCGAAATCCTGGCATCTCGCGCTCATCGGCGCGTCTCCCAACTCGGGTCAGGGCAAGGACGTCCTCGTCGGCGTCCTCGACACCGGCATCGACGCTTCGCATCCAGAGTTCGCGTCGGTGAAGGTGGACTTCGCGAGCTTCGACCCGCAGGGCCAGAAGACCTCCGCCACCGCCAACGACAAGGGCGACCACGGAACGCACGTCTGCGGCCTGATCGCCGGCGCCACCTGCGGCGTCGCCCCCGCGGCGCGCCTCGCCGTGGCGCAAGTGCTCACCGAGGCCTCTCCCAACGGCGGGCGCTCGGGGACGCTCATCCAGATCGCCGCGGGGATGAACTGGCTCCTCTCGCAGTCGTTCGTCTCGGGCAAGACCGGCGTCGACATCGTCAACGCCTCGCTCGGCGGCGCGACGAACAACTACCTGCTCAACGCCTGCAAGAACGCGCCGAGCCTCATCGTCGCGGCCATTGGCAACAACGGTCGCTCGGGAGTCGGAAACACCGGCTCGCCTGGCAACTATCAACTGCCGAACCTCCTCGGCGTGGGCGCGTCCGACGCGAAGGACGTCGTCGCGGACTTCAGCGACTGGGACCCGCAGCTGAAGAAGCCCGACCTCAGCGCGCCCGGCGTCGACGTGTACTCCGCCAAGCCCGGCGGCGGCTACCAGCTCATGTCCGGAACGTCCATGGCCTCTCCCGTCACCGCGGGCCTCGCCGCGCGCGAGCTCGCCCAGAGCCGCGCGGCCAGCAAGCCGCTGTCGCCCTCGCAGCTCGCGAGCAAGCTCGTCGCCGGGGTCGTGTCGGTCACCGACAACCCCCGCGGCAACAAGGGCGGCGCCGGTCGAATCAAAGCGTGACGATGGCGGAGCGTACGCCGCGAAAGCTCTCCGCAGCGTATGCTCCGTCGCGCAGAGACCGCACGAGCGACCACGCTCACCTCGCACACGGAGCGCAGCGATGACCGACGAAGCCCCTCGCACTGAAGCCATCCTCGTGCGCGCGACCGACGACGCGAGGCCCGATCCTCCTTCGCTCGCGTCGCTGCTGCGCGGCTACGACGTCGCGATCGAGCACCTCGCCGCAGCGAGCCTCTGGATCGTGCGAGGGGCACCGTCGGTCATCGCTGCGCTGCGCGCTACGACCGCTCCCATCGCGGACTCGGGCGCGTACGAAATTGTTCCCGAAGGCACGCTGTCGACGCAGTGACCTACAGAACTCTTATCGAACAATCGCGCCCAACACGACCGCGCGCTCGTGGATGTCGACGAGCGTGTAGCCGCATTTCCACAGCGCGAGGATGGCCCAGAACGGGCAGCTCAGCTTCGCGAACGGGACGCCGTTGTACTTCCATCCGTCGTCGGTCGCGATCTGCCAGAGCCACGACGCCTCGAGGTCGGACGCGAGCGCCTCGGCGACCTCGGAGCGACAGCGCGCGGCCTTCGCGGACTCGGCGACGAGCGAGCGCTTGATCGACGGAGCCTTGCGCGCCCCGTTGTTCTCAGCGACGGCGAGCGAGTAGTACGCGCGCCGCAGCGGCCACCGCACGTTGAGCTCGTAGATCGCTCGATCGAGCCGCCGTCCCCGCGTGGCGGGCGGGTCCGTCTCTTTCGAGGACGCCGTCGATTCGCGAGCCATCCACCACCGAACGCGACTCGGCTGAGGAACCCTCCACGACACGAGGCCCGCGACGATCTCGCGCGCGAGCGCCTCGGCCGTCGTGACGCCGCGAACGTCCGACGCCAACACGACCGCCGCCTCGACGCTGGTCGGCAGCGACGATCCCTCGCGAGCCCCCACCGCAGCGTCGAAGTCCGCGACGAACTCCCGACGCTCGTCGTCGAGCCACGCTTCAGGAACGATCCCCCGCGACGCGAGCGACTCGAACAGCGCGCGAACATCTGCGCAGCCCTCGGCCGCCTGTCGCACTTCGTCGGCCTGCTCGTTGTCCGGCGCGAGCAAGCGCTCGGCGTACGAGACGAACTCGACATCGGCGTCGATCTCGCGCGTCGACATCGGCTCGGACGGTAGCCAATCGCCGCGGATTTCGCACTGCTTTCCTGCGCTTCGCGGGTCGCGTCGATTTTTGTGAGACGCGAGGGGCCCTTGCGTCACTTGCCGCTCGTGAGTCTCCTCGCCGCAATGTCCGAGCGCCCGCCCTCCCGCGCTCCAGCCCCCATCGTGTCGATCGAGCGCCCGCTGCTCGAACGCGCGCGCCGCGGTGACACCGCTGCGTTTCACGAGCTCTTTCGACAGCACGCGCCGAGCGTCTGGCGCTTCGCGAAGCGCCTGCTCGGAGCCGCGTCGGCCGCGGACGAAGCGACGCAAGAGACCTTCGTTCGCGCGCACGCGGCGCTGACGAGCGGCGTCGCCATCGATCGCGCGCTCCCGTGGTTGCTCGGCGTCGCGCGCAACGTCTCGCGCGAGCACCTGCGCGCCCACGCAAAGACCGTCTCGCTCGGCGAGCCCGTCGAGGAGGTCACCGAGAGCCCCGCGCCCGATCCCGAGGCGCTCTTGCTCGGCCGCGAGACCGACGCCCTGCTCGAACGCGCGCTCGCGCGACTCGACGAAGACCGCCGCTTCGCCCTCGTCCTGCGCGTCGATCAACAGCTCCCGTACGACGAGATCGCCGATGTCCTCGGGTGGAACGTCGCCCGCGTGAAAAACGAAATCCACCGCGCGCGCCTCCAGCTCCGCGCCGCCCTCACCGCCCACCGCTGACCGCACGGAGCCCCTCGCCATGACCCACGACTGCAACTCCGACGCGCTCGAAGCGCTCGTCCTCGACCAGCCCATCCCAGCGCCCTTCGACCGCGCCTCGCTCGAAGCGCACGTCACCGAGTGCGAGCGCTGCGCCAACGAGCTCGCGTGGCTTCGCGCAGAGCGCTCGCTCTTCGCCGCGACCTCCGAGAGCGCCCCCTCGATCGAGCACCTCTGGCCCGCGATCGAGAAGAAGCTCCCGCCTCCGCCGACCGCCCACAGCCCCTATCGCACCGCAGCTCCGCCGCCCGTCGCCGCGCCTCCGTCCCGTTGGCGCACGTACGCGCTCGTCGCCGCGAGCCTCGCGGCGCTGGGTACGCTCGCGACGTTCAAGCTCTACCGCGGCGCCTCACAGGCAGCACACACAATCAATTCGAGCGGCCGAGAAGCGACGTTTCGCGTACAGGCTCCCCTCTCGATCCGCGTCGAGACCGCCTCCGCTGACGTGCGCATCGAGGCAGGACCCGCCGACCGCGTCCGCGTGCGCAACGCCTCGGGCGACGAGACGCCGACCCTCGTCCGCGCGCAGGACGGTCACTACGACGTCTTGTTCGAGGGTCGCAACCTCGCGCACGGTCGGGTCGTGATCGAGCTGCCCGCGCGCTCGGCGATCGAGGTCGTCACGGCGTCGGGCGAGGTCTTCATCGGCGAGCTCGACGGCGCGACCAAGGTGCGCACGAGCTCGGGTGACGTCGAAGTGCGCAGCGCGAGCGACGCGGTCGTCACCACGGCGTCGGGCGACGTCGAGCTCCGCAGCGCGCGCGGCCCGATCGCGATTTACACGGTGTCCGGCGACATCCGCGCGCGGAGCGCCGGTCGGGCGACGGGCGTCTCGCTGCACAGCACCTCGGGCTCGCTCACGTGGACCGGCCTGTGCGAGTCGGGGTGCCGCATGAACGCGCGCTCGAACTCGGGCGACGTCGAGCTCACCTTCTTCAATCAGAGCGGCGCCACGCTCCGCTACAGGACCACGTCGGGCTCGATCGACGACGGGTTGGACTGCAGCGAAACGTCGGACCTCGGCGTATCGACACGCCACTTCGGCAGCAGCGCAGGCTCGATCGACGTCTCGACGACGTCGGGGTCGCTCGCGCTGCGCCGCGCGCCGTGAGCCGTCGATCACGATTCTTCGAAGCCGCCGCGCAGCTCCGCACAATCGAAGAGTGAAGCCACACGGGACAGCCGACCGACGCGCGCTCGTCGCGCGACGGCGGACTCGTTTGTTCATTTGTGCCGCGCTTCGAAGGAGACTCGCCGTGAACCACTGCAGCTCGATCGACGAGGGCCGAGGCCCGCTCGACCGCCACGCGACGGACTCGCGAACCCTCTACGACGACCGCGGCGCAGACGTGCTGCCGACCGACGGCGACGGCCCCATCGTCAACATGGGACTGTGGCGTCGCGCAGACGGAAGCGAGCCCGCGACGCTCTACGAAGCCAACCTCGCGCTGTTCGATCACTGCATCGACCGCGCAGAAATTCGCGACGACTCGTCGGTGCTCGACGTCGGCTGCGGGTTCGGGACCGCCGCGCTCCGCGTCGCGCGAAGGACCCGCGCGCGCCGCGTCGTCGGAGTCAACGTCTCGTCGGTGCAGCTCGCGCTCGCCCGCAGCGCCGCACGAGCAAACGCCCTCGAAGACCGCGTAGCGTTCGTCGAAGCGTCCGCCCTCTCGCTCCCCTTCGAGCGAGCCTCGATCGACCACGTCTTGTCGACCGAAGCGGCCTTTCACTTCGCCGACCGAGCGCGCTTCTTTCGCGAGGCCGCGAGGGTCCTTCGGCCCAACGGCTCGCTCGTCGTCGCAGACCTCGTGCCCGCGCCCGCGCGCAACGGACTCGAGCGAAGAGCGCTCGCGCAAATCGCCGAAGCGCTGGCTTTTCCCAGCGACAACGCGCTGTCGCTCGAGGCGTACCGCGCGTCCGTCGAGCGCGCGGGGCTCGAGCTCCGATCGTTCGAGCGCATCGACCGCGACGTCGTGGGCCCGTTTCGACGCTGGATGCTCCGCAACGCCCTGCGACACAAGCACGCCGCGCGCGACCTGCGCGCGTGGCCCTACCTCGTGTACCCGCTGCAGTACGTGCTCTTCCGCGCGACGCGCTCGTAGAGCCCTCGGCTGCGGCGCACGCGCAGCGCGAAACGCAGCGGGCGCCGCAGAAAGCGCACGCCCGGGAGACGAGCCCTCATCGTTACCCAAATCACTCGAGGGATTTGAGGGAGATTTCGATCGACTGCAGAGCGTTCGACGCGCTCCTCCTCGCTTGTTCGCGACGCTATCGCTGCGCCTCGAGCCACTGCTGCGCGCGAACCCCGTACGCGCTCGTCGGCGCGCGCTCGGTCAACTGCGTCGCGTACGCGCGCGCCGCGCTCGTCGATCCCGCGCGGCGCGAGGACTCGAAGCCGAGATAGAGCCGCTCGGTCGCGAGCGCGTCGGACGCCCCCGCGCGCTCCGCCGCGCGCACACACGCGAGCGCGATCGCAGGCCGCGTCGAAAGCAACGACGTGGCCATCGCCAACGCGCGCGACTCGCTCGCGAGCCCACTGGCGCTGCTCGGATCGACCGGACACGCCTCGCGCGGAGGCTCCGCGTTCATCGCGCTCACGCTCTCGCCCGCACGCCGCAGCGCCAGTCGCCCGTCGTTCGCGACGCGCGCTGCGACCGGAGCGGCGTCGGTGCGCGCAGCGGGACGCGAGACCACCGGCGGCGGCGGTTGCGGCGGCGTCGGAGGCTCCTCGCGAACCTGCGCGGGCTCGACGGCCCCTTGCGGTTCGCTTCGAACCCGATCGGGCGCAGGCGAACGTCGCGCTGGCTGCGTTCGAGGCGCAGCGATTTGCCTCGCAGCGTCGGGCGCAGCGGCGCGCACCCACGCCTCGCGCACGCCGATGGACGTCGCGATCACGACCCCTGCGAGGCCCGCGACTTTGAAGAACATCGGCCACGCGAGCGTCGCCCCCTTCGAGGCGACCGCGCCCGTCACGACCGCGCCCGACGCGATCGCCGCTGCGCCCGCGAGGATCCGCGCCTTGTCTTCTGCAGACAACGGCGCCGGTCGCTCGGCGCCCGCGAACATCGATCGAAGCGCGTCCGGCGTCTCGTCGCTCGAGCTCATCCTGGGCGGATCTTTCATCGCGCTCCTCCCTTCTCTCGCGCGGCCCAACGATCGAACACCGCGCGCAGCGCGCGTCGCGCAGCATGCAAGCGCGAGTGGACCGTCCCCACAGCGACGCCGAGCTCTCGCGCGATGTCGTCGCACGAGCGCTCTTCGATCTCGAACATCACCAACACCGCCCGCTTGTCCTCGTCGAGCTCGTCGAGCATCGCCTCGAGCCTCGAGCGCTGTTCGCTCTTCTCGAGTTCGGACTCGGGCGTCGGCGGAGACGACGTCCGCTCGGGCAGCTCTGTGGGCTCGGTCGGTTGCTCCCTTCGAACCCACGCGCGTCGGCGATGAACCGACGCGTGACGAAGGCAGATTCCGTAGAGCCACGCGCGGATCGGGGCGCGACCATCGTACGTGTGCAGCCGCTGATGAACCGTCAGCAACACTTGCTGAACCACGTCGTGGCAGTCGTCTCGACGCACGCCCATTCGCTGAAGCGTGAGCCACAAGAACTCTGCCTCGCGACTGGCGATTTCGGTCACCGTCGCGGCGGCCGGAGCGGCTCGCGCCTCCGACGAGCCCGTGAGTAGAGCGCTCATCACGCTCTCTCCTTGTGCGGACGCCTCCTCGGGCTTCATGGAATCGACACGCCCACGCGCAACGTCACGAGCCCGCCGACCGTGGACTGCTCGGTGAGCACCTGTCCGCCCGAAGCGCGAAGCACGTAGCGCGAGGCGTTCACGCGCATCCCGACGTCGAGCGAGAGAACCACTGGCGCCAAATCGAGCCGAAACAGCCCCGAGGCGTTGAAGGCGAGCGAGCCTTGCGTTCCACCTGTGGGGACGCTGGCGTTGTAGCCGAACCCCGAGACCGCGCCCGCGCGCGCTCCGGCGCAGCCGAAGATCCCGAACCGCCACGACACGGGCAGCACGCCGCCGCACGCGTCCGCGCCGAACTCTACCGCTGAAAATCCAGCAGCAATCGCGAGTCCGTACGACGACTCGAAGTACGCCGTCGCGTGCGCCCCAACCCGCGCTCGCCCGCGAACGTACGGCTCTGCGTAGAGCTGCACGCCCCCGTTGATCGCGGGCATCACGCCGAACGCAGCGACCCCGCCGAGCGAGAGATCCCCGAAGCGCCATCGATCTGGCGCCGGCGGACCGCTGACGCGCGGCGCAACGGGCGCGATCGCGTTGGTTCGCACGGCTGGCGTTGGCGCTGGCGTTGATTGTGTGGGTTGTGGCGTCGGCGCGCGCGCTGGCGGCGCGGGCGTCTCCGCGGGCGTCGGGAGCACATCGCTCTCGATCGCGACGAGCGCCGCCGTGAGCGCCGCGGTCGAGAGCGCTTCGCACGACTGGGCTCCTCCGCGAAACACCTGGCTGGCGAGCAGCGCTCCGCTCGAAGAGCGCCAGTACAAAACCACGCGAAAGCCCTCGGCGTCCCGCGCGAGCAGGGCTTCGAGCGAGCGATTGGCGAGCGCTTCGCCGAGCGGACGGCGGAGCAGCTGCTCGAGCTCTTCGAACGCGCGGTCGTTCGACGGGCACTCGTCTGCGCCTTCGCCCCGAGTCCACGAGAAATGCGCGCGCTGCGCGAAGGTCGGCGACGCGACGAGCACGACGACCACGGCCGCGATCAACGCGATCGATGTCCGACGCACGCTCGAAGCGATCGAGACAGCAGAGCGCATGCGATCAACTCGGTGAGAAGCGATGCACCAACGCTACCTCAGTAGCGCGCAGTGATTCGAACGCTCCAGCGCTCGCCGAGCGGCCGAAACTTGCACGCGTCGAACGAGGGCGCCGCGAGGATCGGCCGCGCGTCGTTCGAAAAGCCGTAGCCTTCGAGCGGAATACCGAACACGCCCCGCTGAAACACGCGGTCGTCGTTCTCGTCGTGGTGAATCACGACGGCGATGTCGCGGCCCCTCGGCAACCCAGCGAACTCGCACGTCGCGCTCGCGCCGGCGGGCCGCGCCGAGACTCGCGCGATCACCCGCTGATTTCCCTCGGGAAACCGCTCGGGGCCGTCGTACGCGATGCACCGGACCGCGCCGCGATCGCTTCGTAGACCCGCGACGGACACCGTGACGTGGGCGCGATCGATCGACGGCGCTCGGTCGGCGCGCGCTCCGCGCCCCACGGACAACGCGGCTCCCAACAAGAGCAGTGACAGACTCATCGACGCTCGAAGCTTCATGGCGACACCTCTTCTGCTCGACGCACGCGCGCTCTCGGTCGAACATCGAAGATGCTCGGCGTGGCACGACGTTGCACACAACCCGAGAACTCCGCGCGACGACAAAGCTCGCGACGGTTTCTCGGACGCCCGCGACGGGCGCTGAAGCGGGCGACACGCTGTTCGCTCGCTTCACACTCCACTTGTGCGGTCGCGAGCCGTCGCTTCACCGATTCGTCGCGGGCCCGGACGCGAGGGGCTCTTTGGGCCGCAAGAGCCCCGCCGCGAGCTGCCGCTCGAGAGACCGCGCGAAGCGCTCGCGGCTCCAACCGAGGTCGAGCACGAGCTCCTCCCAGAGCTTGACCGACGAGAGAGCGCACACCCAGTCGCCCGCAGACTCGACGGTCCATTCGTCCGCGAGCTCGCCCCACGCCGAGAGCTTCTGCGCAATGATGTGCCCTCCAGCGCGCCGATTCGCGAGGCGGTCCTTCCACGGAACAGCCATCTCTGCGTCGGTCTGTCGAAGCGCGTCTGCCATGCGGACCACCGTCTGGATCCGCTCGTTGTACTTCGCGACGAAGCGCGCGTGCGCCCGCAAGAGCGCGCGCGCGTCGGTCGCAGCGCGGCTCGGCGCGAGCGCCTCTTCGAGCCCGAAGGACTCGTCCACGAACTGCGCCACCGCGACGGCGAGGGCCGCGCGGCTCTCGAAGTGCAGATACAACGCCTGCCGCGAGACCCCGGCTTCGCGTGCGATTTCACCGAGCGAAAACGGCTCGCCCCGCTCGAGGACCGCCAGCCCCGCCCGAACGAGGCGCTCGCGCGTGTCGACCTTCGCGCCTCGCGCAGCGCGCTCGCGCGCTCGCGTGGGCGCTGTCTTTCGTCGTTCGCTCATCGGCCACGAGCATACGACGCGCTCGAGGTTGACACGGTGTCAACATTCGGTAACTTTACACTATGTCAACCACCCCCACGCGCCGCGCGCGGATCGCGCGAGCCCTCGCGAGGTTCGGCGTCGCCGCGTTCGTCGCGCAGCTCGTGGCGTTGTTCATCCACCGCGTTGCAGCGCCGATGGATCCTCCCGATCCGCGGACGTTTCCCCGCGCGGGCGATCGCTTCGCGAGCCGCGCCGAAGGGTTCTCGCAAGAGGTGCTCAGCGTCGATCCCCGCGGACGCGTGTCGCTTCGACTCGTGATCGCGCCGGGCGCGAGCGGCCCTCCGAAGCACCACCACCGCACCTTCACCGAGCGCTTCACGGTCCGAGAAGGGACACTCTCGATCGAAGTCGGCCCCCGCGTCCTCCAGCTCTCTGCCGGAGAGAGCATCGAAATCGCCCCCGGCGTCGCGCATCGCCCGTTCAATCCCGGACCGACGCCCGTGATCGTCGAAGGCGATGCGGCGATGCCCATCACGTTCGCGGCGTGCCTCGTGCAGCTCTACAAGATCATGGACGGTCACCCCGACGCCCGCGGCCGCACGATGCCGCTGCAACTGTCGGTCAACGACGCGCAGTGCGACACGCACGTCGACGCCATGCCGCCAGCGATCGAGCGAGCGTTGCCTTGGATCATCGGCCCCTGGGCGAGGCTCGCGGGCTATCGCGCGTGGTACCGCGAGCTGTCGTTGCACCCGTAGCCGCGCTCAGCGTTCGCTGTCGAGCATCGCCATGTGCTGCGCCGCGTAGCGCGTTCCCTTGATCGCGTCGGGTTGCACGAGAGCGTCGAGCTCGGCGAGCTGCCCGTTGTCGAGCGACACGCGAAGCACCCCGAGCGCATCCTCGAGCTGCACGACCGTCCGCGCCCCCACCAACGGAACAAACGCAGGCTCCTTCGCCCTCACCCACGCGAGCGCGAGCTGCGCCGACGACAGACCGAGTCGCTTGGCGTACGCGCCGAACCGCTCGACGACCCGCGCGTTGGCCTCGCCATCTTCACCCGCGAACCTCGGCAAATGCGCCCGAAAGTCTGACTGTCCCGTGGGCTTCTTTCCCGTGAGCAAACCCCGACCGAACACGCCGTAGAGCGTCGCGCTCGCGCCCAGCTCGCGCAGCGTCGGAAAGATCTTCTCCTCGGGCCCGCGGCTCGAGATCGCGTACTCGATCTGCAAATCCACAATGGGATGCACCGCGCTCGCGCGCCGAATCGTCTCGACGCCCACCTCCGACAGCCCGATGTGCCGCACGTAACCCGCCTTCACGAGGTCTGCGATCGCGCCGATCGTGTCCTCGATCGGAACCGCCGGGTCGAGCCGCGACGGTCGATACACGTCGATGTAGTCCACGCCCAAGCGCCGCATCGAATACGCAGCGAAGTTCTTCACCGCCACAGGCCGCGCGTCGTAGCCCGAGTACCCGCCGTCCGGCGTTCGAAGCGCGCCGAACTTCACCGAGAGCACGACGTCCTCGCGTCGCCCCGCGATCGCGCGGCCAATGAGCATCTCGTTGTGCCCGATCCCGTAGAAGTCCCCCGTGTCGAACAGGTTGATCCCCGCGTCCATCGCGCGGTGGATCGTGCGGATCCCCTCTTCGTCGCTCGTCGGACCATACACCCCCGACAGGGCCATGCACCCGAGCCCCAGCGTCGAGACCTCGGGTCCTGTCGTGCCGAGCTTCACCTTGCGCATCTCGTTCGTCGTCATCGCTTCGACCTCCGTGTCGATCTGTTCGTAAGTCTTGGCGCAGACGCTCTCATCCAACCAGTTGATAGAATGAATGCGTCTCATACACATCGTTGATGATTCAGCCCCGTCGCTCGTACGCTCTCGACGCATGCGCACCGCGTCTCTGGCTCGCGACCTCGACCTCAACCTCCTTCGCGTGTTCGCCGTTGTGGCCGAACAAAAGTTCGTCACCGAGGCCGCGGCGAGGCTCTATCTCACACAGCCCGCCGTCAGCGCCGCGCTGCGACGCTTGTCCGACGCGATCGGCGCGCCGCTCTTCGTGCGCAAGGGCCGCGGCCTCGCCCTCACCGCGCGGGGCGAGCAGCTCTACGCGCGAGCGGCTCCGCTCTTGTCCGCGCTCGTCGAAGCCGCGACGTCCCCCGAGGGCTTCGACGCCGCAACCAGCGCCCGCGTCCTGCGCCTCGGTTTGTCGGACATGTTCGAGGCGCTTCTTCTCCCCGCGTTGTGCCGTCACTTCGAGCGCCACGCCCCACGCCTTCGCTTGATCGTGACGCCCGTACAGTTTCGCACCGTCGCGTCGGCGTTCGCGTCGAACACGATCGACCTCGCCGTCGCGATCGCCGACGAGCTGCCCGCGGGCGTCTCTCGAGCGCCCCTCTTCGACGGCGGCTTCGAGCTGCTCTTCGACCCGCGGCACGCGACGCTCGGCGCGCGGCCCACGCTCGCCAAGTACCTCGCGCACGAGCACGTGATCGTCTCGTACAACGGCGACCTGCGCGGCGTCGTCGAAGACCTCCTTCGCATCGAGCGCCGCGTTCGCCTGAGCGTCGCCGGCTTTCACGCCGTCGGCGCGATCGTCGAGGGAAGCGCGATGGTCGCGACGCTCCCTGCGGTCATCGCCCGAGGCCTCGCGGCCGCGCACCCGAAGCTCGCCCGCGCAAGAGTCCCCAAGGAGCTCGCGCTCCAGGGCTCGACCATGGACCTCTTGTCTCGCGACAGCCAGCGCGACGATCCGATGCTCGCCTTCGCGCGAGGCGCGATCACGAAGCTCGCAAAGACGCTCGCGCCCAAGTGATCGAGCCGCGTCGATTGCTTCGCTGCGCGCCGCGCGGCATACCTCCCTGCGATCGTGAGCACCGGGCCCCCTCTATTCGCAGCGATCGCTCGCGACGAACACCACTTTTCAACAGTCTCCCGCGAGCGATCTCGCCGGGCGTTTTTCAGCGCTCACGCTCAACCTGTGGTTCGGCGAACACGCGCATCGCGCGCGAACGCGCGCCGCGGCGAGGCTCGTCCTCGAGCGCGCGCCGACGTTCGTCGCGCTCCAAGAGGTCACCCGAGCGTCGCTCTCGTGGCTGCTCGAAGACCTCGGCGACGCGTACCTCTCCAGCGACACCGACGGCTCGACCTTCGACGAGTACGGAACGCTCCTCCTCGCGCGCGTCCGCCCCGAATCGCTCTGGCTCGCCGAGCTCCCCACCTCGATGGGCCGCTCGATGCCCTACGGCGTCTTCTCGATCGCCGGCGCGCGCCTCGCGGTCGGCGCCGTGCACCTCGAGAGCCACCGACACAACGGAGAGACGCGCGAAGATCAGCTTCGAGAGTGCTTCGCGCGGCTCGCGTCGTTCGAGCACGCCGTGCTGATGGGCGACTTCAATTTCGCGGACCGAGAGCCCGAAGAGCAGTCGATTCCCAGCGCGTTTCGCGACGCGTGGAAGCAGACCCACGGCCCGAGCGAGCCCGGCTTCACCCGAGACACCGCGACCAACGCGATGGCTCGCGCCGCGCGCGACAACGCCGTCCGCCGTCGTATCGACCGGGTCCTTCTGCGCTCCCCGACGCTCACCGCGACCGCCTCGAAGCTCGAGGGCGCCGCGCCCATCGACGCGTCGGGCGCGCTCTATGTGTCCGACCACTTCGGCGTCTCGGTCGAGATCGCGCCGCGTTGAAAACAGGTCATCGAATCAAATCGCCACGCAGGGCGCTCAGCGCACACGCACGATCATCCCTGGGTCCGCGCGCGTCGCTTGAATTTGTGTGAACCCCGGCGGGAGCAGCGGCGGCGCCCAGCCGAACAGCCAGCGCGCGTCCGCGGGCGCGAGGTTCACGCAGCCGTGCGACCGCGCCGTGCCGAACTCGTCGTGCCAAAACGCCCCGTGCAGCGCTTGTCCGCCGTGAAAGTACTGCACCCACGGGACCGCCGCGACGAAGTAGAGCTCCGCGAACGACGCGCCGGACCCGACGTTGCTCATGTCGTCCCACGCGTGCTTCGAGCGCAATCGAAACGTCCCTTGCGTCGTGGCGTGCCCCGCGCGGCCCGTCGACACGAGCGCGGCCCAACGAGGCGTCGTCCCTTCGTACGCGACCGCGATTTGCGTGCGGCGATCGACGTCGAGCCATCGCTCGTCTCGCTGGAGATTCGCTGGCGGATCCGCGCGCGTGGGCCGCGCGCAAGGCCCCGACCGAACCCACCCGCGGTCCGTGAACCACACGAGCGTCCCGCCGATCGAGCGCTCGTCGCGCACGACGAACACCCGCCGCGCAGCGATCTCGCGGGGGCCGTCGCGGCTCGTCCCCGTGAGCGCGAGCGCCGCGGTGGGCCACGCTCGGGTCGCGCGCGAGCAGAACACCACGCTGTCGACGGTCGCTCCGGCGCGATAGAAGTGCCCCGAGGGCGTGGTCGCCGGCGCAATCCACACGAGGTCCCGCTCGTACAACACGCGCCCGTCGCTGATCACCGCGATCCGCGGCGAGCGCCCCGTCAGCACTTCGCGCACCGCCAGCGTGTTGTCTCTTCGCAGCGCGACGCCGCGACGAAGATCGCCCACGTCCGAGAGGCTTCGCCACAAGAGCGTGTCGTCCTGCCGCGGACGCGCGTAGCGAAACGGCAGTCCCCCAGCGTTCGGAGGAAGCTCCGGCTGCTCGGTCGCCGCGGGCTCGAGCGCGCTCGCCGCGAGCACGTCCGAGCAAACCCACGCCTCGGTCGCGATCCGAACCCACGCGTTGCGACAGCCCGGCGCGCTCACGGCCTCGAGCACCGCGAAGCGAGCGCCCGCCGCGAGCGATCCCCTGCGCGGAGCGTCCGCGCGCGGCTGCGTTCGAACGGCCTCGCCGTTGCGCAGAACGCGCACCGATCGCTGCGCGGGGTCCCACACGACGGGCGTTGGCGCGACCGTCACCGACGCGTCGATCGACGAGCCCGCGTCGGAGAGCGCGTCGGCGTCCGGCGCGATCGCAGCGTCGGGGACCGCTCCGTCGAGACCACCGCCGTCGCTGCCTGCGATGCCCGGCGCGAGCACACAGAGCGCGAAGAGAGAACGCATCGAAGTCGCACGCATCTCGGTCGTGTCGCGCACTGCCCTACCACAGCAGCGAGCGCGACGGGGCGCGGCGTCTCTCGAAGCGTGGAGGCCGCTCAACGCGGCGCGTTCGCGACGTGGGCGATCCCGACGACCCGCTGGGCGCCGCATTCGGCCTCGACGCCCTCCCCACCCGCGCTCACCCGCCGTCTCGCTCGAACCGTAGCAGCGTCGGTCTTGAAACCGACGCGTCCAACGCGAGCAACACGATCTCGTCTTCTTCGACGCCGTCGATCGCGTATCCGAGCAACCACGCTTCGCACAAGGGCGCGAAGGGGTTGTCCTCCGAGCGCTTGCGGCTGTTGTTCTCCCAGGACCAGAAGTTCATCGCGTCCGCGCGGTACGCCATCGCCAGCGCGTAGTGGTTCGGAACGTACCCTCGCCGCGCGAGCTCAGCGTCGTCGATCCCGCCGTAGTACATCGTTCGCGGGCCTGCGACGGACCACCAGCGCCCGTCGATCCCAGCGCTCTTCGCGAGCGCGTCGCCCGCTTCGATGATGGTTCCGTGTGGGGAAGACACGAGGATCTGCGCGGGTCGCTTGCGATACAGCACGGACGGATAGTCGCCCCCGACCACGCGCCAGATGACGCGCCGCGGTCGATCCGCGTTGCGCCGAATGCGCGCAAACGCTTCGAGCGCGAGCGACTCGACCGTCTCGACCGTCGCGGGGTCGCTCGCGAGCGTGAGCGCCGCAGCGACCGTCGCGGGAACCGCAGCGCGCGGGCATTTTCGTGTGTGCCCCACGAACGGGTCGCGACAACGCGGGCACTTCACCCCATCGACGACCACCTGCCGCGTCGGATGCGACACCCACGACAGCGGAACGACGTCTCTCGCCGCCAGCGCCTCCCACGCCTCCGCTGGATCCGTGATCGACGCCAACGCCTCCTGCGCGAGCGCGAGCTTCGGCCGCGTCGGCGCAAGAAACTTCTCGCCCGCCGTCCGAAGATCGACACCGCAGAGCGCGCGTGGCGGCGGCCCTTTCGATCGGGATTTCGCAGAGACCAAGTGCGGCGAGGCGGCCTTCGAAACAGGCTTCTTCGTGGAGGACTTCGTCGTCGCTTTGTTCGCCGAAGAGCGAGCCATCGTCTCGAGCGTATACCGCGCCGCACGCGAGCGTCGTAGCCCGCCCCCCCGTTCGCGCCGAACACTGCGGCGCACTCGCAGCGCGCGTCCGTGCGGCCTCACCCCCGCTGCCGCGCGCCCCTCTCCCGCGCTCGAGCGCGGGAGAAGGGCTTTGATTTTGTGGGCTGGCAGACAGCTGTAGGTTTTCTGCCACAACGCTTCGGTCCCAGTAGCCCCTCTCCCGCGCTGGAGCGCGGGAGAGGGGCGCGCGGCAGCGGGGGTGAGGCCGAGGCTCCCCCCGCGTGAAACGCGTGCTCGGATCGACATGCCTTCCGCGTGAGTCGGGCTGCGACGCTCGATCGCACGACACGCAGGAATTCTCCCCACAGAACTGGCGTCGAGGCACGTCAGTGTTCGGCGCCAATGCGTCGTAGCCCCTCGTTCGCGACGAACTCGGGAGGCTCGTTTGAAATACGACCATCGAATCAATCTCGCCTCTCCGCCCCCGCGGCTACCGACGCACGCGTCGCGGAGGTAGACTCCTCGCCATGACATCCCTTCGATCGACGACGCTTGCTCCGTTCGGAGCGCTGCTCGCTTGCGCCTTGTTTACTGCGTGCGCCTCGCCCGCGACGCCGTCCGACGGCGCCGTCGACGCTCGCTCGGACACGTCGACGACGGACGCCGCGGACGCGACCGCCGTCGACAGCGCTCCGGACGCTCCAGACACGTCGTCACCCGAGGACGCTGCGATGGACGCGACCATGGACGCGAGCGCCGACGCAGGGTCCGACGCGCAGAGCAGCGACAGCGCTCCGGACTCGCGCCCCGACGCTCCTGCGGAGGCCGCGGCAGACGCGAGCGACGCGAGCGACGTGATGAATACCGGGGCGCGTATTTCGATCGCGGAGTTCAACTCGTTTTCGAACTGCATGCCGATCGTCGCGCCCGACCCGATCCGCGCCAACTGGCGACTCGACGTCTCGGGCGGCCTCGGCGCGACGGCGACGGTCGTCTCGGCGACGCTCACGCTTCGCACGACGAGCACCACGCTCGCGCAGACGCTCGTCGTCACGCCGTTGTCCGTGGCGCTCGTCGGCGGCGCAGGCTCGAGCTCGATGAGCAAGACCACGGGAACCCCCGCGCCCTCGGGCAGCTGCCGCGACCTCTGCACCGCCGAGGTGACGCTCGAGCTCGAGGTCGACGCGGGCCGCGGCCGTCAGCGCGTGACTGCGACCGACACGCACTCCTGCGCGTTCTGAAACGCGCGGCTCACGCAGGAAACTCTGGCTGAACCTGCGCGAGAAACGCGTTGCGCTCGCAGTGCCTCGCGTACTCGCGCGGCGCGCGAAGGCACGTCGGGCACCAGTGTCCCGCGGCGAGCACGAGCCGCGGGCTCGCGTCGAAGCGGTGCCCATCGGCGCACGCCCAGGTGACCTTCGCGCCGAGGTCCCCCTCGCGCATGTGCGTCGAGACGACGCTCCCTCCGCGAAAGTGCGCGGCGTCGCGCAGGTCGCTCAGCGCCCATCGAGCGCGCGGCTTGTCCTCGTCGTAGCCGTGCGACAGGCGCGTCTGAACCCTCGACGGCGCCGGCTCGTCGAAGCTCGACCAGTCGCCGATGGCGTTCAAGTCGTCCATCGAGCCGTAGTACGCGCGGATCTTCTCGGCTTCGCGCGCGCGAATCCACGCGAGCGTCCCGCGCGGACGCGAGGCGAGCGGCTTCATTCCGAAGTGCTTGATCACGGCGTCGGGGACGAACCGCGCCATCTTCGCGCTCGTCGGCGCGTGCTCGACGCAGCGAGCGAGCGCAGCCTCGACGGTGTCCTTTCGAAACGGGAGCATCGCCTCGAGTCGATCCGAGTCCGTGTACCAGTGGCCGTGAAAGTTCTTACGCGCGAACCACCGCCGCTCGTACCAACGTCGTGGGTCCTCGGTCCCGAGCGCGCGCGAGATCTGTTGGAGCATCTGCCAGTTGGTCCAGCGCCACGCCTCGCCGCCGCCCACGTTGTATACATCACACCAGAATTCATCTGGAACCTCGTTTTCCACGATGTTCGCGAGCAGCCTCGCGGAGTCCTCCGCGGTCACCCACTCGAGAACGCCCCCGAGCGGGACGTGCGTCACGATCGGGTCCTGCACGCCGAGCAGCCCTCGATGCAAGATCCCCGACTGCCGCAGCCACGCCCAGCGCGGAAGGCCCGAGTCGATGAGCGTGCGCTCGGCGACGACCTTGCTCTGCCCGTACTCGTCGAATTCGGACACACAAATCGGGTCGCCGACGCGCCCCCAGTGCCGAGGCGGATTGCGCCCGCCCGTCTGCGCGACGGAGCCCACCATCACCACGGAGACGCGCGACGGATCATCGAGCGCGGCCACGGCGTCGACGATGTTCTTCGCCGCGCCTGTGTTCACGCGGTGCGCGAGCACGGGTTGATCGTCGGCCACGGGAGACACGACCGCGCCCACGTGCAGGATCACGTCGACGCCGCGCACGCACGTCGCGACGCACGCCGGGTCCGTGAGGTCGCCCTCGATCACCTCGAGGTTCTTCATCGCTCGAAACTCAGCGATGCGCGCGCGCTCTTGGGCGGTTGGCAACACGAGCGCGCGCACGTCCGCGCGATCACGCGACGCCAGCTCGCTCAACGTGGCTCTCCCCCAATTTCCAGTCGCGCCTGTGAGCAACACTTTTTTCCGTGGTCGCACCAGCGCATGATCGCATCACTGCGGCGTCTGCGCGGAAGCGAACTCGGACACCGCCGCGAGCGCAGCTTCGAGCAGCGGGCTCGTCCGTCGCTCGGCGGGATAGAGCGCGAAGATGGGGACCTGACTGCCGACGACCGCGGGCAACACGGGCTCGAGCGCTCCGCTCGCGAGCTCTCCCACAACCACGTACGAGGGAACGAGCGCGATCCCCATCCCCGCCACCGCAGTCTCGCGCAACACCGACAGGTCGTTGCAGAGCAGACTCGGTCGCACGGGCACCGAGCCTCCGTCCCTCGACGGCCACGAGGGATCACTCCCCGGCGTCGCGAACGAGAGCAACACGTGCCGCGCGAGTCCATCGATCCCCGAGGGAACGCCCGCACGCGCGAGGTACTTCGGGCTCGCCACGGCCAACATGTCCGCGCTCCCGAGCTTGCGACGTATCCACGCCGACGAGCCCGAAGCGTCCAACGCCCCCACCACGAGCACGATGTCGTAGCCCTCTTCGGCGCGAAAATACCGACGCTCGGTGACGGTCAGCTCGACCTCGATCCGCGGGTGGCGCTCGTGAAGCCACGCGAGAAAGTGCCCGATGAACGCGCCCGTGACTCCCGGCGGGGTCGCGAGGCGAAGCGTTCCCTGCACGACGCCGTGCTGCGCGAGGGCGCGCTCGTGCACGGACGACAATCGCGCGAGCGCGTCCACGGCGCCGTCGACCAGCGCCCGCCCCGCCGCGGTCAACTCGAGCCGCTGCCGCCCGCGCTCCGCGACCTCGTAGCCGACCACCGCTTCGATGCGCGCGAGCCGTCGGCTCACCGTGCTCCGCGGAACTCCGAGATCGCTCGCAGTCCTGCTCACCGAGCCCGTCCTCGCGAGCGCAATCAACGTCGGCAAGAGCGACAAGAGTTCGTCCATCGATACCTGGAGCGTTCACGCTACACTGACGAGCGTCAACGAGCCATGTTCGCCGGTCGTTTCTGCGGTCAGGCTGCCCTGCATGACCCAGAGCTTCTACGGCACGGCGCCCGAGCCCCGACGCAGCGACGACCTGCTCTCGGACTACGGGCGGTTTCTCGCGGAGCGCAACGGACCGAGCTTTCGAACCCGGGACGAGCGCATGACGACCTTCGATCCGACGCTCGTGCGCGCGAAGCTACGGGTCGACAGCGCGAGCTTCAACCGCAACTACGGCAGGCTCACGGACGGTGACCTCTCGAACGAAGAGCTCGCCCTGCTCGCGTTCGTCAAGATGAACGCCGGCGAAGCGTACGGCGTCGAGGTGATCTCGAAGGCTCGAAAACCAGCCCACGAAAAGCCCACCCTCGCGGCCACGATCGAAAGGACCCTCGTCGACGAAGAGCGCTATCACACCAAGCTCCTCGTCGGCGCCGCGGGGCACTTCGACGGCCTCGTCGTCGGGTCCGCGTGGAAACCACCGCTGCCCCTTCGCGCGCTCATCGCGACGCTCGCGCGGATGCCGCCCGCGCTCTTTCACCCGCTCTTGCTCGCCGCCGAAATCGCAGGCGTCCACACGTTCAACTGGATGCTCGGCCGACTGAAGTCCCTCTTTCGCGACGAGCCCGCCGTGCGCGAATCGATGGAGAGACGTCTCATCGAAGTCCTCGTCGACGAAGTGGGCCACATCACGTTCAACCGCGTGATGGTGGGCGCCGCGGGCCGTCGCGTCGCGCTCCCCCTCGCGAGGCTCATCGCCGAGAGCCACCGCGTCCAAGATCGAGAGCTCATCGCGCTCGGGCTCGAAGCGAACGAAGCCGACGCGATCGCGCGCTTCGACTACAGTGATCTTCCCGACGAAGTGCGCCGCCGCGCGTTCTTCGCGTGAGCGCGAACGACGGACGTATGCTCCTCGCCGATGGCGAAGAACAAGTCCAACGATCGAGTCCTCACGATCGACCACGGCTCGAAGAAGGCGCTGAAGGCCCGCAGTCACGACGAGTTCGTCTCGATCGCGAAGAAGGAAATCGCCGGCGGAGACCCGCCGTGGATCAAGTTCGCGGACAGCGACGGCGAGGTCATCGCGCACGTGCACGAGCCCTCCTTCGTCGCGCAGCTCGTCGACGGCAACGAGTTCTACGACGATCACCACAAGAAGGGCCGCGTCGTCGTTCGCGCCAAGACCGTCTTCGAGATGAACAGCGACTCCGGCGTCGAACGAAAGCTCCCCGTCGGCGACAAGGTCATGCCCAAGGTCTACGGGTTCGACCCCGACAGCACGGTCGTCCTCGCGGCCATCCGCTGGATCGACCCCTGCCCCGCCGAGAAGACCGCCCTCGCGCTCCTTCGCACCGCCTGGGACGCAGCGATGGGCGAGCTCCCCGAGTGGGACGCCCCCGAAGCCCAAGCGCCAGCCGCAAAGCCCACAAAATCAAAGTCCCCCGCAAAATCCGTTGCGAAGGTCGCTTCACCCGCGGGCGCGCAGCCGGCGGTGCGCGCGGCGTACCTCGGTGATTTTGCGCACACCAATTCGTTTCAACCGTCGGGCGGCTGCTGGGCGAGCGCGCCGACGAAGATCGAGTCCGTCGACACCAACGCGAAGGGCGGCGAGTTCGGCGGCGACCCGATCGCCTGCGACCGCGTCGTGTACGGCGGCTCGAGCTCGTTTCTCGCGTACGCAGCGGCGGTCGAGGTCCGCGCGAAGTCCGCCGATCGCTGGGCCAAAGAGCTCTCGACCGCGCAGTCGTGGGTCGTCCGCGGCGGGTTCGTCGAAGGCGACACCTTCGTGCTCGCGCTCAAGGACAGGCTCGTCGGCCTCGCGATCGACGACGGCGCCGAGCGATGGACCATCAAGTGCGCGGGGATCAACGCCGAGCCCGTGCGCTTCGAAGACTGCTACCTCGTGAGCACGAAGAAAGAAGTGCTCGCGTACGACGCGACCAAGCGCCGAAAGCGCTGGGCCGCGCCCGTCGAGTCGAGCCACGGCGTCTGCCACGGAACCGCGCTCAGCCCCGACGGCATCCTCTTCGTTTCGACGGCGAAACTCCACGCCATCGACGCGCGCACCGGAGCGCTCCTCTGGAAGACCCTCCCCTACGCGCTCTCTCCTGCGGCCTTCGGCGAAAGCGTGTTCGTGTGCGACCTGAAAGCCGTCCGCGCGCTCGATCCCGCCACGGGCAAAGCGCGATGGGTGAGCGAGTGCAACGACGCACAACAGCCGATGTACGCAGCGAAGCCCGCCATCGGCGGCGGGGCCGTGGTCTACCGAACCGCCAAAGGACAAGTGCGCGCCGTCGAGTGCGCCACCGGAAAAGAGCGCTGGTTCTTCGACGAGCCCGCGGACTCGATGGGTCGCGGCGCGGTGACGGTCATCGCAGACTGCGCGGTGTTCGTTCACTACATCGACGGCAACCGCGAAGCCCTCGTCGCCCTCGATCTCTCGACGGGAAAAGAGCGCTGGCGCACCGGCAACCTCGCGACGGACTTCGTGCAGCGCCCCCACTGGTACTCACCGGTCGTCCCCGTGATGAACGCGAGCGGAGCGCTCGACGCGATCGTCGCCGGCAGCAACGCAGGGATCATGGTGTTTCGCCCGTAAGCGAGCCTCGCGGTGTCAGCGTCGGCGGCGAAGGGTCGTCTCCTCGCGCATGTACCACCGCCACTTGGAGCATTTGCCCCGTCAACGATCCGGGCTCACGAGCGCGAGCAACGTCTCACGCTCGCTCTCGGCCAGCTCCCCTGCGCGCACCATCGACCCAGTCACGGAGGCGACGCTTCGCCGAAGCCGCGAACGGCGCGCGTGAAGCGTGTTCAATCGGATCGCCAACCGCTCGGCCAACGCGACGTCGGCCCACCTCGCGCGCTCGGTCCACGGGAGCATCCCGTAGGCGTCGAGCTCGCTGAGGAGGTCACGCTCGCCGCTCGCACGCGCGAGACGATCCATCGCCCGCCGAAGCTCGAGCACGACCACGACCGCGCCTTCACCGCTCGCACACGCGGACGCCGAGCACTCTCGCGCAAACGCGTCGCCGGTGCGCGCGGCGCGCTTTCGCTTTCGACACAAGTCGACTGCGCGCGCGTTGACCGTGCACCGCAAGTACGCACGCGCCTCGAAGTCGGTGTGTCCACGAAAGACGGCGCTGGTGGTCATCACCGTGAGCAGCGCCTCCTGCACGAGATCGTCGCGATCACCGTAGGGCACGAGCCCACGGGCACACGCCCCGTTCGCGAGCCCCTCGATCGTCTCCAACACCACGCGGATCTCGGCGCCATCGCGTTGCAACGGCACCTGCATCACGCGAAGAGCGTCCACCAACGAGACCATCATCACGCCTGCGCGCCGCGAGTGACGCGAGCGCCGCGCTCCTCCTCGCGCGCGCTGCGCACCTCCCTGCGACGAACGCGACGCTCCGATGACGAGACCGCACCGACCCCCAAACGACTGCCCAGAGTCCATGGCCACAAGCTTCCCTTCCGCGCAGCGACCCGACGCCGCGAACACCGGGAAAGAAAGCGAGCGCCATGCCACGCGGTCACCCCTCGAGTGCTGAGATTTTCTTCAGGGATTTCGACGGACAGAAGCGACGCGCGCGCTACGCCATCTTTTCTAAACGATGTCCATCATCGTATAGACACGATATGCAAACTCGGGCCGCCCCGTCTGCAGTGCTCGTACAGTGGATCGGTCCCGGCAATCGTTCGAAGCCCGACGCGAACGGCGACTCGGTCCCGCGCGAGGTCGCGCGTACGTTCTCGAAAGAGCTCGGCGCCCTGGTGTTTCTTCACGAGGACACCCCCGCGTCGAACAGCGCATGCGCGGCGATCGTCGCGAGCTGCAAGAAGGATCTGCCCGCGGCGATGATCGTCGAAGCCGTCGTCGAAGACGTCAGCGACATCGACTCGGTCGCTCACTGCCGTGCGGCGCTCAGCTCGGCCGCCCGTGACGCAAAGGCGTGGGCGCCATTCTCGCGCGCTCTCTCGCCGATCACGGGACGCGATGCCATCGCTGCGATCGTCGCAGCGGTGTCGGGAGAAGCCCCCGCTCCCCGCTGGGTGGTCTCGACCGCGACTGGAACCGCCGCGACCATCGTCACCCTCCTCGCCGAAGTCGCCGACGCCCTCGCAGACGCCATCGACCGACGCGCGCTCGCGAGCGCCACAGTCTGCGTCGCTCGTTGGGACACGGTCGAACCACGCAAGGGACGCCCCTCCCTGCAGACCATCGAGAGCATCGATCCCTCCCTCGATCTCTTGGGTCGCTCTCGCCGCGCTCGGACGCGCGTGCTTCGGGATAGCCCCGTCGGCGTTCCGCTCTTGCTCATCGGACCCACAGGCGCGGGAAAGACCACGGTCGCAGAGGAGCTGCACCGACTCTGGTGGCCCCACAGCAAAGACCCACCGCTGCAGATCAACTGCGCGCTCCTCGAGCCCTCGCTCGCCGCGGCCGAACTCTTCGGCGCGACCAAGGGAGCGTTCACCGACGCCAAGTCCGACCGTGACGGAGTGTTCGGCGCCGCCGCCAAGGGCGACGCGACCATCTTTCTCGACGAGTTCGCCGAGCTCCCGCCGCTCACGCAGGCCAAGCTCCTCACAGCAATCGAACCGAGCCGCGCCGGCTCGAAGCGGGTGCATCGCTTCACGCCTCTCGGATCCACGAGACAACTCGAGATCGACGCGACCAAACTCCGCATCGTCCTCGCGACCAACCGCCAGATCGATCCGTCCGCCTCGGGCGAGACGACGCTTCGCGACGACCTCGTCGCGCGCGTGTCGCAGCTCGTGGTGCGGATCCCTTCGCTGAAGCAAACGCCCGCTGCGATCGCAGCCACCGTCGTCGAGGCGCTCGGAGACATCTCGCGCAACGCAAAGACGAGCCCCCTCGGGCTCTCGGACATCGGCGCTCTTCCCGCGCTCCTCGACGAGGTCGCCAACCCGACGCGCGCGTGGCGCTTCAACCATCGCGACGCACGGAGGCTCGCGATCGAGATGTCCCTCGCCGCGCGCGCCAGCGCAAAGCCACGGGCCATGCGCGGTCGGATCGCCGTCGAGAGCGAACACGTTCGCGCGGCGCTCGCGCGCACCAACGAGCCCGTCTCGCGACGAGCCACGCTCGAGACAAACGACCCATGGACGCTGCCGATCGGCGCCGTGCCGAGCAGCGCGATCGCAACGGCGCTCGAGGCGATGCCCCTCAGCGACCGCTATCAGGCGCTGCTCCTCGTGCGCGCGTGGCGAGAGTGCGATGGCAACGCTGCGGCCGCGTGGCGGCGGCTCGTCGAGCAAAACGCCTTCGCGCCCGGCCGCGGCGCGAAGGTCACGCGCAACGAAAGCTCCGCGTTCTACCAGCGATGGCGAGCGCTCTTCGGATCCCGGGTGCGGCCCGCGTAGCCCCGGGGTGCGTTCACCCGTCGAGCTTCTTGCGCAGCCTCGGGCAGTACTCGACGACCTCGTCGAGCTCGCTTCGCGTCGACGCTGTCGCGTTCGTCGCTCCGCGCCCCCCCCCGCGAGCGTCGTCACAGAACGCGCAACCGCCGCACGTCGAGGTCGCCGCCGCGCGCCACGAACGCCGCGCGGTCGTAGCCGCCCGCCTGTTCGAAGGCAGCCTCGAAGCCAACTTCGTAGACAGGCGCGCTGCGTCGGTGCCCGCCAGGTCCGTGCTGAAACACTCGTCCGCTCGGGTCGATCATCGCGTACGTCCCGCGGATCGTCGCGTCGGTCTCGGGCGCGACCCAGATCCCAGCGTCTGCCACTCTCTTGTGCCTCGCGACAAACGACCGAAACGCGTCCTCCGTCACGCGCAGCTCGCGGGCAACGCTGTCGTTCTCGCCCATGACCTCGGTGAATTGCATCGGCTTCCACTTCGACGGAGCGAGCTCCACGATGATCGCGCTGAGGTCTTCGTCGACGTTTCGAGTCGTCACGACAGTGTTGAGCTTCACGCGTACACCGTGGGCCTTCGCGCGCTCCACGACCGATCGCACGAGCCCTGTGTACGAGTCGCCGCCCCTCCACGCGCGGCCAATGACTCGGAGTCGAACGTCGTCCGCGCTGTCGAGCGTGAGCCCCACCATGTCGAGCTGCGCGAGCATCTCGTCGGAGAGAAACGTCCCATTGGTGATCATCGAGACCTGTAGGTCGAGTGACTTCGCCTCCCTCAGAAGATCGAGCAATCCCGAGAACAGCGTCGGCTCTCCCCCCGAGAACGACACTCGCTTGACGCGAACTCGCGCGAGTTCCCGCAGAATTTCGCGCCAACGCGCGATCGGCAACATCGCGGGGCGCTCGGGAAACTGCCCGTAGCAATACTCGCACTTCATGTTGCAGCGGCGCTCGAGGTGAAGATTGACAGTCTCGATGGGCATGGGTGTTTTGCCAAGAGACGAACCGACGCCCGCGATGCTGACAGTGACTCCTTCGCCAGCTCGCCGAAGGGTCGTGTAGGATTTCACCGTTCGCATGGACGGGAGCGAATCATCACACGCCGCAATGCACAGCACGCTCGAGACGCTCGCGGCGCGCGTCCGAGTCGAGTACGTCGATCGCGGCACGACCGCGCGCGATCGGCTGGGCGGCGACTGCTTCATTCGCATCGAGCTCGAGCGCTACCTGCGAGCGACATTCGTGTGGCTCCTCCCGTTGGCCGGGCTCGAACCCAAGAGCCAACAGAAGCTCGAGAAGGACCCGCCCGCGAAGCTCGGCGCAGGAAAGCTCGCTCACTACATCGCCAACCCGCTTTGCAACGATCGAACACGACAGCTGTCCGAAGTCGCGCTCTTGTTTCCTGCGCTCGCGAAGAACCAGATCATCGACGTCGTGATCGACGTCCTCTCGGATGTCATGCACGGTCGTCCGGCTCACGTCTCGACCGACGACCTTCGCAAGCTGCTCGCGCTGTGCAGCCGATTGCTCCAGCAGTTTGCGCCGCGGTCGTGGGTGCTCGCGCCCGGTCAGGTCGTCGACGACGCGGTCGTCGTCGCGCCCGTGCGCCGCGTCGGCGGCGTCGAAGAGTACCGCGTTCGTCGCGCGGACGACTCGCGCACGACGCTCCTCGTCGGCGCGTCCGGCACCGCTGAGCGCGCCATCGACGCGCCTTCGGGCACACAACCGATCACGCCGCAGACCGAGTCGAGCGGCGTCATCGGGGATCGTCGATGGGTGCGGTGTCGCGACGAGCTCGCGTGCTCGTTCGCCGACGTGATCGCCGAGCAACAACCGGGAAAGACAACCTCGCAATGGGCCGCCGCGACCATCGTCGCGCTCCTCGAGCCCATGCTCCGAAGCGGCGCGCCGCAGTCGCTCGACAGCAACGCGATCGTGTTCGCGCGATCCAACGCGGCCTTGGATCGCCCCATGCTGCTCCCTCAGGCGCTCTTCGCGCAGGACGCGCGCGCGAGAGCGTCCGTCGATCCGCTCGGCACAACGGCGCTCTTGTCGCTCGCGGCGACGGGAGCGATCCAATCCCCATCCAGCTGGGCCTCGAGCGGCGTCGACCCGACCCTCACTCGTTGGGCGCAGCAACTTTCGCAGAGCGCGCTCACGCTCGACGCGCTGCGAACGACGCACGCGACGATGCAGGCCCAGGCGGGCCCACGTCCCGCGCTTCGCTCGGCCCTATTCGGCGACGCCGTCGCGACCGACAGCCGAGCGCGTCGCGCGCGAACGCTGATCGCGGTCGGCGTCGGAATCGGCCTGGTCGGCGCAGGCGTGGTCGTGGGAGCGAGCGTCACCAAACCCAGCGAAGAGCGCGCGCGTTCGGCGCGACGCGACACCGAGTCGCCGACAGTCCCGCGAACCGCGCGCACACTCAGCGCAGAGACGCCTGAACAAGTGCTCGATCGTTGGGACGAAGGCGTTCGCTCAGGAGGTCCCGCAGCGCTCGCCGACACCTACGTCGACGGAGCGTACGTCCACGGATTCTTGTCCCGTCGCGACACCGATGAGCGCGCACGCGGGGCGTGGGCCGAGCGAACGCGCCAGGGAGGCTGGTTTCGACGCGGTCCCCGACGAAGGACCGCTGAATCACAGCGCGACCTGCGCGGCTACGCGCGAGCGTCCTGCCGCGACGAGGCGAATCCCGCAGCGCCCGTCCTGCGGTTCGTCGCGGACGCCGAGTGGCTCAACCCGATCACGCACAGCGCCGTTCCGTGCCAAACCATTCGCGGCCCGTACTTCTGGCGCATGAAGCAGACGCCAGCGGGCTGGAGGATCTGCCACGAGAGCTGGGAGATGCAGAGCGCGATTTGCGCGAGCTGTCCCCACGCGCCCGCGTGCGGCGGCACGGGCGTCGCGGAGTGATCCCCCGCGCACAAGTACGCTGAGAATCGTCCCAGACGCGAAGCGAGTACACTCGTGACGAAGGGAAACAAGGCTGAGACTGCCGTGACAGATTTGCTCGTTACGCTCGACACGCCCGTAGACGAACTCGACGTCTCTGCTCGAGTGCGCGGACTGTTTGTCCGAAAGAAGATCGAGACGCTCCGCGACGCGCTCGCGCTCGATCCCGACACGCTCGCGGACGAGAAGAACTTCGGTCGACGCTCGCTCGCCGAGCTCCGAGCGCTGCTCGAGACCGTCACCGGCGAACCCTGGGAATCCGCTCGCGAAAACCCCGACGTGCGCTCGCTGACGACGCCCCGCACCACACCCACCCGTTGGAACGCTGTGCGGCCCTGGCTCTCGACCACACTCGCGGCGCGGACGATCGAGAGCGTTCGAGACATTCCCGCGCGGATGAGGTCCTTCGCCGCGCAGCGCAACACCACGACGCTCAGCGAGCTCTTCAGCATCCCGATGTCCGAGCTCGTCGCGGAGGCAAACCTCGGACGCAAGAGCATCACGGACACCATCACCGCCGTGACCGCGCTGCAGCACGAGGCGGCGACCGCGCCGCGATCGCTCGAAGATTTCGACTCGTTCGCCGCGCTCCTCCGATCGGCCTTCGCCCCGCTGCGCCAGATCGAACGAATCATCATCGCCGGTCGCGCCGGATTCGGTGAAGAGCCGTCGACCCTCGAGCAGCTCGGCGAGATGCTCGGCGTGAGTCGCGAGAGAGTCCGGCAGCTCGAGTCGCGCGCGCTGAGAGAACTCGCGCGAGACCCATGGTGGATCGAGGCGCTCGACGCCCGGCTGCAAAGCGCAACCAGCGGAGGGATCGCGGCGCTCTCTTCCGTCATCGAGCGTGATCCTTGGCTCGCGAGCGCGTGGCGCGAAGGCCACGCCTTTGATTTCATGTGCGATCGCCTGCTGGGCGCGCGCTTTCATCGGGTGACGATCGAAGACGAGGAGTACCTCGCGGCCGCGTCGCAGACCGCGATCGACGAGCGCTGGTCGTCCATCACGACGACGCTCGCAGCGCTCGAGTATCCCTGCGAGTCGACCGCCATCGACGCGGTCGTCCAAAGAGCGACCTCCGACCTCGGCGAGTCTGTACGCGAGCTCTTCCGCGCGCGAGTCGAAGCGCAGCTCGATGATCACGACGGACAGATCGCGGGCTTCGGCGCGGACCGCCGTCGAGAGATCCTCCAATGGCTGGGCGCTCGAGACGCCCCTGTCACGGTCGCAACGCTGGCCGAACAGTTTGGCCGAGGACGATGGCCGGACGAGCTGGTGTTCATCGAACGCGGCGTCGTGTGGGTGCGCGAGCGCCTCGACGGCTTCGACTCGTACGTCCGCCCGGTATCCGAGGTGTGCGTCGCTCACATGCGCGCGCACGGCCCCGAGCGCCAGTGGTCGTGCGCAGAGCTCGCGCCCGTCGTGCAGGCCTCGAACACGCCCCTCCCGCCGTGGTTCGGACAGTGGCCGCTCGCCGCGCTGCTGCGTCGAGGCGAGCGTATGCGCTACCTCGGCCGCGGAGTCGTCGCGCTCCCCGACGTCGTCGGTGATCGCCTGTACATCCACGAGCTGCTGGTCTCGACGCTGCGTGAAGCAGACGGTCCTCTGGCGCTCGACGTGCTCGCGCAAAGGGCGCGCGCGAAGCGTGCGATCGCGCCGCTCCACCTCGCCGTAACGCTGCGGAAGATGCCGTTCGTGCGCGTGGCTCAAGGCACGGTCGGCCTTTGGGACCGCGACGTCGCGGGCGACGACACGCACGTCACACGCGCCAATGACCTGGTGTTCCAATGGCTCTCGGCGTCGGGTGTCGGGCTCGCCGCAGCGCGCGCGCTCGACCGACTCGCGCTCGTCGATCCCTTCTACAACCAATGGAACACCGACATCCTCCGCTCGGCGTGGCTCCGCGACGATCGCCTCCAGACCAACGTCGCCGCGACGGTGGGCTTGTCGGAGTGGGAGGACACGCGCGTTCCGACGCGCAAAGCGATCATCGAGAGCGCACTCGCACCCGGCGTGAACCGGGTCTCGATCGACTCGATCATCGAGCAGATCCAACGCGTCCACGGCGAGTCTCCGACGCGCAACGCGATCGGCTGGATGGGCTATCACTTCGGCGCGACGCGCGACGGCGAGTGGCTCATCGCGTCGGACGCAGCCAGCGCGAAATCCGCGGCGTGCGAGGCCGCGTCGCTGTTTCCTGAGCTCGCGCGTGGCGTCGCGATCGAGCTCGAGCTCTGGTCCGACGAGCCTATGTCGCTCGAACAACTACGCGCCGGCGTCAACGAGCACACGAGGCAATTGTTTCTCGACGCCGTGGTGAACGAGGCGATCGACCTCGACACGACGCGCGCGCTGCAACGCCGAAGCCACGCGCTGCTCGACCGATACGCAGCGTGCGACGACGCGGCGCAGCGATGGATCCGCGGCGCCGTGCGGTACTTCATCGAGACCAACGACGCGTCTTCGGACTTCGTCGAAGGCGGCCTCGAAGACGATCTCGCCGTGATGGACGCGGTTGAACGGTGGCTCGACGGCGAGGAGTAGCCGAGGTCGAGCCCGCGGCGATCTGCGTGAACACCACGCGCTCGCCTGCGATGGACGGGATCGGGCGTTCGGAGTTTGCTTCGATGACGACGACCGTCTGAACTGTGCACGATCGTGTCGGAAGGCCTCCGCAGACAACGAAATGCTCGAGCAGCGGCTCGTGAGCGAGAGGGCGGGGACGTTCCGGGTCGCGCGCTGACGATCGCGGTCGACGAAGGGAGCTCGATGCAGAGGACCGCGTCGAAACCAATACCGCGATGTCGTCGTCGTTTTCTCGGTCCGCGGTCTTGGTTGGGCCTGGATTTCAACGGTCCTTCCGCCGTCGATCCGCTGCGGTCATCTTCGATGCCCGTCGCGGGCGCGGTAGCGTTCGGCGCAGAGCTGCTCCGCGCGATGATCGAGGCGGGGCTGCAGTCGCCTTCCGATGGCGAGACGTGTTGCTTCCACCTACCGACCACACACCTCGCGGTCGACGTCGTTGCTCCACGCCTCGTAGCAGATCCGCAACGCCGCTCCCTCGCGGCGCATTCGAACGATGTACTCGCCGCGGGCCGATCGGCGTCCGGGGTTCACGCGCGTGCACGCGTAGCCTTCGGTGCTCGCGGTCGCGCGCACGGTCAACACCTCGACCGCGCCGCACGCCGAGCGCGCGTTTCGATAGGCGTCGCCGAGCGTGCCGAGGTCTTCGCGCTCGACCCGACAGCCGTCGAACGCCACGTCGATCACACGACCGTCGCGGTTGAGACGCCCTCGCACTTCAGCGATCTCTGCGGGATTCAGGAGGTTTTCACTCACAGGGCGCACCATCGCCGGCGTCGTGTAGATGTCCGCGAAGGCCTCGCGCGACGGCGTCTCGGCGCGCATCGCGGCGCGCCATCGGCGAAGCGCGACGTCGAGCGAACGATCGAACGGGCCGCTGCATCGCACCTCGTCCGGGCTCGTCGCGCGCCCTGTTGTGGCGTGTGTGTTGTCGCGGGGTGTGGCGTTCGTCCCAGGCTCTTCGCCTCGAGCGTTGTGCGAGTCGAGCTGTGCGCGCAGGGCCACCACGATCGCCCCGACGCCGCCGACGACGATCAGCACACGCAACGCCGTGGCCCACAGCGTCCTCGAGCGACGCGCGTCGGCGCTGGGAGCGCCGCTCGGCGCCGAGACGCGCGCCATCGCAGTGGGTGCGAACGCCACCGAAGGAGCGGCCACCACAGTCTTCGCCGCGGGCTGCGCGGGATACGACGCGCTCGCCGACGCGGGTGAACGTGCCGTGTCCGGCGCGAGCGCGGTCTCGAGCGCGACGAGCGCTTGCCCGACGGACGCAAATCGCTCGCTCGGCGCGTCCCTGGTCGCGCGCTCGAACCACACGTCGAACGACGGCGGCAAACCGACCCGACGCGCCGCCGCCCACTGGCTGACCCGTTGGCGCTCGGTTCTCGGGATCGGTTCTCCGACAAGCGTGTACGCAGCGAGCAGCGCAAACGAGAACACGTCCGACTGCGGAACGGCCTGACCTTCGTGCCGTTCGGGCGGCATCCAGTGGGGTGTTCCCATCACCGTGCTCGCGTCCGTTCGATGAATGTCGGAGCGGAGCTTCGCAATTCCGAAGTCGAGCACGTACACTTTGATGCTGTCCGAGGCGTCTCTTCCCCGCGCGAGAAACACGTTCTCGGGCTTGACGTCGCAGTGAACGATCTTGTTTGCGTGTGCGGCGTCCAACGCATGCGCGACCTGGCGAAGAACCATCAACGCCGCAGCGAGCGCGAACCCCGCGCCGCGCGCGCGCATCTTCTCGACGCACACAGCGAGGGTCTCGCCGTCGAGCAGCTCCATCACGAGGAACGCCCCGCGCGCATCAACGCCAGCATCCGTGACCTTGACGACATGCGACGACGCCTCAGCCACGGTGTTCGCCGCGAACGCTTCGCTCCGAAAGTTCGCGAGCCGACGCTCGTCGAGCCCCGACATGAGCTTCAAGGCGAATCGGCCGCCGGTGTTGAGGTCGACGACCTCGAACACGCGGCCGAATCCGCCGCGCCCGAGCTCGCGTACGACGCGATAGCGACCGGCGATCACGACGTCCTGTTCGACCCCAACCGTGATGGACACAACGTCGTGAGTCTCGCATCCCCGCGAACGTTTCAGCAACGGCCAGCCGGTCTCCGATGTCCGCTGGCTACGAACTCGCGTCACAATCCGCCACACAGGATCGAACCGCGCTTGCTCGCACGCTCGCGTTCGTCGCAAAATCTCTGGCGATGAACGCTTCGAAGGGGCCGCGGACGAGCGTCGCAGCGATGACCACGTCGCTCGAAGCCGTGCTCGCGCGGGTCGCGAAAGAGCTCGAGCGCTCGATGAGCCCACACAATCATCCGGGCACCGCGTACGTCGGAGGGATCACGAAGCTCGGGGCCAACCTCGACGCCTTCTTGCTCGATGTGTGGAGCTGGAGCTGCGCACACCTCGGCCTCGATCCTCGAGCGACCGCGCTTCGACAGCCCCAACCCATCCTGCTCGATCGCGCGACCGCCGGACAACTGCTTCATCTGTTGAGCACGCTCGCGAAGCTGCCGGTCGCGGCGCAGCCCGAAGTGGAGTGGGTGATCGCAGAGGCGCGCGACGGCTCTGCGTTGCATCGCGCGCTCGAGCTCCGCAACGCGATCGTGCACGGGCGCGAGATGCCCGACGTCGCCACCATCCGAACGTCGCTCGAACGCGTGCAGCGCGCGCTCGCCCCGCAACTCGAGCGACTGAGACAACTCGCGTAACGACGGTCGCGCTCGGTTCATCGATCGGGAGCCGTCGAGACTGCTGCGATTCTCGGCCGTTGCGCGCCCTGCGCGCGTCCCGCGCGAACGGTGCTAGCCTCGAGACATGCAGTCGCAGTGGGGTATCGGCGGGACGATGCTGCTGGGGTCGTGGTTGTGTGCGTGCGACGGAGCGTTCGCGGAGCACACGCCGCCCTCGACACAACCAACGCTCTCTTCGGGCGGGAGCGCGAACGCGACGCGCGTCGAGCCGCCGATCGAGGGCGAGCAGAGCGTCTCGCCAGCGGTCGTTCGACTTCGGCAACAACCGAGAGCGCACGTCGCCGCGTCGTTGGCCCTTGTCGTGGGCCCGGCGGTCGCAAGCGAGATTGCGGTTCCGCTCCCGGCGGTCAGCCTCGATGTCGGCGCGCAGCTTCGCGACTCGTTTGCGGTATTCGCAATGACGCGCTTCTCGTCGCTGCTTCTCGACAACCGCCTGCGCCTCGGGGCGGGCTTCGAGTGGAGTCCCTACGACTCCTTCTCGCTCAGCGTCGGCGCGACCGGGCTCGCCTCTCACGGATGGAACTTCTTTGGTCCCGACACCTGGCGCTTCGGATTCTCGCTCCCGCTCGCGCTCCATATCGACGTCCCGATTCCTCCGAGGACACACGTGATCCGAGAGGGCTTTCGCCTGTCGTTCGAGTGCTACCCCACGATCGAGCCGGACCGTGGCAACCGACCGCTCTCGATCGCCGGAGGATTCGGCCTCGGCTACTCGCGACGGTGACGCGCCTCGCGTCGACGCGCACGCTCGTCGCGCCGTGTTCGCGTTCCGCCGCGCTCGCGCTGCGCCACCAGCGCTCGTTCGATCCCACGACAGCCCGAGGTTCGCTTCGACTTTTCGACACGTTCGGAGCGCTTCCGCTCAACCAAGGGCGCGCTCGCGACGCGCTACGCTCGCACGATGCTCCATCTGCAGCGCACGTACGCAGCACTGCCGCTGGCGCTGATTCTCTACGCGTGTGAATCCGATGACGCTGGAGCGGCGCGCCGCCCTCGGTTGGTCATCAGGCACCCCGCGGCGTCGGGCGACGAGTCACCTCCGCGTGCGGCTGCGCCGCCAGAACCTCCGAGCCCCGAGCAGCTGCGACTCCAGCAACTCCGGCAGCAAACGAGGCCTCACGTCGCCGTCGCGCTCGGGGGGGCGGGGTATCTTGCGTCCGCGCTACCCGTCCCGCTCCCCACGATCTCGCTCGACGTCGGCGCACAGATTCGAGACGTGTTCTCCGTCTTCGCGATGACGCGCTTCTCGTCACTGTATATCTTGAACGCTCTCACGTTCGGCCCTGCCTTCGAGTGGGCCCCGCTCGACGTCCTGTCGCTCGGCGTGGGAGCGACCGCGATGGTCACGCACTGGCATCGGAGCATTGGCTATTGGGGCGTTCTCATGGGGTTTCCGATCATGCTGAACGTCGATATCCCCACAACGAGCAGACCCGCAGTCGCTCGGGACAGCTTTCGAATCGCGATCGAGGTCACGACCGTGATCGACACAAGCTACCAGCCTCGCGCTCAATTGCTTCTCGGCGTCGGCCTCGGCTACGCGCGACGGTGACCGCAAGCCCGCAGTGCCAATCGCGCCGGTACGCGATCACGCCATCCTCCTCGCGGCTTTGCGCGCGCCGCGACGCGGCGTACATGCGCCGAGATTCATCTCGGCGCCCAAGTGATTCATCTCCGCGCCCAAGTGATTCACCTCCGCGCCCAAGCGATTCACCTCTGCGCCCAAGTGATTCACTCGCTGCCCCCTTTGACCCGATCGGCTCGTTCTCGTGCAAACTCACCGACCATGAGAGCCACGGCGGTCCCATGCGCTTCGCTCGCGCTCCTCGTTGCCGCGTGCAGCGATGGAACCGTCGCGCCCTTCGACGCACGACGAACCGACGCGCCCGCAGATCGACAGACCGCCGACACGTCGATCGAAGACGACGCTGATCCCGAACCGCCGCTCCCCGATCGCGAAGAGCTCGATGCCTCGGACGTCCCCGAGCTCGACGTGACGCCACTCGACACGGGTGCGTCGCTCGATGTGCCGCTGCCGCGCGACGCGAGCTCGCGATCGGACTCGGCGCCCGATGGTCCCATGGGGCGGCCCGTCGTGCGCACGATCGGCTACCGCATGGCCACGTACACCATGCGAAACAACTGGGTGCACGACTGCACGCGCGGCTACGCGTTTACCGCGCGCGGCGACGAGCACATCCCCAACGACTGCGACCGCGCCTACCGCCCCGACGGAACGCTCCGAGGAACAGCCACCTTCACCTTCACAGCGCTCATCGTCGGGACGTACGACATCGTCGTGCGCTCGCGCTTCAGCGCCAACCGTGATCCCAACGGCGCCCTCTTCGTCGTCAACGGCGAGCGCTTCACGCTCGATCAACGGCCCGGCAGCGACCTCGTCGACAGCGTTCTCGCGCGCCGCCCGCTCGGCGGAACCGTGACCATTGTCCTCGACAGCTCGCGCGGCGGCGGGAGCGACAGCGTCCAGAGCGTCACGCTTCGTCCTGCGCCCTGAGCTCGCTCATCGAGCACGCGCGCCGTCACAGTTCGCGCGACGCTCACCGTCCGACCATCAACACCCAGCGATTTCTCGGACGTCCTGGGTGTGGCTCGGTGCGGCACGTCTGGCGCTGAAGATCGAAGCGATTGGCGTCGCCGAGGTCGAGCCCGACCGCATACCCGTGCGGGCCGACAACCCCGAGGCCGCGAATGAGTCGCTCGGGATAAGTCACGCTCATGCGCGTGTCCTTGCTTCGAAAGTCCATGAACACCGCCGCGTTCGGCGCGATCTGGAGCCCGAAGCACTGCGTGTTCGCGTCGAACACGACGTAGCCGAGCGTCTCGCCCGTAGCCCCCGTGAAGCGCGCCGCGCTCGTGAGCGTCACGTCGTAGACCGAGTCGCCCGCGGTCGCGAGCCACCGTCCGTGCGCGACGCCCGTGAGCGACGCGATGGGCTTGTCCGACACAGAGACGGCGCCTCCGTACTGCCCCGACGCCGCGTCGAAGAGGAGCACTTGGCCGGTCGTCGTCCCCGCGGCGATCAAGCGAGATTGACCGGCAAACGCCGCGGTGGTCAGCGCCGCTCCAGGAGGCGCCGCGAGCGATCGCGCGCCCGCCGAGTCGAAGAGCGCGATCGCGTCTGCGTACACAACGGCGACGCCGCCCCACGCGTCCGCCGCGAGATCGAGCGGCGACGGACGCGCGTTGGCGCTGGACCTCAAGCGTCCATTCGAAGCGTCGAACCAACCGACCGTTCCGTCAGCGGCCACGGCGATGGCGTTGCCGCTGGCGAGGGCGACGCCGGCGATCGGCGATCGCGCAGCGAATCTCCAGGTCGGCTCTTCGTCGGGCGTGCGATACGCGAGCATCTCGACGCCGTCCGCGCCGAACATCCACTGAGGATCGAAGCAGAACAACATGCGCCGAGTGTGCCTCGTCGCATGTCCACATCGAAGGGTGAAGGCGGGGCGAAGTGATCAGCCGCGCGAAGCGTGGACGATCGCCCCATCGACGACGTACGTCCCGCCCGCGACGTGGTGCACCGCGCGAAGCTCCGGCGGAACATCGTCGCGAAGCCGCCCGTCACTGAACACACGATCGTCAGCCCACGCGGCGAATCCCTGACAAATGAACAAGTCGTACTCCGACGCGAGCCGCGGCTCCGCGATGATCTTCGCCGCGAGCCAGCCGACGCACCCCTTCACGAGCGGCGCCGCCACGCCGTCTTCACGCTCGCGCTCGATCGAGAACTTCGACCACTTGTCCACGTCGCGCCCAGAGCACGCGCCCACCCCTTCGATCACGGACAGCATGGACACCGTCGGAACCTGCAACACGAGCTCGCCCGATCGCTCGGCGAGCGCGCGCGTGTACGTGTCCGCCGCGAGCACCACCGTGAGCTTGGGCGGATCGAAATCGAGCGGCGTCACCCACGCCGCAGCCATCACGTTGTCGACACCCTCCGCGGACGCGGACACGAGCGCCACGGGGCCATGATTGAACAATCGCCAGCTCTTCTTCAACGCAAGCGAGACACGCATGGGGTGTGAGCATATCCCCCTCGCGCGCCCCGTTCGTAGCCTCAGTGCATCTCGAACCCGACGAGCCCGACCACCGTCGAGATCACGCCATTCGGAAGAATCGCCGTCGTGCTCTCGGCGCCATACGTAAACGAGAAGCGACGCGCGGGCGCCGTCGAGCCGAGATAGCCGGTCAATCGCAGCGTCGCGCCCGGCCTCACGAGCATCTCCGCTTGCGGAATCAGCACTGGCGTGAGCGACGGACCGAACGCGAACCCGATGTAGCGATTGCCGACTTCAGCGAGGATGGACGTCGGCATCAGCACTGCCGCGCCGAACACAGGGTTGAACCCGAACTGCCCCATCAACGCCCATGTGTTGTTGAACTGCACTCCCACACGAAGATTGATCGCCACCGCCTGCGTCATCGCCATCCGGTACGGCGAAAACGAGTTCACGATCCCGAGTCCCGCGCCGAGATCGACGCCCGCTCGAAGCCGCATTCCATCCTGCGCGACCGCTGGGCGCCACGCCTGCTGCGCCCCTGTTTGCTGTGCGTTCGGCGCCGCGCTTTGCGCCTGCGCGCTCGCTGCGACCGTGAAAGTGACGAGAGAAACCAACACCGACGAGAGAACCTTCTTCATAGCGAACACTCCGTTTTCTTCATCGCGAGGGAGCGCCGAGCCGGCCGACCATCGGCCGCACCAGGCCTCTCCCCGTCGCGTGGCCCTCTCATCAGCAAGCGGGTTCGGGTGTTGCGGGCACGAGTGAACTTTCGAAGATTTTTTCTCGAGCGCCCGGGGGACAACGTCTGTGCTTCCGATCACGTGGTCGCGTTTTGGCTCTGGTAGGGTCCGATCTCTCGATGGCCTCGAAGCTCGACGAGTATCTCGACAGCCTCCCGTCGGGCCTGAACAGCTTCGAACTGTGCCGGGCCAAAGGGTCGCTCGTTCGCACGTCCTTTGCGCTCGCGCCGCTGCGCGCGGTCGAGCGATTGCCGCTGGCGTTGCGGGCGTACGTCGCGACACCGCCGCTGGCGACGCAGTGGATTCCCGAGACGCACTACGTGGCGCTCTCGCTCGCGGCTGCGGACGAACACGGGTTCGAGCGCGAGCAGTTTCGCGAGTTCTGGCGGCGCGTGATGCACGGGCTCACGGATGGGATGTACTCGACGCTGCTCGGGCTCGTGCACCCCGAGACCCTCATCAAGACCACCGCCACGCGGTGGGCGCACTTTCACGAGGGGACCACGGTCAGCGCCACGCGCGCCGACGCAGGCGTGGCGGTGCACTTCGAGTTTGCGACCGGGCTTTTTCCAGAGCTCATCGTCGAAGGGTACGCGGGAGTGCTGCAAGGGCTGATCGATCGATCGCGCAAACCCGAGGGCCGCGCGACGCGAAGCGGGCTGACTGTGCGCGGAGCCAGGACGGTCGCGAGCTATCTGCTCAACGGCTGGTAGTCTCGCGAGCGCGCTGAATGCGCGGGCGTGCTGCGCAACCTACACCGCGCCGCTCGTGAACCTCTCATGACCACTCGCGGACCCTCGATCGTCTTCGCGGCCTTCGCGCTCGGCGCAGCGATTTGCGCGGCGAGCTCGACGGTCTGCGCGCAGACGCAGCCCGCGCCACCAGCGACCTCGTCGCTCAATTGGGTGCGGCTCCCCGGGGCCGAGTCGTGCATCACGGCGCGAGCGCTCGCCGAAGCGGTCGAACGACGCTTGCAACGCGCGGTGTTCGTCTCGAGCTCGAGCGGCGACCTCGCGATCGAAGGCCGAATCGAACGCGTGAACGATCATTGGACCGCCACCGTCGCGATCACCCGCGCCGACGGAACCTCCCTCGGAACACGCACCCTCCACAACAACACACCCTCGTGCCGCGCCATCGACGAGTCGATCGAGCTCGTGATCGTCCTCGCGATCGACCCCGACGCGTTGCTGCGTCCGCCGGTCGTTTCGCAGCCACCGCAGCGCGTCGAGCCCGAGGTTCGAACGGTCGAGCGCGTGCGGATCGTCGAGCGACCCGTCGTTCGCATCGAGCGCGTCGCCGTCGCACCGCCGAGCCCGTGGCGCTGGGGCTTCGCGCTCGGCGGCGGACTGAGCGTCGGGCTCACGCCGTCGGTCGCGCCGATGGTGTGGGGCGCCGCTGAAATCGCGCCTCCGCGCTTCGTCGCGATCGAGCTCTCGGGCGGCGGTGGAGCGTCCGTCGCGCGAAGCACCAACGAGCTCGTCGGCGTCTCGGTGGACGCAGCCTTCGCGTTCGGCGGGATCGCGCTGTGTCCCCGCGCGACGGTCGCCAACCGATGGAGGCTCGGAGGCTGCGTCGGCGCGCAGTTCGGCCCGCTGCGCTGGTCGACCGACGGCGCCGCTGGCCGTCGAACGAGCGATTTCTTTTTGGCCACCGCTGCGGCGCGCGCGAGCGCGTCGGTCATCGTGCGGAGGCCGTTCGAGCTGCAGCTCGACGCCGGCGCGGTGGTTCCGTTCGTTCGGCCGAAGTTCGTCGTCACGAGCACCAACCCCGACGGGACGCCGCAACCCCAGACGGTCTTCGAGACCGGCCCGATCGCAGCACAAGTGACGTTTTCTGCGGTCGTGCGCTTTTCTCCATAACGGCGGCCTCGAGCGTCCACTGCCACGATCGCCAGCGCTGTGTTCGCTGGAACTCTGCAATCGATCCGTCATGCACGCGACGCCCGACATCCCTGCGACCCCCACGCCGCTGCCCGAGCTGCGCGTGCTCTATGCAGAGTACGTGCAGTTCGTCGCGCGCGTGCTTCGTCGGATGGGCGTGCGCGAAGCGGACCTCGAAGACGAGTGCCAAGAGGTGTTCTCGAGCCTCTACCGCCGACGCGATTCGTACGACGGCCGCGGAAGTGTCCGCAGCTTCGTCTTCTCCTTCGCGCGCCGCGTCGCCGCGGACTACCGCAAGCGCGCGCACATCCGGCGTGAAGCCCTCTCGAACGAGATGGCAGACACCGCAGTCGAGCCTCGCGTCGACGACGCCATCGACGCGCGACGCGCGCGAAGCCTCCTCGAAGAGCTCCTCGAAGGGCTCGACGACGATCGACGCGTCGTGTTCGTCCTCTTCGAGCTCGAGCAGCTCCCCATGAACGAGGTCGCCGAGAGCGCAGGGTGTCCCCTGCAGACCGCGTATTCGCGGCTCTACAGCGCGCGAAAGCACGTCGAAGCGGGCGTCGAGCGCGCGCGAAAAACAGGGAGGTTTCCATGAGCGACGAGCGCCCCGTAGTCCCGTGGCTCGACGAAGGATCGGACGCAGGCGAAGACCTCCGCAAGGTGCTCGCGTCTGCCAAGGGCGACGGCTTGTCCGCAGCGCAAGTCGACGCGCTCTCGAAGAAGGTCCTCGCGCTCACCGCAGGGGCCACCGCGGCCGCCTCCATCGCGCCCGCGGCCTCGAGCGTCGGCCTGTCCGCGAGCGCGAAGATCACCGCCGTCGTGACGGTCCTCGCCCTCGGCGGTGCCGGCGTGTGGGCCGCGCGATCGCGCGCTTCGCAGACGACGATCCAGCAAGAGATTCCTAGGCGTCCATCCTCGCTCGCGCGCTCGACGAGCGCCGAGCCCCCGCGCCAGGACACGCTGCCCGTCGTCGCGCCGCGCGACGTTGACTCGGGCGTCGCGCTGCCCTCGGTCGGCGCGGTTCACCGCGACACGACGGCGACGCAGCGCTCGGCGCGCACGGCACACACAATCAACACCAGCCGCGCGCCGCTGGGGCTCTCGCAGCGCGAGGACGCGGGCTCGGTCGCGGTCGTTCGCGTCGAGGTCCCGGCGCCCGACCCCGCGGACGACGCAGGGCTCTTGCACCGGGCGGCCGCGGCGCTTCGCAGCGGGGCGACGGGCGAGGCGATGGCGCTCTTGTCCCGGCACCGACAGCTCTTCGCGTCGAGCGCGCTCAGCGAAGAGCGCGAGCGCATCGGGATCGAAGCGCTCGTGCGCGCCGGACAACGCGAGCAGGCTCAGCGCGAAGCGGCGCGGTTTCGACAGCAATTTCCAGGGTCCGCGCAGCAGCCGAGGATCGACGCGCTCGTGCGAGGCGACGAGCCGCGTTGATGTCGATTGCATCATAAAGACTCCAGCGCGCGGCCACTGCGCGGGTGTGATCGACAGCACACGAACCGAAGGTGTCATCTTGAAAACAAGCCCACGCATCACCCGCGCCTCGCTCATCGCCCTCGCGCTCTCTGCCTGTGTCCAAGACGTCAACGTCGGCGACCTCGACGGCGCCCGAGGCGACGCGTCGCCAGCGCCCGACTCGACAGCGCCGAGGCCCGACGCGAGCGCGCCCGACGCGAGCGCCGAAGCCTCGGTCGACGCGAACGCGCCCGACGCCAGCGCGTTCGACGTGATCGACGCGAGCCCCGATGTGCCGTCGCGGCCCGACGCCTCGTGGCCCGACGCGATCGTCGCGGACGTCGGCCCCGTGATGCCCGGCGTCGAGAGCGCGCAGACGACCCTCACAGGAAACCTCACGCGCGCCGTCTACGCGTCCAACGATCGGACGATGTTCGCGTGGCTCGCGATCGGAGGCCGCAGCGAGCGCGACCTCTACGCGATCGACACGATGACGGGGACCGCGAACCAGCTCTTGTCCGGGGCGAGCATCGAGACGAGCACGACCGCACATCCGGCGCTCGGAGATCGCGTCGTTCGCTACTCGACGACGCGCACGGTCGGAACGGCCACCGGTTGGGTCTCGGTCTTCTTCGACACGACGACGCGACGCGAGATCGTCGCGGGGGCTCCGCAAGACTTCGGGACTCCGGGCTTCGTGCACGACAACGCGCTCTACGTCGCGGTGTCCACCGCAGCCGAAGCCGCCGAAGACACCCCCTTCGGAACGCGCTATCGCTACCGCCGCCAGCTCCGTCGCTACGCGCTCGACACGGGCGCGATGACGGGGAGCTACGATCTTCCGTGGGGATTCTTCGACTCGTTCAAGATCTGGCAGCGACAGGGCTCGACGCTCTACCTCGCGCCCGCGTGGCAGTGCCCCATCATGCCGGGCGCCTCGTGCGGAGCGCGCATCGATCCAGCGCCCTTCGTTCGCGTGGACCTCTCGACGATGACCCCGAGCAGCATCTCGACGCTCCCTTCGGGCGCTGCGACGGTCCAAGGATCGTCGGCGACAGAGCTCTTCGTCTCGCGAGAGCGCGCGCTGTACGCCCGCGACGCGGTCGCCTCGACCGAGCGCTTGCTGCTCGCTGCGCCCTCGGAGGCCACCGAGTCGAGCACGATTCAAGTCGCGCCCGACGCCTCGCGCGCGATCGTCGCCACGACGCTCAACGTCGCCGGGACCGTGGGTCGGCTGCGCGATTTGCAGCTGTATTTTCCCGCGACGCGCGCGATGGTGCGCCTGCCGACGGTGCTCGGTGACGCGCGGGCGAGCGTCGATCTGAGCGCGGGTGCCGAGCTCGCGCAGGTCGTGTATCGCCCCGATCAAACGACCGAGCTCTGGTTCTATGTTCGCAGCGGGGTCACCGCGACGGCGCAGGTCGTGGCGGACTTCGACGCGCGCGGAGCGCTCTTGCGCAGCCGTGGGTTTTCGCTGTCCGTCGAGGCGCCAGGCTATCAATCGGATCGATCGTCGATCGTGAAGTCCCCGGACGGGCTTCGAGAGTTCTTGCTGCAAAGGGACACGGCGTCGGGGTTCGTCCACGTGTTGTCCGCGCCGACGGGCTCTCCCGAGAGCGCGTTTACAGCGATCACGACGATCGCCGCGGATCACTCGGCGCTCGGAGCGCCCGCGAACGATCGAGTGACGTTCTTGGTGCGGGACCCGATGCGCGGGTTCGTGCAGCTGTTCGCGCGGGGGTTGTAAGCGTGCGACGCGAGCGAGCGAAGCGGTGACCGGGAGCCAAGAGTGCGAGCGAAGAGCCGGGAGCCAAGGAGGCCGTTGCGGAATCAGCCCGTCAACTCGCGGTTGGAGAAAACCAACCACGCGTGTCGAACGTATCGGTGCTTGCGATGAGCCAAGCTCGCACAGCGAACCGACAGCAGAACTTCTTGCTGCCGCCATCGATTGAGGAATGGGTGCGGCACGACGATCCCGTCCGCTTCATCGCTGATGTGGTTGATTCGCTCGACTTGCTCGCATTGGGGTTCAACGATCCGCCTGCGGATGCGCGAGGACGACCGCCATACAGCGCGAAGATGCTGCTCGGTGTTTGGCTCTACGGATACTTCCGCCGCATCCGAAGCACGCGACAGTTGGCCGTTGCCTGCGCAGAGAGAATGCCCCTGCTCTGGCTCACTGGCATGCACTACCCCGATCACACCGTCCTCTGGCGTTTCTTCGACGAGCACCGTGAAGCCCTGCGCGCTTTGTTCAAGACCGTCGTTCGACTCGCGCTGCGGCAGGGATTGGTCGGGATGGTCGCGCACGCCCTCGATGGAACGAAGATCCAAGCTGCCTGTTCCACCGTCAACGCCCTGCACAAGCAGCAACTCGAGGAGCAGCTCGAGCCTCTGGTCAACGACGCGGTCGACGCTGCGATGGCGCAGGTGCAACAAAGCGAGGAGACCCCGACCGCAGCGCTCACGCTCTCGGCCGACATGGCCGATGCTGTGAAGCGACGACAAGCTATTGAGCAGGGGCTCGCGCAGCTCGCCGCCACAAACACCAAGCATCTGAGTCCTGCCGATCCCAGCGCGCGAATGATGAAGTGAACGCGACGCTGCGCATGGCGCACAACGCGCAGCTCGTCGCTGACGAAAACCAGTTCATCGTCGCCGAGTCGATCGTGTCGGACGAAGCAGACGCAGCGCAAGCGTTGCCGATGTTGCAGCAAGCGGAAGCCGTGACTCAGACGCGGCCGGAGGTCACGCTGATGGACTCCGGCTACGTATCCAGCGAGTCGCTGGCGGCTGTGCAGTCGGCGGGGCATACCGTGATCGTTCCGCCTTCGACGTTCGCTCCATCGCAACAGGCTCAGAGCGATCCCTACGATCGGAGCCACTTTCGGTACGATTCCGAGCAAGATGTTTTTGTGTGTCCCGAGGGAGAACTGCTTCCGCTCTCGCGCTTGACGCGCACACGCAACGAGCCGACGCTCGCGGTGTACCGCTGTCGCAACAAAGACTGCCCGAAGCGAGCGCAGTGCACGCGTGACAGGGCCGGTCGTACCGTGCGTCGCTCACCGGCGGATGGGTCTCTGCGCAAGCAACGAGAGTTGCAAGAGCAGCCACAGCACGCCGGACTGTATCCGCGGCGACAAGCGATCATCGAGCCAGTGTTTGCGCAGCTGAAAGTGAACGACGGGTTCCGGCGCTTCACGGTGCGTGGTGCAGCGAAGGTTCGGACACAGTGGTCGCTGCTGTGCACGGCGTACAACCTTCGCAAACTGTACGCGCACTGGCGATCGGGACGCTTGACCCTCGGCGCGTGAGGGGTGCGGATGGGACTGGCGGGCTCGCCGGAGGCCCGACCAAGCGCCTTGTTGCAACCACCAGCGCCAACAAAGCTCGAGCGCGAGACGCTGGCGGCGGTCTCGCACAACACGCTCTGACGTCAGTCTCGACACGTCCGCGAGCGAAACGGCCATTTCCGCAACGGCCTCCTTGGCTCCCGGCTCTATCCACACAATCGCGCGGTTGCCGGGCCCCTGAGGCTCCACGTTCTTCTCGCTCGATCACCCCGCTGCGTCGTGGGCGACGAGCCAATCGACGACCGCTTCGGTGATCGGCTGCGCGGACCGGTCTTCCATGAAGAGCCACTGCCCCGAGGGGTTGACCTCCAAGAACACATAGTCGCCGCGCGCTGTACGCCGAAAGTCGAGCGCGCCGTACACGAGGCCGAGGCGATCCATCAAGCGACGGATCTTCTCGACGACTGGAGGCGGAAGTGAATGAGCCTCGACGACGGCGTCGTGCAGCCCGACGCGATAGTCGTAGCGGTAGTCACCACGCGCGATACGAACAGCAGTGGCGAAGATCTTCTCGCCTACCACGGTGACGCGCACGTCGAGCTCCGCCTCGACGAGCGACTGAAAGATCACGGGCGCGAAGCGCACGCTGCGGAGCAGATCGAGCTCCCCCTCGCGCATTCGCCGCGTTTCGCGCCACGCGCGTTCGGTCGCGGTAAACGCCTTGTAAATCACGTTGGACACCCCCTGCTCGCGCACGAAGCGCTCGGCGGCGGCGGGGTCCGACGTGATCAATGTGCGCGGGATGGTGAGCCCCACACGACGTGCCGCGCGGAGCTGATACGGCTTGCGGTTCGCCTCTTCGTCGCGGGATGGATCGTTCATCCACGCGACGTCCAGCGTGCCCCACAGACCCGAGAGCCCAGCGAGACATTCACCAAACGAGAACTCGCGCGCGGCGCTGTCGCCCACCTCGTCGTGAAGCGCGATCGGCTGTGGTCGACGCCACCAGACCACCCCCGCATCTCGGAGCGAATGAGGACCAAATCGCGCCTCATCCTCTTCGGAAGAGAGCTCGTGTACGCCAATCACGATCGGCGACTTGGTCGGAAACGAGCTCGTGTCGAGCAGACACGCGGAGTGTCCGCGCTGCTCGAGGACGCGCAGCACAGCCGCGGCGTGGTCATCTGCAGGCTCGGAGACGATCGTGATCATTCTACGGGCGTCTCTCCATGGCTGAGCGCGCCGAGCTGCGCAGCGAGCTCCTCGCGTTCGCGCTCGAGTCGCGCGACGAGCGCCACCGCGTGCGCGAGCGCCTGATCCGTCTCTGCCAGTCTGGCTGCGACTGCGACGACGGCATCGGCTTGCGCGGCGGTCGCGGCGTCTTCACCCGCGTGGTGTGGCGTCGCCAGGATGAAAGGCTGCTCTGCGCCCGAGCCCACACCCGGGTCAGCGGGACCGCTTGGTGGCAGATCGAAGCCCGGCCTCTTGACGTCGTCGACGCGCTTCTTCACGCCGACGTCATCGCGACGCTTCTTGATCCCTCCGCCGTCATCGAGGCGCTTCTTTGCTCCGTTGTCGTCTCGAAGTTTCTTCGCGGCCCCATCAGCGAGGGAGGTCTTCGGGCGGATCAACGCGCGCAGATTCGGCCGGTTTCCGATGCGCTGTGTCGCCGGCCGGCCGGGCGCGTCCTGCTGGGGCGAACCCGTCGAACGCAACAGCGAGCGAGCGCTCGCTGGAGTCAGGAGCGTTTGCCTTGCAGCTCTGCGCGCGCCCTGGACGCAAGCGAGCACGCCGACGACAATCGGAGACGCGCTCGATGTTCCGCTGAACGTATCCGTGTACCAAAGATCTTCGTTGGCTCCGCCCTGCAAGTCGCCGTAGCCAGCAGCGGTCACCTCGCGGCCCCAACCCTGCACGTCCACGGCGGATCCGTAGTTCGAAAAATCGAGCCGAGAACGATCGGGGCCCCAGTTGCGACCGTGCGTTCCCGGGGGTGGGGCGCCAGCGCCAACGAGGATCGCGCCCGAGTCCCTTGCTCCGCGTCGAAACGGATTGGACCAGCTCGCAGGAAACCCTGGCAACGGCGTGTCATAGACGACATCGTCGAGGTTGTTTCCGCCGTTTCCTGCGGCTTCGACGACGATCACTCCGCGGCCCACGGCGTACTGGATCGCAGCGAAGTCCGCTGGCCACCACTCCACAGAAGTAAAGCCTCGAGTCGGGTGGCCGTACTGAACCTCGAGCAGGATGATGTCACCCGCGCGCAAGGCGTCGGCCGCCGCGCGGATGGCCGCCGCGAGCCCGCCTGGGCCAAAGATCGATGAGCCTCGAAAGGTCGCGTCGGGCGCGATCCCCGTGACGCCGAAGCCGTTGAGGTCACCGCCAATTTCGCTGCACACCGCAGTGCCGTGGTTGCGCCATTGAAGATCTTGCGTCTGCGGACCAATGACTCCCGCTTGGTTTTGCCGGAGGTCTTCGTGCGTGAGTCGCCACGCACCTTCGCAGTCGATCACGTTGACGCCAGCCCCTCGCCCGCCAGGAACCGACCAAGCAAACGCAACGTCGACGCCGCCGGGCGCAGCAGCGCGGTAGAGCTGCCGCGGCTCGAAGTTCGGCGTCGCTGGCGGAGCAGGGTCCGCGGAGGGAACCGCACGATTGATGTCGCTCTCTGCGAGCACGGCGAGCACGGGCTCGGGCTGAACGTACGCCCCCGCAACGCCATTGGCTGCAGCGAGCTGCGAAGCGACGGCTTCAGCTCGAGCATCGTCGGCGACCTCCAAGCGGTAGAACGTCTCGAGCTCGGGCACCGCGGCGCTCGAATCCGCGGAACGCAGGGCGGATGCGCGCGCGATGAGCCGCGACTCCGTCTCTCCAAAGAGCAGTTCGAGCCGTCCTCCCACGGACGCGACAATCCTCTCGATCTCGGAAACGTCAGCGCCCGCGACGGACGCAAGTGTCGGTCCTTCACTACGAAGTCCAACCGTTGGACTCGCGATCAACACCACTGTTTTCGCCATGGATTCCAGCTCCCTCGTTCAGATCACTCGACCTGGGAGCTGACCGTACGGCGCGCGCGCGAAAACACTCAAGGCATCATCGGAGAGGGAGCTGGGTATGCGCTGATGACAGAGTCGACGGCGCGAAACCTCGACGAGGCAGACTCGAGGTCGGTTGCTCGAGAGGTTGTGGCGATCACAAAACTGCCGAGCGTCTCGTCGTCGACACCAGGAAACTGAGGCGCCAAGTCGAAGCCCATCTCCCTCGCCGCCGTCACGAGATCCGCGGGCATCGAGGCGCCGATCGCCCGATCGATCTGCACGATAATGGAAAACATGTTTCACTCCTGTTCAGGCCAGCTGGTCGAAGCCGACGTACCAACTTTCAGGTAATCGCTGAGAACTGCGCAAGCTCACCGAGCATCCGCGCCCGCGTCGCACACCGTGCCCGAGGGATCCGCGCGTAAACTCCGAGCGCGTACGGGAGCAGACAACGAGAGCGCGAGACAACGCGGCTACAGCTCGATCACCAACGACTCGCCCACCTTCTTCGGGTACGTCGTGGCGTACTTGTACTTCTTCTTCAACTCCGCGTTGTCCCACGGACTCGTAAACTTGTTTCGATAGTTGAACGCGAGCTCGACCTTCTCGAACTGGTCATCGCGAAACCCGTTCACGATCGTCGTCGCGACCGCGTCGCCATTGGGGTGCCCGTGATCGTCCCCGTTGGTCGAGAAGAGGTACAACGGACAGCTCACCGCGTTGATCAAGTTGGTCGAGACGTTGTTGTTGCTCCCGTGGTGCGGCAGCTTGAAGGCATCCAACGAGACCGCGTCGTCTGGCGACAGTCGATCGAGCGAGTCGCAGAGCACGCCGTGGTGCGCGTCCGCGCCGAAGAGCACGGTCTTTCCGCCGTACTCGAAGAGAAACGCGATGGACGAGCCGTTGGCTGGCGACGAATCGCTCACGCCCGAGTTCTGCCGCGCCGCCAACGTCGCGAGGTTCGTCCGAGCCGTGAGCTTCGGAGGAGCCGCAGGACCAAGCGCAGAGTTCGCTTCGTCGAGCTTGGCGATGCCGTCGCGACCGAGCCGCTTCTTGCCGTCCTCGGTCACGTCGACCCAACGCTTGTGCATGCGCGCCGCCTTCGCAGGCGTCGGCGACAAGATCGTCAGCTTCGCTCCGCCGCCGAGCGTGACCGTCGGCAACGGCGCTTCGTCGGGCACGAAGATGGCTTTCGCGTCGAACGCAGCGTTCCACCGAAGCGTCCCTGCCGTCACCGCCGCCGCGAGCTTCTCGGTCAGCTCGTCGCCCTGCCCCGGCCCCATCGCAGCCGACGCGGCGAGCAAGTGATCGAACGAGTTGAACCAGAAATCCTCCGCGCGAAACATCTCGTCCTTGTTGTCCGCGACGGCCTCGAGCACCCCTCCGATGTGATCCTCGTCCACGTGTGTCACGACGATCAACTCGAATTTGTGGCCCTTCTTCTCCTTCGCGATTCGCTTGCGCAGGGCATCGCTCGTCGACGGCATTCCGCCGTCGATGAGCACGGACTTCGTCTTGTTCTTGGGGCCGTACTCGACCCAGATGCAGTCGCCCTTGCCCGCAGGCAGCATCTCGATTCGAAACACCATTCTCCGATCCTCCTCGCGCCGTGATCGCGCTACGTGTTTGCGCCTGCGCGGCGCTTGCTCGGCTTCTTCTCGCGCAGCGGCCGGGCCGCGTCGTCGTCGGCGTCGCGCGAGAGAGCTCCGTCGGGGATCTGCCAGTCCAACTCGGTGCCTCGCAACACCCAGTCCGCGTCGCCGTACGCGACGAGCGAAAACGCCGTCGCGTCGCCCTTCGCCAGCAGCCTGAGCCTCGATTGACGAAGCCACTCACTGAGCCTCACGCGCGCGTCCTTGCGGCATAGCGCTCGAGCGAGATCGAACACGACCCGCGCGACGACCGGCGCCCAGACGAGCGTGGTCGTCCCCACCACGGCTGCGGCGCCGTTGCTCAGATACTGCTGCGCAGGCCCCGCGATCCCGGCGTCCGGCGAGAGGGAGTTGCACGCGAGCAAGAGCACCAGCGGCCGTCGCGCTCCGCCGCCAACGACCTCTTCGTCGATGTACGGGACCGTTCGAAGGTCGTTGTCCACCTCGAGCGCGTCGTACCCGTCCTCGGCTTCTTGCTCGTGGTGTGCGAGCACGATGTGAAGGCCTGGATTCGTCCTTCGAACGCGCTCGGCGACGCCCCTCCAACCGTTGGTCGTCGCCCCGCCTTTCGTCTTCTTGCAAAGCTCATCGATGGCGGCGCGCGTGTCCGCGCTCACCAGCCGAGAGAACGCGGCCAGCCCTTCGCTCAACACATCGATCTCGCGCTCCGGGCCGGACGGCGAGCAAAACACCAGAGGATCCGAGCTTGCCGAGGGCGCGCGCCGATCGCTCACGTCTCGCAGAGACCAGCGCTCGATGGTCTTGCTCGTCCCCCAGAAGCTGCGCGGACACACCCAGTTTCGTCCGTCGGCGCGCGCCCGACAACCTGCGTCGCATCCGTGCTGCGACATATCGACCTCGCGATCGCACACGCGGGCCTCCGGCAGCGGCGCGGCATGCTCGTAGACGAACTCGACCGGGAACCACGATCCGGCGCTCCGTTCGATCAGCTGAACGTGCTCCGCGCCGCGCACGGCCTTGGACAAAATCTGCCCGTAAAGGATGACGCCTGCCTTCGCGACATCGATGAGCATCGCTCGAAAATCATCGTCCGAGAGCACGCCACGCGTGCTCGCCGAGGCAGACGCCCTTCCGAGCGCGCGACGCAGACTCTCGCTCACGACGCCCGCTTGCGGAGTGTGCATTCCCGCGAGGATCTTCGGCTCGTCGGAGCCGAGCGCGAACGTGGTGGCCCCGTCGCTCGCGATCGTCGCCGCCGCGTTTGCTGCGGACGACGCCTTCACTTGATCGAGCGCGCGTTGCACGAGGATCGTCTCGCGCCAGCTCACTTCGTGCGTGTCCGCATTGATCTCGAGCTCACCCGCTTGCACCAATCGCTGCGCGTACATGAGCACGACCAGCACGGTGAGCTTCGCGCTGTCTGCGGGGCGACAATAACGAAAGACCTTGCGATTGCTCGCGCCCGAACGCGGGAGCCGGAGCTTGCCTGACTGCGTTCCGAGCGAGCTGATCCAGAACACGTCGAGATCGAACTCGTCTTTGTCGGGCTCGCCCGAGATGATGTCCGGCATCGCGAGCGGGTGCGTCGCGCGATCGAGCTGCGGCGCACGAACGTCGACCTCCACGTACCCTTCTGCCCCAGCCGCGAGAGGAGCGGTCGGCCGCACGCGCATCGAAGCGCCCTCGCCGCGGACGCACGCAGCGCTCAGTCGCCGGGCCTCGGGGTCTGGCTTGGCGCCGTTTGGCGCCTTGCTGTTCGACATCTTGGTCAAACGAGCGAGCTCCGCCGCGTGCTCGACGATCTTGGATGCGTCCCCTGATTCGTGGTCCCACGTAGCGTTCTCGAGTTGGTGATCGAGCTGCTCCACGACGACGCCAAGGGAGGCGAGGTCGATCGGGGGTTTTGCTCGCCGCACAGCGTTGGCCTCGCGGAGGGTGCGCTCCGCAAACGCCGAGATCCTCGACTCCTGGAGGTCCTCGGGGTTGGCGTACATCTCGGCCCACGATGAGCTGCGCGCCTGCTCGTTCGCGCGGGCAAATGCAATGTCGAGCGGCCAGTCGTGGCTGAGCTCCGCGATGAAGTGCACCAGCCACTCGATCGGATCGCCTGGGTCCGTTCGCGCCGTGACGGCCGACTCCGTAGCGAGCTCGAGCACGTCGAGCTTCAACGAGGCGAGCGCGACCGGCGAAATCATGATCGCCACGGCGGCGTTCGTCTTGGTGACGCTGGCCGACGGCGCGGTCGCGATGGCGATGGACGCGAGCTCGTCGCGCTCCGTCGCGGGGCGCACGAGCTTGCGGATCCAGTCTGGCGCGCTCGGCGCGACCAATCGATCGATCATGGCCCGCGCGTCGTCATCGAGCGGAGCGAGCACCAACGGCCACGTCATGGGTTTGTCGCGCGACGGAACTTCGACGAACACCGACGCAGCACGCGTCGCGGTCGCGATCTTCGGCTCGATCACGGATCGCCACGACTCGTCCGCTCGAGTCACGTCGCCAACTCCATCGACGACGATGCGGCGCTCGTGCACCGGCGAGTACGCTTCGAGACCGGCACTTTCGCCTGCGTCCACAGCATGGCCGCTCAGCGCGCTCGCGCGGACGATCGGCGGCAGCGCGCGGCCGCGCAGTGGAGAAGACTCTCGGCGCTCACCCGTCGCACCCGCACTCGAAAGCCCGTCGTCATCCATGGACATACGAAACGCTCCCTCTCGCAGCTTCGCTGCAGGCGAACATTACTACGGAGCCGCAGCGCCGAGCGCGCTCACACGAAGTGTCGATCGAACAGCGGGTTGCGCAGGACGTTCTTCGGGTCCGTCCACTTCTTCACGAGCATGAAGCGCTCGAGGTCCTTGGGATCGAGCCCCTGTCGAACGATTCCCGGTCGCGCGTAGTTGTTCTTGAGCAGGCTGACCTTGCCTCCGAGCCGCGCGCACTCATCCGCGAGCACGACCGCGAGCGCTTGTTCTTCTTTCATTCTGTCCGCGCTCGGATGAATCGCTTGCCACGCGACGGTCACCGCGTATCCCCCGTGTTTGCCCGCGGTCGAGAGGAAAGGATTGCGAAGATCGCCGGGCAAGTACAAGAGGTCGAAGAGCGTGGGGCGATCGTCGAGGCTCATGGCTCGCGCATACTCGTGCATGTACATGAGCAGGTCGGTCGCGGTGCCAACGTCGGGCATGAGGTGCGTCTGCTGAATCGCGTACATCGTGCCGGGCAACCCTTGGTCCGACCGATAGCCCTCGAAGCGCTCCTGGAGTCCTCGCAGCGCGCGCGCTCGCACGTCAGCTTCGAGATCGCCGCCGGTCACTCCGAGCGAATCGAGGGACTTCTTTCCGTTCACGATCTCGCGGACCTTCGTGTTGCCCTCGAAGAAGAACACAAACGGGTCGACAGCGTTGTGATACCGCTTCTTCTCGAGCTGCTGCGTGAAGACCAACTGCGCAAACTCGTGCATCCACGGGACGCTCAGCGCGAGCTCTCCCAACACGCGCAACGGCGTCGGTCCGTCATAGATGGGGATTCCCGCGAAGCGCTCGGGCGGGTTCTGCACGAAGCGCGACGCGTAGCGAATGGCGAACATCTCGTCGCGCGTGACGAATCCCACCGTGGATTGCGCGTCGTAGACGCCCTTCAGCCGATCGTGGATCGGCGCGTTCCATCCGCGATCGGGGAGCTGCGAGAGCATATCCCTGGCGACCCGCCCCGCGAGGCTGAGCCGCTCGAGCTGGTTCTTCCACCACGAGCGCTCACCAGCACGCCCTCGATCCTTGTCTGCGACGTGCGTCTCGGCCACCAGTTGGTTCGTGAGATCGCCGCTGCCGACAGCGACGCGTCGCAGGCGAAACGTCACCGAGAGAATCACGCCGATCCAGCCGTGGCCCGCGATGATCGCGCGATAGAGATCGCTGGTCGTCGGCCCGTCCGCGCGAATGTCGGTCACGAGTTTTCCGTTGGGAAACAGCGCGTCGATCGAGACGACGCTCGAGTGCTCGAGCCCCCACACGTGCGAAAAGCGCGAGATGCTCCCAGCGCTCACCGAGCCGCCGATCGTGATGTCTGGCCCCGTGACCACCGATGGCGCGATGAGTCCCCGCTTCAGCGTCGCTTTCACGAACTGGCGCCACGTGACCAGCGCGCCGACGCGCGCCGTGGCGCTTCCGTCGGCATGATCTTCGATCGCGATCTCGCGAAGCTTGATCGCCCGCGGCCACCCCTCTTGATGCAGCTCGTCTGGCAGTGACTTCAGGTCGAGCACGACACCGTCCGTGATCGCGTGATCGCCGAGCGCCCCCGTCGCGGATCGCAACGATCTCCGGACACCTTCCGCGCGAATCTGCTGAAGAAGCTCGGCGCTCGAGTTGATCGGCTCGATCCCGTCTGCCTCGACGCAGCTCAGCTGGTCGTACCCGCACAAGTGAACCTTTGGCATGAGACATCCTCCCGTTCGACGCCAGCGTTGAACTACGCCGGTTCGTAAGCGCGGCTCGGAACCATCGCTGCGACCTTCGCAGTCAATTCGGTCCGCCCCGACACAGACGCTTTTTTGAAGAGCGCTTTCACGTGCACTTCGATCGTTCCCTCGGCGCACGCGAGCGCGAGCGAGATCTGGCGATTGCTTCGGCCCTGCACGAGCAACGAGAGCACCTCTTGCTGCCGCTCAGTAAGGAGCCACCGTTGCGCGGCGGCCTTCACCCGGTCGTCCATCGTCACGCGATCGTCTGCGTTGCCTCGATCGACGCTCGCGAGCGCCATCGCAAACCACGGAACGAGCTCTCCGATCGCCCGCAATCTCGCGTCCCCGCGCTCGGGCCCCTCGATGTGAACATCGATGCGCCCGACGATCCGCCCGCGTCCTTCGAGCACCCAATGGTGGTCGTATTGCGGCCGAGGGCGACCGATGGTCGCGCAAACGGACAGCGCCTGGTCATCGTCTTGCGTCGGCAACGACAAGATCGCATCCGCGCCGATCGCCTGCGATCTCAGGAGCGAAATGATGGCGTCGATGATGGCCTTGCGCGAGTCGAGCTGCACGAGCTCCCGCCCCACGAGCGGGATCTCCATCGACTCGACGTCGCCAAACGGAAGCGTCGCGAGCGAGTCTACTGGCACGCCGAGGCGAAACTCGCACAGCGCCGCGCCGCGAAACGCGCAGCGCGTGTGCCGTAGCTCGACGGGGTTGCGTGCGAGCTCTTTGGACAAGTGCGCGAGGTATCCGTGCAGCACCGAGCACGCAGCGAGCGACCCGCCCGTCCACTCGTGGAGCCCCGCGGTGACGAAGTCTCCCTCACTGTCGCTCGTCCAATAGCCAGACGTGTGAAAGCGACGCCAGACGACGTCCATGTGCTGCGTGAGCCGCGTCGGCGAGAAGAGTCGAAAGAGCCATCCCAGCGGCGACGCGAGATCACGCGCACACTGATGGGCGCCGATGCCGTGGATCGAAGCGAGATCGCCCGCAGCAAACATGCGGTCGTACGCGACGAGCACGTCGGTCTGCATGTGCGCCGGGTACCACTCGCCGAAGCGCGCGGTGGTGAGCGTCATCGCGGTCTTCGCATCGAGCGAAGCAGCGAGTCGATCGAGCCCCATCGAGCCGTGTCGCTCTTGGACGAACGAGCGAATGTTCACCAGCGCGTTTCCGCGAATGAGCGGCGCAGAGCGAACGACCATGGGCTCGACGGGTACCTCCAAAGGGGAAGATACAGGAAAATGGGTAGACGGAGGGCATGACGGGGCATTTCTGAACAAGCGGGAGCAGGCGCGCAAGTGGAGCACGGCTCGGCTGGGACTGACGGAAAGCGGTCAGCGACAGCGCGCAGCGTCAGGCCTACGGATCAAGGGCGCACGGAACTCACCCGAACCGAAAGAACTCGACAATGCCCCTCACTCATCGATTGACCCGCAACGCAGAGTACTATCGAGTCGGCCCGACGCAGGGCTCTCCGCCCGATGGAGTCATCGCGCAAGGGACACACTGCGAACTCCGCGGAAGTGCGATTGGAGCACACGAGCTGGTACGGACAGAAGATGGGCGCGAAGGCTACGTGGCGCGCGACGCGCTCAGCGAAATCGTCGACGATTCCAACAACAATCTGATCACGTACTACGTTGAAAAGGACCTCTACGACAAGCTGAAGCTCGCCGCGAAGACGGCCTGCAATTTCTGGAACAAGTTCGTGCAGCCGAAGCAGTCGATCGTGATTCAGCTTTCGACGTTTTACGCGAACAGCTCAACAATCGCGCGGGCGTACAAGCCTGTTGTCAATAATGGAGTTCGTTACGGGCGAGTAGAGTTCAACACGAAGTTTCTCGTCGGTTACACGAACTTCGAAACTGCCGGAACGATCGCACACGAAATCGGGCACTCGCTTGGCTTCGGATGGGACGACTGGATGACGCTGTTCGACACCAACACCGGCAAGTTCAAGAAAGACGCCATCGCTCGTATACCAGCGCTCTCGAACATGATCGTCGAGACCGGAGGAGGCTCGGGCACGATCTACTCGCACTGGTCCGAGACTCACTTCACGAACGAGCTGATGACAGGCTACAAGAATCGCAACGAGCGTGTGCTGCCCGTCACCATCGACGTGATGGGGCTACTGGGCAACACCGTCGTCGAGTCCCTCGACAGCGAGCGCCCGCTGGACCAACTGCTCGCCGAAACCGAGACCGTGCTGTTCTCGCGCGAGCTGGACCTGCAAACCATCGACCTCACGGCGATCGTGCCTAGCGAGATCGCTGAGGAGATTGTTCCGAAGCCGTAGGTGGCAATCAAATCTCGACTATCCCGACGACCGAGCGGCGGACGTACGACAACCGAGACTCCAGCACGAATCGATCTCAATCATGCGACAGCGGATTCGCATCTTGGGCACCGCAGCACTTCTTGCACTCGCGGGATGCACAGACCCAAACCAACAACGTCCAGCGGCGTTTCGCCTGACGGCGTCCAACCGCGAGTTCTGCACCAATCAGGTCGTCACGATACGGCTCGAGCGAGAGGGCAGCGAGCAAGGACAATGTGCAGAGCTCACAGTGGTCGGAGTCGCCTGCTTCGCTGGCGGCAGCACCGCAGCATCGCCCACTGAGTGCGCCACAGAGCGAACGATCGCGCGGCATGTTCGCGCCGATGATTGGTTCTCGGTGACTGGTGCCTCCGTTGGAACGGGCGAGGTCATCGCGCGGCTCTACGCGCACCCAGGCGATTCCACGCCGTGCGCTCCACAGAGCCAACCGGGTCTGGGCCCTCTCGCAACCGCGAGGATCCAGCTTCGATTCATCGACGCAGATGCCTCGAGCTGCGTGAACGCGCTCCTCCCACTCCCCGACGTAACCAGCAGCACAATCACTGACTCAGGCGATGGGGGAGGCGCAACAGACGCCAGCATGCAAGTCGACTCCGGACACAACGACGCGAGCACCGACAGCACCTCGCAACCAGACGGAGACATCGAATGAACGAGCGCCTACGCCGCAAAGCCGTTGGCAGTACGATCTTGTTTGCTGCCCTCCAGCTCACTTCCAACTCCGCTCGAGCCCAAGCTCAGAGTGTTGGCGATACTGCTTCATTCGACGCCAGCGTCGACGCAGATGCGCAGAGCCACAACCCACGCGCGTTGCCGACAGAGAGCAACCCGGACTACCGCCAGTTTATCGCTCCATTTCTCTTCTCTGGGGCGGACCTCGCCCCACCGATCGGAGATGCTACCGAGGCCGGCAGTTGGCCGATCTGGCCGCATCGGCCTCCGGTCAATGACGCAGCCACAGCAAGTCAAGATGCCATAGAACACGAAGATCCCCCTGGCCCACGAAACGCAGCCGACCGTGACGATGTGTCACCGCGGTGTGCAGGCTACTATGGGGATCGACGGTACTTCGTGATTCGCCATGACGCAAAGACCGGCCGCTGGTTTCATGGAGACTACCGCAGCCGAGGGATCGTCAGAGAAAACCATCCGATTCCGTCACAGCACATTGTGATATGCATCGACGACGAGGACTTGCGGTCGAACTATGCTGTGTCCGTCGCCACGACTGCGATTGAAAACACAACCTCTGGTCCGAGTCTCTCGGTAACGCCATCGGAGTCGTTCACTCACTTCCTCGCCGCCCCAACACGAACGGAGATTCAGCGAATCCTGTCGGCAAACGCACTAGCGCTTTATCAACTCGTCCAGGGGTCAGTAGCCGGCCGCACCACTCGGCGTGAGGCAACAAACCGGCGTCAGGCGTCAAGCCGGACACAACCAGACAACATCACAACCCACGAAGACCTTGAGGCTCAGCTACGGGAAAACTCACGGGTGATCGCCGCATTGCTCAGTGAACTTTACCACCTTCGCGCTGTTTCCACAGACACCCCGAGAACAGCCGCTCAGGCATATCCCGGAAACCAAAGACAACCTGAACAAGCGGTCCCGCTTGAATCTCAGTCAATGGTGGACGTTCGTTTTAGTCATTCCGATACACCGCTACTTATTCGGCAACTCGAGCATGCGCAGAGTCAGACAAACGAACAACTGCGCTACGTAGCCGAGAGCGCGACAGCCGGGACGCGTATTCCCCTCTTCCGGGACGCACAGAACGCAGTGGAACTTGCTCGATTGAGACTCGATCAGGCACGTTCGAGCGCCGCCCGCGACGCGGACCAACGGTACACGCGCGCAGCCGGAGAATGGTTGAGAGCGGATGGCGAGCGGAGGCGAGCAGCATCCCTTCGCGCGATTATCTCCAACGCACTCGCCTACAGAGATCGACTGCTTCCTGTCGTGTACGTCGTGTTGTCGAGGACGATCCACGACTACTCAGGAAAGGTGTTGTGGGCGGCCACATATCTTCGAGACCGTCGATTGCTCGCAGTGTACGAGGCTCTCGATCGCCTGTCCCATCCAGTAGTACCCGATACGCTGTCCGAACTGGACGTCACACTGCGCTCGCTGCTCTTTCCTCGCAGCGTTGCCGAGGTAGACTGCCAGAACAGTGCCTGCGGCCTCGAGGCTGATCTGGCATCGATCCTGCCGGGCGATGTACGCGTTGCCGGAGGAGGCGTGTACTATCTCCCGATTCCGAGGGCATCCCTCGCAGACGCCGGCGCGGGCGACGCGCGAGCGGAGATTGCGGCAGATGGCGTGATCCCGAACAGTATTCTGCAGGCGCTTCAGCAAGAGATCGCCCTATCGACACGCGCTGGCGAGTACCTCACGCAGTTCAGTCGCTCGCTCCGCCAATCGCAGCGCGTATTCGACCTAGGGTCGTTTGGCGAAAATCGCCTCGTCTCGATTTCGATCAAGCGTACACAGCGGTTGCTCGAGTTCAATGACGGCACGCTACGCATCGTCCCTCGAGAAGACATCGTTACGCGAACAGAGACCGTTGAATCCATCGAGCGCTTCTTCGTTCGCGCAGGTGTCGCCGTTACGACCTCCCCTTCTCAGACGTTCACGGCGAGCCGCAACAACGCCGGCGACGTCGTGATTGGCGCGACCACAGACTACGCCAGCATCGTGCATCCCATCGTCATGGCTTCGTTCGACCTTTGCGGTGTCAACCCGAGGGTCACACCGGTCCACCGAGAATGCCAATCCGGAAATCGATTTCAGGGGATCCGTTGGTGGTGGCTTATCCCAGCGCCTTCTATCGGTTTCAGCACGACAAGCAAGATCTTCGAGACGCTGTTTCTCGGAGCCACTTGGAGTCCAACCAACTTCTTCTCTTTCGGTGCCGGGATTCAGATCGCTCAGCAACAACGACTTCGACAGGGATTTCTGCTTGGTGACCCGCTCAACGGAATCGAACTCTCCAGCGTGCATCAGGGGACGGTGGTCGCGAACCCGTACTTCTCTTTCACGCTCTCGTCCGAAGTGTTCTCCGCGATGCGCGGTTTCCAACAGTAGCAGTCCTCCCGGGTGTGATTGCGGTTCGTGCGTTGCCAGCGTGTCCCGAAGGAGCGTTGGTGTTCGATTCGTACGTCCGGCAGATTCGCTGACGAATTTCGCATTGCCGGTGGCCGGGAGCCAAGGGGTCCGCAGCGAAAACACGAGTCAGTGTGCCTTCCGGCTGCTCGAGAGCTCGAGCGCCGATGGCGACCAATCGAGCAGTACGAGAACGATGGCCGAAATTCCCGTGCCCGAATTCATCGATGGCCCATCGGCGAGAACTCACCGTGTCAGTTTGCTCAGATTGCATTCTGGATCGTGGAGCTCCGAATCCATACCGCGGTCAAGCCCGTCGCGTTGACAATGCGGCCAAATCAAGAAGAGACCATTGCTGAGTCCTTGGCTCCCGGCTCTCTCCACACAGGTGCGCTGTTGCCGGGCCCCTGAGGCTCCCGTCCACCCCGAGTCGCCCTCTCGATCAGTACCCGCGCCAGCGAAAGCGATCGGACACGCCCGCCTTCGTCCAGCGCGTGACGATCTCTTCCGCGAGGCCTGACGCAGCCTTGCCGAGCCAACCCGGGTTCGCGAGTCGATCGAACTCACGCAAATTGAAGAACGCGAGCCCGTCGTCCTCGACCTCGGGGTGCTGCTGCATGAGCTGCAACGCGCGGTCACAATCGCTCCGGCAACGATTCACTGCCTGCTTCGCTGCGTACGAGTCGTTCGTGACGTCGAGCTGCGCGAGCGCCAACTGCAGCCGCTCGCACAGCGCTCGAAACTGATTCTTGTACGTGGGACTCGAGAGGGTCGCTGGGTCCGCGAGCCGCGTCACCGCAGCCTCCGCGTACAAGAGGTCGCGCTTCGCCGTGTCTTCACCAACAGACGAGCGCTCGGCGCGAAGGAGGATCGCAGAGAGCAGCGCGATCTGCGTCGCGACCCACGGCTCGGCGACGTTGAACTGCTCGAGCAATCGCAGATACGCAGACCGTGACTTCGCGAGGTGGTCGATCACGAGTCGCGGTTGGGTGCTCGATTCGCTAGCAGAAGCGGGCGTCTTTCCGGCGACGAAGTTGGCGCAGTGCTTGTGGGCGTTCGCGAGAAACATCGTCGCGTGTTCGTTGCGGACGGCGACGCGCTCGAGCTCAGCGATCTCGTCGGAGAGCTGCTGGCCCGACAGCGCTCCCAAGAGCGATGGGCGATCGGCGCGCTTCACCCATGCGCCGCCCCAAAAGTTGGGATCGACGTTGGCGATCGCGCGCTTCGTGCGGCGTATCGCGAGCTCGACGTTGTCGACGCCGCTCGCCTCTGCGGCGAGCGACGCGTACAGCACCAGCGCTCCCCAATCCGACGTGCGCTGCTGCAGCCGCAAGAAGAGCCTACGTCGCGTGGACTCGAGAGCCGTTCGCGGGTCTTCGTCGCCGAGCAATCGCTCGTAGAACTCGCGTACGACGTGCACCGCGCCTTCGTACGTGAGCTCGTAGTGCGACCCGAGGACCACAGGAATCCCGGACGAATGCAGCGTGTGCGCGATCGACGCGCCTTCGTAGAGCACGTCGCGATTGGCCCCGCCGTGGCACACAGCGAGCGTGACGACCTCCGGTGCGCTGCGAGCGCCTCCGGCCCCGCGGCGCTCGACGGTCAGCGCCGCCGCGAGCGCGTCGCCCGTGACCAGCGATGGTTCGTCGCGACGAAAGTGGTCGCACAGCGCGATCACGGGCTTGCCGCCAAACTCCGCGCCGAGCCCTCCGTGCGCGAGGATGTGCACGTGCGTGTACGCTTCGCTCTCCATCGCCGCGCGAACGTCCTCGATCGAGGCCGCAGCCAGCACGTCGATGAACTGGCGCACGTTGGCGGCCCGCTGCTTCTGCGCTTCGGCCGGCGATTTGTGAGGCGTCTTCGGCACGCGATCGTCGACCGCTTGGCGAAGCGCGAGCAGGGTCATCTCGACCACCGACGCGAATCCCTTGTCGACCGGGCGTCCGTCGCGCGGGTTGGCGAAGACGAACAAGATCTTCGGCGTCGTCGGCGAGCGATAGCGGCGATGGGCGACGCGGCGGGACTCGCGCGTGATCACGACGGGCGGCGGCTGAAGCGCAGAGAGCTCCGTCGAACCGCCGAGGGCCGTCGGCCCCTGCGCGAGCTCGAACGGGATCATCGCGAGCTCTTGCGCCGACAACACGAGCCGAAGGTGAAGGGTCTCGCTCCGGGCGTTGGGTCCGCGAGACTCTGCGACGGCTTGACCGAGCCCCCGCACCGACTCGAACAAGGTGGTCGCGACGCGCGCGACGTCGCGGAGCGCGGCGTCATCGATCGGAGAAATCTCAGCGCCAATCGGGTACCGAAGGCGACGCAGCTTCGCCAGCATGTCCGCGTGCTCCGTGGGGACGAAGATCGTCTCGGCGGGGCGATTTCCAGCGAGCGCGATGTACGGGACGAGCGGCGACAAGAGCTGATTGTTCGGCGGTCCTTGCCGCACGATTTCGAGAGAGATCGTGTCCATGCTCATCGTCCTCCCGTGGGCGCAGAGACCACTTCGCACGAGCGCTCGAGCGTCGGGCGAAAGAGCTGACGTGTATCGAGCGCCGCCGGCGGAGCAGCGTTTGCGCCGTCTGCAGCCGCGAGCGTCGCGACGAATCGAAGCCTCGCGACCACCGCGCCGTTCTCCGTCGGCTCGACGCTCGCGACGGTGCGATCGTGCGACACGAGCGGCGATCCCGCGACCGTCGCCGCGTCGAGCTCGCGCATCGTGCGACGGAGCAACCCCGGCATGAGCTCGCTCGAAAACGTGGGCTCGTCGAGCCACGCAGGCCGCAGCCGGATCACTCGAATCCACGTCCCAGAATTCATAAACACCGAAGAAACACTACCAGCGCGCTTGGTCTCGATGAACTTCGCGACGTGCGTGTGCCCCGCGATCACGACGTCTCGGTCCTTGCGAACCCAGCTTCGAATCGCCTCGACCGACGCGTCCGCCGAGCCGACGAGGACGTTGTTGGCGGGCTTGTCCGAGCCGTCGTCATCCACGCCGATCGCGCGCCGGAGCGTCTCGGGAAGCGAGCCTCGCGTGAACCACCGCACCGCGTCGTCGAGCAGCCCGAGCGAACCGTTGGAGCCGATCGTCTTGGGATCGAGCGGATCGGCGCTGTTCTCGAAGCGCATCTCGGTCTTGTCGAAAAGGTCGGACACGTACGCCGCGCGGGCGTCGGCGCTGCCCAAGTCGCTGGTGGCGTCGGACTCGACCTCCAGGGCGGCGAGCGGGTCGTCGGTGGGCTCGAGGCCGAGGGTTCCGCGCGCGAGCCTCGACTCGTCCTCGCGGAGCTGCGACCAGATCTTCGCCGCGGGCCCGAGCGCGCTCGCGAGCCCGACGCCCCGCTCTTGTTCGGACAACGCGAGCACCACGCGAAGCGCGACCTCTTGCTCGGGCTGCAAGAGATCGATGAACGGGATCTGGCGCTTGGCCTTGTTGAGCGCGTCGATCACGAGCCGCGTCCCCGCGTTGGGCGCGACCTCTTGCGCGGGCAGACCGCCGATGCGCACCGAGCGAACCGAGCGCTGGAGCGCGCCGTGATCGATGCAGTTCCATTTGTCGCGCTCGTTGCCGTGGAGGCACAGCACGGTCGCGCCGCGCTCACCGCCGACGCGGCACTCGTAGCCAGTGCCGTCGAAGACGACCCGAACGCGCTGCTCGTTCGCGCCCGCGCAGTGATCGATCAAGCGCTGCCGGACGTCTGGCAAAGCGAGCTCGATGTCGTGATTTCCGAGCACAAGCACGAGCGTCGCGTCAGCAACCGCGGTGAACTCGCGAAGCGCCTCGAAGACGACCTTCGTCGGCCGCTTCGTCGCCACCTCGTCGAGCCACTCGACGGCGCGCTGCGGATTGAAGTACCCGGACCCGTCGAAGGACAAGAAGTCCACGATGTCGCCGAGGATGCCGAACGCCACGCGACGTCCCCCGCGCGCTCGATTTGCGGCCCACTGAATCAACGCCGCGAGCTCGCGCTCCGAGCAGAACACCTCGGCGCCCTCCCGCCCTCCGAGGTGAAGATCCGACACCGTGTGAAGTTCATCGAAGTTGTCCATCGAGGGCTCCGCTGTGTCTCGTCAATCCGCTTCGTTGAGGTCGTCGACGGGAACAAACGGCGCGTCGAACGAGAAGCGAACGCGCCGGACGCGCTGCTCGAACTCGGCGTCCTCCGCCGCGCTCAGCACCGCGGCCGCGCCCGGAGCCAGCGGCTCGTACCCGCGATAGACGCTCCCGTCGTAGAAGAGCTGGATCGCTTCGAAGCCGAAATACAGCGGCTTCTTCCCTTCGTACGACACCGCGCTCGAGGACGAATGGCTCGCGGTGACGCTCACGGATCCGCCCGCGATGTCTTTGAGCACAGGAACGTCCAACGCCACCGACTGCCCGTCGCTCCGCGTCGCCTCGACCGAGAACTTCTTGCTCTTCGCCGCGCGCACGATCACGTAGATCCGGTCGCTCTCGAGAAGCTTCATGTGCTGTCGCGCGTCGGGGTCGAGCGTCGACTTGGCGAGAAACTTGTCGATCCCGATGGCGCTCGTCGTGTCGAGCAGCACTTGCTCGAAGGTGAACTTCACGGTCGCGGCGTTTTTGAACTGCGCTTCGAGGCCGACTTTTCCGCCGCCGAGCGCCTGGAGCCACCCGCCGAGCAAGCTCACGCCGACCTTCACGCTGAGCTCTCGCGTGCTCGTCCCCGAGATCCCCGCGGCGGTCTGATTCGCGGTCACCGCAGGGAGCGAAACAGCGCTCTTCATGAGCTCTGCGAGCGAACCGGTGATCGACATCCGAGAGCCGTCTCGCACGAGCACCGTGAACGGCCCGAGGTTCTCTCGCGGCAAGCGAACCACGTTGAGCCCGAAGTCCTTCAACGCGGTCAACACTGGATCAGGTGAACCCATCTCGCTCCTCCATCGAACGCGCGGAGACACCGCGCCGCTGTGTTCGGAGGGACGCAACGGCTCCCCCCGACTCCCGTCTCCTACGAAGACCACGAGGATAGGTGCAGAGCCGCCACGGTGTCCACGAGGACTCTGGCCACTTCGTCTGCGGCTGTTATGGGAAGCAAGGTCGAGCGCTGTCGCCCCACCTTCGACACGACCGACAACGCGAGCGAGAAGGCGCTACACCACGGCACGATTGAACGTCGTAGAAGCCCGACGACCAGCGGCGTGGTTGAAATCAAGTCCAACCGCCACGAATCGATCGAGAAAAGCACGTCGATCGAATGAGTGGCGGTTTCGAGAGAAGCGTCACTTCGCGCGCATGCGCTCGATCACCCGAGCCACCGCGGCGTCGAGCGTGGTGACGCGCGTCATGTGCGAGTACCGATTCGCCACCGCCCAAAGGTAGTTTCTTCCCTCGACGTCGGGTTCGACATGAACGACGGTCTCGATACCCCGGCCCGCGAGAAAGCCTAACTCCGCGCGCGACGCGAGGGCCATGGTCGTGTGTCCTGTGATCGTGTTGTCGCGAAACACGTAGCGCCCGAGGTGAAACAACACGCACGTGGCTCGCTCGAGCGCAGCGTGCTCACGCTCGACGAGCGCATCGACGAGCGACTGCATCTCGTCGCCGTTGTCTGCGTTGATGGACGACCACCGGGGGTCCATTGGACTGAACCACGCGACCCCGGCGTCATCGAGCTTCGCAGCGACGCGCTCGCGCCAGTCGCCCGAATTGCTGCCATACAGCGCTACAAATGAACCGCCTGGAACGCTCATCCCTTGTCGCATCACGTCGGCGATGGTGGCAGAGGGGCGAGGCGACCGCCACGGCCACGCGAAGAGTCGGCGCCCGTGGTGCAAAACACACCCCGACCGATCAGGCGACGTCGCGCGCCCGCGACGGACACTTCGATGGACCAGAGATTCGATGACCATGTAACCTACCGCGCTCGATGCAGTTGTTGTCTTCTGAGCGTCCCGAACGCTCGTTGTTCTGGACAGCACCCGCGAGCACCGACAGCGAGCTGGTGACCGAAGACCCGCTGGGTTTGGACTATATCGCCCAACAGGTTGGGCTGCTCCTGCTGCCGACCTTCACCACTCGTTCGACCAGGGCGCAGGCGTTTGCCATGGTGCTCTACGGTCTCGCGTTGGCTGACCGCGCGATCGATCACTACGGACTGCCAGCGACTGACGAGGAGCGAAGGATGCGCTTCGAGTCATGGGAGCGCTTCTGGGCGCTCGCGACGCTCGAGTATCGGCGGGAGCTTCCCCGAGGCGATTGGGACACGATGCGCGGCATTCGCGGGGTCAAGTCCGTCTGGAAGGCCACGGGAGAGCAGCTTCCGATTCGCTTCAAGATGATCTCCCGACAGCAAGAGCTGGGGCACCTAGGCGCGTACTTGGTCCCGCTTCGACGAGCCGGACTCGTCGCGGACGGTACGCTGCGCCCAACGCCTGCAGCACACGAAATCATCGAGCACTTTTGGGACGAACGTCGCGACAGGGATCACGTCGGTCGCTACGACGATTTCGCCCTCGCCGCGCTCGATCCTGCGAGGTCGTTGCTCGAGCGAAAGTACGGAGGACTGACGCTCTCGACTATCGGTGAGCGAAGCCGCCTGCTCTCGCTCATCGAGCGCAAGCGCAGCCAACAGCAACGCCGCCTGGACGCAGCTCTCTTTCGGCGTCGAGTCGACCCATCTACGCAGCGCGTCGCCGAAGTCGTCGAGCACGCGACGCTGCAACAGATCGTCGCGAGCAAGGCCGTTCTCGATGCGGCCATCGACGGTCGCCTCGGCGTCCTCGAGCCGTCGCTCCTAGAGCTCTTTGTGACCGCTCGCGCGTTTGGCGACTTCATGCAACAGGTCGTCAACGCATTCGACCGCGTGTACGACCGCGTCAGCTCGAGCAGCTGGGTGATCGACTCATCCAAGGTCGCCAGCGAGGTGTTCAACCAACGCACGCGCAAGGCGCTTGCGTCCGCATCGAGCCGGCTGCTCGACGCCCCGCGCGTAAGCGACATTCGGCGACTCCCCGCGCACGGAGCCGCGTGTCTTCAGTTGGCGACACAGCTCTTCGACGCCGACGGGCCCCGCGCGCTGCAGCTCCTCCTCGACTATCACAACGCAGTGCAAAAAGAGCGGCGGCGTGGCTTTGGTTGGCTGCGCGAAGACGGAAGCAAGCTCGTCCTCGCGGTCGACTCGTACACCGCGTACCCGAACGTGCATCGCTTTCCATCGTTCAAGTTGGATGTCGTTCGAACGTTGCTCACGGACCTCGGTCGCCTGCCCTTCAACCACGCAACCGCGCAGGGAGAGTCCGCGTGAGACTCGAACAGCAGCGACTCATCGAGCACGGGCTCGCCTCGAACGAGCGCTGCATTGGCGCGGTGTTCTGCACCTACACGTTCGACCCTGCGTTCTTCGAAGAGAGCGTTCTACGAGCGATCCTACTGCTCGACAGCGATCCTACCGAGGACGCTGCTCGATTTCATGAAGAGGCTCGCGCGGCGCTCCAGTGCGTGCCGGTCGCGTGCATCATCGATGACTCGGTCCGTCAGGGTGGTCGTCGCTTGCCGTACGACGTCCATCTCGTTCGACAGCGGACGTATCACCCCAAGGTGTACGTCGTTCTCTACGAGAGCGAGGCTCGTGTCGCCGTAGGATCGGGCAACCTCACGCGGAGCGGCGTCGAGCAAAACACCGAGCTCTTCTTCGTCAGGGCGCTGCGCTACGACGCCCCCGCAGACGCCGCGATCCTCCGCGAGATCCGCGCGTTCATTCTTCACTCGCGGGACCTGTCACACACCACGGGAACACAGCTCGACCTCGTCGTTCGCTCGCTCGACAACCGTCTGCTTCGCGAAGGCGACGACGCAACAGAGCTCGCGAGCGATGTGTTGTTCGTCTCGTCGGCGAACAAGAGCATGCTCGATCACCTGCGCGAAGCGCTGCCCGAGCGAGCGACGATCACTCGAGTTGGGGTGCTCGCGCCGTTCTTCGAATCCGACGACGTCAACGCGGGTGACCAGTCCGAGGGCCTCCAATCGGTCATCGCGGACATCGCGGCGCTTCGCCCCTCGAAGACCCTCGCCATCGACATTGCCGTGCCGTGGGACGACCCTGCCGTCGTCGCGCCCGAGCACGCAGCCACGATCGACGCCGCTCCTGACTGCTTGTGGGCGTGGAGAAAGATCGCCGATGACAAGAGCGAATACGTCGAATACCTGTCGATCGGAGAGATTCGATCGCAACGCGTTCGCGCGGTCGACGCTCACGGCTCGGGGATCTATCTCGACCGAGACGTCATCGCCGAAGCACGACGCAGCGGTTCGCTTTGGCCGCTGGCTCGTCCCAAGGTGTTCGCCCCCAGCAGGATCTTGCGCGCGCTCGCGAAGCGTCACGAGCTTCAGCTCTGGTTGCACCCCACGACGCAGCTCGCGCCGATGCTTCGGCGTCGACCGCTGCACGCCAAGCTCGTCGCCATCACGACCAACGAGCGTGGCCGAGCGCGGACCTACGTGCTGCTAGGGTCCGCCAACGCATCGCGAGCAGCGCTCGCTCGCAGCGTGTCGCAGCGAGGCAACGTGGAGGCCGGCGTGATTCTGCGATTCGACGCCGAGGTGCGCCTCCCTGAGCTTCTTCCGGCGCTCGTCGCGTACCACTTGGACCACGTCGAAGCCGAAGAGCGACCCTCGATCGAGCGCGGCGTCGACGACTCGACGTTCGTCCAAGAAGCTGTTCACGACGCTGCGCTTCGCACGCTCACAATTCACTGGAGCGCGCACCGCGAGCCACCCCTGGGCGCGTGGGAGATCGCCTACTGCGGCGAAGCCCTCGGGCGGGCCGCAGAACTTCCGCGCGAACCGACGCGCTTCGAATCATTTGATCTCGCAGCGGCGAGCGCTGAGGTGATCCTTCGCACGCCGCGAGGCGAATGGCCGATTCCCATTCGTGTGGTCGACCTCGCGGCGCTCCCCGTGAATCCTGAGATCGCGACGCTCGGCCTCCGCGAGCTCCTCGCGATTCTCGGCCGACGCGTGGGAACAGAGCAACTCGCGACGATTCGGCGCACCCGAGGCGCCGAGGGGCTCGGGCACGCGCTCACGTCGGTGTTCGGAGAGGGCCTTAGCCCGACGGGTGTGTTCAAAGCCTGGTGGGGAATCGCCGAAGATCTCTCGCGCGCGACGACCACCGCCGCGTTTCGGTCGAAGCTCTATGGTCCGCTCGGCGCAGAGCGCGTTTGGCAGAAGCTCCGCGAGCAGAGCCCAAACGACCTCTCGAGCGACGAGATCTGGGTCTACGGCAGCGAGCTCGCCCGCGAGCTTCGCGCGGTGCTGATCGCACAGGGACCGGATCGCGCGGACAAAACCAAGCTGCGAAATCGCTTCGTTCGTGAGCTCGGCGAGCAGCTCGCCCCGCTCGCGCCGAGCAGCACGCAGCACGCGTGGGCGGACGAAGCCGTGAAGTTCTATCAGCCAGGAGGGCGCAGTGCAGGTCGCTGATCGAACGCAGCTTCGGCAGTTTTTGAAGCTCGGCGCCCGTTCGGGCAACACCGTCGCACTGCGCGACATCGAGCGCCAAGAAGACACGGTTCTGCGCGCGCTCGCGCTGCTCGAGACGCAGCCGGGCGTCGTGCTCGCCGACGAGGTGGGCATGGGCAAGACATTCGAAGCGCTCGGTGTCGTCGCGGCGTTTACCCACAGTCGCGCCAACGCTCGGACGCTGATCCTGACGCCTGGCCCGGATCTCAACCGTAAGTGGGAGAAGGAGCTGCGCGCGTTCGGCGACGCTCAGCGACCGATGTACAGCGGATTTCGCGACCGATTCGCGAGCGCGTGGCACCTCGCTGAGGTCGTTGAAAAGCTTCTTTCGAACCAAGTTGTCGTGGCGCCGATGACGGTCTTCGCGGGCAGCCGCAGCGATGCGACGCGCGCGTATTTGCTCTCCGCGTGGGCAGAACACAGAGGCCTCCGCGGCAATCAAGTGGCCGCCATCTTTCGCCAGTACAACGAAGGCAAGCTCGATCGACGGGACTTCAAAGCCGAACGATTCCTCGACGTCTTCGATTGGAAGACCGTCGAGCCAGCGCTCGCGGCGGCGTTGCGAGCGCACCAACGACTCCCCTCCAATCTCGATCGCGCGCTCGCCGAAGAAAGATACGAAGCATTCGCTGACAAACACACGGTCGACCGCCTGCTCAACGACATCCGAGTGAGGCTGCTCGGCGAGCTCGTTCCCTCGCTCGACCTGCTCGTCGTCGACGAGGCGCACAAGCTGAAGAACGAGCAATCCGTGCGCACAAAGAGCCTCCGAACGATGTTCGAGAAGCGCTTCGACAAAGCGCTGTTTCTCACGGCGACGCCGTTTCAGTTGAGCACCGAGGAGCTTCGGGGCGTCTTCTCGCTGTTCTCGCTCGCGAAGAGCGCGCCTGTCACGCTCGAGCAACGTACGGCTCGATTGATGGAGGACATCCAAGCGTATCAGGCCGTGTACGAGGAGCTCGATCGAGCGTGGTCGATGGTCGACGTCGCAGGCGCAGACGATTTTGCGCAGTTGTTCGCAGCGGATCCGGCGCTCGCCTCCGAACCACCAAACGAATCGCTCGCAGTCGTCGTCGCGCACGCGCGCAAGCTGCTTCGGCTCAAGCGCGAAGTGATCGAGCCCGGACTGCGCCAGTGGATGATTCGAAGCCTGCGCGAGGACAAGCGTACGTATCGCAAGACCCACCTGAAACGACTTCGCGCAGAGGGCGGCGATGGAGTGCCGTTCTTGCTCTACGAGCGCTTCATCGCCGAGATGTTTCGCAGCAAAGCGCGGACACACAAGGCCGCCGTTCAGATCAACATGGTGTCTTCGTTCGCCGCAGCGAAGGACGGCGCGCTGCTGTCCGAAGAGGCTCGCGAAGGCCTGCCGCCATCCGTCGAGCCCTATCGGGCGCTTCTGCACCGAATCGTGAGCCGCGATGCGCTGACACGCCAAGGCCACCCGAAGGTTCGACACGTTGTAAGCGAGGCCCTCGACGCCGCACTACGCGGCGAAAAGACGCTCATTTTTTGTACGCGCGTCGCGACCCTTCGCGAGCTCAAGCAGGAGATCGAAGCACAGTGGGATCGGCATGCGCTCGCGCTGTGGCAGGAGGTGTATCCCGGGATTCAACTCGCGGAGATCTACGACCAGACGAGAGAGTCCGACGAAGAAGAGACGCGCGTCCCTGGGCGCCATTCGCGCATTCGAAATCGCTTTCAAGGTAGTCACAACGTGCTCTATCTCGCGCTCCGCGAGCGGTACGTCGAGACGATGCTGCGCGCCACAGAGTTCGCGAGCGCAAACCTCGCTGCGGTCGTGCGACAGGCCAACGCAGCGCTGAAGAGCATCCGCGTTGAACGCCGGCATGCAGAGCGATTTCAGTGGTCGCTCGCGAAGCGATGCGTCGAGCACGCGGTGGCGATGCTCGTGGCCGACTCCGCCGAACAGCGCGACGTCGACCCCGAGAGCCTCGCGCGTCTGTGCGATCGCGAGTTCATTCGACTGGGGTACGACCTCGAAGCCGACGACCTCGAGAGCTCCTCCGTCGGCGATCACGAAGCGCAGTGGTCGATCGACGAAGCCGACGCGCGACTCGTGCTTCAACCGTCACACCTGTGGTCGACGCTCACCAGCCTCTTGATGGAACTCTCGCCAACGCTCCGCGTGCGAACCGTCGAACGATTCGCGGGCTATCTCGTGTCGCGCTACGTGCCGTTTGTGGCCGAACTCCTCGCCTTTGCGAATGAGCAGGGGCTCGACGTCGACAACATCGACTCGCGCGCCCTGTTGCCAGTGGTCGATGGATTCTGGCGGACCCACAGAGGCAAAAAGTGGGTCGATACGATCCGCGCATTTCTCGTGTATGCCTTCGATCTCGATGAGCAGCGCCGCAGAGACGTGCTCGACGATGTCGTCAAGGCGGGCGTCATCGTGCGCCACACGGTCGACGGAGAGAGCCGCGAGCAGCTCCGCGAGGCGTTCAATACGCCGCTGTACCCGATGATCCTCATCGCAAACGAAGTGATGCAAGAAGGGCTCGATCTTCACCACCACTGCCGACGCGTGATCCACCACGACCTCGCATGGAACCCTGCCCAGCTCGAACAACGCGTCGGGCGCGTCGATCGGCTCGGCTCGCTCGTGCAGCGCCGCCGCGCAAAGGATCCAACGACCACCCTCGACATCGAGCTCCCGCTCGTCGTCAACACCATCGACGAACGCCTCGAGCGCACCGTCCGAAATCGCGAGCGCTGGCTCGAGTTCTTGCTTGGGGCATCGCCCAAGATCGAAGAGTACGGCGTCGCTGACACGCCCAGCTTGCCGCTTCCCGAGCGCTTCGCCGAGGCGCTCAGAATCGAGCTCGGACCGCGCAGCTGATCGGAGCTTCGTCGAATTCGTGTGTCACGGACGCCGCGCGTGTCCGCCTGCCGATCGACCTCCCACCTTGCGCGCAGGCGTTCTTCGATTCATCCTAAGACGCTCTCACCCATCCAGACGGGCTGACGGACAGGCCGGAAGACGCCCGCCAACCTGCCAACACGGCAAGGTGGCCAACCTGATCGATGGAGGTCACGATGATTCACGCACTCGAAGGCTATCGCTGGGCCGAACCGAACACGGTCACGTCCGCATCCTGCCACATTTGCAGCGCGCCCTGCGTCATCACGCGAGGCGTGATCGGGCCCACGTGCTTCGCGTCCGCGATCGCGAAGCGCGCGACGCTTCATGATCGGATCCGCTGCCCGCACTCGGGACGGGAATGGCACAACAGAGCCGTTCGCCTCCGGCGAGCCATCGACGACACGCCGAGCAAGCGCGTCGCCGCGCTCATCCAGCAGGACCTCGAAACGACGCTCCGAGACGGGCTCGCGGAGACGTTCTAACCAACGTCCGCGCTCCCGCTCACCCTCGCTCGACCATCTCCTCGAGCGCGTCGAACGACCCGGTCCACCCGAGCGTCATCCCCGTGCGCTCGTGTACGAACGCGCGGAGCTCGGCGTCGCTCGTCGCGCCGTAGGGCTCGCACGTCACGGTCACGCGCGTGCGGTCGGCGGTCTCTTCTGCCAACAGCACGGTCACGAGCAGCGTCGCGGGCCACACGTCCGCGCCCGGAGCGGCCGCGAGCTTCTCGTGTTCGTCCACGAATTGCTGCGCGTACACGACGCGGCGCGGGCGCTCGATCGCGAGGTACTCCGAGCGAACATGCGTGATCCCATGGGGGCTCGTCATCGCGAAGAGCGCGCTCGCTCCCACGCGAATGTCCGATCGAACGAAGCGCACCGTCGCGCCCGCGGGCGCGAGCCACTTCGCGAGCAGCGCGGCGTCCGTCCAATGCTCGAACACGCGCTCGATCGGCGCTTCGAACGTTCGGTTGATCACGAAGCGCTCCTTGCCCGAGCGCGTCTGCGCGAGGTGCTCGTCCAGCCGGTCCCACGTGGAGGTTCCGCCCACGCGCTTGATCATCTTCGCGGTCTCGCGCGCCGCTTCGGGCGTCGCGAAGGTCGAGATCATCACCATCTTCGTCTTGCCATCGACCTCTTCGAACGTGACCGTCACGCGAAACAACGGCGGCGTGTGCTCGGTCGCGCCGTGGTCGTACACGAGCTTCTTGTAGGGCTCGACCACGTGGTAGGTCGTGATGTTGGGCCAGTCTTTTCCGTCCGGGCCGTGCATCGTGTAGCGCCACGTCCCGCCCGCGCGAAGGTCTTTGCTGTGCGTCGTCAGCGAGAAGCCTCGCGGCCCCCACCACTGCGCGACGAGCGCGGGATCGGTCCACGCCTCCCACACCGCGCTCACCGGCGCGTCGTACACGCGCTCGATACGGATGTCCCTCGAATCACTTTGTGCGGCCATGTCGTCGTCCTCGTTTCTTGCTCGTCGTGGCTGTACGAACGCGCGCTGCAGAGCTCTTCGCGCGCGATGAGGGCGCCTCGCTCGCGCCTTCGGCGTTGGTCGCAGACGGCGGTGACCTCGGCGCCGTGCGCGCGAGCAGCTCGCCGAGTCGATCGAGCTGCGCCTCCCACATCGCGCGGTACTGATCGATCCAGTCCGCCGCTGGCGCGAGCGCGCTCGCCTCGAGGCGACAGGGCCGGAGCTTGCCCTCGCGGCTGCGAGAGATGAGCCCCGCGCGCTCGAGCACCTTGAGGTGCTTGGTGATCGCGGGCCCCGAGAGCGCGAAGGGCTCGGCGAGCTCCTTCACCGCCGCGTCCCCTTCGGACAAGCGCGCGACGATCGCGCGTCGCGTCGGGTCCGCGAGCGCCGCGAACACCGTCGAGAGGTCAGCCGTCTGCATGAACGACGATTTACTCAACGGTTAAGTAACCCGCAAGTTAAATGTAATGACCGCTCGTTTCGCAGTGATTTCAGCGCTGGAGCGCGGCGATGGCGCGCGCGACGTCCGCGTCAGTCAGCCCGACGCGCGAGTCGACGCGAACGCAGCGCGCTTCGACCTCGCCGAGCGGTTCTTCGTCCTCGAGAACGACGTATGCGTCGACGATCACCCCTGCGTCGCGCTCGGACGCGAGCCACGAGAGAACTTCGTCTCCGCGCGTGAGGCGAACGCCGTCGGGGGTTCGATAGAGGCTCGGCGTCGCAGACAACAACGGCTGCTCTAGCCCGCGCGAGCGCAAGAGCGCGCACAGCTCGTCGAGCGGAGCGCGACGTCGCCACGAAGAAGAGAGCACCACCCGCGCATTGGTCTCCGAGACGATCGCGTTCACACGCGCGACCGCGCGGGGGTCGATCGCCGCGGCGCTCCACCACGAGGCCCCCTCGGGCCAGGGAACCTCCTCGAAATAGCGATCGCTGTTGAGCACCCCATCGATGTCGAGAAACACAACGCGCACCCTGAATCCGCGCCCCTTTCGAGGCGGACACCTGTATTCATGCCCGACCGCGCTCGTAACCCCCTCTGCGGCGGGCGCTTCACCGCGGCGCGATCGGCACCCGACGCGCGCGGCCCCACGCGACAAACGCCGCGAGCGCGGCCATCACGACGTTGAACGGCGTGCTCGACCACTCGCCTCGTTGTCCGTGAAACACCACCGCGCCCACCATGAGCGCGACGCAGCCGAGCGCCGCCCACACAGTCAGCCGCGGCGCGATGCGCGTGAGCGAAGGGAGCAACAGCCCCGCTCCTGCCAACAGATCCAACACCGCCGTCGCATACAAGAACGTCGGCGACACCTGTCCCATCCAAGGCATCTTCGCCGCGAGCGAGGCGATGGGCGTCGAGAGCTTCCACACGCCAGTGCCGACCAGCGTCACCGCGAGGAGGGATTGCACGCACCAGAGCGCGACGTCGATACGCTTGGTCGACGAGCTACGTGTGTCGGTCATGGGTGGCCTTTCGTTCGGGGCTCCGCGCGTGCGCGCTTTCGCCGTGGATGGCGTGGCGGTATAGGCGGCTCGGACCATCCCGAGAAGGAGGCACCTTGAGGTTACTTGGTGACGACAAGCTCACCGCGGAGTTCGACGTCGAGTGCGGAGCGACGCGCGAAGTGTTGACCCGCGTCGGAGACAAATGGAGCGTGCTCGTCGTCGTGCTCCTCGGCGAACGCGCGATGCGCTTCAACGAGATCCGCCGCACGATCGACGGCATTTCGCAGCGCGTGCTAACCTCCACGCTGCGCGGCCTCGAGCGCGACGGGCTCGTCGCGCGCACGGTCCACCCGACAAACCCGCCGAGCGTCGAGTACGCGCTCACCGAGCTCGGGCGATCGCTCCTCGGACCCGTGCGCGTCCTCGCCGTGTGGGCGCAAGGACACCGCGGCGAAGTGATGCGCGCGCGCGAATCGTTCGACCGAGGAGCGCTCCAAACGCGCTAACCTCGGCGCTCATGAAGCTCACTGTTCCTCGCGCGCTCGCGGTCTCGATCGTCGCCGCAGGAGCCGCCGCGGCGTCGGTCGCGTTCGTGACGTCGTTCGAGGCGTGCACGACGTGCCCGCCGCTCGACGCTTGCTATCGCGACCTCGTTCAAAACCCCGACGGCGGCGCGCCGATCAGCTGCTATCGCCGCGCGCTCCCCGACGGCGGCGCGACGTGCACGAGCGAGCCCTGCCCCGCGGTCCCCGAAGGCTGCCCCGTCGCGTGATGAGCGAGTTGCTCTCCCGGGCGGAGAGCGCAGCAACGCCACTGTGACCCGTCGCGAGAACCTTTTGCGTTTGTCGCTGTCACGACCGGCCATCCCCCCCATGTTGCGACCGTCTCGTGCGCTGCTCGTCGGCGCGTTGTGCGCTTCGGCGCTCGGCTGCAAGCCCTCTGCGCAGCTGCCACACACAGCTCCGCCACACACGGAGCCGGCGCGCCCTCCCTCCCCGTCGATCGCCGACGCAGGCTCTCTCGCGACGCCCGCGCTCGACGCGGCGTCACCGACGGCGCCCCTCGAGTCCCAGCAGCGACTCGGAACGGCGTTTTCTCGCTTCGGCTTCGCGCTCTTCGCGTCGCTTCGCTCGACGAGCAACGAGCTCGTCTCACCGTACGACCTCGCGCGTGCGCTCTCGATGCTCGAGCGCGCGAGCGCAAACGACACGCGCCGCGAGCTCGACGCCGTGCTCTCGCTCAGCGCGGGGACCGCGTCGCTCGAGGCCGTCGCGGCGCTGCGTTCGACCATCGAAGCGTCTGCGAATCGTCCGGGATTTGCGCTCTCGACGGGCGCTCGCGTGTGGCCCGCGCGGACCCTCCGCGTGCGCGACGCGTTTCAGCTCGACGCGCTGCGGCTGTTCGGCGCGCCGCTCGAGCCGCTCGACTTCGCGAGCGATCCCGACGCGCAGCGGCGCACGATCAACGCGTGGGTCTCGCAGCAAACACGCACGCGCATCCCCGAGCTGCTCGGGCCCGGATCGATCGACGCGGGAACGAAGATCACGCTGACGACCGCGCTCTATTTTCTCGGGCGCTGGGCGCAGACCTTCGACGTGAACGCGACGCACCCCGAGCGCTTCTACCTGCGCGAGGGGCGGGCGAAGACCGTCTCGATGATGAGCGGTCCGGTGCGGGGCAGCTACTACGACGACGGCGTCGCGCGGATGCTCGAGCTGCCGTACCAAGGCGACGAGTTCGTGATGAACCTGGTGATCCCAGCGCCGGGGCATCGGCTCGACGAAGTGCGGGCGCGGCTCGACGCAGCGACGTTCGACCGATGGACGAGCGCGGCGCGGACGCGCGACGTCATCGCCGTGATCCCGCGATTCACGCTGCGAAAACACAGTCAACTTCGCGGTCCCATCGCGGCGCTCGGGGCGCGCTCGCTCTTCGCAAACGCTGACCTCTCGAACCTCACCGAAGAGCCCGTGCGCGAGATCGGCGAGGTCATTCACGAGGTCTTCATCTCTGTCAACGAGACTGGAACCGAAGCCGCCGCGGCCACCGCCGTCTCGGGTTACGGCGGCGGCGCAGCGACACCCGTATTCAACGTCGATCAGCCGTTTGTGTTCGTCCTGCGCCACCCGCGCACCAACACCGTGTTGTTTCTCGGGGCCGTGTACGACCCGAGCCCCGAGACCGCCGAGGAGCCAGCGTCGGGCGGGCCGTTCGTGCGCGGCGCGCCGGACCCGATGATCGCGAGGTTTCCCATGGGGCTCCAGGGTCGCGGCCCCACAGGCCCGCTCGTCCTCGCGCGCGCTCCCACCGTGCGCGGAGCGTACTCGCCCGAGCTCCTCCGCCGCGTCGTGCTGCGCTCGCTCGGTCGCGTCACGTTCTGCCACGAGCAAGCGTTGGCCCAGCGCCCTACGGCCGAGGGCGAGCTCGTCGCGCACTTCACGCTCGACGCCGAGGGCGTTCCCCGCGACGTGCGCGTCGACGGCGAGTATCCCGTCGCGACAGCGCACTCGTGCGTGCGCGACGCGTTCGCGCAGCTGCGCTTCGCCGGCGCAACCGCGGGCACCGTGAGCGTCGACTACCCCATCGTGCTTCGACGCCCGGACTGAGAGGCTTTCCAGACGCAAACTCCGCGACTTCTGCGGCAGATCCGCGTCGCCGGTCAGCGTCATGTCCTCTTGCAATACCTCCAGTATTGCGGCGAGGACATTCCTTGTCCGGCTCGCGTCTCCTTGCAGAAGTCGCGGTTTCGCATCTGGAAAGCCTCTGAGCGCGCTCGAAGCGAAGCGCCCCGCTCACGTCTCGATCGCGACGGTCTTCAGCCCCGAGATCGCGCCGCAGCGCGTGCGGCCGACGATGTACACCTGCACCTGAATCGACCCATAGCGAAACACTTGGACGTTCTGCAGGTTCGCGCCGAGGGCGTCGCGCAGGGCTGCGTACCGACGCGCGAGCGCGCGCTCTTCGTCGGTCATCTCGGGCCGCTCGGTCGCGATCCAGCTGAACACCTGCTCGAGCGAGCGCACTTCGACCGCTTGCGTCGCAGGCACGCCGAACGCCGCGCGAAACGCCGCGACCGTGATCGCGCCCGTCCCCGTGCTCGGTCGCTCGACGAACTCGAACGGGTAGTCCGACTCGCTCGGAAACGTCAGCCCCTCGGTCAACGCGCCGAGCGATCGCTGCAAATCTGCTGCGCAAAGCCCGCCCGTGTCGCCCACGACGGGCGTCGCGAAGTCGTTGACGCGAAGGACGTTTCCGCCCGCGGTCGCGCTGAGCGTGGCTTGCGTGATGATCCCGATGGAGGTCGTCGCGGCGGTGGTCGCAGCAGTGATCTCTTCGGCCGTCCCCGAAGCGCGCGACAGATCGATGTTGGCCAAGATCGTCGTTCGCCCGTTGGAGAGCGCCTCGGAGACCGAGCCCGCGCAGCGCTGGTTCGGCGCGCACGTCGGCCGATACGCGAGGCGAAGCGTGCTCGTCATCGACGCCGCGGTCGCAGGGGCGACCCACGCCTGCGTCGCGTTGGCGCGCGTCGCTTCGAGCCGTCCCCGAAGGAACACGCGCTTCGCGCTGTGATGAACGGACGAGCGCACGAAATCGAGCTGCGCCGCGGACACTCCGCTCACCGCGAGCTCGGGCACGTAGCACTCGGCCATCCGTCGACCATCGCCGCACAACGTCGAGGCCGCTCCGACACGCGAGAGCCAGAAGCCTCCGCACAGCGGCGCCGCGCACCGACGCGTGTCGCGGCGAACCGAGAAGTACTGCTCGCCCGTCGTTCGCGCTTCGTCCGTGGCTTCGTCCGCTCCGTCGAGCTCGGGCGCTCCGCACGCCGCCACCGCCACTGCCGCCACGAGACCCGCCGCCAAACGCTTGAAAAACATCGTGAATCGAGACTGTAACGAATCGACCTACATCGTGTCCATGGCCATCGTGTGACAACCCACGCGCGATCCTCGCGACTGCGCTCGCTCACGAAGGGTGCGCGGGATCGAAGAACGCGATCGGCGCCGCCAGACACGCGTCAGGAATCCCGAACGCCCCCACGAGCCCCACGGCCGCAGGAGCGATCTCGCGCATCAAGGCCTCCACCTCTTTGCGAACGGCGCGCGCCTTCTCGGGCGCGAACCAGCCGCTCTCGAGGTACCAGCCCGCGGTCTCTTCGATCCGCGCGAGCGCGTGCAGATCTCCGAGCCGAACGAGCCACCGCTTCGCCTCGGGGTCCGCGCACCGCTCGCACTCTTCGTCGAACCAGCGCAGCGCGAGGTGATCGACCCACGCGATCGCGGCGGCGACGAGGTGCTCTTGAATCTCGAGCAGCGCCGCCTGCGGGTCCATCTTGGCCGCGAGCCTCTTTCGCATCCGCAGCGCCACCGTGCGCACGAGCGTCGCCTCGCGGTGCGCGAGCGTCGCGCGGTGAAACGCGCGGCTTCGCAGGTGACTCGGGTCCGTGCGTCGCGCTTCGATCGGGTTCATGTCGAGCACTTGCTCTGCGGCGAGGCCGCCGAGCATGCGGAGCACGGCGACCGCCCCGCCGCTCGCGAGGGACTTCTGGAAGCGACTCACGACGCTCTTGCCCACGAGCTGCAAGAGCACGGTGTTGTCGCCCTCGAACGTCGAGAACACGTCGCTGTCCGCCTTGAGGTCCGCGAGGCGATTGACCGCGAGATATCCCTGCCCTCCGCACGCTTCGCGGCAGAGCTGCACGGTCTTGCTCGCGTGCCACGTCGCGATCGCCTTGAGCCCTGCAGCCTCGGCTTCGAGCGAGCGCGTGTCTGCGTCGGTGGTCGCCATCGTCTCGGCAAAGCGCGCACGGAGGCGCTCGAACGCGAGGCTGTACACGTACGTGCTCGCGAGCTGCGGGAGCAGTCGACGCTGGTGCGTCGGGTACGTGAGCAGCGGGAGCTCGGGTCCGTGCTCGGGCCCGAACTGTCTGCGCGCGACGCTGTAGCGAACAGCGATCGCGAGCGCGGATTTGGCGACGCTGACGCCGGCGCTGCCGACGGAGACGCGGCCGCCGACGAGCGTTCCGAGCATGGTGAAGAAGCGTCGATCGGGGCTGGTGATCGAGCTCTGGTATTGGCCCTCTTCGTCGATCTTGGCGAAGCGATCGAGCATCGCGTCCACGGGGACGCGCACGTGGTCGAACCACAGTCGCCCGTTGTCGACGCCGTTGAGGCCCATTTTTACGCCGCAATCTCCGATGCGAACGCCCTGCGCGGGCTGCCCCTCGTCGTCGCGAATGCGCACCAGCACCGCGTGAACTCCGTGGCGCTTTCCGTCGATGACGAGCTGCGCGAACACCGTCGCCCAGCGTGCGTCGACCGCTGCGCCGCCGATCCACTCTTTGCGCGCGGACTCGCTCGGCGTGTGAATCACCAGCGAGCGCGTCGCGTGCTCGTACGTCGCGGTGGTCTCGAGCGCCGCCACGTTGGAGCCGTGTCCGACCTCGCTCATCGCGAAGCACCCGAGCATCTTCAGCGAGGCGACGTCGTGCAGGTGCGCGCGATGACGCTCGGTGCCGAGAAAAAAGAGGCTCCCGCCGAACAGGCCGAGCTGCACGCCGGCCTTCACGACCACAGAGAGGTCGCCGAGCGCGAGCGTCTCGAACGCGGTCATGAACGCGCGATGGTCGACCGCGTCCGTCGTCACGCCCGGAAAGCTCAGCTTCATCAGCCCCGTCGCTTCGAGCGCCGAGAGCCACCCTCGAACGAGCGCGCGCTGCTCGTCCTTCGCGAGCCCGTACATCCGTCGATCGGGGTCGTCGAGGTACGCGCGGACCTTCGCGCGCACCGCCGCGAACTCCCCGTCGAGCGCCACGCCGAGCGCCTCGACCGGCACCGACACTTGCGCAAACGCCTGCGGCGATGCGCTGTCGTCCGCGGGAATCGCGAGGAGCGCGGCGAGCTCTTCTGCGGCGGCGAGGGCCTCGGGGCTGAGATCCGCGTGGGCGATGGCCTCGCCCTGGGCGGCGAGCACGTTGCGGCGGGCGCTTCCGAGCGTTCCACGGACGCGCTCGATGAGCGCGCGGACGTCGGCGAGCTCGCTCGCGCTCGGGGGCGACGTGGGATCGAGCCACGCTTCGATGCGGCTGCGCGCCTCGGGACGAAGCCACGGAGCGTCTCGCAAGCGCTCGGCGATCACCGCGCGCTCGCGCTCGGACAGATCACCGTCCGCCCACGCGACGTACAAAATGGGCAGAAACGCGAGCACCTGAGGGTCGTCGAGCAGCGCAGCGTGACGTTGGTTCATCGAAACTCGCTCCTTGCGAAATCATCGCTCGCGATCGGCTCGCGCACGGCGAGGCGCTTCGAGAGGCGTTGCGGGCGCGCCGAGCGCGCGAGGTTCGCGCTCGGCGCTGCGTCCAACAATCGTCGCACGCCCGCATTCACCCACGCGCGAGATTGCGCGATCCTCGCTCACCACCCGATGGCCACACGAAAGTCGACACGAACCTCCACTGTCACGAAGTCCGTCGCCAATCCTTCGGCGAGCGCACCCGACGCGACGCGCGCCGTCGTGACAGCGGCGGGCTCGCGCGTTTCGCTCAGCTCCGAAGAGAGCGCGGTGCTCGATCGAGCGGTCGAGCGCGGCGCGGCCGTGCGCACGACCGTGGACACTTCGTGGACCGAGTACGGCCAGTGGCTCTTCGCCCACGTGTTCGGCGGGGACACTTCGTCGGCGATCGACCACCGCGAGGACAACCCTGTGTGGGCCGCGCTCTACGCGCTCGCGGACGGCGCGAAGCTCCGCGTGAGGCACGACGAGCTCGAGCGCGCGGTGCTCACCGCGGCGTACGACAAGCGGCTCAACAGCGACGCGTGGCGCGCGCTCGACTTCGGGCGCAAGTGGCGGTTGCTCAAGCTCGCGGACGACAAGCTCTTGCGCAAAGCCGCGCAGCACGTGCTCTCGACGAACATGGACACGCGCGGGATCGACGAGTACGTGCGCGCGGTGCTGCTCGAGCAACAAGAGGCCGTGCCCGTGCGAGTGAGCGTTACAGCGTTGGTGGGGGCGCTCGATCGGATGCAAGAGAAGCTCACCGATCGCGCGTTCACCAAGCAGCTCGTGAGCGCCTCGAAGAAGCTCGCCGACGACAAACGCGAAGCGCTCGTCTCGTCCATCAGCGCTGCGCGCGACGCGCTCGACGCCATCCTCCGCCGACTCGACACAGAGTGATCTCCCCGCGTCAAAGGGCGCGCTCGGAGGGCGAAAATGTCGTGACGCGCGCTCTCACAGACCGCAGCGAGAATGCGGTGGATCTCTTCAAGCGCTTGAAGGATTTCGCGACGCGGCGCGTTATTTTTACAGCGGGCGGGGCGGCGCCGAGGGGTCGGCCACGGTGGTCACGAGCGCGATGCGTTGCCCTCCAATGTGCAAGCAGAGTTCGAGCGACTCTTCTCTCGAAGTTCGAGCGCGAGCGAGAACGCCTGCCGAGATAGATCGAGTGAACGTGCCCAGTGATGTCTTCGAGGCACAATGCGCGGCTGCTTGCTGCCGCGCCCCGCTTGCTGCCGCGCCCCGCTTGACTGCTTGCCGCCACGCCCCGCTCGCTTGCGGATCACGGAGCGGGACGAAGCACGCCGCGACAATCGAGCGCGTTGGGTCCCTGTCCGAACGTCGCTCCGAGCGAGACCTCCGCGCGCGGGTGATCGATCGTGATCACGAAGCGATCGGAGCTCAGCAGCGGGCCGCTCGCGGGCCTGAATCGCAAGCGATGGACGACTGGGACTTCGACACGCGCGTTCGGCGCGAGTCGTAGCGTCCGGCTCTGCACTGCCATGTCCACCGCGGGCTCGGCGAGCGAGAGTCGAACGCCTTCGCGGCGCACGACGAGCTGCCCGAGCATGACCGGGGCGAAGTACGGCAGCGCCAGCGGCGCGCGGCCGTTGTCGATCTGCAGCGAGAGCGCCCACTCGCCTCCGCGCGCCACAGCGTTGATCGTGCACTGCGCGCGCGTGGGTCGCGCGACGACGGCGCGGCCGCGCGTGGGGACCGAGGACACCAGCGCGACGAGCAGGACGATCGACGAGCGCTTCACGCTGAGAGGGTAGCGCGCGCGGCGGACGACGCACGCGACGACCTCGTCATCGCACACGAAGCGCGAACGCCGCGGATCACCGGCCCGAAGGCAGCTCGTTCGCCATCGACCGGCCGCGGGGCGTCGCTATGGAAGGCGGTCCCAGCAGCGATACGCGACGCTCAGCACATGGCCCGTCGGCCGCTGCGAGCTATCCACGAGGGGAACCCGCTCGAAGCGGACCTCCATCACGCGATCGACGATGCGGGCCCAGACGCGACCGCCGCCGCCGAACTGGATCGGCTCGCCGGTCAGCGTAAACAGAATCGACGCCTGATCGAGCGCCGCCCAGCTCATGGCGGTCGGCGCCGGGCGCACGTCGAACTCGCGCGAGCGCGTGAGCAAATCCAACGGAAACGAGATCATCACGAGAGGCCTCGACAGCCCGAAGCCGCCGCCGAAGCTGTCGACCACCACGATCCACTGGTTGGGAAACGCGCCCGGCCTGCAGCCTGTCTGATTGCCCGGCGTGTTGCCCGATCGCGCGTCGTACACGATGGTGCCGCCCGTCGCGCGGGTTCCATCGCCGGGATCGTGGCTGTTGGGGGGCGGAGGAAACGCTTCGACGTCCGCCGCGCGCGCGTCCGTCGCCGCGTCGCGCGACGCAGCGTCCGCCGCGACCGTGGCGTCGACCTCGCGCGCGTCCGATCCGACGACGTCCTCCATACGCGCGCCGTCGCGCGAGGCATCGTCGCCTGCGCTGTCCGCGCGAGACGCGTCGGTCTCGCGCGCGAGCTCGCCCCCGCAACTCATCAGCATCACGAACACCAACCATCGCATCGGATGACTCCCTTCGTCTCAGCGGCGCTCGTGTCCGCCGCCGACCGCGACCCGCCGCGATGCTCTCGCCCCCCCGTCGGGCTCTCGAACGATCGGGCGCGGCCGAGCTCGTCGCATGAGCGCACCGCAATTCAAGCGCCGTGCCGACCGCCGCGAGCTGCGCCGCAAACGAGAACGGGCTCAGTCGAGCTCGAGTCGCAGCGAGAACGCAGACCGAGCACACGGCACTGGCGCGGTGTCGGTCCATCTGCGCGTCGTCGCTCGGAGCTACGTTCGCCACGACCGCGCACCGCACGTGGGGACGACTGTCCCCAGCGATCGCTGACCACGCGCGACGAGCTTCACTGCGCGTTCGCCCAGTCGCAGCGCTCGTCGACCGCGCCCTGCTCGCGCGCCGCACAGCTCGCTCGGCAGCGCTTCGGATCCTTGCGGTACGCTCGTCGGCGATGGCCTACCCGCGCCCCAAACACGTCGCGCTTCGCTCGATCATGGCGGCGGCGCTCCCGCAGTACAACGCGCAGGTCGCGTTCGTAAAAGACCTCCGGCTCGACTTCACGATGATCGCCTTCGACGCCGCGGCGATGCTCTCGTGGGAGGCCATCCTCACCTTCGCAGACCAACAGGGAAAGATCGACGCGCTGATCGACAAAGCGATCGAGCGCTTCGCGGACAACGCCGAGCTCGCAGCGACGCTCGCGGCGCTGAAGGCAGGACGAACCCCCGTCGCCGACGCGAGCGCCGTCCCGTCCAAGACACACTGGGCCGCGCGCGACCTTCACGCGGTGAGCGGCGCGGAAGACACCTTCGTCGACGTCGAGTGGCTCCAGCGCGGGTGGCGCGCGGCGCGCGCGGTGTGTCGTGTCTGGCGCGACGGAGCGCCCGTCGCGACGGGCTTCCTCGTCGACGGAAACCGCATCGTCACCAACCATCACGTGCTCGCCAACGCCGTCCAAGCCGCGAGCGGGCAAGTCGAGTTCGACTACCAAGTGGGCGGTTCTCCGCAGAAGTTCGACCTCGATCCGAACAACTTCGCCACGGGCGGCGACGACCTCGCTGGCGACTGGACCGTCGTCGGCGTGAAGGGCGATCCCGCCGCGACGTACGAGCCGCTCGCGCTCAGACCCGTGACCGTGAAGCTCGACGAGTGGGTGAACATCATTCAGCACCCCGCGAAACAGCCGAAGCGCCTCTCGTATTCGGGCAACTTCGTTCGCTGGCAAGGGGTCATCGCCGGCGAGAAGAACGAAGCCGCGCCGCCCGAGCGCTCGGAGCTCGTTCAGTACCTCACCGACACGCTGCCGGGGTCGTCGGGGGCACCTGTATTCAACAAGCACTGGGACGTCGTGGCCATTCACCACGGCGAGTTTCGCGACGGTGACATGGTGAAGTACGAGCAGCCCACGGGGTCGACCCGCGCGTTTGCGCGCAACGAAGGCGTGCTCGTGGCGCACATCCTCCGCGCGCTCGCGGCTATCTCTTCGCGATCCAGCTCTTGATGAGGGCCAGCACGTCCGCGGTGATCCTCGGCCCCGAGTTCGCTCGCAGACCCAAGTGCTGCGCGCCGTCCGCGCCGTACGCGTGAATGCCGATGACCTTGCGGCCCTCGTCGGCCTCGAGCCACACGGGCGAGCCGCTCTGCCCGCCGAACGTGTCCATGTCGTAGTACACGCGCAGCGGCGCCACGTGCACGACGTGCTTGCTGTGAAACCACTGCTCGCAGCCGATCGGGTCACCCTTGTCGCCGGGATAGCCCGAGACGTTGACCGCTTTGGCGTCGAGCGCGTCGTCGCCGAGCACCGCGGTCGAAAACCAACCCGTCTTCGCGGTGACGGCCTCGGCTTCGGCCGGGTCGAGGTGAATCGCGGCGTAGTCGAAGTCCGCGTCTTGCTCGCGCATCCACTTCTCGGTGGAAGAGAAGCGCTTGGACGTCAACGTCGCGATGGGCTGTGCGTCGCGGTTGCGCCCGACGATCACGTCGATCGACCGCGCCCAGCCGCCCATCTCGGGCAAGTGCACGCAGTGTCCCGCGGTGATCAGCGTGTGAGGTCCGGCGAACCAGCCCGTGCCGACGGACGTTCCGCCGAAGCGATCGTGGATCACCAGGCTCGCGATCATGCGCCACGGAGCGTCTTCGACGTCGAGGATCCGCGTGCGCTCGTCGCGCCCCAACACGGTCTCGAACACGCGCTTGGGCGCGCGAGGCTTGCGCGGCGCGTCCGGCTTCACGAGCAGGACGCGCGCGGACAAGCCAGGCGCGTCGACCTTGGCGCCCTCGCCGCCCACTGTGGGCAGAGGAAGCGCGGTCGCAAACTCCCGGCCGCGCGCAGGCGCGTCGTTGCTCACGCTCGCGAGCGCGAGCTCGTCGGAACCTTCACTGCTTTCACTGCTGACGCTGGTGGTCATCGATCCCTCCGCGGCGGTGCTGGTCGATTCACGAATGACATAGTGTGAAGAGAGCAGGCTCGTCACGAGCCTCGCTCGCCAAGTCCTCGCGCGCTGGCGCACGACGAGCTCGAATTCTCCTTCGGGCAACCCCAACGCGAAGCGACCTTGTTCATCGGTGATCTTCGCAATTTCGGGGGTCGGCGCGGTGCCCCTGGCGACGACGACAGAGGCTCGCGCGATGGGCGTTCCGTCTTCGTAGAGCGCGCGACCGAAGTAGACTCTTTGCCCTCCCATCTTCAGGGTCCGTGTCGTCCTCGGGCGTACGAGATCTGTTGGTCTTCGTCAACCGCAGCGGACCGCGAGCGTTGTATCTTCGGCGACGTGTCGGAGGACCGTCCACCGGAAGCAGTGCTTCGCAAGGCGCGTCAGCTCTTGCGCGCTGCCATCGCGCAGTCCTTCTCGACGACGAAGGCGCTCTCGATGTGGTGCAGCGACGACCACGATCTGCGGCTCCGCGTCGTCGATTTCTCGTCCCTCGATCACCCGATCGGAGTCGTCGCCAACGATCTGATCGAGCGCTGCGACGCGCTCGGCAAGACCGCGCTCCTCGCGCAAAAACTCTTCGACAGCGAATGGAAGAACGACGCCGTCGACGAGGCGCGCGCCTTCGCCGCAGCGCACCCGCGGTGCTTCGAGTACGAGCCCAAACCGAGCGAGCCGCCGAGCGAGCCCGCGTTCGAATCGCGCCCGACCCCGCCGTCGCCGCGCCGCCCGTGGGCGATCGCGATCGTCGCGATCGTCGCGATCGTCGCGATCACCGGCGGATCGATCGCGTGGTATCGCGTGAAGCACCGCGCCGCGTGGAGCTGCACGACGACCGAACTGGCGCAGCATCGAGGGAGCGCGGCGCTGCGAGACGCGTGTTTTCCCTGTCCGAGCGCCGGTCCGCGGCCACAGTGGGCAGACGCGAGGATGTACCGCCTCGAGCTGAGACGACACGTCCCGCGACCGCCACACGAAATCATCGCAGAGTGCTCGCGGACAAGGGCGGTGGTGTTTCAGTTCAACGGCGCCAGCGGGACGGCCACCGACGAGTGCACCTGGGATCAATCCCGCGGAGGCTCGAGCGCGCGCGTCGCGCTCGACGCGAATTGCATGGTCGACTCGACGCTTCGCGCCAACGTGATCGTGTGCTCGACGAGCGAGGGCGGCGCGACGCTGCCGCAGCTTCGACTGAGCGAAGGAGAGGGTCGTGAAGCCACGAATGTTTCGTGTGAAGGTCGTTGAGCTCGCGGTGCTGTGCCTCGCGTGCAACGGGCGCAACGTGCTGGCGGACGCGGGCGTCTCGTCCCCCTCGCGCCTCGACGCCTCCGTCGATCCCCGCGGACGCGACGGCGGCGGCAATCGCCTGCGCGACAGCGGCGTGGGTCGCCCGCCGATCGACTCGGGCGTGCGCGACGCGCGAGCTGACGCGCGCCCAGACACGCCAGCCGTTGGCGCGAGCAACGACGCGCGGACGAACAGCGGTCCTCCGAGCCGCGCGTGCGAGGCGATCGGCAGCGCAGGGAGCGGTCAGCGGTGGGTGCTCTTGCGACTGTCGAGCCCCGCGGGGCTGATCACCAACACGTTCGGCAGCGACCCCGAACCGCTGTTCTCGGTCGAGAGTCGCGCGAGCGCGACGGCTGAATGGGTCGCGATGGCCCGCGTCGCCGCGGGGTTCTGCGCGCGTGTCGCCGAGGGAGGCGGCTCGCTGCTCGTTCGATCGAGGCTCACGGACTACGCGAACACCAGCTGGAGCGCGTCGTGGCCGAGCTCGTTCGACGATCGTTGGACCGATGAAAAGCGCCTGAGCCCGACGGTGCTCGATCGAAGAGTTCGCATGGCGATGGCCGACGGGCGGCCCGCGCAAATGCCCCCGACTCGCTCTGCGCAAGCGACCGCCTTCGCAGAGAACCTCGGGCGAATGTTAGCGGGCGTCCCCGATGTGACCGAAGACGAGTTTCAACGCTTGCTTCGGCGCTACGGCGCGAGCGAACAGCGCGCGCAGCGGCTCGTCCGCGACGGCTGGGTGCGACAGATGCCTCGCGGTCCGAGGATCGACAGGATTCATCGGTTTCCCATCGACGACGTGCTGCGACTGCCTCCCGCGCAACAGCAGAACTACCTCCAAGAGCACCCGCAATTGCAGCGCCAATGGGACCAACGATTCAACGCCGCAGGCCGTGGACCTGCGGGCAGCGGCGGGACGAGCGGCGGACGATGAGCCAGCGATTCCCGTCGCGACACGATCGCGACGCCCCGTTCGAAGGACGACGCGCGACGAGCCATCCCCTCGAACCCACGTTCGGTCTCTCGGGTCGGCGAGCGTAGCGAAGCGACCGGTGATCGGAGCGCCCTGACGACCGAGGTCGGGCGTCTTCGCGAACGCAAATATGCGAACCACGCTCGCAGTCGTGCGTGCGGGCTCGCGCGCGCGCTTCGGTACTGTCCCGCGCGATGACGACGAAGCGAGCTCCGAAGCAGCCTTCCGAAAGCACGGATTGGATCGAGCCCGTCGCGCCGCGCACCGACGCGACGCTCGTGGCTCGAGAGGGCGAGGTCACCAACGCGACGGACGCGACCGGGCTCGAGCAGGGCTCGTGGATCACGCGCGGAGGCAACGGAACGAGCGCCGAGCTGCACTACCGAGACGGCTGGATCGAAGGACCGATCCGGTACTTTCATGCGAACGGCGTCCTCAGCCACGAGGGCGAGACGCGCGCAGCGCGGGCGATCTATCCCGACGGCCCCAAGGGCAAGCGCCTCGCGACCGCGTACGCCAACAGCATCGGCGGCGTGGGCAGCTCGCACTACGTCGGCGTCGCGCGTTGGTTCGACCCGAGCGGCGCATGCACGAGCGAGGTCCACTACGACGACGAAGGGCGACGACACGGCGCCGAACGTCGTTGGAACCCGCACGGCCAGCTGCTCGACGAGAAGCACTGGCACCACGGCGTCCTGCACGGACCGCAGCGCACTCGGGACGACAAGGGCGTGATGCGCTTGCTCGAGATCGAACACGGCGTCCCGAAGCTCGACGCGAAGACCACCAAATCGCTGCTCGGCAAGGTCGCGAAGGCGCAGAACAACGCGGACAAGATCGCGCGCGCGATCGGAGAGTTCGTTCCGCGCGAGTGCGTCGCGCCGCTCGCGTACGCGCTGATTCGCTCGGGCCAATGGAGCCCCCTCGCCCACGGCGAAGCAGGCTTTCGACTGTTGTCCGAGTACGACGGCGCGTACACGGCCGACGACGCGTCCGCGTGGATCGAGCTCGCCGCGTCGAATCCCGCGTCATCGCAGTGGTGGCCGTCGCTTCGAGGATGGCCCGCGGTGCTCGATCGCATCGTCGAGCGCGTGTACGCGCTGACGGACGACGGCCGTTGGCAGGCGCTCGCCGAGCGATTGCCCGCGCCGATGGCGGTCGGCGTGCACTTCGTTCGCGCGCGGCTCGGAGCGACGCTCACCGACGCGCAACGAACCGCGGTGTCGGACGCCTTCGCCGAGGCGCTGATCGCCGGTCACTACGCCGTCGAGCGCGCGGTCGAGTTCGTCGACCGAGACGGCGTTCGCGCGAAGCCAGGGGACGACCTCGACGCGTACGTTCGCTCGATCGCAGCGCGCCTCGGCGACGACGCGAGCTTCGGCGCAGCGCTCGGCCGCGCCGCGGATCGCGGCGTCGCATGCAACGGAAACTACCTCTCGGCGGTCTACCCTCGGCTGAGCAGCGGCCCGCTCGGACGGCTCTTGTCCCGGGTCGATCCGTACAACGGCGACGCGTGGGGCGCGCTTCGTCGCGTCGAGTTTCGACCCCTCGCGTTTTGGGCCGAGGTCCTCGCGGCGATGTCCGACCACACAGGGCGCCCCGTCGCGCGTGACGCGATCGCAGACATGGTGTTCATCCTCGCTGCGCGCGCCGCGCGGCGCGAGGGAGTCGGTCTCCCCTCGGCGTTCGACGCGCTGGTGAAGCTCGAGTTTGCGCGCACGGCGATCCCGTACCAAGGAGCGCGCGAGATGCGCGACGCGCTCACGGTGCTACCCGCCGAGCGCGTACACGCGCTGGTCTCGCAGTGGATCGACCGGCCGATGCACATGTTTCAGAGCGCGGCGCTGCTCGTCAGCGTCGCTCCGACGAACGAGCTCCTCGCAAAGCTGTGCGCGCGCTGCAACGAGTACGCGTCCAAGCAGACGACGCGCGCGGCGCTCGCGGGGGTGTCGTTCGTCGGGATCGTCGGCGCAGCCGGGCGCGAGGCGTTCGTCGCCGAATACGAGCGCGGCGACGGCGACCGCAAGGTGCTGTACGCGCACGTGATCCTCTCGATGCTCGCAGAGATCGGGCGCCGCGGCGGAAGCGCTCCCGCGCAGCTCGATCGGTTCATCGACGTCCACGCGTGCGAGGGCGTCGAGCGCGACGCGTTCGCCCTCGAACACGTCGTGGGAGGCCTCGTCCCCGACGCGCTGCGAGCGCTCTCGCTCGAGCGCGCAGAGGCGATCGTGCTCGCGTCGCTCGACGGCGCGCGAAAGCACTGGACCGCGGGATTCTTGCTGTTGTCCTCGGTCGCGACCGACGCGGTCGTCGCGCGTTCGGCGGCGCTCTTTCGCGAGCGCGCGCTCTCGCTCTCGTCGCCAGATCGCTTGCTGCAAATCGGCCTCGCGAAGCTCGACCCGCGCGCCAAGGTCGCGTTCGCTCGGGCGGTGCTCGCTGACGCGGGCGCCGAGCGATCCGCGCTGCGAACGGCGCTCCGCAGCTACGTCCCTGTCGAGCACATCGAAGCGGCAGAGGGGGCGCGGCACGCGTACGTCGCTCGCGCAGCGGCGATCGCCGAGCGGGCTCGACGGCTCAGCGATCGACTGCCCGGCGACAAGCAACCGCAGTACGTCCTCGGCGTGATCGACGAGGACGCGACGCGCGAGCACGTGTCTCGCTCGGGCGGCGCGGCGATCGGCGTGAGCGACGCTCGTTGGCCGCAGCTCGGCGCAAGGCCCATGAGGCACCTGCTCACGATCGACCTCGCAGACGCTCCGGCGCTTCGCGAACGATGCGAAGGCAAGGACGTCCGAGCGATCGCCGTGTTCGCGCCGATCGGCGCCGGTCGCCGCGCGATCGAAGCGGTCGCGAAGGGCGCGGTCGTGCTTCTCTCGGCGGAAGACTTGGCGTCGGGCGAGAACTTCGCGCACGCTTCCCCGCGCGATCGAGCGACGCGGGTGCGCGTGGATCGCGTGGACGTTCCCAGCTGGCTCGGCGAGGTCGAGTCCAAGTGGCCCGAGGGCGACGAGCTTCGCGCGACCGCGCGAGCGCTGCGAGAGGCGCTCGCGAGCGCCGATGGACGAGCGATGGGCGAGCCCTTCGAAGAGCGCGAGCGGCGCGCGGCGCGCGGCGGCGGGGCGTTCTTGTTTCAGTTCGACGATCGCCTCGTCGACGTCGCGCTCGGAGATCGCACGAAGGTCTACGTGTATCGCGACGGGCTCCGCGCGCAGCAGTCGGGCGGCGCGTGGGACGACTGGGGCGACGACGACGAGCGCGACGAACCCTGAGAGGCAATCAACAGCTCGACACGCAACGGTACGGAGGCACACACAATCATGTCATTTGCGATTCGATCGATCGAGCTCGCGGTCGCGGCGATGAAGGCAAGCACCCCGGACGCGAAGCTCAACACCGGAACCACGGGTGAGTACGGCAACGAGAAGGCGTGGTCGTTCGGGGCGATCAAGGGCTGGCCGAAGAGCCCGCCTGTCTCGACGCTCTACAAGCAAAAGAACCCGCTTTCGTACTCGGCCGAGGTCATGAAGAACCCGAAGAAGCTCGTCAGCTACGCGTGCTTCGAAGCGGTCGGGACGCACAACGCGAAGGGAAAAGGCCGTTGGCTCGCCGCCGACGATCAATGGATCATCGTCGAGGCGGACTTGACCCAAGAGCAGTTCGACCCCGACGCGGACGAGGATTTCGGCGGCGGACAAGTGTCGGTCGTCTTCGCGCTGTGGCGCGTCACCGAGGGCTTCGCCGCCGCGGTGTGGCGCCGATGGGACACGGCGACGCTCGCGACGATCATGGGCTTCGACGCGTGGCCCACGGACGGTTGGGCCGACGTCGACGTCTGGTACGGCGAGTAGCGCGGCTCGCGCGCGCGCTCAGCGTCGGCGCCTTCGAATGACCTCGCGCGGAGGCGGAACGAAGAGGGGCCGCTGCGGCGCCGCGACCCCGAGCTCGCCGCGTGACGGCAGCGAAAACGAGCTCTCTTGCGTGGTCAACGCGCGTCGCACGGCGGTGCCGAGCTCGCGCGTGAATCGTCGCGCCGCGAAGCCATCGGAGTTGTAGCGGCTTCCAACCTCGTACACGCCCGCGCTGACGAGGCCCGACGACTCCCAGACGCCTTCGTGATTCACGCGGATCGTCTTGCAGCCGGACCAACGCTGCGCGGCCACGTCCCAGAGCAACACGCGACCGACCCACAACGTCGAGTGATTGACGCGCACGTCGGGGATCTCGATGGGCTGAACGACCGCGACGTGGGTGAGCGTCTGCAGAAACTGCCACCTGCGCTCGGCGAGCGCGACGGCGTCGCGGTTGTAGCTCGGGCGGGACGCCGCGATTCTTCGGAGCGTCTCCACGAGAAACGCGAGCTCGGAGTCGATCGGAGGTCGGCCGAACGCTGGCGTTTCTACGGGGCTCCACGACGAGGGCACTTCGGGGCGGAGCGTGTCGAAGTCCTCGACCGAGACGATCGCAAATTGCGACGGCGCCAGGGGAGCGAACGCGACGTCCTGGGAGGGAGCGCTCGCGAGCGCCGCGTGCGCCTGGAGCACCAGCGCGAGCCGCGATCGTATCTCTGCTGCGTGCGCGACGACCCAGTCACGCTCGTTGGGCGCGCGTCGGCAAGCAGCGTGGAGACCCGCGAGAATCAAGAGCGCACCGAACGATCGACGAGAGGTCATGGGCTGTGTCCACAGAGAGCGACGAGCGCGCGCACGGGGAGCGAGGGGCGGACGGTCCGCCTTCGCCCGCCTCTTCGTCAATCGCACGACTGCGAACACGGTTCGCGCGATTGCGACGGTGCCTGCGGGGGCGGGGCGCGGTGTCGGTGGGGCGGGACTCCGATGAACTGCTGTGCATTTGTCCAAGCAGATCGCTCGGAGCGTGTAGTCTTCTGCGGCGGATTTCGCGCGCGCGCCTCGCATGCCCCCATCGCTGCCCACCGTCGTCGAATACCTCTCTGCGCTCCCGGCGGGCGACGCGTCGCACCCGCAGTGCATGGTGAAGGCGTCGCTCGTGCGCAACGCGCTCGCGGACAAGCCGCTCGGCGCGGAGCTCGTGTTGCCCGCTGCCGTGCGTGCGCTCGTCGATTCGCCGCCGCCGGTGTCGGTGTGGATTCCCGAGGTGCACTTCAACGTGGTGATGCACGCGATCCGCGACGGGTACTTCGGCGGCCGGCGCGACGAGTTTCTCTCGTGGGTCTACACGCAGAATCGCCAGCTCCTCTCGACCACGCTGTACCGCGCGGTCTTCCTCGTGCTCTCGCCCGAGCGGCTGCTCGTCAACATGGAGAAGCGCTGGGCCTCGCTCCGGTGTGGAACCACGCTCACGCACGAGCGCTTCGCGGCGAAGGACCTCGAGCTGACCGTTCGAACGCCGCCGCACCTGTATTCAACGGCCGTGGCCGAGGGGATGGCCACCGCCGTCCGCGCCGCGATCGACTCGGCGGGCACGAAGAGCAGCGAGGTCGAGCATCACCTCGTCAGCGCGACCGAAGTGCGGTTTCGCGTGCGCTGGACCTGATCGCTGGCGTGGCGATCCATCGCTCGGGTGTCCACGCGCACTGCCACGGGTCGCGGCGCTGCGCGGACGTTCGCGCGCTCGGACGGTTCGCGCGTTTGCGAATCTGCAAACGCCATTCGCAACGATGGACGGACGCGACCTCGCGCGCGACGGCGAGGTGCCGCACAATACCCAACTGACATGACACTTCGAACAGTCACAGTGATCGGGTGCCTCAGCATCGCGGCTTGCGGAGCGCCGAACACGCAGGACGCGTCCGCGACGGACACGAGCGCGACGGACTCTTCGTCGATGGTCGGAGCGGACGTGCGAGACAGTTCGGTCGCGCCGGTCGACAGCGGCTCGGGGCCTTCGGACAGCGGCTCGAATCGGCCAGACAGCGCCACCGTCGACGCGAGCACTGCGGACGCGCCTTCACCGAGCGGAACGCTGAGCGAGCGCTACCCAGGCGATCGCGACATCGCGCGAGCGTCCTCGGTGCTCTTTCACGACGACTTCGAGTCGGGATGGGGACGTTGGACGGCGCCGCGCGCGGACACGCGGTATCTTCGCGTCGAGCAAGACGCGCGGGCCCACGCGGGGATGCGCTACCTGCGCTCGACGGTCACGCGCGCAGACCTCCAAGAGACGCAGTACATCTCGGCCTCGCCGTACTTCAATTTCTCTCGGCGCGTCGACCGGATGTACTGGCGGTTCTACGCGCGGTTTCCCAACGTCGCGCCGAACCCGCACCACTGGGTTCGCGTCGCCGCGGGAACCCCAGATTTCAACAGCTCGGGCCTCGCGAACACCGTCCCCGCAGGAGACCGCGGGTTCTGGTTCGACTTCGACATCACCAACGACAACGTCTTCAACTTCTACGTGTACTGGCATCGCATGCGCTCGGGGCGCTGCAACGACGGGAGCGCGACCCCAGGGTGCGCAGGCGACCAGGGCACGACGTACTACTACGGCAACGTGTTTCAGCCGCGCACGCAGACGCCGTACGAGCGCGACCGTTGGGTGTGCATCGAGATCGCGGCGCGCGCGAACACCGTCGGGTCCAACGACGGATCGCTCACCTACTGGATCAACGATCGCCTCGTCGGTGACTACGCGATGGGACGGCCCAACGGAACGTGGCTCCGCGCGAGCTTTCACGAGGGAGGATGCACGTTCAGCGCGTGTACGCCGCCCGTTCCGTTCGAGGGGTTCAACTTTCGAACGAACGCCGACGTGCTCTTCAAATCGATCTTTCTCGACGCGTACTACCAGCGCGACACGAGCGAACAGAAGCGCATGGAGCTGATCTCCCGTGGCCTCACGGTGAGCGACGAGCAGACGATCTTGTACGACGACGTGGTCGTGGCGACCGAGCGCATCGGCTGCCAGCGCTGAGCGCGCTCTCGACGCTCGCCCCCGCCGACGCTCGACCGCGACGCGAAACCGGCACTCATTCGATCGACGGACGTTTCTCGATCGATTCGTGGTGGTTCGACTCGAGTTCAACGGTCTCGTGAATAGCCGACGCTCGCCTCGTTTCTGCGACGTTCAACGGTGGCGTGGTCGAGATCGTCCATCGAGCGATCAGTGAGCGGCGACGGCGACTGGTGTCGCGACGCGGCGTCGCTATCGCAGCGCAGGAGGTCGGTGTATCAACATCGCACCGATGCGTTCTTCGAAGACGAGCGACGCTTCGCGGTTCGCGAGGAAGCGATGGGCGTCGTCAGCGCTCGTGGGTGTTCTCAGCTGTCGCCCTGATCCGGCAGCGAGCCCCCGCGCGACAACAGATGCACTCGCTCCCGGGGCGCAGCGCGAGGCGTCGACCGAGAGCGTCGCTCCGCCCATCTCGCTGGACGCGACCTCCGGGGATGCAGCGATCGACGCGGCTGCGGACGTGTGGGAGGACGCGGCTCCGCCTGTCGCGGTGCGCGTTCATCCGGTGGTCGAGTCGCTGCGCGAGCGGCTCTTGCTCAACGCGACGCCCGACGTTCGGTACACGCTCGAGCGAGTGAACATCAGCGACACGGATCGCGGCGCAGGGCGCGCGCTCTACTACGCGCTGTGGGACCACACGCTGCGTGTCATGTTGCCGGCCGCGCTCTATCGGCCATACGACTGGCGATGGCCTCGAACGCGGGTCGTGGACGACGCGACGTTGCTCTCGTCGGCATCGCAGTACACCGACGACGCGTTCACGCTGGATCGCGCGCCGAGCTTCGACGCGCGGTGTCTGTCCGACACGTGTCCTCGCGAGGCCGAGCGCCGCGCGGACTGCAACACGCGCCCGTTGGACTTCGTCCGCGGCGAGATGGACGCGACTGTCCTGCGATTGCGAACGCGAAGCGCCGCCGCGCGCGACGGCGGACTCTCGGATGGAAGCGCCTCCGACGGAGCCTCTCTGCTCACCGACAGCGACGTCGTGTCCGTCGGCGACGCGAGCGGGGCTGGGGCGTCCGAGTGGACCGACGAGGAGTACTGCGACGCGTCGCTGTCGTTGATCACCGAGCTCACGATCCTCACCGAAGTGCGGCCCGACTGCCGTTCTGCTGAGTCGTCGAGCGTTGGAATGCTCCAAGCCATCGCGGCCACCGCGCGTCGACGACGAAGGCCCGCGGGCACTCCTGTGCCGCTTCGGGACGCCAGCGTCGTGGTCGATCCGTAGTTCGTGGGGACCGACAGAACGAGCCCCCCCCGCCGAACGTCACGGCTCGCGCAGAGTTCGGCGGGCAATGGGGACGGTGCTCTGATTGTGAAATTCGCGATCTACCGCAGCGGCTGCCAGACGGATCGAATCGGACACGTTGGTACTTATTGCCAGCGTGCATTTGCGTTTGCGCGGTGACGTCCCGTGTGCAAGGACAATAAGTACCTTTTGGTCCGATAGAGTCTGCGAGGCTGTGGCTGCGGTAGATCGCGAATTTCACAATCAGAGCACCGTCCCCGGTGAAGCCCTTCGCTGGTAGGCTCGCTGGCATGGGTCGCGTGCGCTCTCTCGCTCCTGGCGTGGCAATGCTCGTTGTCGTGGGCGCGGGGTGCGCAGCGACCGCACCGCGATCTGCACCGCGCGCGACCCGCCCTGGGGTGCCTCCTGCGCTGCGCGCGGCCAGCCCCGCTCGCCCGGCGATCGTCGCTCGATCCGCGCCGCCGCCGAACGCAGCGTTCGAGGCGTGGCTCGCTTCGCGCGTCGAGAAGTCTGTACACCTCGCGACGCCGGACGGCCGCTGCGAACACATGACGGTGTCCCTTCGCACAGGGCCCGGCGTCGAAGGGTGGATCGCGCCGTACATGACCCAAACCGGCGTCGCGTTGTTCTCGTTCTACTTCGAGTACGCGGAGGGACGACTCACGCTTCGAGATCCGCAAGTGGCTCGCTACGCAGGGAGCGCCCCGCACGCTTCGCTCGCGTCGTGCGAGCACTCGATCGTCTTGACGAGCGCGAACGCCGAGGCGTTCTCGTGGTCCGACGGGCGCTGGTATCGCACGGCAGCCGCGTGCGAGGCAGCCGTCGCGCGACGCGACCCGGGCGTCGTTCGCTATGGCTCGTGCGACCCCCTGCTCGACCGCGTGCGCTCGCTCGCTGCGCAGCCCGACGTGCTGAGCGCGCCCTCCCCGTTGCTCGCCGTCGCGCGCGCGAATCGATCGGTGTTTCGTCTCAGCCGAGCAGACAGCGCCGCGAGCGACGCGTCGTCGGCGCCCGCGACCGAGTGCGTCGAATGGTCGTTTCGCCCCGACGCTCGAAGCGGCGCGCACGGAGCGCTGCGAACAAACTGGGCGTCCGACGACGGCGCCCGCGGCTACACGGAGTTCGTCTACGAGCTCGGCGCAAACACGATCATGCTCCTCGGGCCTCGCACAGAGGTCACCCGAAGGCCTCGCGTAGGAGGCATCGGGACCGTGTCGTTCGGCTGCGAGCAGACGAAGTTCGTCGACGTTGCTGCCAACGGAGTCGTCACGGCCGCGGGCGAGCCTTGGTTCCTCTCGCGTAGGGCGTGCGAGACCGCCCGAGCTGCGACTCCGTCTCCCGCGCAAAACGCAGGCGTCGCGACCGCGAACCGTCCGCGCTCGAACCACGACTGCTGAGCGATCCCCCGTGAGCGCGGGCAGCTGCCCGACGAGGACCGAGCACGGGGAACGCTCGCCAAACGCACGCGGACCGACGCCTCCGCAGACCCCTCGAAGCGCCCTTCGAACCGCTCGCCGCTCGAACTCGCTGCACATCTTTTCAACATTGCGTCGCCTGTTGCGCGCGTTCGCACGCAGCCCGTACGATCGCCCGATGGAGCCCTCGCGCGCAGAGCCCAGCGCGACCGCTTCGTCCAAGCGTGGGCGCCGCGTCGTCCGCGTATCGGTTGGAGCGAAGCCGTCCCGGGCGTCCATCTCGCTGAGCGACGACGACGTCTTGATTGTGTGGGTCTACGGATCCTTCTCGGCTGTCCGCCTCCTCGTGGACGGCGAACCCGCGCTCGAACGCGAGGTCGTCGAGGGCGATCGCGTGAACGGAAGGGTCGCTCTCTCCCTCGATCGCCCAGAGTTTTCGCGGTGGACGCGCTACACCGAGGTCGAGGTCGACGCGCGCCACGAAGCCGTCGACAGCCCGAGGGGCGCGTCCTCGACAGGCGAGTGGACACGCGTCGCGACGATCGTGGTGCGCGGCGGGCAAGCGAGGGGAATGGTGCTCGCGCTCTGCTTGTCGAGCCTCGTCTTTGCGTTGGGGTGGGCCGTGGTCGCGAGCTTCGCGGCGTCGCCGCTGCGGAGGGCGCTCGATGTCGCAGGCGTTGTCTTCGCGCTCGGCGTGTGGGCGATCTGGTTCGGCGCAGGCGGTCGGCGCGGAGCGCGCCTCGCGTTGGCGTGGTTGGTGGCGTTCGCCGCGCTGTCCGCTGCGTCGTTGGCGACCACGACGATCGTGTACTTGGACTCGTACACGAGCGATTCGTCGGCGCTCGTTCCGTCGGGGCCGTCTCGATGGATGCGGCACGAGGTTCGGCGGACGGGTGATCGGGTCGCGATCGGGCGAGAGACGTTCGTGGCGATGCTCGCGTGTCGAAGACGGCACGACGCGCTCGACGCGCTGAGAGTGGTCTCGGGCTACGAGTCGATCGCGCGCCAGCGCACGGCGGTCATCATGGAGCAGACCGCCGCGAAGCTCTTGATGATTGGCGCCCCAGACGATGTCGATTGCGTCGAGCCGCCGTGGATCCAAACCCGAGTGTCGGCTTCGGTCGCCGCGGCGAACGTTCCGGACGCGCAGCGCTACCTCGTGCCGACGCTGATCTACGACTCACGCGCGCGCATTCGTGCGTCGGATCTGGCGCTCGGTGAGCCGCAGCTCATTCGCTTTCGCTCGAGTGTTTTGCCCTCGCTCGAGCTAGAGCAAGATCGAGTGCCTGGGTTGCGCTTGCGGTTCGACCGTTCGTTTCAGCCGCATGCGATCGGTCTGTGGCTCGGCAGGCTCGGAGCAGGCTGGAGCGGAGTCGCGACGCCCGAAACCCACACGAGGTCAGTGGCGTTTCGCTGCAGCCCGGGCGCGAACTCGATCGTCATGCTTCACTCGAATGCGAACGTCGTCAGCCGCATCGAGAGCGCGCGCTTTCGCTTGGATTTTTCCTCGCAATTTCGAGCGATCGCGTGCTTCGACGACCCGGGCGACGCGTTCGACCGAGTCACGTTGGTGTTGGGTCACGGAGGGCTGTCGCCCGATGGTTGGCGGCACGTCGCCTCTGGGCTGCTCGCCGAGTGGAAGACCACGCGCCTCGTGCTCGCGGACGATGCGAGCGAGACCTCACTGGCAGAGATCTATCGACCCGACGACACGCTCGCGTCCGAACACGGCTTCGAGGTGGTTTCACTCGAAGGCGCGCTGATGGACGCGACGGAGATCATTTGGTCGAACGGCACCACGCGCACGGTCTTGTGGCGCCGCCTCGGCTCGCGACGCGTCGTCGTGCTGCTCAACGTGTCGGCCGCTCGGATGCTCGATCCAGCCGCGAATTCACTCGTCGTTCGCGTGGGCGACGGAGCTGCCGCCGCCGAACGACGAGCGCGCTTGGTCCGGCGCGCGGAGAGCTACGCGCTGATCGAAGTCGTTCCATCGATCGAGACACCGTAGCCTCGCTCGCTTCGCAGCGACGACGAGCTCGCCATGCGCGACGGGCGGGTTGTGTCCATCGCGCAGGGGCGTCAACGTCGTGTGCAGAGGTCGAACGCGACGCGCTCGAGGCGCGCACGGAGCTCGGCCTCGTCGAGGATCTCGCGAGTGATCTGCATCGGCTCGTCCTCGGTCCTCACTTGCGGCTCTTTGAAGCGCGTCTCGAGCACGTAGCGGCCGTCCGCCTCGAGGCGCAGCGTACTTCCGTAGGAGAAGTTGTCCGAAAAGAGCGGGGCGTCGAACGGCACGCTCACGCGCTCACCCCCGCGAAGCCACGCGAGCAACTGTTCAGAGGGCGTTGGAGTGGAAGTTCGAGACTTTTGCAAGGAGCTGCGAGACCAGCAAGGAAGCGATTCGCAGCAATAGCAGCGCTATTGCAAGAATTGCTGACGCCGATGGTCGACGCAGATCTGCAGCAAAAGGCCGAA